>JAITMP010000040.1 GCA_031277315.1 Zoogloeaceae bacterium | reverse complement strand
AAAATCTGCGTCGTCGCGTTCAGCGGGTTCAACAGGGTGTTGGGTTGCGCCGGAACGGGCGTTGTATCCTGGTCGCAGATGATGACGTCGTTGGACACCGGCTGGTAGGTGCCGATATTGGCGCCGCCGCTCACCTGGGCGGCGGTTCTGATGAGGGGCGACTGATTGCCCCGCCCGTTATCGAGCGAGGTTTTGTTGTAGCAGCGCGCCAAGGCGTCGGTGGCGCCGAACAGGCCGATGCCGGCGGCGGAAAGCAGCAGGCCGCTAACGGCAGCGCGGCGGCGCGCGGCGCCGGAAGACGCCGCCTTCGCGCGCTCGCCGCCCGATTTGCCGTGCGATTTCGCCAGTTCAGTGACGGCCTGCCAAACGCCCAGGCTGCGATTGAAAATGACTTTGTAGCAATGATTCATGGCAATCCTCCGCCTGAAAATTGCGCGCGCCAGCGCCAATATGAAACTAATGTAAACACTTGTTTGATTATAACTGAAAACAAATCGTTCAATCAAAAAACATGAAGTTTATTATTAATATAATCAATATATTGGAATGATTTTGCTTTGATCTTCAGCATACTTTGCAAGCAGCAAGCACGCCCCGTCCTTGAAGGAAGAAATGTCTTCCCGGCCCAATTCACCACTCAGGCGGTTTCGAGCTTCGGATCGCGGTTGAGGAGCCGCGCGACGGCTTCAGCGGCGGGGACGCCGTGATCGAGAATGCCGTGCACGGCCTGGGTGATCGGCATGTCGATGCCAAGCTGGCCGGCCAGAACGGCGACTTCGCCGGCGCTGGAAACGCCTTCGGCGGTGTGGCCGAGTTCGCGCAGGATGCGCTCCAGCGGCTGGCCCTTGGCCAGCGCCAGTCCGACGCGGCGGTTGCGCGACAAATCGCCGGTGCAGGTGAGAATCAGGTCGCCCATGCCGGCCAGCCCCATCAGGGTTTCCCGCTTGCCGCCCAGCGCCAGCCCGAGCCGGGCGATTTCCGCCAGCCCGCGCGTAATCAGGGCGGCGCGGGCATTGAGGCCGAAGCCCATGCCGTCGGCGATGCCGGCGGCGATGGCCATGACGTTTTTTACCGCGCCGCCGATTTCAGCGCCGACCACGTCATGGCTGGCATACACGCGCAGGCGGGTGTCGTGCAGCGCCTGCGCCGTGGTTTCGGCGAAAGCGCCGTCGGCGGCGGCGAGGGTGATGGCGGTGGGCAGGCCGCGCGCGACTTCCTCGGCGAAGCTGGGGCCGGTGAGCGCGCCGCAGGCGATGCCGTCGCCGAGTTCTTCGGCAACGATCTGGTGCGGCAGTCGCTGGCTGCCGGCTTCGAGGCCCTTGCAGACCCAGAGCAGCGGTGTGCGGGGCGCCACGGCGCGCAGGCGGCGGAGGATGTCGCGCAAGCCTGCAAGCGGCGCGGCGGCGATGTTCAGTTCGCCGCCGGCGGCGGCGGCAAAATCGGTTTCGACTTGAATCGTTTCAGGCAGCGGACAGCCCGGCAGGTAGCGGATATTTTCGCGCCGCGCGCGCAGGGCCTGCGCCTGATCGGGATCGCGTGCCCAGAGTGTGACCTGATGCGTCGCCTGCTGCGCGCGGGCGAAGGCGATGGCGAGCGCGGTGCCCCAGGCACCCGCGCCGAGCACCGCCAGCTTCATGCGGCGTCCGGCCGCCGCATCACAGCCCCCAGACCTGATTCGCGCGCACGAAGCCGGATTGCCCGTCGGCGTGGCGCACCCTGGCCCAGCCGGGCGGGGCGGCGTCGAGCAGTTCGAGCAGCACGCCGCTGTCGGCTTCAAAGACGAGCGGCGCGGCGGCATCGGCCTGGGCGCGCACTTCGGCGCCGCTGCCGGTAACGATCAGCATGCGCTGCTCGGAAAGGGATTTTTTTTCGATCCAGGCGATGTCGCCGTCGACATCGCGCACCTTGATCCAGCCTTCGAGGCTGACCACCGCCTCAACCGGCGTGCCGCGCTGGATGAGAAACAGCGGCTTGGCTTTCTGCGAGGGCGCGTCGTACATCACCACGCCGGCCTCGGCCACCGAGAGAAATTCCAGCGCCCACGCGGATGAAGCGGGCGCGGCGAGCAGCGTCAGTCCGGCGCAGAGGAGGGCGGCGCGATGCGGGCGCATGTCACTGGATCGGCGTCTGGCCCGCCGCCGGCTGCGCCTGTTGCTGCTGCTCCAGACGCTGGCGGTAGATGGCCTCGAAATTCACCGGCGCCAGCAGCACCGGCTGGAAACCGGCGCGGGTGATGAGATCGGAGACGGTTTCCCGCGCATAGGGAAACAGGATGTTGGGGCAGGCAATCGCCAGCACCGGCTCAAGCTCCTGTTCCGGCACGTTGCGGATCTGGAACACGCCGGCTTGCGCCGCCTCGACGAGGAACAGCGTCTTGTCGTTCAGCTTGGCGGTGATGGTGGCGGTGAGCACGACTTCAAAAATACCGTCACCGACGCCTTTGGCGCCGGACTGAAGGCCGATTTCGACGCGGGGCTGCTCGCGCTCAAGAAAAACCTGCGGCGCGTTGGGAATTTCAAGGGAGAGATCCTTGACGTAAATCTTCTCGATCGTGAACACCGGCTGGGTGGTGTCGGCGGCGGGATTGGCGGCAGCTTCGGGAGCGGAATGGGTCATGGCGTAGGAATGAAAAGGTAAAACGGTTGAGGGAAATTTATGCGCCGCGCAACAGCGGGTCAAGCTGGCCGGCGCGGTCGAGCGCGTGAAGATCGTCGTAACCGCCGACGTGCCGGTCGCCGATGTAAATCTGCGGCACCGTGCGGCGGCCGGTTTTCTGCATCATCTCCTCGCGGCGGGCGGGGTCGAGATCGACGCGGACTTTTTCAATCTCGGTAACGCCCTTGCTGTTGAGAAGCTGTTCGGCGCGCATGCAATAAGGGCATACCGCCGTGGAATACATGAGCACTTTGGCGGTCGTCATTTTTTCGTCACCGGCAGGCCGGCCTGATCCCAGGCGGACATGCCGCCGGCAAGATTGAACACTTTGGCGAAACCGGCCCGGCGCAGCGCGCCGCACGCCGCCGCCGAACGGTTGCCTCGGGCGCAGCTGACGATGACCGTCCGCTCCTTCAGCTTGTCCAGTTCGGACAGGCGCTTGTCAAGCTGGGAGAGCGGAATGTGGCGGGCGTTCGGAATGTGGCCGCCGCTGTATTCGGCCGGCTCGCGCACATCGACGACGACGGCGTCTTCCCGGTTCATCAGCAGCGTCGCCTGCATCGGCGACACGCCCGCGCCGGCGCCGCGCGCGCGCCAGGTCTGCAACACGAACAGGCCGCCGCTGACCGCCGCCAGCCCGATCCAGATCAGATTGTTCTTGATGAAATCCAAGCGATGCTCCGGTTATCTTTTCGGTTGATTTTTCGCGTGCAGCAGGGGGCCGCAGAACACATCCCGCATCATTCCGATCAATTGCAGGGTGCGCTGGTCGCCAACGCGGTAATAGACGCGATTGGCGTCCTTGCGGGTCAGCAGCACATCCTTGTCGCGCAGGATGGCGAGATGCTGGGAAATGTTGCTCTGCGACGTGCCGACGGCGTCGACGATCTCCTGCACGCAGGCTTCCTGATCGCCGATGACGCACAGAATCTTCAGGCGCAGCGGATGCGAGATCGCCTTCAGCGCGCGCGCGGCGGTTTCGATATGCTCCTGCTTTCCGATCAGGTCCGCGATGAGGTCCACGTGAGATCCGTTTGGGGTTCGGGTAGGGCCGCAAGCCGGCCAGCAAGCCGCTGGCCGCAGGTCGGGAGTCCAATTACATCCATGAATATTATAAAATACTTTTCCCGGTCACGCGCCCCGGCCACGCGCAAGATGGCCGCTCTTTCGTAACGCACTGGCTCACTGCAAACCATGAAAAAAATCGTACTGCTCCGCCATGGCGAATCCGCCTGGAACAAGGAAAACCGCTTCACCGGCTGGACCGACGTCGATCTGACCGACAAGGGCCGCGCCGAAGCGAAACAGGCCGGCCAGTTGCTGAAGGAAGCCGGCTTCGCTTTCGATATCGCCTACACCTCGGTGCTCCGGCGCGCCATCCGCACCTTGTGGACGGTGCTCGACGAAATGGACCGGATGTGGATTCCGGTGCGGCATTCCTGGCGGCTGAACGAGCGTCATTACGGCGCCTTGCAGGGCTTGAACAAGGCCGAGACGGCGGCGGAATACGGCGAAGCGCAGGTGAAAATCTGGCGCCGCGCCTACGACACGCCGCCGCCGCCGCTGGACGGCAACGACGAACGGCTGCGCGCCCAGCGCGCCAATCCGCGCTACGCCGGCGACGCCACCGCCGCCGCCACGCCGACGGAGTGCCTGAAAGACACCGTGGCGCGCTTCCTGCCTTACTGGCAGTCGACAATCGCGCCGGACGTGGCCGCCGGCAAGAGCGTTATCATCACCGCCCACGGCAACAGCCTGCGGGCGTTGGTCAAATATCTTGACGGCATCGCGGATGCGGACATCGTGGAGTTGAACATTCCGACCGGCGTGCCGCTGGTCTACGAACTGGACGACGATCTGAAGCCGCTCAAGCATTATTACCTCGGCGATCAGGCGGCCATCGCCGCCGCCATGCAGGCCGTCGCCAGCCAGGGGAAGGCGCAAAACTGAAGCAGCGGCTTTTCTCCCTCGTGTTCACCGCCGCGCTGATGGCGGTGGGCGCTTTCGGCATTTTTGGCGCTGCCAATACACTGGCCGCGCCGGACGGCAACAAGCGCGAGGAACTCAAAGACCTGCAAGGACGCATCCGCTCGCTGCAGGCCGACATCGCCAAAACCGAAGGCGCGCGCGCCGATGCCGCCGAGGAATTGCGCGAAACGGAACAGGCCATCTCGCAAGCCAGCCGCACGCTGCGCGAACTGACCGGCGAGCGGCGCGAAGCGCAAGCCGCGCTGAATGACCTGAACGCCGAATCGCGCAAGCTCTCAACGCGCATCGCCGCCCAGCAAACGCAGCTTGGGCGGCTGTTCACCCGCCAGTATTACGCCGGCGAAACCGATGCCCTGCGCCATCTGCTCTCCGGCGACGATCCGAACCAGTTGGCCCGCGACGCCCATTACCTGAACCTGCTCTCGCGCGCCAAGGCCGATCTGATCCGCGATTTGAGCGAAACACTCGACGAGAACAAGCGCCTCTCCGGACTGGCGCGCGAGAAAAGCGCGGAACTGGCTGCCATCGAGCAGCGCCGCCAAAGCGAGCGCGACAGTTTGGTCGGGCAGCAGAAAAAGCGTCAGGCCGTTCTCGCCCGCCTCTCCGACCGCATCAAGGCGCAGCGGCAGGAAGTCGGCAAGCTGAAACGCGATGAAAAGCGCCTGACGCGGCTGATCGAGGGCTTGGGCCGCATCGTCGCCGCGCCGAAATCGGCTCCGAAGACCGGCGCGCCGCCCCTGCGCAACGAGCGCACGCCGGATGACTCGCTCCCTGACGACGCCTTCGCCCGCCTGAAAGGACGCCTCGCCCTGCCGACGCGGGGCGAGCTCACGGGCCGTTTCGGCGCGGCGCGCCAGGAAGGCGGCACGACATGGAAAGGCGTTTTCATCCGCGCCGCCGACGGCGCCGAGGTGAAAGCCATCGCGCCCGGCCGCATCGTTTTCGCCGACTGGCTGCGCGGCTTCGGCAACCTCGCCATCGTCGATCACGGCGGCGGCTACCTCTCCGTCTATGGCAACAACGAATCCCTTTTCAAGACCACCGGCGATGCGGTGAAAGCTGGCGAGACGATTGCCTCGGTGGGCAACAGCGGCGGCAATCCGGAAACGGGTTTATACTTTGAATTAAGGCACTTGGGTAAGCCGATCGACCCCCTGCAATGGGTCGGCCTGAAGTAGTGTTATTGATAGCGTTATTGATAGCGTCATTGATAACGTCATTGATAACGTCATCGGTCACGTCATCAAGCTCAAGCCGTTTTTCGCAGTTCCAACGGAGACAGCACACAACATGCGCAACAAGCTGCAACACGCCGGCCTTGTCCTTCTCGGCCTGATCGCCGGCATTTTCATCAGCCTCAATTTCTCGGCCATCGCCCAGAAGGACGCTGCCGCGCCCCTGCCCATCGAGGAACTGCGCACCTTCGCCGACGTTTTTAACGCCATCAAGATCGGCTATGTCGAGCCGGTCGAGGACAAGAAGCTCATCACCAGCGCCATTTCCGGCATGCTGACCAGCCTCGATCCGCACTCGCAGTATCTCGACGTGGACGCGACCAAGGACTTGCAGGAAAGCACGCAGGGCGAATTCGGCGGCCTCGGCATCGAGGTCGGCATGGAAGACGGCCTCGTCAAGGTGGTGTCGCCGATCGAAGACACGCCGGCTTTCCGCGCCGGCCTGAAAGCCGGCGATCTCATCATCAAGCTCGACGACACGCTGGTGAAGGGCATGACCCTCTCCGACGCCGTGAAGCGGATGCGCGGCAAGCCGAAAACCAAAATCACGCTCACCATCGTGCGCAAGGGCGAGGACAAGCCGATCATCGTCACGCTCACGCGCGAAGTCATCAAGGTGCAGAGCGTGAAATCGAAGCTGCTCGAACCCGGCTACGCCTATCTGCGCATCACCCAGTTCCAGGAAGACACCGCCAACCGCGTCGTCGAGCACCTGAACCGGCTCTGGAAGCAGGGCGAAAAACCGGGTGAGATGAAAGGGCTGGTGCTCGATCTGCGCAACGATCCGGGCGGCCTGCTGCACAGCGCGATCGGTGTTTCCGCCGCCTTCCTGCCGCCGAAAACGCTGGTCACCTCCACCGACGGCCGCACCGAGGAAGCCAAGCGCAAGTATCACGCCAGCCCCGAGGATTACCTGCGCGGCACACGCACCGACTTCCTCAAGGATCTGCCGCCCGCGGCCAAGAACGTGCCGATGGTGGTGCTGGTCAATGGCGGCTCGGCCTCCGCCTCCGAGATCGTCGCCGGCGCCCTGCAGGATCACAAGCGCGCCGTCGTCATGGGCACGCAGACCTTCGGCAAGGGTTCGGTGCAGACCATTCTGCCGCTCGCCAACAATACCGCCATCAAGCTCACCACCGCCCGCTACTACACCCCGAGCGGCCGCTCGATCCAGGCCAAGGGCATCGTGCCCGACATCCTCGTCGAAGAAACCGCCAACGGCAGTTCCAGCCCGCGCCTGCGCGAAGCCGATCTCGAACGCCATCTGGAAAATGATCGGGATGGCGGCAGCGAGAAAGACAAAGAGTCGCCCGCGCCCAAACCGCAAAGCAAAGCGCCCGCCAAAGGGGACAAGGAAGGCAAGCCGGCGAAAGAGGAAGACGACGAGGAACCGCCGCCGCGCTTCGAGATCGCCTCGAAGAACGACTACCAGTTGAATCAGGCGATCAACCTGCTCAAGGGCCTGCAAATCATTCAGGGACGGTAAGACGGTGATGGCGCGGATGCGAAGATGCCGTCCCCGTACTCCGCGCCCCCTCTGCGTCTCCTCTGCGCCTGGTTTGCCGTTGGTCTATTTAAATGATTGACGATTTTGCAGGACTGGCCGTTGCCGCCGCAGCTTTCCTTGAGCCGTGAACGACCAGCAACTTCTCCGCTATTCCCGCCATATCCTGCTGCCGCAGATCGGCATTGAAGGGCAGGAGCGGCTGCTCGCGGCGCGGGCGCTGGTGGTCGGCGCCGGCGGCCTCGGCTCGCCGGCGGCGATGTATCTCGCCTCCGCCGGCCTCGGCACGATCGTCCTCTGCGACGGCGACACGGTGGATCTCACCAATCTGCAACGGCAGATTCTTCACCGCACCGCTTCGGTCGGACAGCCGAAAGCCGTTTCCGGCCGCGACACGCTGGCGCAAATCAATCCCGGGGTGAACGTCATCGCGCTGGCGCAACGGCTGGAAGGCGCGGATTTCGAGGAGCAGGTCGCGGCGGCCGACGTGGTGCTCGACTGCACCGACAATTTCGCCACCCGCCACGCGCTCAACCGCGCCTGCGTCAAATGCCGCAAGCCGCTCGTCTCCGGCGCGGCGATCCGCTTCGACGGTCAGGTTTCGGTGTTCGATCTGCGGCAGGACGCCAACCCCTGCTACAACTGCCTGTTCCCGGAAGCCGAGGACGTGGAAGAAGTGCGCTGCGCCGTGATGGGCGTCTTCGCGCCCATCGTCGGTTTGATCGGCGCGACGCAGGCGGCTGAAGCCCTCAAGCTCATCATCGGCTGCGGCGTTTCGCTATCGGGCAGGCTGCTGCTGCTCGATGGCCTGGCCATGGAATGGCGCGCCATCCGGTTCGGCAAAGACCCCGGCTGCGCCGTCTGCGGTTCAGTCTGAAATTTACGCCGCGCCCGGATCAAGCCAGCGGGCGGGCCAGAACGCGGATGTCATTGCCGACGCGGCGCAGGTCGATGATGCTCAAGTCGCGGCGGCCAGCGAGATCGGCGATTTCGGGCAGCGGAAACATCTCGCGGCCGCTGCCGAGAATCGTCGGCGCGAAATAGAGCAGCAGTTCGTCGATCAGCCCTTCACTCAGCAGCGCGCCATTGAGCCTGTGGCCGGCTTCGACATGCAGCTCGTTGACGCCGCGCTCCGCCAGCAGCCGCAGCAGGCGCGGCAAATCGACCTTGCCGCGCGGATCGGGCAGCGCCGTCACCTCGGCGCCAGCGGCGCGCAAGGCGGCGGCCTTGGCTGCGTCTTCCCGCGCCACCGCCACCAGCGCATTGCCGCCCGCCAGAATGCGCGCCGTCGGCGGCGTCTCGTAATGGCTGTCCACCACCACCCGCAGCGGCTGGCGGTCGGTGTCGACATCACGCGCCGTCAAGCGCGGATCATCCTCGCGCACCGTGCCGGCGCCGGTCAGGATGGCGCAGGCGCGGGCGCGCCAGACGTGGCCGTCGCGCCGCGCCTCGGGGCCGGTGATCCACTGGCTTTGCCCGTTCACGAGCGCCGTCTTGCCGTCGAGGCTGGCGGCCAGCTTGGCGCGCACCCAGGGCCGGCCGCGTTCCATGCGCGAGACGAAGCCGATATTCAGTTCACGCGCCTCGCTTGCCATCAATCCTTCATCGACGGCGATGCCGGCGGCGCGCAGTTTTTCGATGCCCTTGCCGCCGACTTGCGGATTCGGGTCGCGCATCGCCACCACCACCCGCGCCGCGCCGGCGGCGATCAGCGCGTCGGCGCAGGGCGGCGTGCGGCCATGGTGGCTGCACGGTTCCAGCGTGACGTAAGCGGTGGCGCCGCGGGCATGGCCGCCGGCGGCATCGAGGGCGTGGATTTCGGCGTGCGCGCCGCCGGCGCGGGCATGCCAGCCTTCGCCGACGACAGCGCCGTCGCGGACCAGCACGCAGCCGACGCGGGGATTCGGGGTGGTGGTGAACAAGCCCTGCTCCGCCAGCCGCAGGGCGCGGGCCATGAAGTCGTGATCGGCGGCGGTGAATGTCATGGCGTTATGTTACTGGCATCATGGGCCGTTCCATGCCGGACAGCCGCGTCGCGCCGGAATCAGGATGTCCGCGAACGCTGCGCGCGCGGCTTTTTGACTTCGCGGACGGCTTCGCGGAATTCCTCCACATCCTCGAAGTTGCGATAGACGGAGGCGAAGCGCACGTAGGCGATCTTGTCGAGCCGGCGCAGTTCGCGCATCACCAGTTCGCCGACTTTTCCGGTCGGCACTTCGCGCTCGCCGCTGGCGAGCAGGCGTTCCTCGATACGCTGGATGGCGGCATCGACGCTCTCGGCGGTGACCGGGCGCTTGCGCAGGGCCAGCATCAGGCTGGCTTGCAGTTTTTCCCGGTCGTACTCGGTGCGGTTGCCGTTTTTCTTGACGATCAACGGCATGCGCAATTCAATGCGCTCGTAAGTGGTGAAACGCTTGTCGCACGCCAGACAGCGGCGGCGGCGGCGGACGGTATCCCCTTCCTCGTTCTCACGCGTGTCGATGACTTGCGTGTCCGGCTCCGAGCAAAAGGGGCACTTCATCGTTCAGGCGCCGTAGACCGGGAACTTGCCGCACAGCGCCGCCACCTTTTCGCGCGTTCTGGCGATGGCCGCCGCATCGTTCGGGTGATCGAGCACGTCGGCGATCAGGTGCGCCACCTGCTCGGCCTCGATTTCGGTGAAGCCGCGCGTAGTGATGGCGGGCGTGCCGATGCGGATGCCGGAGGTGACGAAGGGTTTCTGCGGATCGTTCGGAATGGCGTTTTTGTTCACCGTGATGTGCGCGCCGCCGAGCGCCGCCTCGGCTTCCTTGCCGGTGATGTTCTTGGCGCGCAGGTCGAGCAGGAAGACGTGGCTCTCGGTGCGGCCGGAGACGATGCGCAGGCCGCGCTCCTCGGCCAGCACCCGCGCCATGACGCGGGCATTGGCGAGCACCTGCTCCTGATAGCGCTGGAATTCGGGACTCATGGCCTCCTTCAGCGCCACCGCCTTGGCGGCGATGACGTGCATCAGCGGGCCGCCCTGCAAACCGGGGAAGATGGCCGAGTTGATGGCTCTTTCGTGCTCGGCTTTCATCAGGATCAGGCCGCCGCGCGGGCCGCGCAAGGTCTTGTGCGTGGTGGTGGTAACGACGTCGGCATGCGGCACCGGGTTGGGATACACGCCGGCGGCGATCAAGCCGGCATAGTGCGCCATGTCCACCATGAAAATCGCGCCGACCGCCTTGGCGATCTTGGCGAAACGCTCGAAGTCGATGTGCAAGGCATAGGCCGAAGCGCCGGCGATGATGAGCTTCGGTTTGTGTTCCCGCGCCAGCCGCTCCAGACCGGCATAGTCGATCTCCTCTTTCTCGTCGAGGCCGTAGGGCACGACATTGAACCACTTGCCGGAAACGTTGACCGGCGAGCCGTGCGTGAGGTGGCCGCCCATCGCCAGATTCATGCCGAGCAGCGTGTCGCCGGGCTTGAGGAAGGCCATGAAGACGGCCTGATTCGCCTGCGAGCCGGAATTCGGCTGCACGTTGGCGCAGTCGGCGCGGAAAAGTTTTTTGGCGCGGTCGATGGCCAACTGCTCGGCGATGTCCACGTATTCGCAGCCGCCGTAGTAGCGCTTGCCGGGATAACCCTCGGCGTACTTGTTGGTGAGCTGCGAACCCTGCGCTTCAAGCACGGCGCAGGAGACGTAGTTCTCGGACGCGATGAGTTCGATGTGTTCTTCCTGGCGGCGGTTTTCGGCCTCGATCGCGGACCACAATTCGGCGTCTGCCTTGGCTAGGGTGTTTTTGCGGGAAAACATGGGACGTGGCTCTAACTGATTGAAGACAGTTGAATTTTACCATGCGCCCGCCGGGTGCACGGGGGAACGCGGAGGGGATGCGAAGCGCGGCGGCGGCCTTCGCTCAGCCGGGCAGCTCATCCCGCGCTTCGGCGAGATGATCGCGTTCGGCCCAGGAAATCAAACGCCAGACACCGTTCTCCGCTTCCAGCCAGTTGAGGCCGGCGTTGGGAATTTCAAAATCGCGCGGCGCCGACAGCGGACGGCCGCAAGCGCGGCGGCGCAGGATGTCGAGCACGCCGCCGTGGGCGACGATCAGCACCGGCTCGCCCGCATGCGCCGCGACGATGGCGTCCATGCGCCGGTTCACCCGCTCGGCGAACTGGCGCAGGCTCTCGCCGCCGCCGGGCAGGGCGAAATTTTCCTCCCGCGCCAGAAAGCGCGCATAAGCCTGCGGATGCTGCTGCTCGAATTCGGCGTAAGTCAGTCCTTGCAGCGCGCCGTAATGCCGTTCGCGCAGGGCCGTCTCGCGCCGGATCGGCGCAATCGGCGCATCGCGCTGCTCCGCCAAGACTTGCGCCGTGCGCAGGGCGCGGACGAGATCGCTGGCGTAGAGAGCGGCAAAGGGTTCGCCGGTGAGCCGGCGGGCGGCGGCCCGCGCCTGCGCCAGACCGGTTGTCGACAGCGGCACGTCAAGCTGGCCCTGAATGCGGCGCTCGGCGTTCCAGGCAGTTTCGCCGTGGCGGATGAGGCAAAGGCGGGTAGCGCGGGACATCAATCAGCAATCCATCAAGGCCCGATCAGGGCCATGCGGCGCGGATGGCGGCGATGCCGTGCGCGCCGGCGTCACGCGCTGCGCCGAGATCTTCCCGCCGCAGGCCGCCAAGGGCATACACCGGCAGGGAAACGTTCTCCAGCAATTGCGCCAGGCGCGTCCAGCCGAGGCCATCAACGCCGGGATGGCTGCGCGTTTCCCGCACCGGCCCGAGCACGGCGAAATCCAGTTCCAGCGCGGCGGCCCGCGCCAGTTCCGCGCTGTCGTGGCAGGAGGCCGCGACCAGCGCCAGATCGGGCCGTTCGGTGAGCGCCATGAGTTGCGCGGCGGGCAGATGCGCGCCGTCGGCGCCGACGCGCCGCGCCAGCGCGATGTCGCCGTTGACCAGCGCCCGCGCGCCATGCGCGTGCGCGCGCCGCGTCGCTTCACGGGCGAACGCCTCGCGTTCCGCCGTTGCCAGCGCTGGCTCGCGGATCTGCAGCAGGCGCAGTCCGCCAGCCAGCGCGCTGTCGAGTTTTTCCAACTGCGCATCGACGCCGATCTCGCCGGCGTGGGTGATGGCGTAGACCTCCGGCAAGGCCAGCCCGCGCAGCACGGCAAGGTTGGCCGGCAGGAGCGGCGCGACATCCACCGCGTCGACCGTCTGCCACATCAGCGCGTCGTGATGCAGGGCGCGAATCTCGCCGCGCCAGCTTTCGACGCGGAAAAAATGCAGCCGCACGTCGGCATGCGGATAGGCGAATTCGCGCACGATCCACGGCGTGGCGCGGTCGACCGCGATGTCCAGTTCCTCGTGCAGTTCACGCGCCAGCGCCTGCGCTGCCGTCTCGCCCGCCTCGATTTTGCCGCCGGGAAATTCCCAGTAACCGGCGTAAGGCTTCCCCGGCGGACGCCGGCCCAGCAGAAAGCGGCCATCGGCTTGCAGGATGACGGCGGCTGCCGCCGCGACGGTTTTCCGGCTCATTTCACGCCATGCCGTCCGGCGTAGTCGCGCGCGAACTGCAAGGCGCTGCGCCCGCTGCGCGAGCCGCGCAACAGCGCCCACTGCAAGGCTTCCTCGCGCGCGGCCTCGATGCGCGCCGCCGGCACGCCGTATTCGCGCAGCCAGTAGCCGGCGATGGCGAGATAGTCATCCTGATTAAAAGGATAGAAAGACAGCCAGAGGCCGAAGCGGTCCGAGAGCGAGAGTTTTTCCTCGACGGTTTCATCGGGATGAATTTCGCCGTCGACGTGCTGCGCCGCCAGGTTTTCATCCATGTATTCGGGCATCAGGTGACAGCGGTTGGAGGTGGCGTAGAGCAGCACATTGTCGGGCGTGCTCGCCACCGAGCCGTCGAGAACGCTCTTCAGGGCCTTGTAGCCGGACTCGCCCGCCTCGAAGGACAGGTCGTCGCAGAAAATGATGAAGCGCTCGTCGCGTCCGGCGATCAGGTCGACGATGTCGGGCAGGTCGATGAGATCGTGCTTGTCGACCTCGATCAGGCGCAGCCCTTGTTTTGCGTGCTGGTTGAGCAGCGCCTTGATGAGCGAGCTTTTGCCGGTGCCGCGCGCGCCGGTGAGCAGCACGTTGTTGGCGCGCCGGCCGGCGACGAACTGGCGCGTGTTCTGCTCGATGCGCTGTTTCTGCTCGTCGATGTTGCGCAAGTCCTTCAGGCGGATGCGGTGCGGATGGGCCACCGCTTCAAGCCGCCCCTGACCGCCGCCGCGCCGCCGCCAGCGGAAAGCGATCGCGTTCCAGTCGGGCGGCGGCGGCGGCGGCGGCAGCAGGGCTTCGAGGCGTTCCAGCAGGGCTTCGGCGCGCTGGATCAGGCGCGGGAGGGAAATCGCGGGGGCGTCCATACCGGTTGATATACTTGCAAAAGATTCGACTTTAGCGAAATTCATGTTTCCGCGCCAACCCGTATTGCCCGCGCCCGCGTTCATCCTGGGCGGATTGCTGCTCCTGCTTGCCGGCTGCGCCGGGCAACCGGCCGCGCCGCCGTCGTCTGAAGCGCAGACTGCCTCCTCTTCGCCCTGCCCCGTCTGCCCGGAGACAACGCCGCAGCCGCCTCCGGCCAAGCCGCTGCGGCAAGCGCGCTGGGAGGAGGTGCAGGGCTGGAATGACGATAATCTCGCCGAAGCGCAGAGCGCCCTGCTCGAATCCTGCAACGCGCTGGCGAAGCAGCCGGTCTGGCGCGGCGTGTGCGAAGCGGCGCGCGCGCTGCCGCAGAACGCCGCGCAGGACGCCATGCTGCGCGCCTTTTTTGAAGCGCGTTTTCAGCCTTGGCAGGTGGTCAATCCGGACGCCTCGACCGAAGGGCTGGTGACCGGCTATTACGAGCCGCTGCTGCGCGGCAGCCGCAAACGCAACAAGACATTCGCCCACGCCATCTACGGCGTGCCGGACGACCTGCTGACGATTGATCTCGGCGAACTGCATCCCGAACTCAAGCACCTCCGCCTGCGCGGCCGTCTCGACGGGCGCAAGGTGGTGCCTTACTGGGCGCGGGCGGAACTGACGCCGCGCTCGGCGGCGCTCGCCGGCAAGGCGCTGCTGTGGGTGGCCGATCCGATTGAATTATTCTTCCTGCAAGTGCAAGGCTCGGGCCGCGTCGAATTGCCCGATGGCCGCCGCGTGCGCGTCGGCTATGCCGACCAGAACGGTCATCCTTATCGTTCCATCGGCCGCTGGCTGGTGGAGCAGGGCGAATTGAAGCTGGAGCAAGCCTCGATGCAGGGCATTCAGGCCTGGGCGCGCGCGCATCCGGGACGGCTGAACGAACTGCTCAACGTCAATCCGAGCTTCGTCTTCTTCCGCGAATTGCCGGACAACGGCGGCGGGCCGCCGGGCGCGCTGGGCGTGCCACTGACGCCGGGCCGCAGCATCGCCGTCGATCCGCGCGCGATTCCGCTCGGCGCGCCGGTATTCCTGTCGACCACCTTTCCCGCCAGCGAGCGGCCGCTGACGCGGCTGGTCATGGCGCAAGACACCGGCGGCGCCATCAAGGGCGCGGTGCGCGCCGATTTTTTCTGGGGCTTCGGCGCCGAAGCCGGCGCGCAAGCGGGCCGCATGCGGCAGCCGGGCCGGATGTGGGTGCTGCTGCCGAACGGCTTTACGCCGCCGGAAGCGACCCCAAACGCAAAATAAGCGCGCCGGAATACGGCTATTTGACTTGCGCCAGCTTTTCTTCAAGCTGGGCGACGGGGACAGCGCCGGGAATCCGCTCGCCATCGGTGAAAAAGATCGTCGGCGTGCCGCGGATATTGTATTTCTGCGCCAGCGCCATGACTTTTTCGACCGGCGCGTCGCACGTTCCGGCGGCGGGCGCAACGCCGTTGACCATCAACTCCCGCCAGGCCTTGGCGCGGTCGGCGGCGCACCACACCGCCCGCGACTTGTCGGCGGAATCCTTCGACAGGATCGGCAGCAGGAAAGTGTAGATGGTCACGTTGTCCATGCCGGCCATCTCCTTCGCCAGCTTTTTGCAGTAGCCGCAATTCGGGTCTTCAAACGTGGCGAAGACGCGCTTGCCGTCGCCGCGCACCGTCTTCACGGCGTATTCCAGCGGCAAGTCGGAGAACTTGATGGCGGAGAGTTTTTCGATCCGTTCCTGCGTCAGGTTTTTGCGCGTCTTGGTGTCGATCAGATTGCCGTCGAACAGCAGGCTGACTTTCTCGTCGGTGTAATAAATCTCGTTGCCGATCTGGATCTCGTAGAGGCCGAGCACGCCGACCTTGCGCACGCCGTCGACCTTGCCGCCCGCCCAGGTTTCAAAAGCTTTCCGCACCGACGCTTCGTCGGCATGAGCGGCGCCGGCAAGCAGGAAAAGGGCGAGGCCGGCGCTGGCGAGGATGCGCATGAACATGGTTGTCTCCAAAAGGCATGTTGCGGTAAGACGGGCGGAAGATTGGCGAGTTCCCAAGGCGGCGCGGAACGGCGCGCAAAAACTCTCACACACCCCTCACACCCATCGACGCGCCATTGTAACAGGGCGCGCCGACGCCCCCGGACGGCTCCGGCCAACCCGCCGCCGGCCAATGACTGGCCAATCTTGACAAGCCCTTGTCCCGCAACCATAATCCGCCCCCTTCCCACATGGTGATGTAGCTCAGTCGGTTAGAGCGAGGGATTCATAACCCCTAGGTCGGCAGTTCGATTCTGCCCATCACCACCAATCCATCGTCCGCAGCAGTCCGCAAGCGCCTGTTCATGGCCTTTCGTGGCTGCGGCGAACCGCGGCGCTTACCATTCACGGAGCCATCCACAGGGGCCATCCACGGGCGCGGCGGTTGGATATAATGAATCAATATCACGGGAAAAACGCGCATGGATCCCATTACCCTGACGATTCTCAGCCGCATCATCGACAGCATCATCGAGTCGGCGCTGGCGCCGGCGCCGTTGCCGCCGCCTTCAGCGCCGGTCGGCATGGTGCGCCCAGCGCTGCACAACGGCATGCTGGCGGTGATGGAGCCGCCGGAGAACGGCCATGCCCGCTTCGGCAATGAAACGCTGCCCCTGTCCGCCAGTTTGCAGATCCGCAACACGCAGAATCTCATCGTGATGCCGATGGCGATTCGCGGCCCGGCGCCGGTGCTCTACAAGCTCGACCAGTACGGCACGGTGCAGCGCGTCTGGATCCTGACCCCGGAAGAGGCGGAAGCCGCTGATCAGATCATCCGGCAGAAACAACGCGCCGCGCCGCCGCCGCAGTGACGAGAAAGTTTTACATCAAGACCTTCGGCTGCCAGATGAACGAGTACGATTCGGGCCGCATGGCTGACGTGCTCGCCGCCGAGGGAATCGAGCAAACCGATTCCCCCGAGAACGCCGATGTCATTATCTTCAACACCTGTTCCGTGCGCGAGAAGGCGCAGGAAAAGGTCTTTCACGACCTTGGCCGCGCGCGGCTGCTGAAGCAGGCGAGGCCGGATCTCGTGATCGGCGTCGGCGGCTGCGTGGCGAGTCAGGAGGGCGAAGCGATCGTGCGCCGCGCGCCGTATGTGGATGTCGTGTTCGGCCCGCAGACCCTGCACCGCCTGCCGCAGTTGATCCGCGCCCGGCGCGATCGCGGCTGCCCGCAGGTGGATGTTTCCTTTCCCGAGATCGAAAAGTTCGACGCCTTGCCGCCGGCGCGGGTCGCCGGCGGTTCGGCTTTCGTTTCGGTGATGGAGGGATGCAGCAAGTTCTGCACGTACTGCATCGTGCCGTTCACTCGCGGCGAGGAGATTTCGCGTCCGCTGGGCGACGTGCTGGCGGAAATCGCCGGCTTGACGGCGCAGGGCGCGCGGGAATTCACTTTGCTCGGCCAGAACGTAAACGCTTACCGTGGCGCGCTGGACGACGGCGAAACGGCGGATTTCGCCTTTCTGCTCGAATGCGTGCACGAGATGCCGGGCGTCGAGCGCATCCGCTACACGACCTCGCATCCGCGCGAAATGACGCCGCGCCTGATCGACGCCTACGCCCGCCTGCCGAAGCTGGTATCTCATTTGCATCTGCCGGTGCAATCCGGCGCCGACCGCGTGCTGGCGGCGATGAAGCGCGGCTACACGGCGCTCGAATACAAGTCGATCGCGCGCCGGCTGCGGGCGGCGCGGCCGGATCTTTCCCTGTCCACCGATTTCATCGTCGGCTTTCCCGGCGAAACCGAGGCGGATTTTGAAGCCACCATGAAGCTGATCGAGGAAGTCGGCTTCGACGCTTCTTTCAGTTTTCTCTACAGCCCGCGCCCCGGCACGCCGGCGGCGGAACTGGCGGACGACACGCCGTCGACGCTCAAAACGCAGCGGCTGATGCGCCTGCAAAAACGCATCGAGGAACAGGCCCAGGCCATCAGCGCAGCCATGATCGGCACGACGCAGCGCGTTCTGGTCGAAGGCGCCTCGAAAAAAGATGCTGGCGAACTGGCCGGCCGCACCGACAACAACCGCATCGTCAACTTCGCCGGTCATGCCCGCCTGATCGGCGGCTTCGTCGACGTCGTCATCACCGCCGCGCTGCCGCATTCGCTGCGCGGCGAAATCATCCGCCGCGAATCATGAGCGCGAAAGCCGTCGAAGTCCTGCTGTCCCCCGTCGACAACCAGCGGCTGGCCAATCTGTGCGGCGCGCTCGACGAGAACCTGCGCCAGATCGAAGCCGCTTATGACGTGACCATCGCCCGTCGCGGCGAACGCTTCACCGTGCGCGGCCATCCCGCCCAGGCGGAGCGGACAGCCGCCGCCCTGCGGCATTTTTACGCCGCAGCGGCGGCGCATCTTTCCATCGACGCCATCCAGCTTGGCTTGGTGGAGCTTGCCAATCGCGCCGGCCCGGATCACGCCGGACGCCCGCCGGGGCTGCTCACGCGCAAGCCGGAATTGCACGGGCGCACGCCGCGCCAGACGCAGTATCTGCGCCAGATTCAGGAACACGACATCACCTTCGGCATCGGCCCCGCCGGCACCGGCAAGACGTATCTTGCCGTCGCTTCTGCCGTCGACGCCTTCGAGCGCGATCAGGTCAGCCGCATCGTGCTGACGCGGCCGGCCGTGGAAGCCGGCGAGCGCCTCGGTTTTCTGCCGGGGGATCTGGCGCAGAAAGTCGATCCGTATCTGCGGCCCCTCTACGACGCGCTCTACGATCTGATGGGCTTCGACAAGGTGGTCAAGCTCTTCGAGCGCCAGGCCATCGAAATCGCGCCGCTCGCCTACATGCGCGGGCGCACGCTCAACCATGCCTTCATCATTCTCGACGAAGCGCAGAACACCACGCCGGAGCAGATGAAGATGTTCCTCACCCGTATCGGCATCGGCGCGCGCGCCGTCGTCACCGGCGATGTGACCCAGATTGATCTGGCGCGCTGCGTGAAAAGCGGGCTGGTGGAAGCGGCGCGCATCCTGCGCGAAGTGCGCGGCATCGCGTTCACCGAATTTCTGGCCGAAGACGTGGTGCGCCATCCGTTGGTGGCGCGCATCGTCGCCGCCTATGAACGGCATGAACACAAGGACGGCGCGCCGCATGAGCGCTAAGCCGCGCTCCGGCGCGAGCGCCGCGAAGCCGGCCCTGCATCTCACGGTGCAATACGCCGTCGTCGACGATCTGCTGCCGACGCGGGCCGAGGTGCGCCGGTGGGCGCGCGCGGCGCATGGCGGCGGCGCCGAACTGACGGTGCGCTTTGTCGACGCCGAGGAAGGGCGCGATCTGAACGCCCGCTACCGTGGCAAGGACTACGCCACCAACGTGCTGACTTTTTCCTATCCGCATGCGCCGCTGCCGCAGGGCGATCTACTGCAGGGCGACCTGGCGCTGTGCGTGCCGGTCGCGCTGCGCGAAGCCGTCGCGCGGGGCAAACCGGCGGCGGCCCACTTCGCCCATCTCGTCGTGCATGGTATGCTGCACTTGCAGGGATACGATCACGAGACGGACGCCGACGCCGGCGTCATGGAACAAGAAGAACGGCGGATCCTGTCCCGGCTCGGCTTTCCCGATCCGTACTGACCACGATGGAATCTTCTCCCAACCGGCCTTCGCTGCTTGATCGCCTTTCCGCGCTGCTGCTGCGCGAGCCGGAAGACCGTGAACAACTGGTCGCGCTGCTGCACACCGCCTATGAGCGCAACCTGCTCGACGCCGACGCGCTGTCCATCATCGAGGGCGCGCTCGCCGTCTCCGACATGCAGGTGCGCGATGTCATGGTGCCGCGCGCCCAGATGCAGATGATCTCGATCAACGATGCCACGGCGACCATGACCGCGCGGGCGATGGAGACGGGGCATTCGCGCTTTCCCGTCACCGGCGAGAACAAGGACGACATCATCGGCATCCTGCTCGCCAAGGAACTGCTGCGGCTGCATGCCGGGGAAACCGTCGCCGTGCGTGACATGCTGCATCCGGCGGTCTTCATTCCCGACTCGAAGCGGCTCAATGTGCTGCTGCGCGAGTTTCGCGCCTCGCGCAACCACATGGCGGTCGTGGTGGATGAATACGGCGGCGTGACCGGGCTGGTGACCATCGAGGACGTGCTGGAGCAGATCGTCGGCGACATCGAGGATGAATACGATTTCGACGAGGCCGCCGACAACATCCTGCTCGACCAAACCGGCCGCTACCGCGTCAAGGCCATCACCGCGATCGCCGATTTCAACGCCGCCTTCGGCACGCATTTCGGCGACGAGGAATTTGATACCGTCGGCGGCATGGTGATCCACCGGCTCGGCCGTCTGCCCAAGCGCGGCGAGTCGGTCGAGATCGACGGCTTGCGCATCCAGATTCTGCGCGCCGACAGCCGGCGGGTGCACACGCTGCTGGTAGACCAGCCGTCCGCCACGGCATGACCGGCGGCGCCTCACGAGCAGCCACGGGGTTGGTCATGGGGGCGGTCGCGGCTTTCCTGCTCGGCGCGGCGTCGGTGTTCGGTTTCGCGCCGTTCCCATTTTTTCCCCTGCCGCTCATCACGCTCGCCGCGCTGATCTGGCTCTGGCGCGACGCCTCGCCAAAGCGGGCGGCGGCGCTCGGCTTCGGCTTCGGCGCGGGCTGGTTTCTCGCCGGCGTCTCATGGGTCTACGTCAGCCTGCACACCTTCGGCGGCATGCCGCCGCCGCTTGCCGCGCTGGCGACCATTTTGTTCTGCGCCTGTCTCGCCCTCTTTCCGGCGCTCTCGGGCTATCTGTTCGCCCGCCTGCGCCGCCAGCGTTTGTGGACGGACGCCCTGCTCGCCGCCGCCGTATGGGCGCTGGCGGAATGGCTGCGCGGCTGGCTGTTCACCGGCTTTCCCTGGCTGGCGCTCGGCTATGCGCAGACGCCGCCCAGCCCGCTGGCCGGTTACGCGCCGCTGACTGGCGTGTATGGCGTGAGTTTCCTGTCGGCGCTGCTCGCCGCCCTCGCGGGGCTGGCCGCGCCCCGACGCGCGGACTGGCCGCGCGCCGGTATCGCGGCGCTGCTGCTGCTGGCAGCCGGCGGCGGATTGATGCTGGTCGAGTGGACGCGGCCCGCCGGCCCGCCGCTGTCAGTCAGCCTGTTGCAGGGCAATATCGAGCAGAGCCTGAAATGGCGCCCGGAGCGCGTGCAAGAATCGCTCGACACCTATCTGCGTCTCGCCCGCGCGCATCCGGCGCAACTCATCGTGCTGCCCGAAACGGCGCTGCCGCTGATGCTTGACCAGTTGCCGCCCGATTATCTGGCGGCGCTGCGCCGCGCCGCGCCGGACGCCGATGAACAAACAGGCGGCGTTCTCCTCGGCATCGTCGCGCAAGACGAACAGCGGCGTTACTACAACGGCGCCGCCGGTTTGTCGGCTGATGACATACAGATTTACCGCAAGCGCCATCTCGTCCCTTTCGGCGAATTCACGCCGCCCGCCTTCGCCTGGACGCTGGCGCTGCTGAACATTCCGATGTCGAATTTCGCCTCCGGCCCCGCCCGCCAGCCGCCGCTGTTGCTGGCCGGTCAGAAGGTGGCGGTCAACATTTGCTACGAAGACGTTTTCGGCGAGGAGATCATCCGCGCCCTGCCGGAGGCGACGCTGCTGGTGAATCTCTCCAACACGGCCTGGTTCGGCGACTCGCTGGCGCAAGCGCAACACTTGCAGATCGCCCGCATGCGCGCCCTCGAAAGCGGCCGCCCCATGCTGCGCGCCACCAACACCGGCATGACCGCCATCGTCAGCCCGCGCGGTCGCGTCGAACATGTGCTGCCGCCGTTCAGCGCCGGCGTGCTGACCGGAGAAGTCCACGGCTACACCGGCCTCACGCCCTATGCGCGCTGGGGCAACGCCGCCGCCCTGCTGCTGATCGCCGCCGGCTTTCTCGTTCCGCTAGCCGGTTTGCGCCGCCGTCGCGGCATGGCCTGAACAATCATCATTTTCTGATATGCGGCAGTGCACATTGACTTCGCCGGCGGATATCCGCACAATCCGCCGCAATCAAAAGGCAAGGCAGACAATCGCAGTCTGCCGCAGGGAGGAGGAGGTGAACGGGGGCTTCGGCCCCCGTTCTTTTTTACAAGTCCGCTCGACCGGCGCGCCCGACCGGCGTGTCATGTGTGTCATGCGGAACGCTTATTCCCTGAAAGAAGTGATTCCGGTCGGAGCCATCGTGCTCGCCCGTCAGCATGCAGCAACGCTTGAAACCGAAGGCCGGACCCGCAGGGACATGGATCGTTTCGCCCAAGTTTCTCAACCAGCGCCTTGTTCCCATGCACGACCCTATCGCCGCGTTTGACCCGGGTTTCCGAAGGGTAGCCCTTCCGCCGCTTGCTTGTTACCTCAAAACCAGTGCTGGTTGAGGAGGTTTTTGTTTGTACGCATGGCACACCTCCAATGTCAGAAGCCCCGAAAACCGGGGCGGGCGCATTCTAAAGGCGCGTGATTCGCTTGTCTATGCAAGCTGGGCGGTATTGCATGAGCGCCACATCAAATCCGCCGCTTCCGGATTCAATGCCCGAGCGCATGCCTGCCGAGGTCGATGGTCATGCTGCCGCCCATGGCGACGGCGGCGGCGCGCACGAAGCTGCTCACCCAGGGCGTCGGCTCGGCGTAGGCCGGGTCTTGCCGGGTTTTGGCGAGGCAGAGAATCTTGTCCGCCAACAACAGCTTGCCGACCGGGTTGGTCGGCACGCAGCCGGCCTTCTCGAATTCTTCTCTCAGCCATCCTTGCGCCTTGCGCGCGTCCAGACCGGCGAGATCGGCATCGGCCAATGTGAACTCGTAGCGTCCGCCATTGCCGGTGACAACCGTGACATGACAGCCCATTGCTGGCTCCGCGTGTGTGGAAACGGGCGAATGTTACTCCATCCGCCCGGCAATACCCAACGGCCATCCGGCGCGGCGGACGCGGGGCGGAAAATCCCCGCCGGGCGGCGGCGCAGCGGCAAAATTACGCGCTTTTGCCTGTAAAATCGCGCATCTGCGATTTTTCCCGTCGTGCCATGCCCACATCCGGTTTCAGCGCCGCGCCCGCGGGCGCGCAGGCGTCCTCCTCGCAACGCGGCGACAGGCCGAGTTTTCAGGAAATCATCCTGCGCTTGCAGGATTTCTGGAACCGGCAGGGCTGCGCACTGTTGCAGCCTTATGACATGGAAGTGGGCGCCGGCACCTCGCACACCGCCACCTTTCTGCGCGCCATCGGCCCCGAGCCGTGGAAGGCCGCTTACGTGCAGCCGAGCCGCCGCCCCAAGGACGGCCGCTACGGCGAGAACCCGAACCGCATGCAGCACTACTACCAGTATCAGGTGGTGCTGAAGCCGGCGCCGGCGAACATTCTCGATCTGTATCTCGGCTCGCTGGTCGCGCTCGGCTTCGATCTCAAAAAAAACGATGTGCGCTTCGTCGAGGACGATTGGGAGAACCCCACGCTCGGCGCCTGGGGGCTGGGCTGGGAGGTGTGGCTGAACGGCATGGAGGTGACGCAGTTCACTTACTTCCAGCAGGTCGGCGGCCTCGATTGCCGGCCCATCACGGGCGAGATCACTTACGGACTGGAACGGCTGGCGATGTATCTGCAGGGCGTGGACAACGTCTACGATCTGACGTGGACCAATGGCTTGAGCTACGGCGATGTCTATAAACAGAACGAGGTCGAGCAATCGGCCTACAACTTCGAGCACAGCGACGCCGATTTCCTGTTCACCGCTTTCGCCGCGCACGAGCAGCAGGCCAAACACCTGATGGAACAGCAACTCGCGCTGCCGGCTTATGAGCAGGTGCTGAAAGCCGCGCACAGCTTCAATCTGCTCGACGCGCGCGGCGCGATTTCCGTCACCGAACGCGCCGCTTACATTGGCCGCATCCGCAATCTTGCGCGCAGCGTCGCGCAGAGTTATTACGACAGCCGCGAGCGCCTCGGCTTTCCGATGGCGCCGCGCGAATGGGTGGCGCAGCTTAACGCCACGGCCAGGAAGGCCGCTTGAGGAAAGCCCGCGCCATGCCGACCGTTTTTTCCCATGTTGCCGTGCCGATGGCGGCCGCCATCGGGCTGGGCGCGCGGCGCATTCCGCCCTGGGCGCTGGCGGCAGGCATGCTGGCGGCGGTCGCGCCGGATTTCGACGGCATCGCTTTCAAGCTCGGCATCGCCTACGGCGACATGAGCGGGCATCGCGGTTTCACGCACACGCTGCTGTTTGCCCTGCTGCTGGGCTGCGCGGGCTACGCGCTGGCGCCGCGCTGGGGAATGCGCCGCTGGACGGGCTATCTGTGGATCGCGCTGTGCGCCGCCTCGCATCCGCTGCTCGACATGTTCACCAGCGGCGGCGCCGGCATTCCTTTTCTCTGGCCCGTCGATGAAGGGCGCTACTTTGCCCCCTGGCGGCCCATCGAAGTTTCGCCGATCGCGTTGCGGCGGTTTTTCTCTCCACGCGGCGCGCAGGTGATGTTGAGCGAACTGAAATTCGTCTGGACGCCGCTGCTGTGCGCCGGCTTGCTCGCGCTGAGTGCGCGGCGTTTTTCCGCCGCGCCGCGCCGGGCGGCTTTTTGAACCCGCTTTTTGAACCCTGCGAATCATGTCTTCCGCTTCCCTGCTCGTCGAACTGTTTGTCGAAGAACTGCCGCCGAAAGCGCTGCGCAAACTCGGCGATGCCTTCGCCGCCGCGCTGCGCGAGCAACTGCAAGTGCAGGGGCTGGTGGGCGCTGATGCGGCGCTCACTGCCTACGCTTCGCCGCGCCGCCTCGCCGCCCATCTCACGCAGGTTGCCGGCAAGGCCGCCGACCAGGCCGTCTCGCACAAGCTGATGCCGGTATCGGTGGGACTCGATGCGAACGGGCGGCCGACGCCGGCGCTGCTGAAGAAACTCGCCGCCCTGGGCGTTGATACCGGCGTCGATACCGGCGCCAATGCCAGCGCCATGCCCGCCCTGCGCCGCGCAATGGACGGCAAAGCCGAAGCCCTGTTTTTCGACAGCACGGCGCGCGGCGTGACGCTGGCCGAGGGTTTGCAGGAGGCGCTGCTCGGCGCCATCGCCAAACTGCCGATCCCCAAGGTGATGAGCTACCAGCTTGAAAGCGGCTGCGAACTGCCCGGCTGGAGCAGCGTGAGCTTCGTGCGTCCCGCGCATGGACTGGTCGCGCTGCATGGCGCCGACGTGGCGCCGGTGCGGGCGCTCGGCCTTGCCGCCGGACGCGAAACGCACGGCCACCGTTTCGAGGCGGCGGTCGATCCGGTGGTGTTGCGCGATGCCGACAGCTACGCGCAACAGTTGCGGGACGAGGGCGCGGTGATCGCCGGTTTCGACGCCCGGCGCGAAGAGATCGCGCGCCAGCTCGCGCAGGCGGCGCGCAAGGCCGGCGCGGGCCTGCGGCCGATCGAAGACGACGCCCTGCTCGACGAGGTGACGGCGCTGGTCGAGCGGCCGAATGTGCTGGCATGCGAATTCGAGCGCGAATTTCTCGACGTGCCGCAGGAATGCCTGATTCTGACGATGAAGGCGAATCAAAAATATTTTCCGCTGCTCGACGCCGCCGGCAAACTCACCAATCAGTTTCTCGTCGTCAGCAACATTCACCCGGATGATCCTTCCGCCGTCATCGACGGCAACGAGCGCGTCGTGCGCCCGCGTCTGGCCGACGCCAAATTCTTTTTCGATCAGGATCGCAAAAAATCACTCGCCGACCGTGTGCCGGGGCTGGCGAAAGTCGTCTACCACAACAAGCTCGGCACGCAGGGCGAGCGGACGCAGCGCGTCGCCGCCATCGCCGACGCCATCGGACGGCAACTCGGCGGCGAGGCGCTGGCGCGGCAGGCCGCGCAAGCGGCGCTGCTGGCGAAAGCCGATCTGCTTACCGACATGGTGGGCGAGTTTCCCGAACTGCAAGGCGTCATGGGCCGCTATTACGCACTGCATGACGGCCTGCCTGCCGACATCGCCGACGCCATAGAAGACCACTACAAGCCGAAGTTCGCCGGCGACACGCTGCCGCGCGGGCCGGTCGGCGTCTGCGTCGCGCTGGCCGACAAGCTGGAAACGCTGGCGGGCATGTTCGGCATCGGCCAGTTGCCGACCGGCGACAAGGATCCCTTTGCGCTGCGCCGTCACGCGCTGGGCGTGATTCGCATTTTGATCGAGCAGGATTTGCCGCTCGAACTGGAATGGCTGTTTGCGGCGACGCGGGTGAGCGACGAAAAAACCGCCGCGCAACTGGCGGATTTCATTTACGAGCGCCTGTCCGGCAATTTGCGCGAGCAGGGTTATTCGGCGGTGGAAGTCGACGCCGTCATCAGCCTGCAGCCGCCGCGCCTGGGCGACATCCCGAAGCGGCTTGCCGCCGTGCGCGCTTTCGCTGCGCTGCCCGAAGCCGCCGCGCTGGCGGCGGCCAACAAGCGCATCGGCAACATTCTGAAAAAAGCCGGCGGCGGCGTGGCGGCGCGAGTCGACGCGGCGCTGCTCAAGGAACCGGCGGAAGCCGCCCTGCATGCGGCGCTGGCGCACGCCGGCGCGAAGGCCGACGCCGCTTTCGCGCAAGGCGACTATGCCGCTTCGCTGCAATCACTGGCCGCGCTGAAAGCGCCGGTCGATGCCTTCTTCGACGGCGTCATGGTGAATGTCGACGACGACGCCCTGCGGGAAAACCGCCTCGGCCTGCTGGCGACGCTGCATGCCGCCATGAACCGCGTCGCCGACTTGTCGAGGCTGTCCGCATGAAGCTCGTCATCCTCGACCGCGACGGCGTCATCAATCACGACAGCGACGCCTTCATCAAGTCGCCCGACGAATGGCGGCCGCTTCCGGGCAGCCTGGAAGCCATCGCCCGGCTGACGCAATGGGGCTACCGCGTGGTGGTGGCGACCAATCAGTCGGGCATCGGGCGCGGCTTGTTCGACACGGATGTCCTCAACGCCATTCATGACAAAATGGTAAAGGCGGCGGCGCTGGCGGGCGGGCGCATTGATGCGATTTTCTTCTGTCCGCATGCGGCGGAGGCGGACTGCGACTGCCGCAAGCCGCGCCCCGGTCTGCTGCACGAGATTGCCCGGCGTTACCACGTCAGCCTCGACGGCGTGCCGGCGGTCGGCGACAGCCTGCGCGATCTGCAAGCCGCCGCCGCTGTCGGCGCGCGGCCGATGCTGGTGCTAACCGGCAAGGGCAAAAAAACGCACGGCGATCCCGATCTGCCGCCCCAAACGCAGATATTCTCCGACCTCGCCGCCGCCGCAGCGCATATCACGGCATGACATCTGCAATGCTTGATTCGCCTAATCCACCTAATCCGCCCAATCCGCCCAGGCCGACGCTGCTGATCGCGCTGCGTTCGGCGCTGTTCATGCTGGCGCTGGCGATATTCACGGTGCCGTACACCATCGGCGTCATGCTGTGCTTTCCGCTGCCGCACCGCTGGCGCCGGCATCTGGTGACGCCCTGGGTGCATGTCGCCTCCTGGCTGATCCGGCATGTGCTGGGCATCAATTACCGCGTCCTTGGCCGCGAGCATATTCCCGACCGTCCCTCGGTCATTCTCTCCAAGCACCAGTCGGCCTGGGAAACCATCGTGCTGCAACTGGTCTTTCCCTGGACGGTGTTCGTCTGGAAAAAAGAACTCATCATGCTGCCCTTTTTTGGCTGGGCGCTGGCGACCGTGCCGATGATTTCGATCAATCGCGGCGCCGGCAAGAAAGCCTTGACGCAACTCGTGGAACAGGGCCGCCTGCGCTTGAGTCAGGGCTATTGGGTCATCATTTTTCCGGAAGGCACGCGCACGCCGATCGGCGTCCATCGCCGTTACAAGATCGGCGGCGCGCATCTCGCCGTCGAAACCGGCGCGCCGGTGGTGCCGGTGGCGCTCAACGCCGGCGAGTTCTGGAGCCGGCGCGCTTTCATCAAATATCCGGGCACGGTGACAGTCAGCATCGGCCCGGTCATTGACCCCGCCGGCCTCTCGGCGGAAGATGTGAACGCGCGCGCCGAAGCCTGGATGGAAGCCGAAATGCGCCGCATCAGCCCACATCGTTACGCAGACCATGAAGCGGACGCAACGACAGCTTGATCTTTCCCTCGGCGGCGCGCCCGCCAAGACGGCTGACGGCCAGTATTCCCTGCAATTCGACGCGCCGCCGCTGCCTTTCCGCTTGCGCCGCTCGCGGCATGACAAAATCAGTCTGCATGTCGACGAGCAGGGCTTGCAGGTCAACGCGCCGCGCGGCATGACCCTGCCGCAGATCGAACAAGCCATCCGCGACGGCAGCCGCGCCATCGTCGGCAAACTGGCCGGCCGCGCCGCCGGCCCCGGCAAGCTGCCGCTGCCGGCGCGCTGGCAGGACGGCGCGCGCTTTCCTTTTCTTGGCCGCGACATCACGCTTTGTCTCGATGGCCGCCATGACGGCATCGCGCTGCGCGGCGAACGGCTCCACCTGCCCCTGCCGCCGGAAGCCGGCGAGAAGCAGATCAAGGACAGCGTGCAAGGCTGGCTGCAAACGCAGGCACAGCGCGTCATCGCCGAGCAGTTGGCGGCAAGCTGCCGTCATCTCGGCCTGCCAGCGCCGGCATGGCGGCTGTCCTTCGCCGCCGGCGCCTGGGGCGGCGTCGACGCCGATGGCCGCTTGCGTTTGTCATGGCGTCTGATCCACCTCTCGCCGGAAGAAATCGGCAGCGTGGTGCGCCGCTTTCTCTCGCCGCGCCCGGCCGCCGGCGCGGCGCCGACATTATGGCAAGACGATGCCGCGGCTGTTCCAGCTTGAACTGCCGCTGTTCGGCTTCGCCTCGCCGCTGTCGCCACGACAACCGCCGGCGGAGCAGATCCGCCATATCCAGCTTGGCGCGCGCATCGTCGACTACCGGCTGATCCGCGCCCGGCGGCGCACGCTCGGCATGACCATCGACCAGCGCGGCCTGCGCGTCGGCGCGTCGCCGCGCACTTCACTCGCCGACATCGAACGCTTCCTGCGCCACAACACGGCCTGGATATTGAAGCGGCTCGACGAATGGCGCGGCGGGCAGACGCGCGATCTGGCGGTCTGCGACGGCGCCGCGATTCCGCTTTTGGGCGAAACCTGCGTGGTGCGCCTCGCGCCGGATGTCAGCCGGGCGCGCTGGGACGGTCAGGTTCTGATTCTGCCGGCGCG
This sequence comes from Zoogloeaceae bacterium, assembly GCA_031277315.1. Lineage (GTDB taxonomy): Bacteria > Pseudomonadota > Gammaproteobacteria > Burkholderiales > Rhodocyclaceae > Desulfobacillus. Next base: position 64,158 of record JAITMP010000040.1, on the reverse strand, counting down.
GCCCGGCGCCGATCTGCGGCAACTGGCGCGCCGCGCCGTGCGCGAACGCGCGCTCGACGTGTTCCGTGAACGGGCCGCGCATTACGCCGCCCGCCTCGGCCAGCCGCTGCCACGGCTGGCGCTGTCCAACGCGCAAACGCGCTGGGGCAGTTGCAGCGAAAAAACCGGAATCCGTTTGTCATGGCGATTGATTCATGCGCCGCTGCGCCTGATCGACTACGTCGTCGCGCACGAGTTGGCGCACCTCGTCGAAATGAACCATTCGCCGCGCTTCTGGAAAGTCGTCGAGCGGCTTTTCCCCGATTACCAGGCCGCCCGCGGCGAACTGCGGCGGCTGGCCGTAACCTGTCCGCGACTATAGAAAAGGAGAACCACGCGATGCGCATTCTGCATACCATGCTGCGGGTCGGCGATCTCGACCGCTCGATCCGGTTCTATACTGAAATTCTCGGCATGCGCCTGCTGCGGCGCATGGACTACCCGGAAGGCAAATTCACGCTGGCCTTCGTCGGCTATCAGGAGGAAAAGCACGGCGCGGTGCTGGAACTGACGTTCAATTGGGGCACGGACAAGTACGACATCGGCACTGGCTACGGCCACCTTGCGCTGGAGGTGGACGACGCCCATGCCGCCTGCGCCGAAATCAAGCGCCGTGGCGGCACGGTGACGCGCGAAGCCGGCCCGATGCAGCACGGCAGCGCAATCATCGCCTTCGTGCAGGATCCGGACGGCTACAAGGTCGAGTTGATCCAGAAGGGGACGGCGTAAAGGGATGGCATAAGGGGAGCGCCCTGAAAAACCCGTCATGTCAAATCATTTTCCCGCCGATCCGGAAACCGCCGCCAAAGCCAGAATCGGGCTGGTTTCCTTCGATTCGCTGGGCGATGGCTTGATCTATCTGATGATCGCCGACAATCTGCAAAGGAACGGTTTCGACGTCACTTGTTACGGCAACATCGCTGACCAGATGCGGGCATGGCTGCCGACGCTCAACATCAAACCGTATCCGCCCGCTGAACGGATCGAAGCCGAACTGGCGGCATACGATCTGGCGATCGTGAGTCCGCCCGGTTTCATCCGCGCCGCCATGGACGAAACCGCCACCGCGCGGCTGCGGGAGCAATGGTTGCTGATCTGCCAGAAGTCGCCGAAAAGCTGGCATTTCGATCACACCGAAAGAATCAGGCGTGCCAGCAGCCCGGACACGTTCCGGCAACTCGAAAAGCTGCTCGGCAGCGGCAGCTCGATCCGGTTCCGCCCGTCAGCCGGCGCCAGCGTCGTTGAGATGACTTTGGAATACATGCGGGAACGGATGCGCCTTGCGCGTGTCAGCAAACAGCCGCCCATCGTCGCGCCGGACGGGTTGGCGCGCCGCCGGCACAAAAACAGAATCGTCGTTAGTCCTGATTCGGCAGGGCCGGAGAAAAAGAATTGGCGGCCGGCATCTTTCCTCGCGCTCTGCCGTCGCCTGAAAGCGCGCGGGCATGCGCCTGTGATCGTCGTCGCGCCGAACAACCACGCAGCCTGGAAACAAATGGCCGGCGACGCATTCGATGTCCCGCGCTTCGACGACATCGGCGCGCTCGCCGCTTATTTATACGAATCGGGCGTTGTCGTCGCCAACGATTCCGGGAACGGTCATCTGGCGTCGTTTCTCGGGATTCCGGTCGTCACCATTTACCGCAAAAGAAATCCCCGCTTCCACTGGCGCCCGGACTGGGCGCCCGGCATCGTCATCTGTCCTGTTCTTTCCCTGCCGGGAGAAAACTTGTGGAAATATTTTATCCGCCCGTCGCAAATCATCGCCGCGATTGAGCGCCTGCAAGAAAACGCCGATTGAATGGTGGGCCCAGCAGGACTTGAACCTGCAACCAACGGATTATGAGTCCGCTGCTCTAACCATTGAGCTATGGGCCCCCGGAGGGATGATACTGAAACGGCAGCCTCGGCTGCCGTTTTTTCTGCTCAGGTTTCCGTGTCGAGAAAGCTGCGCAGCTTCTCTGAGCGCGAGGGGTGCCGCAGCTTGCGCAGCGCCTTGGCTTCAATCTGGCGGATGCGCTCGCGCGTGACATCGAACTGCTTGCCGACTTCTTCCAGCGTGTGGTCGGTGTTCATTTCGATGCCGAAGCGCATGCGCAGCACCTTGGCCTCGCGCGGCGTCAGGGAGTCGAGAATCTCCTTGGTTACGTCGCGCAGGCTGGCATACACGGCGGCTTCGGCCGGCGCCAGCGTGGCGGCGTCTTCGATGAAGTCGCCCAGATGCGAATCGTCGTCGTCGCCGATCGGCGTTTCCATCGAGATCGGCTCTTTGGAGATTTTGAGAATCTTGCGGATCTTTTCCTCGGGCATCTCCATCTTGATCGCCAGCGTGGCCGGGTCCGGCTCCTGCCCGGTTTCCTGCAGAATCTGGCGGCTGATGCGGTTCATCTTGTTGATGGTTTCGATCATGTGCACCGGGATGCGGATGGTGCGCGCCTGATCGGCGATGGAGCGCGTGATGGCCTGACGAATCCACCAGGTGGCGTAAGTGGAGAACTTGTAGCCGCGCCGGTATTCGAATTTGTCCACCGCCTTCATGAGGCCGATGTTGCCTTCCTGAATCAGGTCGAGGAATTGCAGGCCGCGATTGGTGTATTTCTTGGCGATGGAAATCACCAGACGCAGGTTGGCTTCGGTCATTTCGCGCTTGGCGCGGCGCGCTTTCGCTTCGCCGGTCGACATCTGCTTGTTGATGTCTTTCAGATCCTTGAGCGGAATGCCGATGTGATTCTGCAGATTGATGAGTTTTTGCTGCTCCTCGATGATCGCCGGCGCTGCCCGCATCAGCGTGGAGGTGTAAGGCTTGCCGCCGGTGACCTCGTACTTGAGCCATTCCAGATTGGTTTCGTTGCCGGGGAACACCTTGATGAAGTGCAGGCGCGGCATGTTGCCCTTCTTGACGCACAGTTCAAGAATCTTGCGCTCGTGGTTGCGCACATCCTCCACCATGTGGCGCACCGAATCGCACAGCCGTTCGATGATGCGCGCCGTGAAGCGGATGTTCATCAGTTCGGCGGAAATCTGCTGCTGGGATTTCAGATAAGCCTTGTCGCGCGGGCCTTTCTTGGTCAGCGCGTTCTGCGTCTTGGTGAACAGGCCGTGGATGACGGTAAAGCGTTCCAGCGCGTTGGTCTTCAATTGCAGCAGGGAAGCGGAGACGGCGTTGCCTTCATCCTCCTCGGCCTCGTCTTCCTCGACCGCCAATTCCTCGTTTTCGGCCAGCGCCTCGATGTCTTCGGCGGCGTTCGGATCAATCAGGCCGTCGACCAGTTCGTCGATGCGCATCTCGTCACGCGCCACCTTCGCCGCCATGTCGAGCATTTCGGCGATGGTGGTGGGACAGGCGGAAATGGCCTGCACCATATGCTTCAAGCCGTCCTCAATGCGCTTGGCGATTTCGATTTCGCCTTCGCGCGTGAGCAGTTCAACCGAACCCATCTCGCGCATGTACATGCGCACGGGATCGGTGGTGCGGCCAAATTCGGATTCGACCGTCGACAGGGCCTGTTCGGTTTCTTCCTCGATGTCCTCGTCAGCCGCCGCCTGCGGCGTGCCCTCGGTCATCAGCAGATCTTCGGCGGCCGGGGCTTCGTCGAAAATCTGGATGCCCATGCCGTTGAAGGTGCTGATGATGGATTCGATCTGCTCGGCATCGACCATGTCGTCGGGCAGATGGTCGTTCACTTCGGCATAGGTCAGAAAGCCGCGCTCCTTGCCGAGGGCGATCAGGTTCTTCAGGCGGGTGCGGCGCGTTTCGAGGTCGAGCGGCTGCACCAGCGGCGCGGGCGCGAACTGACCCCGGTTTTTATTGCGGCCCGCTTTCGGTTTCGGCGCGTCCTTGGCTTTGGGCGCGGGAGCAGCCGGCGCAGGACGGGCTTCCTTGCCGCCCGCCTTGCTTTCCTTGGCCGCCGGCTTGGCTGCCGTTTTGGTCGCCGTTTTGGCCGGGGCCGGCGCGGGTTTCGCCGGCGCTTTGGACGACGCTTTGGCGACCGGCTTGGCTGCTGGCTTGGCTGGTTTGGCCGCTGATTTGGTCGCCGATTTGGCCGGATTGGCCTTGGCTGTCTTGACGGCTTTCGCCGCCACCTTTACCGCCGCCTTCGCTGTCGTTTTTTTGGCCGGCTTGGCCGCTGGTTTGGCTGCTGCCTTCGTTGCCTTATCCCGCTTTACGGCGGATTTCGCAGCCGCTTTGGCTTTTTCCTTGGCCATGTCGTTCCTCAATACTTTCTCAGTAAAGGCGTTATTTGGGGAAAACCGTTGATTGTATCAAAAAATCAAGCCGATGATGCCGGTTTAACTGATTGTTTCTGCGCGAGAAGTTGCGCCCGCCGGAGTTGTTCCTCGTGCGTCAATCCTCCGGCCTGCGCCTTGGCGTTGAGTTCGGCGACCGCCCGGTTCATTTCGTCCTCGCGCAAGCGGTCGACCGTGTGGGAAAACACCGCCTCGATCGACTCGTCATCGAATTCCTGCACGTCGAGCAGTTCGCCGAGAATCCGGGAGATCAGCGGCTCGTGCGCGGTGCCGCGAAAATACTCCAGCACCTTGCCGAAGCCGTCCGCGCCGGGGCTGCCGGAACTGCCGAAACTACCAAAGCTACCCTGTGCAACCGCGCTCACCAGCGCATGCAGCGCGTCCGTTTCGGCATGGCCGGCCGGAATAAGTTCCTCCGGCAGACGCGCCGCGAGACCGGGCTGCTGGACGATCATCCGCAGCAGCTTGCGCGCTTTCGGCGACGAGGCGCTGCGGGGCGCGCGCGGCGGCGGCTTGCGCGCTACTGGCGGCAGTTCGCAGAGCGCCTCGATCTCGGACTGGGAAAAGCCGCTCGCCTGCGCCAGCAGCTTGACGAGTTGCAGGCGCAAAAGCGGCGCGCGCAACCGGCCCAGCAGCGGCTTGGCGGCATGCGCCAGTTGCGAGCGGCCCTCGGCGCTGGCGAGATCCTTGCCGGCTTTCAATTCCTGCATCAGGAAATCGGTCAGCGGCATGGCTTGCCGCGCCCGTTGGCGGAAGGCGTCGGCGCCCTGGGCGCGGACGTAGCTGTCCGGGTCGTCCTCCGGCGGCAGGAACAGGAAGCCGACGATCTTGTCGTCGGCAAGCTGTTCCAGACTGGCCTCCAGCGCCCGCGCCGCCGCCTTGCGGCCGGCGGCATCGCCGTCGAAACAGAAGATGACGCGGCCGGCCTGACGCAGCAGCTTGTGCACATGCGTCGGCGTGGTGGCGGTGCCGAGCGTCGCCACCGCGTTGCCGATGCCGTGCTGGGCCAGCGCGACCGCATCCATGTAGCCTTCGACGACGATCACCTCGTCCCCGTCGCGGATGGCGGCCCGCGCCTGCGTCAGGCCGTACAGCTCCCGCCCTTTCTCGAACAGCGGCGTCTCCGGCGAGTTCATGTATTTCGGCTCGCCCTGACCGATGATGCGTCCGCCGAAGCCGATGACGTTGCCGCGGGCGTCGAGAATGGGAAACATGATGCGGTCGCGGAAGCGGTCGTAACGCTTGCCGGCCTCGCCCTCGATGACCAGCCCGCACTCGGCGAGCGCCTTGTGCTGGTAATCGGGAAAGGCGGCGGCGAGGTTCTGCCAGCCATCCGGCGCGTAACCGAGGCCGAAACGGGCGGCGATTTCGCCCGTCAGCCCGCGCCCTTTCAGGTAGTCGATGGCTTTCGGGCTGGCCTTGAGTTGCTCCTTGTAATACCGGGCCGCGCACGCCATGGTTTCCGTCAGCGATGCGGCTTCGCCTGCCTTTGGCCGGGGCGCGTCGGGACGCTGCTGCGGCACCTGCAAACCGGCTTGCGCGGCCAGATCCTGCACCGCCTCGACGAAGCCGAGGCCCGCGTATTCCATGACGAAACCGATCGCGCTGCCATGCGCGCCGCAGCCGAAGCAGTGATAGAACTGCTTGCTCGGGCTGACCGAGAACGAAGGCGTCTTTTCGCTGTGAAAAGGGCAACAGGCAACGTAATTCGCGCCGGCTTTTTTCAGGGGCAGGTAACGCTCGACGACGTCGATGATGTCTATCCGCGCAAGGAGTTCCTGGATGAAGGATTCGGGGATCACGCGCAACGCTCAGAAGACAGCGGAAGAAAGCAAAAAGGGCCGCGCCCGTCGCGGCCCTCAAATCATTATAGGAAAGGCTGCCGGTTTTTCCGGCAAATTTACTTTATTTCGACAAGGCCGCCTTGACCAGCCCGGACACCTGGCTCATGTCGGCGCGGCCGGCCAGCTTCGGCTTCAGCGCCGCCATCACCTTGCCCATGTCCTGCGGGCCGGCGGCGCCGCTGGCGGCAACGGTGGCAACGGTGGCAATCGCCTCGGCGACGGCGGCCTGGATTTCCTCCGCCGAGAACGGCTGCGGCAGATAGGCAGACAGCACCCGGGACTCGAATTTCTCGGCGTCGGCCAAATCCTGCCGGCCCGCCTGCTCGTACTGGGTGATGGAATCGCGGCGCTGCTTGAGCATCTTGTCGATGACGGCCAGCACGGCGGCATCGTCGAGTTCGATCCGCTCATCCACCTCGCGCTGCTTGATGGCCGCCAGCAGCAGGCGGATGGCGCCCAGACGCGCGGTTTCGCGCGCCTTCATGGCGGTTTTCATGTCTTCGTTGATCCGGGCTTTGAGTGACATGGTGCGGACGATAAATTCAGGGAACACAAAGCAAAAAGCCCCGGCACTTCGCAGTCCGAGGCTGGCTGATGACGATGCGGGCGGGCGGCGCGAGCCGCTCAGTACATCTTCGGCGGCAGCATCTGGCTGCGGACGCGCTTGTGATGGCGCTTTACCGCAGCGGAGAGCTTGCGCTTGCGCTCGGCGGTGGGTTTTTCGTAGAACTCGCGCGAGCGCAGTTCGGTCAAAAGACCGGTTTTCTCGATGGCGCGCTTGAAACGGCGGATGGCCACTTCAAACGGCTCGTTTTCCTTGACGCGGATGCCAGGCATGCGGATTAACCCTGCTCTGATTGGGAAAGCCGCGCATTATAGCCGTGTTTCGCGGAAAGTCCAACAGCGCCTCCACAGCCCGGTAGAATGCTCCCATGCTCGTGCTCGGCATCGAATCCTCCTGCGACGAAACCGGCCTCGCCCTCTACGACACGGCGCGCGGTTTGCTGGCGCACGCCGTGCATTCCCAGACCGATCTGCACGAAGCCTATGGCGGCGTCGTGCCGGAACTGGCCTCGCGCGACCACATCCGCCGCATCGTGCCGCTGCTGCGCGGCGTGCTGGCGGAAGCCGGCGCCGCCATGAAGGACATCGGCGCCGTCGCCTACACCGCCGGGCCGGGCTTGGCCGGCGCACTGCTGGCTGGCGCCGGTTTCGCCGAGGCGCTGGCGCTGGCGCTCAAAGTGCCGGCGGTGCCGGTGCATCATCTTGAAGGCCATCTGCTGTCGCCCCTGCTTTCCGCCGCGCCGCCGCGCTTTCCCTTCGTCGCCCTGCTGGTTTCGGGTGGCCATACCCAGTTGATGCGCGTCTCCGGCGCCGGTCACTACGCGCTGCTGGGCGAGACGCTGGACGACGCCGCCGGCGAGGCGTTCGACAAAACTGCCAAGCTGCTCGGCCTCGGCTATCCCGGCGGGCCGGCGCTGGCGCGGATGGCCGAATTTGGCGATGCCACGGCCTACCCGCTGCCGCGCCCGTTGCTGCGCAGCGGCGATCTGAATTTTTCTTTTGCCGGTCTGAAAACGGCGGTGCTGACGCAGGCGCGCAAGCTCGGCCCCAACGTCTGCGAGCAGGCGCGCGCGGATTTGGCTGCCAGCACGCAGGCCGCCATCGTCGACGTGCTGACCGCCAAGGCGCTGGCGGCGCTGAAGGCGACCGGCCTCAAGCAACTGGTGGTCGCCGGCGGCGTCAGCGCCAACCAAGCGCTGCGCGCCGCGCTGGATGCCGGCGCGGGCGCGATCGGCGCGGAAGTGTTCTACCCGGAAATGGCCTTGTGCACCGACAACGGCGCGATGATCGCTTTCGCCGGCGCGCAGCGGCTGACGGCGGCGGTGACGGCAAGACAACCCGCCGGCCGCTTCGGCGTCAAGCCGCGCTGGGCCTTGACGGAGGTGTAACGGTTCTCAGGGCGCGGCGTTCTTCTTCGCGCCGATCTTCGGCTCGGTGCCGGCGCGGATGCGTTGCAGGTTCTCGCTGTGCCGCCAGAACAGCAGCAAGGCGATGCAGAACACCGCCGTCACCTTATCGCCCGAATCGAGCAGAACCAAGGCGATGACCGGCGCGACGACGGCGGCGGCGATGGCGCCGAGCGACGAATAGCGGAAAAACCAGACCATGCCGCCCCACACCGCCAGCACGGCAAGACCCAGCCACAGGTTGAAGCCGAACAGCACCCCGGCGGCGGTGGCGACGCCCTTACCGCCACGGAAACGCAGAAAAACCGGATGCAGATGGCCGAAGAAAGCGGCAAAACCGGCGATGGCGATATCCTGCGGCTGAGCGCCGTAAGCCGGGCCGAACTGCTGCGCGAGAAATACCGCCAGCCAGCCCTTCGCCGCGTCGCCAAGCAAGGTCAGCAGCGCCGCCAGCGTGTTGCCGCTGCGCAGCACATTCGTGGCGCCGGGATTGCCCGAGCCGTAGCTGCGCGGATCGGCCAAGCCGAAAAGCCGGCTCGTCACCACCGCGAAGGGGATCGAGCCGAGCAGATAGGCCAGAATGGCAAAACCGAGCGTAGTCATCACATATCCCCTAGAATTCGCGGCATTCTAATCGAGATTCCCACATGGATCGCATCTTCATCGACGCCTTGCGCGTCGAAGCCTGGGTCGGCATCTACGCCCGCGAGCGGGCGGCGCGCCAGACCATCGAGATCAGCCTCGAATTTGGCGTGCCCGACGCCGCCGCCCAGCACGACGACATCGCCAACACCATCGACTACGCCGAAGTCATCGCGCGCATCCGACGCGAACTCGGCGAGCGCCACTTCAACCTGCTGGAAACGCTGGGCGAATACGTCGTCGCGCTCCTCACCGAAGACTTCGGCGCGCCCTGGGTAAAAATCTCCATCGCCAAAACCGGCGTCGCCCGCGGCGTGAAGCGGGTCGGCGTGGCGATCGAGCGCGGGACCTTGTCCTGAAGCGTTTGTGAATTTGAATGCCGGGTGTATTGTTCGCAGAAAATATGCGCTGATTTGTATGTCTACTGCCCCAGCTTAACCGGCGGCGAAGCCGTCCGGGTTGAAGCGCATATTAGGACAAGGGCTTTACGCAATGTTGGGCATAAAACGGCTATTGCTCTTTTGGCCGAGGAATTCCTTCGCATTGCTCCATGAGTCTGGCACGTTCCATCTGTTCAAAATTCACCTGGAAATTTTTGACCAAAGAGTCAAAATTTTTAGATTTCATTGCATTATCAATTTGCTCTCTTTTTTCTGTACTAACATCTTTTCTTATCATTTCAAGGAGGCCGGTGTATCGCTTTTCTTGAGCGGGGTCTATTTTTGTGCAGGAATTTTGTAGTGCGACAGCCATTGCCAGCATGGAAACCTCTTCGTTGTCAAAGGGTTCCACTGCTAATGCAGACGAGCATATCAAAGCAGCGGCGAATAATGCAAAGACTGATTTCATTTTTGATCTTTCCTATCGGTTGATGAATTGCTTAGCCTAATTGTAGTTAGGCATCGGAGAGATGCGTTGAAGATTTTCCTCTGGTGTGTGATCGTTCTCTTGCTCCCTCTGCTGCTTTGGAGTGGCGCGGCATTTCTGCATGGGTCATTCGAGATGTTTCCAACAGAGGAGCAGGAAGGTAAGGCGGAGCTAAGTTACGTGTTGATATTTGTTGCATTTATTGTTCTTGAATTTGTGGCGATTATTTGTTTGCACAGAATTTCAAAAAGGCAATCAGTCTGAAATATTGATCTAACAGTTGGATATGATTTCTTCGTTTAACGTCGCGGTCTTCGCATCACGCCGCCTAACCCTTCGTTCGAGCGGACGCGCTGACGCGCGCCGCTCAACTCATACCCGTTAGGCTTAAGAAATCAAACGTCACATGTAATCGGTCAAGCTAAGAGGAGTTAGTGTGAACGCATACCTGACTTACGACGACGGTCGCATTATTGAGCTTGGTGAAATTGAGAAGAGCGGCGTTCTGGCTCTGATAGAGAAGGCGGAATCTTCTTTGTCCCTGCCGCAGGAAGAATACTTCGGGGTTGGTTTCTGCCGTAACGAGGACGACTTTGTGGAAATACGGCCAGTTGGAAAGTCCCAGTACATGATCTGGTCGGATATCATTGCAGAAAAAAAGAGAGGATTCTTAGGGCTATTCTCTGGTAGAGGGGCGCACATTGAGAAAATCGTTGTCGGAACGTCGGCGGCAGCAGATGCGGCGTACTACTATATGGATCATTCCCGTGAGGAATTCGAGACGGAGTATAGCGCCTAACCCTTCGTTCAAGCGGACCCGCTGACGCGGGCCGCTTAACTCAAACCCGTTAGGCTTAAGAAAGGAGTGTCAGCCCGGTAGGTTGGGCTGAGCGCAGCGAAGCCCAACATGATCTTGTCATTCTGCGCAGAGCGAAGCGTAGTCGCGGAATGACGTAATTGAAGCTCAACATATGAGGTGGAACTTTTATCGTCACCGCCAGCGTTGGGCTTCGCTGCGCTCAGCCCAAGCTACACCTGAAGGGCGCCGGTCCGGGCCGGCATTATTTGGTTTGTTCGTCTGATAGCGCGCACTCGACCTGCACCGGCGCCAGCACGCGGACGATTTCATGCGGTTGCACGCCGACGAGGAAGCCGCGGCGGCCGCCGTTGATGTAGATGAGCGGCAGGTCGAGGATGGTTTTTTCGATGTAGACCGGCAGTTTCTTCCGGGTGCCGAAGGGCGAGGTGCCGCCGACCAGATAGCCGGTATGGCGTTGCGCCGCGTCCGGCTTGCAGGGCGCGACGCTCTTGACGCCGATCTGCCGCGCCAGATTCCGCGTCGACACCTTGCGGTCGCCGTGCATCAGCACGATCAGCGGCTTGCCGGTGTCGTCTTCCATCACCAGCGTTTTCACCACGGCATGTTCGGCGACGTTCAACTCGCGCGCGGAAACATGCGTGCCGCCATGCTCTTCGTAGGCGTAGCGGTGATTGGAATGGGCGACATGGTGCTGGCGGAGAAAAACCGTGGCCGGCGTTTCCGGGGCATGGGTTTCATGTTTCATCAGCGTATTTTACAAGTCATTCCATGCCTCATTCAAAACAATAAAAATCCCCTTGAAATTCGTCATTTCCGCGCAAGCTGGAATGACGATGTCGTTTTGAAACGGCAATGGCGTCAGCCGCGCGGATGGTGCATGGCGTGCAATTGCTTGAGCCGCTCACGCGCCACGTGGGTGTAGATTTGCGTCGTCGAGATATCGGCGTGGCCGAGCAGCAATTGCACCACGCGCAGGTCGGCGCCGTGGTTGACGAGATGAGTGGCGAAGGCGTGGCGCAGGGTGTGCGGCGACAGGCGGGCGGGGTCGATGCCGGCGCGCAGCGCATGGCGCTTGATGAGATGCCAGAACGCCTGCCGCGTCAGGCCCGCGCCGCGCCGGGTGACGAACGCCGTGTCGCAATCGCGGCCAGCGAGCAGCGCGGGCCGCGATTGTTTCAGATAACGCTCAAGCCATTCCTGCGCCACCTGGCCGAGCGGCACCAGCCGTTCTTTTGCGCCTTTGCCGAAGACGCGCACGACGCCTTCGTTGAGGCCGATCTCCAGCAGCTTCAGCGCCACCAGTTCGGACACGCGCAAGCCAGTGGCATACAGGAGTTCCAGCATGGCGCGGTCGCGCAGGCCGAGCGGCGCGGCGGCGTCCGGCGCGGCGAGCAGGGCTTCGACCTGCGCTTCTGAAAGCGTTTTCGGAAACCGCTCGGGCGGTGGCGGCTGCGCGATGTTCAGCAGCGGATCGGTGTGTATCTCGCCGGCGGCGAGCAGGTGTTGATAGAAGCGCCGCAGCGAGGCGATCAGGCGGCGCTGGCTGGCCGGTTTGGCGCGGCGGCTGAAACCGCGCAGATAGTCTTCGAGGTCGGCCGGCGCGACGCCATCCAGCGTTTTGCCGCGCGCCGCCAGCCAGTCGGCGAACTGCGCGAGATCGGCGCGATAACCCGCCAGCGTGTTTCTGGAAAGACCGGCCTCCAGCCAGAGCGCGTCGGCGAAGGCGTCGAGCCGCCTGGCATCAGCCTCGTTCATGCGCCAGCAGCCAGCGCTTGGTGTCGAGCAGATAGCCGCCGCGGGCGCTGGCGAAACCGCCCAGACCGCCGTCGGCGGCGATGACGCGATGACAAGGCACCACCACCGGATACGGGTTGCGGCCGCACGCCTGACCGACCGCGCGCGGCGCGCTTTGCAGACGGCGGGCGATCTCGCCATATGTCAATGTCTTGCCTTTGGGGATGGCGGCGATGGCGCGCCAGACGCGGCGCTGGAAATCCGTGCCGGCGGTTTGCAGCGGCAGATCGAAACCGGCGCCGGGATCGGCGAGATACGCGGCGAGTTGATCGCGCGCGCGCCGCGCCAGCGCGGTTTTCGGTTCGATCGCGCCGGTGCCGGGCGGCAGGAAGCGGATCTCAGTGATGGCTTCGCCTTCGATGCGCACGCCAAGCGCGCCGAAAGGCGCGCGCAGGACGGCATCGAAAGGCGTCGTGTTCGTGGCTGTATTCATGATTTTCTCCCTTTACCGCCGCACTTCTCCGTTGCCGAGCACGATCCATTTCTGGCTCGTCAAGCCTTCCAGACCGACCGGCCCGCGCGCGTGGAGCTTGTCGGTGGAAATGCCGATCTCGGCGCCGAGACCGTATTCAAAACCGTCGGCGAAGCGCGTCGACGCATTCACCATCACCGAGGCCGAGTCGACTTCGCGCAGAAAGCGCAGGGCGCGGGTGTAATCCTCGGTGACGATGGCGTCGGTGTGCTGGGAGGAATAATGGTTGATGTGCGCGATCGCCTCGTCCACATCTGCCACCACTTTCACGGCGATGATGGCGGCGAGATATTCCTCGTGCCAATCCTGTTCCGTTGCCGCCTTCAGCTTCGCCGCCTCGATGCCGGCAGCGCGCAGCAGCGCCAGCGATTCGGCGCAGCCGCGCAGTTCGACGCCCTTGCCGGCCAGCATGACGCCCAAGCGCGGCAGCAGCGCGGCGGCAACGCCGCGCGCCACCAGCAGCGATTCGGCGGTGTTGCAAGTGCCGAGGCGCTGCGTCTTGGCGTTTTCGACGATGCGCAGCGCCTTGTCGGCGTCCGCAGTGTCGTCGACATACACGTGGCAGTTGCCGTCGAGATGCTTGATGACCGGAATCCGCGCTTCTTCCGAGATGCGCGCGATCAGCCCCTTGCCGCCGCGCGGCACGATGGCATCGACATAATCCTTCATCGTCACCAGTTCGCCGACGGCGGCGCGATCGGTGGTATCCACCACCTGCACGGCGGCGGTCGGCAGGCCGGCTTCGCGCAAGCCTTCGCGCACCAGCGCGGCGAGCGCCCGGTTGCAGCGGATCGCCTCCGAGCCGCCGCGCAGGATGGCGGCATTGCCAGCCTTCAGGCACAGCCCGGCGGCGTCGACGGTGACGTTGGGGCGCGCTTCGTAGATGATGCCGATGACGCCGAGCGGCACGCGCATGTGGCCGACCTGAATGCCGGAGGGGCGGAACTTGAGATCGCTGACTTCGCCGATCGGATCGGGCAGCGCGGCGATCTGCTCCAGACCCTCGGCCATCGTCGCCACCGATTTGTCGGAAAGCGCGAGCCGGTCGAGCATCGCCGCGTCGAGGCCGGCGGCGCGGGCGGCGTCGACGTCCTCGACGTTGGCCGCCAGCAGCGCCGCCTGATCGCGGCGGATGGCGGCGGCCATCGCCAGCAGGGCGCGGTTCTTGGCGGCGGTCGGCGCCCGCGCCATGTCGCGCGAAGCCTCGCGCGCCTGACGGCCCAGCGCCTGCATGTACTCTTTCACGTTCAGCGATTCGTTCTTCATGCCGGTTTCCTCGCCAGCCGCAACGCCAGCTGGAGAAATTCATCCCAGATATCGCCGCGCGCCAGCCCTTTAATCATGCGGTCGATGCGCGCCGCGGCAAGCAGCGCCGCCCGCAACTGCGGCTGGCGCAAGCGCGGCAGCGCCCGCTGCAAGGCGGCGGCGCGGCGGTCGTCGAAAACGCGCTCGGCGCGCAGCGCGGCGGCGAGCGGACGGCCTTCATCCTGCGCCGCCCGCAGCGCGGCCAGCGCGCGAATCTCGCTGGCGAAGGCCCACAGCAACAACGGCGGCGCCACGTCTTCGCCGCGCAAGCCGTCAAGCAGGCGGGCGCAGCGGGCGGCGTCGCCGTCGAGCAGGGCGGCGCGCAGCTTGTCGACATCATAACGCGCCACATTCAGCACCGCATCTTCGACCTGCGCCAGCGTCAGACTGCCGGGCGGATGCAGCAGGCCGAGCTTCTGGATTTCCTGATGCGCGGCGAGCAGATTGCCTTCGACGTGGGCGGCGATGAAGTCGAGCGCGGCGCGTTCGGCGGACTGGTTCTGCCGCGCCAGCCGGCGGGCGATCCAGTCCGGCAGATCGGCCAGCGCGGGTGCGTTCAGTTCGATGACGATGCCGGCTTGCGCCAGCGCGTTGAACCACGATGTTTTCTTCGCCGCCCAATCGAGTTGGGGCAAGGTGACCAGCGTCATCACGTCGGCGGAGAGGCGTTCGCAATAGCGTTGCAAAGCCTCGCCGCCGTCGCGGCCCGGCTTGCCGTTGGGAATGCGCAGGTCTACCAGCTTGTTGCCGCCGAACAGCGACAGGTTGCCCGCCGCCAGCATCAGGCTGTCCCACTTGAAGCCGGACGCGGCGACCAGCACTTCGCGCTCGGTGTAGCCTTTCTCCCGCGCCGCGGCGCGGAGGGCGTCGCCGGCTTCGATCACCAGCAGCGGCTCGTCACCGTGCAACACGTAGAGCGGCGCCAGCGTCCCGGCAAGATGCGAGGCCAACTGGTCGGGGCGCAACTGCATGGCGGAAAACTCAGCCGGGAATTTTTGCGGCGGCCATGCGGCGCATCAACTGCTGCGCCATGTCTTCCTGCATGTCGCGGTAGAGCAGGCTTTCTTCCTGTTCCTTGGCCAGCACGCGGTCGTCGCTGAAACTGATGTCGCGCACCAGCGTGATTTCCGTCGGCGCGATGAGTTCCTTGCCTTGCTGGTCGTGCACGCGGAAAGCGAGGCGGTAGCGCAACTGGTATTCGCGCACGCGGCCGGTGCCGGAAAGGCTGAGGATGCTTTTCTCGCGCGCTTCGCCGATCAGCGCGAACACGGCTTGCGCTTCCTGCGGCGTGTCGACCACCTGCGTGCTGCCGAGGGCGCGGATATTGCGTTTCAGCAGGGCGCCCATCTCCCAGCTTTCGGCCGGAATGTACAAGCTGGAGAACGGCAGCGGCTGCGCGCCGCGCAACTGGAAGCCGCAGGCCGCAACCAGCAAGGTCAGCAGGGCCAACAGGATGGAAATCAATGCGCGCACGCTCATCTCCGCTCAAACGACAATATTGACCAGCCGGCCCGGCACGACGACCACTTTCTTCGCCGCCTTGCCTTCCATGTATTTCAGGGCGATCTCTGACGCCAGCGCCGCCGCTTCGATGTGTTTTTTCGCCGCGTCCGCCGGCACCTTGACGGCGCCGCGCAGCTTGCCGTTGACTTGCAGCACGAGTTCCACTTCGTCCTGCGCCAGCGCCGCTTCGAGCGGCTCCGGCCACGGCGCATGCAGGATGTCGTCGCCGAAACCCAGCTCGCGCCAGAGATGATCGCAGATGTGGGGCGTGATGGGGGAAAGCAGGCGCAGCAGGATCGACAAACCCTCCTCGCTCACCGCGTGCCGGCCGCCGCCGCACCGCTCCAGCGCGTTGAGAATTTTCATCGCCGCCGAGGCGACGGTGTTGAACTGGAAGCGGGCGAAGTCGTAGTTGGCCTGCTTGAGCGCGGCGTGGATTTCAAAGCGGGCGGCTTTGGGCGATTCTTTGGCCGATTCTTTGGCCGATGCTTCCGCCACGGCGGACGGACCGAAGCGCGCGCAATAACTCCACAGCCGCTTGAGGAAGCGGTAGCTGCCTTCGACGCCGGAATCCGACCACTCCAGCGTTTGCTCCGGCGGGCTGGCGAACATCATGAAAAAGCGCGCCGTGTCGGCGCCGTAACGTTCGATCAGCGCCTGCGGATCGACGCCGTTGTTTTTCGACTTCGACATGGTGCCGATGCCGCCGGATTCCACCGGCTCGCCGTCTTCTTTTAGCACCGCGCCGATACGATTGCCCTTGTCGTCGAATTTCAGTTCGACATCGGCCGGGTTGTAATAGCGGATGCGCCCCGCCGCCGGCTTGCGGAAAAAGGTTTCGTTCAGCACCATGCCCTGCGTCAGCAGGCGCGAGAACGGCTCGTCGAAATCGACCAGTCCCAGATCGCGCATGGCTTTCGTCCAGAAGCGCGAATAGAGCAAATGCAGAATGGCGTGCTCGATGCCGCCGATGTATTGATCGACCGGCAGCCAGTATTTGACGCGCGCGTCCACCATCGCCCGATGGTTGTCGGCGCTGGCGTAACGGCTGTAATACCAGGACGAATCGACGAAGGTATCCATCGTGTCCGTCTCGCGCCGCGCCGCGCCGCCGCACTTCGGGCAGGCGCAATTGAGAAAATCCTCGCGCTTGTTGAGCGGATTGCCGGCGCCATCCGGCACGCAGTCTTCCGGCAACGCCACCGGCAACTGATCGTCGGGCACCGGCACCGTGCCGCATCGTTCGCAGTGGATGAGCGGAATCGGGCAGCCCCAGTAACGCTGGCGCGAAATGCCCCAGTCGCGCAGCCGCCAGGTGACTTGCTTGCCGCCCAGATCCTTCGCCTGCAGATCGGCGGCGATGGCGTCCACCGCCGCCGCGAGGCCGAGGCCGTCGTACTTGCCGGAATGAACGCAGCGGCCATTTTCCTTGTCGGCATACCATTCCTGCCAGGCGTCGAGCGAGAAGGGCTGGCCGGGAATGTCGATCACTTGTTTGATCGGCAGACCGTATTTTTTCGCGAAGCCGAAATCGCGCTCGTCATGCGCCGGCACCGCCATCACCGCGCCTTCGCCGTAACCCATCAGCACATAATTGCCGACCCAGACTTCAATTTTTTCGCCGGTGAGCGGATGGCTGACGAAAACGCCGGTCGGCATGCCCTTCTTTTCCATCGTTGCCATGTCGGCTTCCATCACCGAGCCTTGTTTGCACTCCTCGATGAACGCGGCCAGCGCCGGATTGCCGCGCGCCGCCGTCGACGCCAGCGGATGCTCGGCGGCAACGGCGCAGAACGTCACGCCCATGATGGTGTCAGCGCGGGTCGTGAACACCCACAGCTTTTCCCGCCTGCCGTCGAGTTCGTAAGGGAAAGCGAAGCGCACGCCGTGGCTCTTGCCGATCCAGTTCGCCTGCATCGTCTTCACCCGCTCCGGCCAGCCGGGCAGGCGGTCCAGCGCGCCGAGCAGTTCATCGGCATATTGTGTGATGGCGAGGTAATAGCCCGGAATCTCGCGCTTCTCCACCGCCGCGCCGGTGCGCCAGCCGCGCCCGTCGATCACCTGCTCGTTGGCCAGCACGGTCTGGTCGACCGGATCCCAATTCACCACCTGCGTTTTCTTGTAGGCGAGGCCCTTTTCCAGCATGCGCAGAAACAGCCACTGGTTCCACTTGTAATACTCGGGCCGGCAGGTCGCCAGCTCGCGCCCCCAGTCAATGGCGAAGCCGAGCGACTTCAACTGCTTTTTCATGTAAGCGATGTTGTCGTACGTCCATTGCGCCGGCGGCACGCCGTTGGCCATCGCCGCGTTCTCCGCCGGCAGGCCGAAAGCGTCCCAACCCATCGGCTGCAACACGTTGAAGCCACGCATGCGGTGATAGCGCGTCAGCACGTCGCCGATGGTGTAATTGCGCACATGGCCCATGTGCAGCTTCCCCGACGGATAGGGAAACATCGACAGACAATAATATTTCGGCTTCGCCGGATCTTCGACAGCGCGGAAAGCGGCGCTATCCTCCCAGCGCCGCTGCGCGGCCTGCTCAATATCAGCCGGGGCGTATTTTTCCTGCATGAGGGAAAGAAGGCTATGGCAAAGGCCGAATTATACCCTCCGCTTGCAGGCGCTCCAGGGCTGGGGACTGAGGGCTGACGCGGTTTTACGTTACCGTTATTTGAATTTCCCGAATTTCCCTATTCGCGGCCATGCCGGCCCGGCGGGGCTGATTGCGGGCGGGGAGGTTGATGTTGCAGGGCTTGCCACAGGTCGTGATTGGCTTGCAGGTTGATCCAGAAGCGGGCGCTGCCGACGCCGGCTTGTTCGAGCCGCAGCGCGAAATCGGCGTTGATGCTCCCTTTGCCGTTCAGTATGCGCGACAGGGTGGTGCGCGGAACCGCCAGTTGATTGGCGGCTTTGGCGACCGACAGGCTGGGCGGTTCGGTAACCATTTCCCTGAGAATGGCGCCCGGATGCAGATGAGTGCGGATCATGTTCGCGCTTTCAGTAAGAGTTATGCCGGGAAATTGAAGCGACGTTATTCGAGGGCGATGCGCAGGGCGACCGTGGTCGCCCAAGGCGCGAAAAAAACGGCCAGCGCGAAGCAGGCGGCCAGGAGGGACAGGTGGGCGGCGGCGCCCAGCCCGCTGATGTGGGCTTCGACCGCGCCGGCGCCGAAGATCAGCACCGGCACGTAGAGCGGCAGCACCAGCAGCGACACCAGCACGCCGCCGCCGCGCACGCCCAGCGTCAGTCCCGCGCCGACAGCGCCGATCAGCGAGAGCACGGGGGTGCCGATCAGCAGCGCGGCGACCAGCACGGCCAGCGCCCCGGCGGGCAAGTCGAACTGCACGCCGAGCACCGGCGCCAGCAGCGCCAGCGGCAGGCCGGAGAGCAGCCAGTGGGCGATGATCTTGCCTGTTACCAGCACGCCGAGCGGCACGGCGGAGAGCGCCATTTGTTCCAGCGTGCCGTCGGCGTGATCCATCGCGAACAGGCGCGGCAGCGAGAGCATGGTCGCCAGCAATGCCGCCACCCACAGCACGCCGGGGGCGATCAGCCGCAGCGTCGCCATTTCCGGCCCGATGCCGAGCGGGAACAGGCTGACGACGATGACGAAGAAAAACAGCGAGGTGAGCACGTCGGACTTGCGCCGCATGGCGAGCAGCAGGTCGCGCCGTATGACGGCGGCAAGCGTGGCGGTGAGACTGGCGACGGGGCTGGTGGTAGCCATCAGTCGAGCCGCAGATGGTCAACCCGCCCGGCCAGCGGCAGGTCTTGATGGCTGGTCAGCACCGCCATGCCGCCTTCCGCCAGATGGGCGTCGATGAGGCCGCACAGATTCGTGACCGCCGCCTTGTCGAGCGCCGTGAGCGGCTCGTCGAGCACCCACAGCCTGCGTTTTTCCAGCAGCAGGCGGGTGAGCGCGACGCGCCGTTTCTGGCCGGCGGAGAGCGCCCGCGCCGGCAGGTGCTCGCGCCCTTTCAGTCCCAATTGTCGCAACGCCCGCAGCGCCGCCGCGTCGTCGACTTCATTGGCCGGCGCGCCGGCCAGCGTGGCCGAGATGCGCGCGTTTTCAAGCGCGGTCAACTCGTCTTTCACCGCGCCGGCATGGCCGCAATACAGCAGTTCGCCGCGATAGTCTTCGGCCAGTTTCCGGATCGGCGCGCCGTTCCAGCGAATCTCTCCGCCGGCCGGCGACGACAAGCCGCAGAGCATGCGCAACAAGCTGGTTTTGCCGCTGCCGTTGGCGCCCTGCACCATCAGGCAGACGCCGGCATCGAGCCGGAACGACAGGCCGCGAAACAGGGTCTTGTCTCCGCGCATGCATTCCAGATTGCTGGCTTCAAGCATCGTGCCGCACCGTTTTTAGCCCCGGCGCGCCGGGCTTGGAAAATGGAAGGGGAATTTTACCTGTTCGATGGGCCGAGCCGCAGTCTGAGGGCGGCGAGCAGGCGGAAAGGATGCAGCGCCGCGGGGTCGAGGCGCGGCCAGTCGATGGCGTCGAGCGTGTTCTTCACCAGCAGGCCGAGATCGGTGTCGCCTTCCATCAGCAGACGCCGGCTGAAGAACAGGGTGTCCGGGTCTTCCTCGCGCAGGGCAAGGGCGAGAAAATCCCGCGACTTGGCGGAGATCATCAGATCCGGCTTCGCGCCATCGTCGCTGTTGCCGCCATTGCCGCTATTGCCGCCGGCTGCCGGGCGGAACCCTTGTTCGGTGAGGGTGAACAGCAGATTCAAACCGCCGTCGGTGACGCGCAGGCAGACCCGTTTGCCGGTCAGGGGTTGCAGCGCCTCGCGCGGCAGAATGCGGCCAAGGGCGAGGTTGAGCGCGGTGACCAGCGCCAGCGTGGGCGGCAGTTGTGGCAGGCGCTCGTGCACGGCGCCGACGATGCGGGGCAGCGTGAATTGCGGAATGCGGGCGCGGCGCAGAGTGTCGATGAGATCCATGCCCGGTAGTTTACGTCTCTCCGGCAATTTGATCCAGCCCCGGCTTGCCGTACCAGAAGCCGTTGCAGGCGGCGGAAAGCTCCAGCCCGTCCATCCGGCTGCGCGCCGTCGCGGTGTCGAGCGCGCCGTCGAGACGGGCGCGGAAAATGCCGATCAGTTCCGGCGTGTGCCGCGACTGCGGGCTGATGCGCAGGATGTCGACGCCCAGTTCGCGCGCGGCCTCCACTTCGCCGATTAGGTTGTAGACCTTGTCCGACTGGGTCTGGATGCCGTTCAGGTTGAGGAATGCCTGTTTTTCCCGCGTCCGGATCACCAGACCGTCGGAAAATTCCAGACACTTGAACTGGCAGTCGTCTTTCTGCAAATTGAAATGACGCGCCGTGAAGCAGCGCGCCGAGAAGGCGAGCGGCAAGCGGCCATAGGCGAACACCTCGGTTTCCATTCCGGCGGGACGATCCGCCTGCAATTCGCGCAGCGCCTCCGCCGACATTTCCACCGGCATCACCCAGCGTTGCGCGCCGAGACGGGCGAGCAGGGCCAGCGTGGCGCTGTTGAAAACATTCAGGAACGGGCCGGCGACGAAGGGACGCCCGCCCGCCGTGAGCAGGCGCACCGCGCCCATGTCGTTGGCTTCGGTGAGAAAGGCTTTTTCGTCGACGATCTTGCGCAGGGTTTTCAAGTCCGATTCGGACTCGATCAAGGTCTGGGTGCCGAGAACGGCTTGCTTGCCGGCGGCGGCGATCAGACCGGCGATGTCGATCCAGTCATGCACGCGCAGTTCGTGCCGGCGCGAGCAGACCGTTTCGCCGAGATAGACGATGTCCACCGGCGCGCGCGCAATCGCTTCATAGAAAGCGAAAACCTCCGCGCGCGGCCAGTAGTAGAGGGGCGGCCCCAGCGCGAGCTTCATTGGACGAGCTTCATTGGGCAAGTTTCATTGGGCGAACTTCATTGCGCGGGTTTTATTTCCAGGGACGGTAATACGCGCCGAGCGTGTGCATATTGCCCTCGGAAACCTTGTTTAGTTCCGCCATCCAGGCATCGCGCACCGAAAACGCCTGACGGTCGCGCAGCGCCGCGTCAATGGCGTCGCGCCAGACTTTCGTCACCTGCGCGACATACGCCGGGCTGCGCTGACGGCCCTCGATCTTGATGGCCTTGACGCCGACCTCCATCAGCTTCGGCAGCAGTTCCAGCGTGTTCAGGCTGGCCGGCTCCTCGATGGCGTAATAGGTTTCGTCGGCGACTTCAAAGCGGCCCTTGCACAGCGTCGGATAGCCGGTTTTCTCGCCTTGCGCGAAGCGGTCGATGAGCACGCCGTTCAGGCGCGTTTCCATGCCCTGCGGCGTCTGTTCGTAGCGCACGGCCTTGCCCGGCGAGCAGACGCCGACAGTGTTGGGCGAGTCGCCGGTGACATAGGCGGACAGCGCGCAGCGCCCTTCCACCATGACGCAAAGACCGCCGAAGCCGAACACCTCGATCTCCACCGGCGTGTTCCTGACGACATCCTCCACCTGCGCCATCGCCAGCACCCGCGGCAGCACGGCGCGCTGAATGCCAAACTGCTGGTGGTAGAAATTGATCGCCTCGTGGTTGGTGGCCGAGCCTTGCACGGAAAGATGCAGGCGCAATTGCGGATGCTTTGTTCTGGCGTATTCCATCAGGCCCGGATCGGCCAGGATGATGGCATCGACGCCGAAATCGGCGGCCTTGTCGACCGCCGCCGTCCAGCGGCGCCAGGTGGCCGTCTGCGGATACGTATTCAAGGCCAGCAGCACCTTGACGCCGCGCCCGTGGGCGTAGCGGACGCCCTCGCGCAGTTGTGCGTCATCAAAGTTCAGGCCGGTGAAATTGCGCGCGTTGGTATCGTCCTTGAGGCCGGTATAAACGCAATCGGCGCCGTTATCCACGGCGGCTTTCAAGGCCGGCAAGGCGCCGGCCGGGCAGACGAGCTGAAAAGATTTATTGGCGAACATGGCTGACCACGGCTGACTATGACTAACTATGGCTGACTCGGAACCGGCCAAGGCAAGCGACCGGATGGACACACTTTACCATAGACCTCCCGATGATAAACCGGATTAGTAGCCGGCTTCTTTCTGGTGCCAGACAGTCAGCACCGTAATGCTGTTGCCGTCAATGTGATAACGCGCCACATAGCCGCTGTCTCCAAAGTCGATCAGCCATTCCCTGAATTGCTCGGGCATGCCTTCGACCGGACGGCCTATGCCCGCCTGAAGCGTAAGCGTATGGACGCCTTGCCGGATAGCTTTTACCGCCCGTCTGGCGGCATCCGGATTCTTTGGCGCAAGGAAACGATACAGACGCTGCACATCGCGCAGCGCGGCGGCAGACCACTTTACCGATGCCATTGCGGCGGCGCTACATCCTGTCCTTCACCCAGCTCGGCAAGCCAGTTGTCCGCTTCGTCCCCGGTCACATGCAGGCCGGTTTCCTGGTACTCCTGCCATGCAGCAAGCGTGGCTTGCCGGAATGCCTCGCGCTTTTCCTCCCGCTCGACATATTGCGTGATGGCCTGACGCATCACCCAATGCGTGGTGCGTTGCTGAATATCGGCCAAATTCTTGATGCGGTCGCGCATCGCATTGTCCAGTTTCACGGACAGGGTTTTGCCGGTAGTTTCTTGTGTTCGCATGGGTTTCACGGTTTCAAGTAATTATAAGTAACACCTTATCACACCTTGGGCGTGATTGTCTCCTGCCATGCGAGAAAAGAGACACTTAACCTCTATCCCACAAGCGGGCGAGGGGAGCGCGCGGATTTTGTAGGTTGGCGCTGAGCGCAGCGAAGCCCAACATTAAGGATTTGTCGTCGCAAGACGGCTCCGCCGCATGCCCTCTCTCCCGGCCTCTTTCCCGCACGCGCATCAAGCTCAGTTTCGCGCAGGAGTGGTTGCCAGCTTTCGCGCTTCGGCGATGTCGGCGGCGAGGGCGCGGGCGAGGGAGGAATCCGCCGGCAGTTTTGCCAGCATGCGATCCCAGTGGCCGAGCGCGGCGGCGTAATCCTGCCGGGCGAAGGCGATATTGCCGGCCAGCGCCAGCGCCTTGGGGTAATCGGGATCGGCCGCCAAAGCACGGCGGACGAGCGCCTCCGGCTTGCCGTCGAAGTTGCGTCCCTGCGCCATCGCCAGCACATCGGCCCAGTCGGCCAGCACTTGGGGGTCTTCGGGCATCAGGCGTTCCAGATTTTCGTACGCTTCAGCGGCCTCGGCGAATTGCCCCAGGCTGGCGTAAGTACGCGCCAGACTGTCCCAGCCTTCCGGGTCAGCGGGATTTTTCGCCAGCCGTTCGGCAAGGCCCGCCGCCATTTCTTCGGTGTCTTGCGGCGTCAGGGAATGGGGCGCTGGCGTTGATTCCGACGCGGGTTCCGCGCTATCGCCGAGTGCCAGATAAACGCCGCCGGCCAAGGCGAGGCAAACCACGAACGCCAGAATCACGATCAACCAGAGCGGGCGTTTGCGGGCGGGCGCGGGAGGGGTGGATGTAGCGTCTGTCATGGTTGTCACGGGTTAGCGTATTCCGATGCGATCATCTCATACCTTACCAACAAAGATGTCGACCGCCATCCATCGCGGGCCTTTGGCGTGAACCTATCCCATTCCGGCCTTCCCCCCACGCTTTCGCGGGGACAGGCGCTTGAAGGGAAAGGAGAAAACCTCTCCCCACCCAACCCTCCCCTTAAAGTGGAGGGCTTTGTGCGACCGGTTCTCAACGGTTGTTACGGCGCAGCTTGACTTCGGCGGATGGAGCCGTATTATTCAAACGTTTGTTTGAAATGAGTGTTTTTCATGCCGTCTTTTGATCCCCGGCACACGCCGGATACCCGCGCGCGGATTCTCGACGCGGCGGAGTTGTTGTTTGTCGAGCATGGTTTCGAGGCGACGACCCTGCGCATGATTACCAGCCGCGCCAAGGTGAATCTGGCCTCGGTGAATTATCACTTCGGCAGCAAGGAGGCGCTGATTCAGGATGTTTTCCGCCGCCGCCTGACCTGGCTCAACGAGGCGCGTCTGGCGGCGCTCGATGAACTGGAGGCGGAGGCCAAGGGCGCGCCGCTCAAGCCGCGCCAGATCATTGATGCGTTCTTCGGCGTGCCGCTGCGCGTGGCGGCGGATACCGAGCATGGCGGGCATACCTTCATGCGTCTGCTGGGCCGCACGTACACCGAGCCGGCGACTTTCGTGCGCCAGTTTCTCGCCGACGAATATGCCGCCGTGGTGCCGCGCTTCAAGCAGGCGTTGTTCCGCGCCTTGCCCGATGTGCCGCCGGAGGAAATTCTCTGGCGCTTTCATTTCATGCTCGGCGCCATGTCGTATGCCATCGCCGGCGTCGATGCCCTGCAACTGGTGGCCGGCTACGAGATGGACGAAAAGGATCCGGGCGCGCTGGCGCGCCGCCTGATGCCGTTTCTGCTCGGCGGCTTGCGGGCGCCGCTGGCCGGGCAGACGGAGCAGACGGCGGGCAAGGCGGAAAAGAAGACGCCGCGCAAGGCGGCGTGAGCAGGGCGGAATGCGCTGGGTTTTACCGCGTTCGATAAATGGTTGATGTTGCAGTTGGCGTTGCATGGAGGAAAAAGGCATGACCTGGATGATGTGGATTATTTTGCTGTTGGTGGCCTTGGCGGCGCTGTTCGCCATTCCGCCCTTGCGCCGTGCGGCGGTGACGCGGACGCTGTTCGCCGCTTACCGCAAGATGCTGCCGCAGGTGTCGCAGACGGAGAAAGAGGCGCTTGAAGCTGGCAGCGTGTGGTGGGAGGGCGAGTTGTTCAGCGGCCGTCCCGACTGGCGGAAACTGCTGGCTTATCCGTCGCCCCGGCTGACCGCCGAGGAGCAATCCTTCCTCGACAACGAAACGGAGGAGTTGTGCCGTTTGTCGGACGACTGGGTTTCCTCGCACTACGATCACGATCTGTCGCCGGAAGCCTGGCGCTGCATGAAGGAGAAGGGCTTTCTCGGCATGATTATTCCGAAGCAATACGGCGGCGTCGGTTTTTCCGCTTACGCGCATTCGCAGGTGGTGACGAAACTCGCCACCCGCTGCGCCGCCAGCGCGGTGTCGGTGATGGTGCCGAATTCCCTCGGCCCGGCTGAATTGCTGCTGCACTACGGCACCGAGGAGCAGAAGAACCACTATCTGCCGCGTCTGGCGAAGGGCGTCGACATTCCCTGCTTCGCGCTGACCAGTCCGTGGGCCGGCTCCGACGCGGCCTCGATCCCCGACCGGGGCGTTGTCTGCAAGGGCGTGTGGCAGGGCAGGGAAATCATCGGCATGCGTTTGACATGGGACAAGCGTTACATCACGCTGGCGCCGGTCGCCACGGTGGTCGGCCTGGCCTTCCGTTTGTTCGACCCCGAGCGTCTACTCGGCGACGCCGCGAACGCGGAAGGCGATCTCGGCATCACCTGCGCGCTGGTGCCGGCCAACCACCCCGGCGTCGAGATCGGCCGCCGCCACTTTCCGCTCAATGCCGCGTGGCATAACGGCCCGACGCGCGGCAAGGATGTGTTCATGCCGCTCGATTTCATCGTCGGCGGGCCGCAGATGGCCGGTCAGGGCTGGCGCATGCTGATGGAATGCCTCGCCGCCGGCCGCGCCATTTCGCTGCCGGCGTCCAACACCGGCATGCAGAAGCTGGCCGTGCGCGCCGTCGGCGGCTATGCCCGCGTGCGCAACCAGTTCAAGACGGCGATCGGCCGTTTCGAGGGCATTCAGGAACCGCTGGCGCGCATGGGCGGCAATCTGTATCTGTGCGACGCCGCCCGCGTCATGACCGTCGGCGCGATTGATCTGGGCGAGAAACCGTCGGTGGTGTCCGCCATCGTCAAGTGTCACATCACCGAGCGGGCGCGCCAGGCGATGAACGACGGCATGGATATTCTCGGCGGCAAGGGCATCTGCCTCGGCCCCTCCAATTTTCTTGGCCGCGCTTATCAGCAAGTGCCGGTGGCGATCACCGTCGAAGGCGCGAACATCCTGACGCGCAGCCTGATCATTTTCGGTCAGGGCGCCATCCGCTGCCATCCGTATGTGATGGCCGAAATGGAGGCGGCGCAGCGGGACGATCTGGTTGCGTTCGACCGCGCCCTTTTCGCCCACATCGGCCATGTGCTCGGCAACGGCTGGCGCGCATTGACCGCCGGACTCACCGGCGCGCGCTTCGCCGCCGCGCCGGCGGAAGCCGCGCCCGAAGCGCGCCGCTACTATCGGCAGTTGTCGCGCTTTTCCGCCGCCTTCGCGCTGCTCGCCGATGTTTCGATGCTGACGCTGGGCGGCAGCTTGAAGCGCAAGGAGAAACTTTCTGCGCGCATGGCCGACATTTTGTCGCTGCTGTATCTCGCCTCGGCGGTGTTGAAACGCTACGAGAGCGAAGGCCGCCAGCAGGCGGACGCGCCGCTGCTGCACTGGACGATGCAGGACACGCTGTTCAAGGCGCAAAGCGCGTTTGACGGCGTGATGGCGAACTTCCCCGTCCGCTTCGTCGCTGCCTTGCTGCGCGGCGTGATCTTTCCGCTTGGCCGGCCCTGCGCGGCGGCGCCGGATCAGTTGGGCGGCGATGTGGCGGAACTGCTCATCGCGCCTTCCGCCACGCGGGAGCGTCTCACCGCCGGCATGTATCTGCCGCGCGACGCGCAAGACCCGGTCGGCGTCATCGAACTGGCGCTGGAAGCGACGCTGCAAGCCGAGGAGGTGCGCGCCAGGCTGCGCGCCGCCCGCAAGCGGGGTCAACTAACGGACGGCGGCGCGGAAGAACTGGAAAATCAGGCGCTGGCGCATGGCATCATTACCAGCGCCGAGCATGCGCTGCTGGCGCAAGCGCGCGCGCTGACGGATGAAGTCATCAAGGTCGACGACTTCCCCTTCGATCTCGGCCTGCGCCGCAGCGAACCGGAACCGGCGCCGCAGCGCAAGGTGGCGTAATGCGGAATCAATGAAAGGATGGCCATGAGCTTCAAACCCGTGTACATCATCGACGGCGCGCGCACGCCGTTTCTGAAAGCGCGCAACGCGCCCGGCCCGTTCTCCGCCGGTGATCTGGCCGCCGCCGCCGGCCGCGCGCTGCTGGCGCGTCAGCCTTTCGCCGCCGAAGAACTCGATGAAGTCATTCTCGGCTGCGCTTCGCCCTCGCCGGACGAAGTCAACATCGGCCGCGTCGCCGCCTTGCGCATCGGCTGCGGTCATGGCGTGCCGGGCTGGACGGTGATGCGCAACTGCGCCTCCGGCATGCAGGCGCTCGACTCGGCCATCGCCAACATCCACACGGGCCGCTCGCAACTGGCGCTGGCCGGCGGCGTCGACGCCTTGTCGCGCGCGCCGCTGCTGTATTCGCGCGCGATGGTGCTGTGGTTCGCCAAAATGGCGCAGGCGAAAACCCTCGGCCAGAAAGCGGCGCTGTTCGCCAAGCTGAAACCGGGCGCGCTGCTCTCGCCGGTGATCGGCATCTTGAAGGGCCTCACCGATCCGGTGGTCGGTCTGCTGATGGGGCAGACGGCGGAAAATCTCGCCTGGCGTTTCGGCATCACACGCGAGCAGATGGACGCTTTTTCGGTGCGCAGCCATCAGCGCGCCGTCGCCGCCCAGGATGCCGGTCATTATGACGAAGTGATGCCGCTGATCGACCGCGACGGCGCGGTGTACGCCGCCGACGACGGCGTGCGGCGCGATTCGTCGATGGCGGGCCTGGCGAAACTGAAACCGTTTTTCGACAAGAAATACGGCAAGGTCACGCCCGGCAACAGTTCGCAGATCACCGACGGCAGCGTCTGGCTGATTCTCGCTTCCGAAGAAGCCGTTGCGCGCCATCGCTTGCAGCCGATCGGCCGCATCGCCGATGTGCAGTGGGCCGGCCTCGATCCGGCGCAGATGGGGCTGGGGCCGGTGCATGCGGCGACGCCGATCCTGCGCCGTCACGGATTGGGCCTGAACGATCTCGATGCCTGGGAGATCAACGAAGCGTTCGCCGCGCAGGTGCTCGGCTGCATTGAAGCCTGGAAAGACGCCGACTGGTGCCGCGAGCAACTCGGCCTCGACGCGCCGCTGGGCGTGCTCGACGAGGAAAAGCTCAACGTCGACGGCGGCGCCATCGCGCTCGGCCATCCGGTCGGCGCTTCCGGCGCGCGCATCGTCCTGCACCTGCTGCATGTGCTGCGGCGCAACGGCGGCAAACGCGGCATGGCGACGATCTGCATCGGCGGCGGTCAGGGCGGCGCGATGCTGGTGGAAACAGTCTGATTCGGAGTGAATATGAGCGACATGAAACATTGGCGCATCGAGCGCGAAGCGGACGGGCTGGCCTGGCTGGTGTTCGACAAGGCGGGCGAATCCGCCAACACGCTGTCCGCCGAGGCGATGCGCGAACTGGCGCTGGCGCTCGACGAATTCGAGCGCGATCCGCCCAAGGGGTTGGTGATCCGCTCCGGCAAAAGCGCCGGTTTCATCGCCGGCGCCGACATCGGCGAATTCACGCAACTCGCTTCGGCGGCGGACGCCAAGGCGCTGGTGGAGCGCGGCTGGACGCTTTTCAACCGCCTTGCCGCCGTGCGCTATCCGACGCTGGCGCTGATTCGCGGCCATTGCATGGGCGGCGGCACCGAACTGGCGCTGGCCTGCCGCTACCGCATCGTGGTGGACGAGCCGGGCACGCGCATCGCCCTGCCGGAAGTCATGCTCGGCATCGTGCCGGGCTGGGGCGGCATGCTGCGGCTGCCGCGAACGATCGGGCCGGCCGCCGCGTTCGACATGATGCTGACGGGCCGCCCCTTGAGCGCCCGCCGCGCGCGGCAAACCGGCTTCGCCGACGAATGCGTGCCGCCGCGCGTGATGGAAAACGCGGCGCGCATGAAAGTGCGCTCGGGCGCGCCGCCCCGCGCCTTGCCTTTTCTGCAAAAAATACTGAACGGGCCACTGAAGGGACTCGTCGCCGCGCAGGCGCGCAAGCAGGTCGTCAAACGCGCCCGTCCCGAACACTATCCGGCGCCCTACGCGATTCTCGACATGTGGGCGAACCACGGTGGCAACGCGCTGGCCGTGCCGGACGGCAAGCCGACTTCGCTCGACGCCATCGCCGCTTCGCCGACGACGCAAAATCTGGTGCGCGTGTATTACTTGCGCGAGCGGCTGCGCGGCTTCGGCAAACCCGAAAACAATATTGAGCATTTCATGCCGAAGCATCTGCACGTCATCGGCGCCGGCGTGATGGGCGGCGACATCGCCGCCTGGGGCGTGCTGCGCGGCCTCACCGTGACGCTGCAAGACCAGAGCATCGAGCGCATCGCGCCCGCCATCCGGCGCGCGGCGGCGGCGTTCAAGAAGAAGCTGCGCGACGACGCGCAGGTGCGCTTCGCGCTCGACCGCCTGATCCCCGATCCGGCCGGACAGGGCGCGCGGCGGGCCGATCTGGTGATCGAAGCCATCTTCGAGGATCTGGAAACGAAGCGCGCGCTGTTCGCCGGCATCGAAGCCATCGCCCGGCCCGATGCCGTGCTCGCCACCAACACGTCGAGCCTGCGGCTGGAAGACATCGCCCTGGCGCTGAAAAATCCCTCGCGCCTGATCGGTATTCACTTCTTCAACCCGGTGGCGAAGATGCCGCTGGTCGAAGTGGTCGAAGGCGCGGATTCCGATCCGGCGATGCTGAAAAAAGGACTGGCATTCGTGCGCGCCATCGACAAGCTGCCGCTGCCGGTGAAAAGCGCGCCCGGCTTTCTGGTCAACGCCGTGCTGGCGCCTTACATGCAGGAAGCGATGCGCTGCCTCGACGAAGGCATGGCGCCGGAAACGGTGGACGAAGCGGCGCTGGCTTTCGGCATGCCGCTCGGGCCGATCGAACTGGCGGACACCGTCGGCCTCGATGTCGTCGTCGCCGCCGGACAGCAACTGGCGAACGCCGCCGCGCCGCCGGCGAAGCTGATGGAGCGGGTCGCCGCCGGACAGCTTGGCCGCAAGACCGGGCGCGGCTTTTACGTCTATGACAAAGGCAAGCCGCAAAAGAACGCCTCCGGCCCCGCGCCGGACGGCCTCGCCGAACGGCTGCTGCGACCCTTCCTAGACGCGGCGCGGCGCTGCGTCGAGCAAGGCGTCGTCGCCGACGCCGATCTGGCCGATGCTGGCGTGATCTTCGGCACCGGCTTCGCGCCCTTCCGCGGCGGGCCGCTGCACTATGAACAGGAACGCGGCAAGGGGACGGCATGAACGCGCCGTCCCGCTTGCCGGACAAACAGCCGGCCCTGCGCCTGCTGCCGATGCCGGCCGACGCCAACCACGCCGGCGATCTGTTCGGCGGCTACATCATGGCGAATGTCGACGTTGCCGGCAGCATCGCCGCCGTGCGCCGCGCGCGCGGCCGCGTCGCCACCATCGCGGTGAACCAGTTTTTGTTCAAGCAGCCGGTGGCGGTGGGCGATTTGTTGTCGTTCTACGCCGAGGTGGTCGATGTCGGCCGCACGTCGCTGCGGGTCAAGGTCGAGGTGTATGCCGAACGCAATCCGGCCCGTCCGCTGACGGTGAAGGTGACGGAAGCGCAACTGACCTACGTCGCCCTCGACGCCAGCGGCGGCAAGCGCGAAGTGCCACCGGAAGATAAATAGCCCTCACCTTCAAGGGGAGGGCTGGGTGGGGATGGAGTCATAAAGATCAGGAGAAACCGATGCGCAATTTCATGATACGCAAAGTCGCTGTGCTCGGTGCCGGCGTGATGGGGGCGCAGATCGCCGCTCATTGCGCGAACGCCGACGTGCCGGTGGCGCTGTTCGATCTGCCGGCGCCGGAGGGCGATCCCAATGGCATTGTCCGCAAAGCCATCGACGGCCTCAAGCGGCTGGAACCGGCGCCGCTCGCCGCCAAAGACTGCGCCGATTACATCGACGCTGCCCACTATGACGCCGGCCTCGAAGCCTTGCGCGGCTGCGATCTCGTCATCGAGGCCATCGCCGAGAAAATGGAATGGAAGCGCGACCTCTACGCCAAGGTGGCACCCTATATCGCCGGGAACGCGATTTTCGCCAGCAACACCTCCGGCCTGTCGATCGAGGCGCTGGCCGGGGCGCTGCCGGAAGCCTTGCGCCGCCGCTTCTGCGGCATCCACTTTTTCAACCCGCCACGCTACATGCGGCTGGTCGAGATCATTCCCTGCCGGGCGAGCGCGCTTGGCATGCTCGACGATCTGGAAACTTTTCTCACCACGACGCTCGGCAAGGGCGTCGTGCGCGCCGCCGACACGCCGAACTTCATCGCCAACCGCGTCGGCGTGTTTTCCATGCTGGCGGTGATGCATCACGCCGACCGCCTCGGCCTCGGCTTCGACGTGGTGGATGCGCTCACCGGCCCCGCCATCGGCCGTCCGAAAAGCGCCACGTTCCGCACCGCCGATGTGGTCGGCCTCGACACGCTGGCGCACGTCATCGGCACCATGCGGAACGCGCTGCCGGCGGACCCCTGGCATCCGCATTACGCCGTGCCGCCCTGGCTGGCGGCGCTGATCGAACAAGGCGCGCTCGGCCAGAAAACGAAAATCGGCATCTATCGCAAAGAGGGCAAACTCATCAGCGTGCTCGATCCGGCGGCGCGGGATTACCGTCCCGCCGCCGGTGAGGTTGACGCCGAAGTCGCGGCGATGCTGAAGCTCAAACAGCCGGCGGAAAAATTCGCGCGGCTGCGCGCCCATGCCTCGCCGCAGGCGCAATTTCTATGGGCAATTTTCCGCGACGTGTTTCACTATTGTGCCGTTCATCTCGAAACCATCGCCGGCAACGCGCGCGATGTTGATCTCGCCATGCGCTGGGGCTTCGGCTGGCGGGAAGGTCCTTTTGAAACCTGGCAGGCCGCCGGCTGGCAAGCGATTGCCGAGGCCATTCAAGCCGACATTGCAACCGGCCACACCATGAGCGCCGCGCCGCTGCCGGGCTGGGTGTTCGACGGCCGCGCCGGCGTGCACAATCCGCGCGGTTCCTGGTCGCCCCGCGCCAAGGCCGATCAGCCGCGCGCGGCACTGCCGGTGTATGCGCGCCAGATATTCCCCGAGCGTGTGCTGGGCGAGGCCGCGGAAGACGGCAAGACGGTGTTCGAGAACGATGCCGTGCGGATGTGGACCGCGCCGGGCGACGCCGACATCGCCGTGCTGTCATTCAAGAGCAAGCTGAACACGCTCGGCCCGGATGTGGTCGAGGGCATTCTCGAAGCGGTGGCGCGCGCCGAATGCGATTACCAGGGCCTGGTGATCTGGCAGCCGAAGCCGCCGTTTTCCGCCGGCGCCAATCTGGCGGCGCTGGCGCCGGCCATCGAAGCCGGCGATTTCGCCGCGCTGGAAAAGGCGGTCGCCCGCTTTCAGCACATGACGCAAACGCTCAAACAGGCGCAAGTGCCGGTGGTGGCGGCAGTGAACGGCATGGCGCTCGGCGGCGGCTGCGAAGTCGTCATGCACGCCAGCCGCGTCGTGGCGGGACTGGAATCGTATCTCGGTCTGGTCGAAGCCGGCGTCGGTTTGATTCCGGCCGGCGGCGGCTGCAAGGAATTCGCCCTGCGCGCGCACGAAGGCGCGGCGCGCATCGCCGGCGGCGACGTTTTTCTTTTCCTGCAATCCGCGTTTCAGACCATCGCCATGGCAACGGTATCGAAGAGCGCGCCGCAAGCGCGTGAACTGGGTTTTCTGCGCGAAGCCGACGCCGTCGTCTTCAACCCGGACGAAGCGCTGCACGTCGCCCGACAGACGGCGCGCGCCTTGCGCGAAGCCGGCTGGCGGCCCAAACCGCCGGCGCGCGCGATCAAGGCGGCGGGCCGCAACGGCATCGCCACGCTGGAGATGATGCTGGTGAACATGAAGGAAGGCGGCATGATTTCCGCCCACGACTACAGCGTCGCCAAAGGCGCCGCCGTCGCCCTCTGCGGCGGCGATGTCGACACCGGCGCGCGGGTCGACGAAGCCTGGCTGCTCGCCGTCGAGCGCCATGAATTCATGACGCTGCTGAAGACCGAAAAAACGCAACAGCGCATCGCCCACATGCTGGCGACCGGCAAGCCGCTGCGCAACTGAGAAGGAGAGCGAACGTGAGCAAACAAGCGCAGGATGCCTACATCGTCGCCGCCACCCGCACCCCGGTCGGCAAGATTCATGGCGCGCTGCGCGCCGTGCGTCCCGACGACATGCTGGCGCATGTCATCCGAAACGTCATGGCGCGCGCGCCCGGCCTCGATCCCCGGCTGATCGGCGACGTCATCGCCGGCTGCGCCATGCCGGAAGCCGAGCAGGGCATGAACGTCGCCCGCATCGGCCTGCTGCTGGCCGGCCTGCCCGACAGCGTGCCGGGCATGACCATCAACCGCTTTTGCGCCTCCGGCGTACAGGCCGTGGCGCTTGCCGCCGACCGCATCCGTCTCGGCGAAGCCGATGTCATGCTCGCTGCCGGCGTCGAGAGCATGAGCTGCATGCCGCAGATGATGGGCAACAAGGTTTCCCTCAATCCGGCGATTTTCGCGCGCGACGAAAATGTCGGCATCGCCTACGGCATGGGCCTCACCGCCGAAAAGGTCGCAGCCGAATGGCATGTTAGCCGCGAGGATCAGGACGCCTTCGCCGCCGCCAGCCACAGCAAGGCCGCCGCCGCCATCGCCGCAGGCAAGTTCCGCGCCGAGATTTCCCCCTACACGGCGCATGACCACCTGCCCGATTTCGGCAGCGGCGCCGTCAAAATCGTCGAGCGCGTGATCGAAAACGACGAAGGGCCGCGCCGCGACAGCACGCCCGAGCGCCTCGCCAAACTGCGGCCGGTGTTCGCCGCCAAAGGAACCGTCACCGCCGGCAACGCCTCGCAGATGTCCGACGGCGCCAGCGCCGTGCTGCTGGTTTCGGAAAAAATCCTCACGCAATTCAACCTCAAACCGATCGCCCGCTTTCGCGGCTACGCCGTCGCCGGCGTGCCGCCGCAGATCATGGGCATCGGCCCGATTGAAGCCATCCCGCGCGTGCTGAAACAGGCCGGCGTGCGGCAGAACGA
Organism: Zoogloeaceae bacterium; assembly: GCA_031277315.1. Taxonomy (GTDB): domain Bacteria; phylum Pseudomonadota; class Gammaproteobacteria; order Burkholderiales; family Rhodocyclaceae; genus Desulfobacillus. Next base: position 29,706 of record JAITMP010000040.1, on the reverse strand, counting down.
AGTGGACTGGATCGAACTCAACGAAGCCTTCGCCGCTCAGGCGCTCGCCGTCACGCGCTCGCTCGCGCTCGACCCGCAAAAAGTAAACCCGCTCGGCGGCGCCATCGCCCTCGGCCATCCGCTCGGCGCCACCGGCGCCATCCGCACCGCCACCATCATGGCCGCCATGCAGCGTGGCGAAGCAAAGTACGGCATGGTAACCATGTGCGTCGGCACCGGCATGGGCGCAGCGGCGCTGTTCGAGTCGGTGGCGTAGGTCGGCGCTAAACGCGGCGACGCCCGACAACATCAAGCGTTCATCGCCGCGAAAGCGCGGCGGGAAGGCCGGGACGGGGATGGGCTGGCATAATGGAATCCGTAACGGAAACCGGGAGCCGCCCATGAGCAAGAAGACCATCATTGCCAGCGCCGACGCGCCTGCCGCCATCGGCCCTTATTCGCAGGCCGTGCGGAGCGGCAGCGCGGTTTATCTTTCCGGCCAGATCGGTCTTGATCCGGCCACCATGCAGATGGCGGAGGGGATCGACGCGCAGATCGCGCGCGTTTTCGACAATCTGAAGGCTGTCGCGGCGGCGGCGGGCGGCGCGCTCGCCGATGCCGTGAAGGTAAACATCTATCTCACCGATCTCGCCCACTTCGCCAAGGTGAATGACGCGATGGCGCAGGTTTTCAGCCCGCCTTATCCGGCCCGCGCCACGGTGCAGGTGGCGGCGCTGCCGCGCGGCGCGCTGGTCGAGATCGACGCGGTGCTCGTGCTGGCGTGAGCGCGGCGCCGGCGCTGACCACGCTGGCGACGCCGGCCACGGCGGCGAAGCTGGCCCGGATCGGGCTGCGCACGCTGGACGATCTGGCGCTGCATCTGCCGCTGCGCTACGAGGACGAGACGCGCCTGACCGCCATCGCCGATCTGCGGCCCGGCGTGCCGGCGCAGATCGAGGCGCGGGTGGTCGAGGCTTCCGTGCAGTACCGTCCGCGCCGCCAACTGGTGGCGCGTGTGCGCGACGCCAGCGGCGAACTGGCGTTGCGCTTTCTCAACTTCTACGGCAGTCAGTTGAAGCAGCTTGCGCCCGGCGTCTGCTTGCGGATTTTCGGCGAGCCGCGCGGCGGTTTTCTCGGCGATGAGATGGTGCATCCGCGCTACCGTCTGGTCGGTGCGGGCGAGACGCTGGCGCAGGCCATGACGCCGGTCTATCCGGCCACGGCCGGCTTGTCGCAACTCGCCTTGCGCAAGTGCATCGGCCTCGCGCTGGAACAGGCCGATCTGAGTGAAACCCTGCCCGAGCCGCTGCGTAAACAGCTCAAGCTGGCGCCCTTCGCCGACAGCGTGCGGCTGCTGCATCACCCGACGCCGGATATTGCGCTCGCCGATCTGGTGGATCGCGCGCATCCGGCCTGGCGGCGCATCAAGTTTGACGAGTTGCTGGCCCAGCAGATTTCGCTGCGCCGCGCCCATGAAGCGCGCCGCGCCAAGACGGCGCCGCCGCTGCCGGCGCGCGGCGCGCTGACGAAAAAACTGCTCGCCGCGCTGCCCTTTCAACTCACCGCCGCGCAACGGCGGGTGTGGGGAGAAATCGGGCGCGACCTGGGCCAGCCGTATCCGATGCAGCGTCTGTTGCAGGGCGATGTCGGCAGCGGCAAAACCATTGTCGCCGCCCTCGCCATGCTGCAAGCGGTGGAGAACGGCTATCAGGCGACGCTGATGGCGCCGACGGAAATTCTCGCCGAGCAGCATTGGCGCAAGCTCTCGCAGTGGCTGGCGCCGCTGGGGCTGGAGATCGGCTGGTTCTCCGGCAGCCTGAAGAAAAGAGAGAAAGCGGCGATGGCGGAAGCGGTCGCCTGCGGCCGCTTGCCGCTCGCCATCGGCACGCACGCGCTGATCGAGGAAACGGTGGATTTTCACTGTCTCGGGCTGGCGATCATCGACGAGCAGCACCGTTTTGGCGTCCGCCAGCGGCTGACCTTGCGCGAGAAGGGCGCCAATCCGCATCAGCTTATGATGTCGGCGACGCCGATTCCGCGCACGCTGGCGATGAGCTACTACGCCGATCTCGACGTATCGGTGATCGACGCGCTGCCGCCGGGCCGCAAGCCGGTGCTGACCAAGCTGGTGGCGGAAGCGCGCCGCGACGAGGTGATCGCCCGCATCCGCGATGCCTGCGCGCAGGGCCGTCAGGCGTATTGGGTATGTCCGCTGATCGAGGAAACCGGCGCCGGCGGGGGCGGCCAGAAACTGCAATTGCAGGCGGCGACGGACACCTTCGAGCGGCTGCGCGCCGCCCTGCCGGAATTGAACATCGGTCTGGTGCATGGCCGCCTGAAAGCCGACGAGAAAGCGCGGGTGATGGACGGCTTCGTCGCCGGTGACATTCAGCTTCTCGTCGCCACCACGGTGATCGAGGTCGGCGTCGACGTGCCGAATGCCTCGCTGATGGTGATCGAATGCGCTGAGCGTTTCGGCCTCTCGCAACTGCACCAGTTGCGCGGCCGCGTCGGTCGCGGCGCCGACGATTCGGTGTGCATCCTGCTCTACGCCGCTCCGCTCGGCGAGGCGGCGCGGGCGCGCCTGAAAATCATCTACGAAAGCGCCGACGGCTTCGAGATTGCGCGCGAGGATTTGCGCCTGCGCGGCCCCGGCGAATTTCTCGGCAGCCGCCAAAGCGGCGTGCCGCTGCTGCGCTTCGCTGATCTGGAAGCGGACGCCGATCTGCTCGACGCCGCCCGCGAAACCGCCGAGCGCATGCTGCGGGCGTTTCCTGACGCCGCCGAGCGCCACGTCGCGCGCTGGCTGGGCAGCCGGCGCGAGCTGTTGAAGGTATAAAATCCCCCCATGCCCGGACTCACCCTGCGCCAGCGCATTGACGCCTACGAACGCCTGATGCGGCTCGACAAGCCGATCGGCACACTGCTTTTGCTGTGGCCGACGATGTGGGCGCTGTGGGTCGCGGCGGAAGGGCAGCCGAGCCTGTTCATGGTCTGGATCTTCGCCTTCGGCTCATTGCTGATGCGCTCGGCCGGCGTGGTGATGAACGACTATGCCGACCGCAACTTCGACCCGCACGTCGAGCGCACGCGGGAGCGGCCGCTCGCCGCCGGCATCGTCTCGGAACGCGAATCGCTGCTGCTCGCCGCCGGCGTCACGCTGGGCGCGTTTCTGCTCATCCTGCCGCTGCACAAACTGGTCTGGCTGCTCTCGCTGGTGGCGGTGTTTCTGGCGCTGACCTATCCCCTCACGAAACGCTTTCTCGCCATCCCGCAGGCTTATCTCGGCGTCGCCTTCGGCTTCGGCATCCCGATGGCTTTCGCGGCGCAAGTCCACACCGTGCCGCCGCTGGCTTGGGTGATGCTGGCGGCGAATATTTTCTGGGCCATCGGCTACGACACCTGCTACGCGATGGTAGACCGCGACGACGATCTGAAAATCGGCATCAAGACCTCCGCCATCACCTTTGGCCGCTTCGATGTCGCGGCGGTGATGTTCTGCTACGCCATGATGCTGGCCATCCTCGCCTGGGTCGGCGCGCAGGCGGGGCGCGGAATTTTCTTCTACGCCGGCCTGGCGGCGGCGGGCGGCATGATGCTGCGCCACTACTTCTGGATCCGCCACCGCGAACGCATGCCGTGCTTTCGCGCCTTCATGGACAACAACTGGGTCGGCGCGGTGATCTTCGCCGGCCTCTTCGCCGACTACGCCCTGCGCTCGGGCCGCTGGCCGGTTTTTTGAGGCGTGGAAGTCGAACGTTGTTGTTGGGCTTCGCCGCTCAGCGCCAAGCTATCGAGCGACGTAGGCTGGGATGGAACGAAGGGCGTAGGCTGGGATAGAACGAAGTGGAATCCCAGCATGCCGAAGCTGGGTTTCGCTGCGCTCAACCCAGCCTACTCGCTGTGCAAAGCCGGCACCGGGCGGGTTTGGGATGGGATGCCGCGTCTAGAAGTGGTAATTCACGCCCACGCGCAGAATATGCCCGTCGAAGTCAATCCCCGTGTTACCGAGATCGAAATACAGGTATTCGGCCTTGGCGCTCCACTGGGGGGCGAACTTCCATTCCGTGCCAGTGCCGAGCGTCCAGCCCGCACCTCTGCTCGACCCGAAGTTGGCATACTTAACGTTACCGAAGGCAAACCCACCGGTAGCATAGATCAACCAGTCGGGCCGGGGCAGAACGCCCGCGCGCAAACGTACTGTGCTGAGCCAATCGAGATCAATGGACGTGTCGTTTATTGACACTAAAGCACCGTTACCGCCGATGGCGAATAGATCGTACTGGGGGTACCGAGACTTGAGAGTGTCCTGCATATCGCTCCAATTGAAATCGGCCTCGACGCCGAGCACGATGTTGTGGTTTTGTCCGAGCTGCCAGTCGTAACCGATCTGCGCGCCGGCCAAACTGCCATCCACATCCGATGCCTGTAACACGGAATCGGAATAATCGCCCCAGCCATAGCCGATGTTGCCGCCGACATGCAAACCGGTCCAGTCGCCGACATCGGCGGCATTTGCGGGGGAAACGAGGGAGAAGACAAGCAACGCGCTTGCGACCGGCAACACGCGCCGGAGAAGCGGAAAAGCGGAATGATTACAAGGGCTTAGATCATGCGGGGGGGGGAGGGGGGACTAACTGCTTGATTACAAAAGCGTTTCATGCGTTTCTCCTCTTGCTTCAATGGTGTTGAAAAGCCGCGCTATTTCTTTTCTGTTGCGCGGGAAAAAGCGGGACTTCGGCAAGATAATCCAACTGACAGGATTTGTCATGTTTTTTTGTCGTGGCGCGGCAGGTTAACGTTGCGTGCAGGCAACGCCCGGCTTGCCCTCTCCCCCGGCCCCCCGATGAAGCCGGGGGCAGAGCCTGCCCTCGACCCGATCGGGGGCGCTCTCCCGCAAGCGAGCGAGATTGTCATTCTGCACGGAGCGAAGCGGAGTCGCAGAATCCACCGCCATATGGATTCCGCGACTTCGCGCGGAATGACAACGGCTCCGGGTGTTGGGCTTCGCTTCGCTCAGCGCCAACCTACCGAGCGACGTAGGCTGGGATGGAACGAAGTGGAATCCCAGCGTTTATCTGCAAGTCGATTACTTGCAGCGGATATTGGTGACTATGGCGGTGCAGGCGATGGGGCGGTCGGGCGGGATGGCCATCGCGGTTCGCGGGCGCAGGGGGATCGGCACGGGCCAGTCGGCGGGGCGCAGGATGTGCATGACGATTTCATCCGGCTCCTGGCGCACTTCCTCGAAGCCGAGCCGTTTGGCGAGGGCGAGCATGGGGCCGTTGTCGCGCAGGGTGGAGAGCTGGATGCGCGTCAGTCCGTGCGTCCAGCCGTGGCGCAGCAGGTAGTCGAGCAGCGCGCGGCCCAGACCCTTGTGGCGCAATTGGTTGGATACGGCGACGCCGAGTTCGGCGCAGGCCGATGCGGCGGGGCAGTTTTCGGCGCACGCTTCGCTGTTGGGAATGGCGGAGAGTTCGGCCACGCCGATGAGCCGCTCGCCGTCGAAGGCGCCGAAGACGACGCAGCCGTCGCCGAAGCGCATCTGCGTGACGTAGGCGCGCACGGTCAGGGGCGTCATGGTGCGGAAGAAACGCCAGTAGAGCGCGACGTCGTCGAGTTCTTCGAGGAAAAAGGTTTCGATCCTCTCGCGCTCGCTGGCGTCGAGGATGCGGATGGTGGCGGGCGGGGCGGCGACTTCCATGTGTTCCATTATCCGGTCGTCAGCCCGCACTCTAGGACGTTTTGATGCCGATGGGAAGGCGCGGCGCTTTTCAGCGGTGCCGCGTGCCGGAATGATGCCGGGCGGGATTGCCGGGATTGCCGGCGGCGTTGCCGGAATGCCCGCGCCCGTCGGCGCCGCGCCGGGACGGCCCGCCCGGACGCGGCGGCGCGGCCTTGGCCGTTTTCCTGCCGGGATGCTGTCCTTGCGCGTGTCCTTGCGTGTGTCCTTGTGAATGCCCCTTGTTGTGTCTCCCGTGTCCCTTGGCGTGTCCCTTGCCGTATTCCTGCGCCGGTCTTTGCCCGCGCCCTTGTGAACGCTTGCCGTTTTCGATTGGCTCGGGCCGGATGCGCGGGTCAGGCTCGAAACCCGGCAGCACGATCTTTTCGATCGGGCGCTTGAGCAGGCGCTCGATGTCGCGCAGCAAGCCGTGCTCATCCACGCAGACCAGCGAGACGGCGTCCCCGCTCGCGCCGGCGCGGCCGGTGCGGCCGATGCGGTGCACGTAATCTTCCGGCACGTTGGGCAGTTCAAAGTTCACCACGTGCGGCAACTGGTCGATGTCGAGGCCGCGGGCGGCGATGTCGGTGGCGACCAGCACGTTCAGCTTCAGGCGCTTGAAGTCGGCCAGCGCCCGCGTGCGCGCGCTCTGGCTCTTGTTGCCGTGAATGGCGGCGGCGGAGATGCCGGCCTTGTCGAGTTTTTCGGCGAGCGTGTTGGCGCCGTGCTTGGTGCGCGTGAATACCAGCACCTGATGCCATTGATGATCGCCGATCAACTGGATCAGCAGATCGCGCTTGCGCGCCTTGTCGACCGGATAGACGCGCTGCCGCACCTGATCGGCGGCGGCGTTGCGCGGCGCTACTTCGACGCTTTGCGGGTCGTTGAGCAGGCCGGCGGCCAGCGCCCGGATGTCGTCGGAGAAGGTGGCGGAAAACAGCAGGCTTTGCTTTTGCTTCGGCAGCAGCGCCAGAATCTTGCGGATGTCATGGATGAAGCCCATGTCGAGCATGCGGTCGGCTTCGTCGAGCACCAGGATTTCGACCGCCGACAGATCGGCTGTTTTCTGGCCCACGTGATCGAGCAGGCGGCCCGGCGTGGCGACCAGAACGTCGACGCCGGCCTTGAGCGCCTTTATCTGCGGCGCCATGCCGACGCCGCCGAAAACCAGCGCCGTTTTGAGCGGCAGATAATGGCCGTAGACGCGCACGCTTTCCTCGACCTGGGCGGCCAGTTCGCGCGTCGGCGTCAGCACCAGCGCGCGCGGCTTGCCGCGCGCCCGCGCCGGGCGCGAGCCGAGCAACTGGAGCAGGGGCAAAGTAAAAGCGGCAGTCTTGCCGGTGCCGGTCTGGGCGGCGGCCATCAGGTCGCGGCCTTGCAGAACGAGGGGAATCGCCTGCGCCTGAATCGGCGTCGGCGCGGTGTAACCTTCTGCGGCGATGGCGCGAAGAATCTCGGCACGCAGGCCGAGTGCGGAAAAGCTCATGAATGCAATACCTGGATCGGCCTCGCGCGGGCGGCGATCAGTCTGGCGGGATCTCGTCGGGGGATGAAAACGCGAATCGGAACTGAATCGGAATTACGCGGCGCGCGGCAGACAGACTGATGGAAGGCCAACGCGGCGCGCAGTGTAACAGGTTTGCGGCGGCGGCCGGAATAAACTTCAGGAATAAACTGTCGACTTGAGAGCCGGCGCATGATTCTTTCGGGGCTGCGCCCGTGTTTCACCGGAAACATATGGAAACACATAAAAACAGCAGCGCGCCCCGCAAGAAGCGCACTATGCTGGCGACGGAATGCGCCAGGGCGCGAACCCGCGTTGCGGGAAGAACAGGAGGCATCATCATGACGACGAAAGTGACCGCGAAGACAACGGAATGGCGGGAATGGCTGGCTGGCTGGCTGGGGGGGTGGTTGGTTTTGGCGGCGATGTTTGCCTGTGTTCCGGCGCTGGCGCAAACCTACGCTGAAGCGCCGTCGGACATGGCGACGCCGCCGCGTCTGGCCGTTGCCGAGGGCGATGTGCAGTTCTGGCGGCCCGGCGCCGCCGGTTGGGAGCCGGCGCAGATCAACATGGCGCTCGCCGAAGGCGACGCGATTAACGCCGGCGGCGACGCCACTGTCGAACTGCAAGTGGGCCGCGCCGATTTCGTGCGCATGATGGCCGATAGCTGGCTGATTCTGGAAAACACCGAGCCGGAGGCGCTGCAATTTCGTCTGGCGGCCGGCGCGGTTTCTTTCGATCTGCGCGGCGGCGGCGCCGGACAGCGGGTGCGCATCGACACCGAGCGCGTCAACATCGCCATCGCCGGTCTGGGCTATTACCGGATTCAGGTGCGTCCGGGCGAGACGCGCATCGTCGTGCGCAATAATGGCCGCGCCGCCATCACGCTGGCCGATGGCCGCAGCCGCGACATCGTTTCCGGCGAGGAAGTCGTGATCGAAAATGGCGCGCGCGTCGATAGCCATGCCGCGCCGGCGCCGGATGCCTGGGATGGCTGGAACGATGCCCGCTCGGAGTATTACGCCGCCTCGACCAGTGCCCGCTACGTCTCGCCCGATGTGTATGGCGCGGCCGATCTCGACCGCTACGGCAACTGGCGCGAAGACAACACCTACGGTTCGGTCTGGGTGCCGTCCGTTGCCGCCGGCTGGACGCCGTACAGCAGCGGCCGCTGGTATTCCGATGCCTATTACGGCTGGACCTGGGTCGATGTCGCGCCTTGGGGCTGGGCGACCACGCATTACGGGCGCTGGGTGCACGTCGGCGGATCGTGGGCCTGGGCGCCCGGGCCGGGCCGCGCCCGCCTTGTCTATGCGCCGGCTTTGGTCGCGTTCTTTGAAGGCGGCGGCGGCATGAGCTGGGTGGCGCTCGGCTGGGGCGAGCCGCTGCTGCCCTGGTGGGGCCGGCCGGGTTTTCGCGGCGCGGTCTGGTGGGGCGGCTGGAGCGGCCCGCGCGTGGTGTATCAGCAGAACACGTACATCTACCGGAATACGAGAGTGAACAGGGCAATCATCTCGGTGCGGGAGGCGGACTTTGGCCGTCGCACCGTGCGCGGATCGAGTTTCTCCGTGCCCGCCGATGCGCGCCGTCCGGTGCGGGGCGAACTGCCGGTTCGTTACACGCCGGCGCAGCCGCCGCGCCGCGATGCCATGCCGCCGCGTCCGCAGTCCCGCGTTGGCGCGCCACGCGGCGATGCTGGTTTCCCGTCCTCCGGCGCATTGCGCAATGCCGAATCCGCGCCGCAGAACCGTACTGAAGGCCGTACCGAAAACCGCAACGCGCCGCGCCCCGGCGACGCCATGCCGCCGCGTGGCCCGGCGCGTGACGAGATGCAGCGTCCGCAGAATCCGCAGAATTCACAAATGCAGCCGCAGGGGCCATCACGCGGCGCGCCGCCCGCGTTGCGGAACGATGAGGCGCCCGCGATGCGTCCCGATCGGCAGGAGCCGCCGGAACGTCCCGCGCCGCGCTCCAATGCCGACATGCCGCAGCCGGGGGGAACGCCGCGTGACACGATGCCGCGTGACACGATGCCGCGTCCGCAAAACGCGCCCATGCCGCCGCAAGTACAGCCGCAAGCACAGCCACAACCGCGCGGCATGCCGCCTGCGCCGAGGAACGATACGGCACCCGCGATGCGTTCCGCTCCGCAAAGTCCGCCGCCGCGCTCTGGCCCCGATATGCAGCCGAGGGAAACGCCGCGCATCGAAGCGCCGCGTTCGCAAAATCCGCAGCGTCCGCAGGGTTTGCAAATGCCGCCGCCGCGCCAGGCGCCGGCGGCGCAAAGCCCGGCCATGCGTTCCGCGCCGCCAAGCCAGCCGATGCCGCAAAGCCGTCCCGCGCCGCCGCCGCGTTCCGATTTTGAATCGCGGCCGCAAGGATCGCGCTCCGAATCGTCGCGCCCGCAGCAGTCGCCGATGCGGTCGCGCGGGGATCGTTGAAAGCCTATAATCGTTCGCAGCCCAACGACCGCTCCGCCGCTCCATGAAATACCGCGACCTGCGCGGATTTATCGCGCAACTCGAAAGCCTCGGCGAACTCAAGCGCATCGCCGCCGAGGTTGATCCGAAGCTGGAAATGACCGAGGTCTGCGACCGCGTGCTGCGCGCGGGCGGCCCGGCGCTGTTGTTTGAAAAACCGAAGGGGCATGCGATGCCGGTGCTGGCGAATCTGTTCGGCACGCCGCGCCGCGTGGCGCTGGGCATTGGCATTGAAACTGGCGGCGATGGTGGCGATGGTGGCGATGGTGGCGGCGGCGGCAATGGTGGCGCGGACGGCTGGAGAACGTCGCTGCGCGAAGTCGGCCGGCTGCTCGCCGCGCTGAAAGAGCCGGAGCCGCCGCGCGGCATCAAGGATGCCTGGGAGGCGCTGCCGCTGGTCAAGAAAGTGCTCGACATGGCGCCGAAGGAAGTCGCGTCCGCGCCTTGTCAGGAAGTGGTGTGGGAAGGCAAGGACATTGACCTCTCGCGCCTGCCGATCCAGACCTGCTGGCCGGACGACGCCGCGCCGCTCATCACCTGGGGCCTGACCGTCACGCGCGGGCCGTCGCAGCGCCGTCAGAACATCGGCATTTATCGTCAACAAGTGATCGCGCCGAACAAGGTCATCATGCGCTGGCTGGCGCACCGGGGCGGCGCGCTCGATTACCGCGATCATGCGCTGAAGCATCCCGGTCAGCCGTTCCCCGTCGCAGTGGCGCTCGGCGCCGATCCGGCCATGCTCCTCAGCGCGGTGACGCCGGTGCCGGATACGCTGTCCGAATATCAGTTCGCTGGTTTGCTGCGCGGCGCGAGGACGGAAGTCGTCAAATGCCTCGATTCCGATTTGCAGGTGCCGGCCGCCGCCGAGATCGTTCTGGAAGGGGCCATTCATCCGGGCGAAACCGCGCGCGAAGGGCCTTACGGCGACCATACCGGTTATTACAACGAGCAGGCCGAATTCCCGGTGTTTACGCTTTCGCGGATCACCCTGCGCCGCGAGCCGATCTATCACAGCACGTACACCGGCAAGCCGCCCGACGAACCGGCCATGCTCGGTCTGGCGCTGAATGAAGTTTTCGTGCCGTTGTTGCAGAAGCAGTTTCCCGAGATCGTCGATTTTTATCTGCCGCCGGAGGGCTGTTCCTACCGGCTGGCGGTGGTGAGCATGAAAAAGCAATACCCCGGCCACGCCCGGCGCGTGATGTTCGGCATCTGGAGTTTTCTGCGCCAGTTCATGTACACCAAATTCATCATCGTCGTGGATGACGACATCGACACGCGCGACTGGAAGGAAGTGGTGTGGGCGCTGACCACCCGCGTGGATGCCGCGCGCGATACGCTCATCGCGCAGAATACGCCGATTGATTATCTCGATTTCGCTTCGCCGGTGGCCGGGTTGGGCGCCAAGATGGGCATTGACGCCACCCACAAATGGCCGGGCGAGACGGTCCGCGAATGGGGCCGCGTGATTGCCATGGACGCGGCGGTGAAGCGGCGGGTGGATGATCTGTGGCAGACGCTGGGTTTATGAGTTCAAGATTTTTCGTCGACGGCGCGCAATTTTTATCGAGGACAGAATGAACGAAATCGATCACGCCACCGGGCTGGCCCGCCCGCCGCAAGGACTGATGATGCTGGCCCACGTGATTTACGGCCTGCATGCCTTCAGCGCCGTCACCGGCCTGGTCAGCGCGGCGTTTGTCGTCACTGCTTTTCTGACCGGCTGGCCGTCGATCATCGCCGTCGTCCTCAACTACATCAAGCGCGGCGAGACTTACGGCACCTGGCTCGAATCGCATTTCCGCTGGCAGATCCGCACGTTCTGGTTTGCCTTGCAATGGCTTGCGCTGGCGATTCTGCTGATGATGACGGTGATCGGCCTGCCGCTGGCGTATGCCGTGGCGGTCGGCGCCGGCCTCTGGGTGCTCTACCGCATCGTGGCCGGCTGGCTGCGGCTCGTCTCGGAAAAGCCCATGCCGTTGTGAGCGGGATTCCGGCAGGCGTCTTGCGCCGCCTTCAAAGGTGGCTATCGGCATCCATGCGCTGATGTAAAACCCGTACGATGTCGACGCCCTGATTGGTCAGCCGATAGAAAATGATATGTGAGCCAACCGGTATTTTTCGGTAGCCGGGCCGGATATCCTCGCAGGCTTGACCGTGCCAAGGGTTGCCGGCCAATGTTTCAGTTGCCGCCTGAATGTCCCGAAGATACCGTTCGGCCTGATCTACGCCCCAATGCGTGACGGTGTAATTCCAAATCTCGTCCAGATCCGCCTGTGCGAGGGGCGAGAGGATGCACTTCACGGCACGGGCGTTCATTTGCTCCGTTTGCGCGCAATGAAGGCATCGAAGTCGAAGGGTGTTGATGCGCCGCTGCTCTCGCCTTCGATCAGAGCGGTTCGCAGCGCCGCCAAGCGGGTTTCCTTTTCTTCCAGTAGACGCAAAGCTGCCCGGACAACATCACTGGCCGAGCGGTAGCGCCCCTGCGTTATCTGTCCGTTGATGAATCCCTGAAAGTGATCCCCGACGCTGAATGATGTATTTTTCATGTGCCATGTCTCCGTGCTGATACGACGCTTCACTTCCAATAATACCAAAATTTGGTAATTTGGCTTGTCGGCATCAGCAGCTTGCGTCGTACACGCAACTCAGCAGCGCGTCCTGCGCTGCTTTGGCGGCGGTGGCGTTTGGATGGTTGGCGAGGAAGACGACGATGACGCGCTTGCCGTTCTTGTCGAGCACATAGCCGGCCAGCGCCCGCACGCCTTCCAGATAACCCGTCTTGACGTGGGTTTGCCCGGCGATGGCGTCGCCGGCGAGGCGTTTGCGCATCGTGCCGTCGACGCCGGCCAGCGGCAGCGAGGCGATGAACTCCGGCATCACCGGGCTGGCCCAGGCGGCGGCCAGCAGACGCGCCAGACTGTCGGCGCTGATGCGGTCGCTGCGCGACAGACCGGCGCCGTTCTCGATCGACAATTCCGGTATGCGCAGCCCTTTCCGTTCCAGCCAGGCGCGCAGCGCGGCGTTGGCCTCGGCGTTGCGCGCCGGCGGCTTGCCGGTTTCGGCGCCGAGCGTCAGATAAAGCTGGCGCGCCATCACGTTATTGCTGAATTTGTTGATTTCGCGCACCACTTCGGCCAGCGCGGGCGATTCCGCTCGCGCCAGCAGACGGGCGCCGGCGGGCGCGCCGCCTTCGCGCACCACGCCTTCGAAGCGGCCGCCGAGTTCGCTCCAGAGCGGACGGAAGACGCCGGCGATGAACTGCGGATGATCGAAGACGGCGACATGGCGGCTTTTTTCGCCGCAGGCAACGGAGTAGCTGCCGCTCAGGATCAGCCGCGCCGACGCGCCGGCGGGGATGAACTCCATGCCGATGTCGTCATACCAGGCGCTGCCGCAGGCGCCCTTGCCGGGCTTGACGAGGTTGACCAGTTCAAGTTGCGCCAGCGCCGGTTCGGCGGAGACGGTTACCGATCCGTCCGCCGCGTCCAGCGCGAAATCGAGGCGGATCGACTTGTAGTTGAGCAGCAGCGCGTCGGGGCCGACGTTGTAGGGCCGCAGCGGTTCGTTGTCGAAGCGCGCCGGGTCGTGCGGCTGGGCGGCGAAATAAGCGCGGTCGAGCACGAGGTCGCCGCGAATCTCGCGCAGGCCCTTGGCGCGCAACTGGCGCAGCAGCAGCCAGAATTGTTCCAGACCGAGTTTCGGATCGCCGTAGCCTTTCAGCACCAGATCGCCCGTCAGCACGCCGTCCCGGATCGGCCCGGCGGCGTAGACTTCCGTCCGCCAGGTGTAGGCGGGGCCGAGCAGTTCCAGTCCGGCGTAGGTGGTGAGCAGTTTCATCACCGAGGCCGGGTTCATCGGCGCGGCGGCGTTGACGCTTAAGCGCGGCGCGCGCGCATCGACTTCCTGTACGAATATCGCCACGGCGAATGCCGGCACGCCCGCCGTTTGCAGGGCGCGGGCGACCGGCGGCGGCAGGCTGTCGGCCTGCGCGTGCGCCATGGCGGGGAAGATCAGCAGCGCTGCCAGCAGCAGGATGGGGGAGGAGAAGCGGCGAAAAAGCGGCAAACGGAGCAGGGGAAATAATGGCATCACGCCGCTATTGTAGCGATTGCGGGCGGGTCCTGACCGGCGCGGATAATCTCAAATTAGCGCCAAATTTGGCGCCCCCCTCTTGAATATCCAGCCAAACATCCCTATTATTAGCACTCGTTAGCGATGAGTGCCAGCGCATTCATTCAGATAACCCGTAGCATCCGTATGTGAGCGACCGCTCACTTTTAGTCGATTTTGAACTGTACAGAGGAGATAACTCTATGAAAATTCGTCCTTTGCATGATCGCGTGATCGTGCGGCGGCTTGAGGAGGAGCGCAAGACGGCCTCCGGCATCGTGATTCCCGACACCGCCACCGAGAAGCCCGATCAGGGCGAGGTGATCGCCGTCGGCCCCGGCAAGCGCGACGAGAACGGCAAACACATCGCCCCCGACGTCAAGGTCGGCGACAAGGTGCTGTTCGGCAAATATTCCGGTCAGGCTGTCAAGGTGCAGGGCGAGGAACTGCTCGTCATGCGCGAAGAAGACATCATGGGTGTCGTTGAAGGCAAATAACGTAGAGGAGAAACGCAATGCCTGCAAAAGAGGTCAAGTTTGGTGATTCCGCCCGCCACCGCATGGTGGAAGGCATCAATATTCTCGCCGACGCGGTTAAGGTCACGCTCGGCCCCAAAGGTCGCAACGTCGTGCTGGAGCGCTCTTTCGGCGCCCCGACGGTGACCAAGGACGGCGTCTCGGTCGCCAAGGAAATCGAGCTCAAGGACAAGTTCCAGAACATGGGCGCGCAGATGGTGAAGGAAGTCGCCTCGAAGACGTCCGACGTCGCCGGCGACGGCACCACCACCGCCACCGTGCTGGCCCAGTCGATCGTGCGCGAAGGCATGAAGTTCGTCGCCGCCGGCATGAACCCGATGGATCTGAAGCGCGGCATCGACAAGGCCGTCACCGCCGTCGTCGATGAACTGCGCAAGCTGTCCAAGCCTTGCACCACGTCCACCGAAATCGCCCAGGTCGGCGCCATCTCGGCCAACGCCGACGCCGACATCGGCAAGATCATCTCCGACGCCATGGACAAGGTCGGCAAGGAAGGCGTCATTACCGTCGAGGACGGCAAGTCGCTCAACAACGAACTGGAAGTCGTCGAGGGCATGCAGTTCGACCGCGGCTATCTCAGCCCCTACTTCATCAACAACCCGGACAAGCAGATCGTCGTTCTCGACAGCCCGTTCGTCCTGCTCTTCGACAAGAAAATCTCGAACATCCGCGACCTGCTGCCGGTGCTCGAACAGGTGGCCAAGGCCGGCAAGCCGCTGCTCATCATCGCCGAGGACGTCGACGGCGAGGCGCTCGCCACGCTGGTGGTCAACAACATCCGCGGCATTCTCAAGACCTGCGCTGTCAAGGCGCCGGGCTTCGGCGACCGCCGCAAGGCCATGCTGGAAGACATCGCCGTTCTCACCGGCGGTCAGGTCATCGCCGAGGAAGTCGGCCTGACGCTGGAAAAAGCCACCCTGAAGGATCTCGGCCAGGCCAAGCGCATCGAGATCGGCAAGGAGAACACCACCATCATCGACGGCGCCGGCGAAGCCAAGGGCATCGAAGCCCGCGTCAAGCAGATCCGCGCCCAGATCGAGGAAGCCACCAGCGACTACGACAAGGAGAAGCTGCAAGAGCGCGTGGCGAAACTCGCTGGCGGCGTGGCGCTCATCAAGGTTGGCGCCGCGACCGAAGTCGAGATGAAGGAGAAGAAAGCCCGCGTCGAGGACGCCCTGCATGCCACCCGCGCCGCGGTGGAAGAAGGCATCGTCGCCGGCGGCGGCGTGGCGCTGATGCGCGCCCGCGCCAGCGTCAAGGTGAAAGGCGAGAACCACGATCAGGAAGCCGGCATCAAGATCGTGCTGCGCGCCCTTGAGCAGCCGATGCGCGAGATCGTCGCCAACGCCGGCGACGAGCCGAGCGTGGTGGTGAACAAGGTTGTCGAAGGCAAAGGCAACTTCGGCTACAACGCCGCCACCGGCGAGTACGGCGACATGGTGGCGATGGGCGTGCTCGACCCGACCAAGGTCACCCGCACCGCGCTGCAAAACGCCGCTTCCGTTGCCGGCCTGATGCTGACGACCGACTGCATGGTCGCCGAACTGGTCGAAGACAAGCCGGCCGGCGGCATGCCGGGCGGCATGGGCGGCATGGGTGGAATGGGCGGCATGGGCATGGACATGTAATCGGCGCCGCCGATTGCATTCAGGCGCGGGGAAGCCGGAAGATTTCTCCGCCGCCTGTCCAGAACCACCAGAACCACCAGAAAAACCCCGCTTCGGCGGGGTTTTTCATGGCGGGTTCCGGTTACGACAGCAAGGCATCCAGCCGTTCAGCCAAGGCCTCGGCGATCAAGTCGCCTTTCCGGTTGCGGACGGCTTCGACGTAAGGCGTCCGCAGGGCGCGAAAGTCTTCCAGCGTGCCGGCTTTTTCCACCTTGAGTTGCAGCGCGAAGCCGCGCAGCCCCAGCGTCTCCCGAATCGTTTCGTTAAAGAACGTCTGGATTTCCCGTAACTGATTGTGCGTTTTGTAAGTGGGCGGAGGCGGAGGAGCGGAGGATAAAGCCGATAAAGTTGCGGCGGCGCGCCGCAGCTTTTCGCGCTGGGAGACTTTCTCCGCGTCCGGTGCAATTTCGTCCATGGCAGATGGTTCTTTCTTCGGAAGAATGTATGGTTGATATACGATTGGAAATACATATACATTCTTTTCTTTTTATCATAATTTCTATCGCGGTAAATTGATCTGGCAACAGATGGCGATGACGTGTGGACTATCCCCTGAAAAGCAGGAAAGTAGCCATGCTAGAATTTCCACGCTTGCCGCAAGATTTTGCCAACCACGGTTTGATTCCGACCCATGTCGTCAACCACCGGCTCACACATTCCGCCGCCATGCGCATTCTGCTCGCCGAAGATGATCGCATCATAGCCGACGGGCTGATGCGGGCCTTGCGCAAGTCCGGCTACGCGGTGGACCACGTTACGGACGGCAGCGAGGCGGATACGGCGCTGCTGTCGCAGCAATTCGATCTGCTGATTCTGGATCTGGGCCTGCCGAAGCTGTCGGGCATCGAGGTGTTGAAACGCCTGCGCGGACGGAAGTCGCCTCTGGCGGTGCTGATCCTGACGGCGCAGGACGGGCTTGAAGACCGCGTTCGCGGCCTGGATGCCGGCGCCGACGACTATCTCACCAAGCCTTTCGCCTTGCCGGAACTCGAAGCGCGCGTTCGCGCGCTGACGCGGCGCGGCACCGGCAATCCGACCAATATCGAATTCGGGCCTTTGAGTTATGACCAGGTCGGGCGCGTCGCCCGGCTGAACGGGCAAATCGTGGATTTGTCCGCCCGCGAGATGGCCTTGCTCGAAATCCTGCTGCTGCGCTCGGGCCGTCTGGTCAGCAAGGAGCAACTGGTTGACCACTTGTGCGGCTGGGGCGAGGAAGTCAGCACGAACGCCATCGAGGTGTACATTCATCGCTTGCGCAAGAAGCTGGAGCTTGGCGGGGTGAGAATCAACACGGCGCGCGGCTTGGGATATTGCCTCGACCGGCAGGATGACGCGCGGTGACGTTGCCCGTCGCGATTCTTCTCGCCGCGCTGCTGGCGGGGATCGGCTTCGGGATTGGCTTCCGGGCCGGTCGGCGGATCGGCCTGCGCCCGCTTAAACAGCTTGACCGCGCGCTGCGCCGCCGTTCGGCGTCGGACGTGTCGCCGATCCCGGCTCAGGGGATGGCGGCGGATGCCGAGCCGCTTATCGCCGCCTGCAACGATTTGCTGGCGCGGCTGGAGCGCAGTCAGCATGCGCAGCAGCATTTCATCGGCAACGCCGCGCACCAACTGCGTACGCCGCTCACCGGCTTGAAGATGCAGGCCGAGTTGGCCTTGAGCGAGAGCGATCCTGAAAACATGCGCATCCTGTTGCAGCAGATCGCCGAAAGCACGGATCGCGCCGCGCATCTCATCAATCAGTTGCTGTCGCTGGCGCGGGCGGAAGCGAGTTGCCGGCAAACCCATGCCGTCGAGGTCGTGGATCTGGAATCGCTGGCGCGGAACATCACGCGGGAGTGGATGCCAAGCGCCGTCGCCCGGCAGATTGATCTCGGCTTCGAGGGCGCGGGCTGGCCGCTGTACATCGACGGCAATCCGCTTTTGCTGAGCGAGATGCTGAATAATCTGATCGACAACGCGATCAAGTACACGCCGCGAGGCGGTCACGTGACGGTGCGCGCGCGCGCCGGCGAACGCGCCATCGTCGAAGTGGAAGACAACGGGCCGGGCATCCCGGACAAGGAGCGCGGCCTCGTCTTCGAGCGGTTTTACCGCGTCCTCGGCAACGAAGCGCCGGGCAGCGGCCTCGGCCTCGCCATCGTGCGCGAGATCGCGCAACTGCACCGGGCCGATGTGCGGTTGCAACATAGCGCCAACGAAACAGGCACGGTGGCGCAAGCCGTATTTCCGCGCCATGCCGCGCCGGCTTCGCTCCCCGCCGAAACGTAGAAATCTACCTTGTAAGGTTTGCGTGAGGTTGGCGTAAGCGGGACGTAAGCACCATCCTTTTATAGTCCGGACTACTTCGCAGGGTTGTGCCCACCGGCATGCCTGATGAGGTTTGAGCGTCGCGTTCGCACCGGAGCATTGGTTTGAATGCGGCAGCAAAATCCAACCAAAGGGAGAAAGACTTATGGCTAGCAATAGCGCTACTGCTCCGGCTACCCGGTCCGGAATCAGCAAAGAGGAAAGGAAGGTCATCTTCGCCTCTTCGCTCGGCACTGTATTTGAATGGTATGACTTTTATCTTTACGGCTCGCTGGCGGCGATCATTTCCAAGCAGTTCTTCGCCGGCGTCAACGAAACCGCAGCATTCATTTTCGCGCTGCTCGCTTTCGCCGCTGGCTTCGCGATCCGGCCTTTCGGCGCCATCTTCTTTGGCCGCTTGGGCGACATGATCGGCCGCAAGTACACCTTCCTCGTCACGATCCTGATCATGGGCTTGTCGACCTTCATCGTCGGCTGTCTGCCCAACTACGCCTCCATCGGCGTGGCGGCGCCGATCATCCTGATCTGCCTGCGCCTGCTGCAAGGTCTGGCGCTGGGCGGCGAATACGGCGGCGCGGCGACGTATGTCTGCGAGCATGCGCCCGCTGGCAAGCGCGGCTTCTTCACGAGCTGGATCCAGACCACGGCAACGCTGGGCTTGTTCCTTTCCCTGCTCGTCATTCTCGGCTGCCGCATTTTGCTCGGGCCGGAGTTTGATACCTGGGGCTGGCGGATTCCGTTCCTGCTCTCCATTCTCCTACTCGCCGTCTCGGTGTGGATCCGCATGCAGTTGAACGAGTCGCCGATCTTCCAGAAGATGAAGGCGGAGGGCAAAGCCTCGAAGGCGCCGCTGACCGAATCCTTCCTGCGCTGGGGCAACCTGAAGATGGTCATCCTGATTCTGCTCGGCGGCACGGCCGGACAGGCGGTGGTGTGGTACACGGGCCAGTTCTACGCCCTGTTCTTCCTGCTGCAAACGCTGAAGCTCGAAGCGCAGGCGGCCAACCTGCTGATCGCCGGCGCGCTGGTGATCGGCACGCCGTTCTTCATCTTCTTCGGTTCGCTCTCCGACAAGATCGGCAGGAAACCCATCATCATGCTCGGCTGCGTGCTGGCGGTGTTCACCTACTTCCCGATCTTCAAGGCGCTGACCCACTACGCCAACCCGGCGCTGGAAAAAGCGGTGCTGGAGTCGCCGGTGACGGTGATCGCCGACGAGAAGACCTGCTCCTTCCAGTTCAACCCGGTCGGCACTTCGAAGTTCGTCAATTCCTGCGACATCGCCAAGTCCTTCCTGGCGCGCAGTTCGGTGAACTATTCCAATGAAGCCGCGCCTCCCGGCACTGTCGCCCAGATCAAGATCGGCGATTCGGTGCTGAGCAGCTTTGAAGGCGCCGGTTTGTCGAAGGAGGAATTCGCCGCCAAGACCGCCGAGTTCAACAAGGCGGCGGGCGAGGCCATCAAGGAGCACGGCTATCCGACCAAGGCCGACATGAGCCAGGTCAACTATCCGATGACGCTGCTGATGCTGACCATTCTGGTGATTTACGTCACCATGGTGTACGGCCCGATTGCCGCCTGGCTGGTGGAGTTGTTCCCGGCACGCATCCGCTACACCTCGATGTCGCTGCCCTACCACATCGGCAACGGCTGGTTCGGCGGCTTCCTGCCGACGACCGCCTTCGCCATGGTGGCGGCTACCGGCGACATCTACTACGGTCTTTGGTATCCGATCGTGATTGCCGCCATGACGGCGGTGATCGGCACGTTCTTCCTGCCGGAGACGAAGGATCGTTCCATCGACTGACCCTGCTTCAGGGCGTCGATTGATCTGCCCGACCCCCTGCGCCGCTCGGCGCAGGGGGTTTTTTCTGAATAAAGGATTACCATACGAACCCGCGCCGCGATTGTTGCGAACGCTTTCGCTTAACCCTGACTTTTCATGAAACTGGCTCTGCTGTCTGACATCCACGGCAATATCGAGGCGCTCGAAGCCTGTCTGGAACATGCCGCCGCGTATGGCGTCGACGGCCATGCTTTTCTCGGCGATCTGGTTGGCTACGGCGCCGATCCGGTGGCCGTGGTGGAGCGGGTCGCCGCTTTCGCCGCCGCGGGCGCGCCGGTGGTGCGCGGCAACCACGACACGGCGGCGGCGGGCGACCGCTCGGAAGAAATGAACGCCATCGCCGAGGCGGCGGTCGACTGGACGCGCGATCAACTGACGCAGGACCAGCGCGACTGGCTGGCCGGCCTGCCCCTGCTGGCGCAGCAAGAATCAATCTGCTTCGTGCATGCCAGCGCCGCCGCGCCGGAACGCTGGACGTATATTCTCGACACCGGCGGCGCCAGCCGTTCCGTCGAGGCGACGGATGCGATCTACACCTTCTCCGGCCACGTGCATGGACAGGCGCTTTATTATTGCGGCGCCGGGATGCGCATGATGCGTTTCTCTCCGGTTGCCGGCATACCGATTCCGGTGGCGAGGCACCGCCGCTGGCTGGCGATTGTCGGCTCCGCCGGCCAGCCCCGCGACGGCAACACGGCGGCCTGCTATGCCGTTTTCGATTCGGCGCGGGCGATGCTGACCTTCCATCGGGTGCCTTACGATTACCGCGCCGCCGCCGCCAAGATTCGCGCCGCCGGCTTGCCGGAGTTTTTGGCGCAGCGGCTGGAAAAGGGGGAATAAACCATGGCGCGTCCGCTGGAACCCGGCGCTCGGGTCGGCAACTATCGCATCGAATCCTGCGCCCATGCTGGCAGCATGGCGATGCTGTACCGCGTCTCGGGGCCGGACGCCGGTTTTCCGCTGCTGATGAAAGTGCCCCGCTTCGGTCACGGCGAAGCGACGGAGAGCATCGTCGGCTTCGAGGTCGAGCAGATGATTCTCGCCGCCCTGAAAGGGCCGCACGTGCCGCGCTTCGTCGAGGCCGGCGACCTGATCGACGACCCGCACATTGTCATGGAATGGGTCGATGGCCGCTGTCTGGCGGAATGGAGCGGCGACGGCCCGGTGCCGGCGAATGAACTGGCCCGCCTGGGCGCGGCGCTGGCGACGGCGGCGCACAGCCTGCATTTGCAGGAAGCCATTCACCTCGACATCAAGCCGCTCAACGTCATGATCCGTCCGGGCGGCGAGGCGGTGCTGGTGGATTTCGGTTTGTCCCATCACGCGCATTTTCCCGATCTGCTGGCGGAGGAAATGCGCCGCCCGATCGGATCGCCGCCGTATCTCGCGCCGGAGCAGGTGGTGGGTGTGCGCTGCGATCCGCGCAGCGATATTTTTTCCATCGGCGTCGCGCTCTACGAACTGGCGACGGGCAAGCTGCCTTTCGGCGCACCCGAAACGCTGGCTGGCATGCGGCGCCGGCTCTGGGCCGATCCCGTGCCGCCGCGCGCGCTGACGCCGGCCTTGCCGGAATGGTTGCAGGAAATCATCCTGCGCTGCATCGAGGTGGATCCGGTCAGGCGCTATCCGTCCGCCGCGCATCTGGCCTTCGATCTGACGCATCCCGAACAGGTGACGATCACCGAGCGCGGCCGCCGCACACGCACGCTGGGTTTCAGCAAGCGGTTCAAGCGCTGGCTGCGCGCCGCCGGCTGGGAGCCGGGGCCTTGCCCGCCGCCGACAACGCAACTGGCGCAGGCGCCGATCGTGCTGGTTGCCGTCGCCACGCGCCACACCAACGAAGCCCAGTTCAGCGCCCTGCGCGCCGCCGTGCGGCAGGCGCTGGCGCTGGAGGAAGAAACGCGCCTTGCCTGCGTCACGGTGATCCGCCCGCTGTCCGTGATGGGCGGCGCGACGGAGGAGGAGAGCGCCTCGGCGATCCATCTGCGCCATCAGGTACAGCTGCGCCACTGGGCGGAACCGCTGCGGCTGTCGCAGGAGCGGGTATCCTTTCACGTTCTCGAAGCGGCCGACACGGCGGAGGCGCTGGTGGATTACGCGATTGTGAACCACGTGAATACCATCGTCATCGGCGCGCCGCCGCCCGACATGCCCGGTTCGCGCGTCATCTCGACCGTTGCCACGCGGGTCGTGGCCGAAGCGCCCTGCACGGTGACCGTGGTGCGCGCGCCCGGAATCACGGCGGGATCGCCGCAAGCCGATACGCCCGGCGGCGGCGCAGTATAATCATTTCCACGCCGCCGGATTTCCCCGGCGGCTTCATGTTGTGTTGAACAGGGAGGGTGTGATGACAGCAGCCAACATCAACTGGGAGGCGATCAACGCCGACCCGCGTTTCCAGAATCTGCACAAGAAAAAAACCCGCTTTCTGCTGATGCTGATGGTGATTGCGATCGGCTATTACTTTCTGCTGCCGATCGGCGCCGCTTACTTTACTGACATCTTCAAGATCAAGGTGGCGGGGCCGGTGAACGTCGGCCTGCTGTTTGCCCTCTCCGAGTTCATCGTGGCCTGGGGCGTCGCGTTCTATTATTCCGTTCGGGCGAAACAATTCGATGAGATGGCGCAAGCGCTGATCCGCGACGCGGAGAAAATCGGGAGGCAGTCATGAAACAACACAGCAAAACGATTCTGGCGGCGGTGGCCGCGTTGCCGTTTCTGGTTTCCCTGCCGGTTTTCGCCCAGGGCGCGGTGGCGGAACAATGGCGCTGGCTGACCTTCCTCGTCTTCGGCGTGATCATCGCCATGACGCTGTTCGTGACCTATATCGCGGCGCGGCGCGTGCGCTCGGCGTCCGATTTCTACACCGCCGGCGGCGGCGTGACGGGCATGCAGAACGGCTGGGCGATTGCCGGGGATTATCTTTCGGCGGCTTCGTTTCTCGGCATCGCCGGACTGATCTCGATCTGGGGCTACGACGGCTTCATGTATTCGGTCGGCTGGCTGGTGGCCTACATCACGGTGCTGCTGGTGATCGCCGAGCCGTGCCGCAACATCGGCAAGTACACCCTGGCCGACATTCTCGCCTACCGCAACAACCCGAAAGCGACGCGCATCGTCGGCGCGCTCTCGGTCATCACCGTCTCCATTTTCTACCTCACCGCGCAGATGGTCGGCGGCGGGGTGCTGGTGAAGACGCTGATCGGCATCGACTACGTGGTGTCGGTCGTCGTTGTCGGCATACTGATGCTCGGCTACGTGCTGTTCGGCGGCATGGTCGCCACCACCTGGGTGCAGATCATCAAGGCGGTGCTGCTGGTCACGGCCTCTATCGTGCTGGTGATTCTGGTCTGGGCGCAGTACGGCTTCTTCGGCGACTTCCTCGCCAACGTGATCGGCGACGCGCAGGTGCAGGGGCGCGTGGCGCAGATACTCGGCGACGCCGCCAAGAACATGAGCGGGCAGGAACTCGGCCAGCGCTTCCTCGAACCGGGGCTGTTGTTCAAGGCGCCGATCGACCAGATTTCGCTCGGCATGGCGCTGGTGTTCGGCACCGCCGGCCTGCCGCACATCCTGATGCGTTTCTTCACCGTGCCGACAGCGCAGGAAGCGCGCAAATCGGTGCTCTGGGCGATGGGCATCATCGGCGGCTTCTACCTGCTGACGCTGTTCCTCGGCATGGGCGCGGCCATGAAAGTCGGCGCGCCCGGCATCATGGCGGTCGACGCCGGTGGCAACATGGCGGCGCCGTTGCTGGCGCAGGCGCTGGGCGGCGGCCCGGACAGCCTGCTCGGCAACTTCATGTTGGCTTTCGTCGCCGCAGTCGCCTTCGCCACCATCGTCGCGGTGGTGGCCGGCTTGGTGCTGGCGGCGGCTTCGGCCATCGCGCATGACCTGTATGTCGGCGTCGTGCGCGGCGAGCACGCCACGCAAACCGAACAGGTGCGCGCCGCCCGCATCGCCACCGTGTTCGTCGGCGCCGTCGCCATTATCATCGGCATCGCCGCGCAGGGGCAGAACGTCGCCCACCTTGTCGCGCTCGCCTTCGCGGTGGCGTCGTCGGCCAACTTCCCCTGCATCCTGATGACGCTCTACTGGAAGCGCTGCAATACCGGCGGCATCGTTGCCGGCATGCTCGTCGGCACGCTGGCCGCGATCGGCCTCGTGCTGGTGTCGCCGAACATGACCTATCCGAAGGCCATCAAGGCGGCGGCGCAAACCGCGCTCGACGGCGCGATCGCCAAACAGGCGGTCATCGACGCCGATCTCGCTTCGGGCGATGCAGCCAGGGCGGACAAGGCGAAGCAGGCGCAAGCCGCGCTGGACAAGGCGGTGGCCAAGGCGAAGGGCGATCTGGAGAAATTCAAGGATCAGGAAACCTCCATGGTTGGTTTGGAGAAACCGCTCTTTGAATTGAGAAACCCCGGCCTGATCTCGATTCCGCTCGGCTTCCTGGCGGTGATTCTGGGCTCGCTCCTCTACCGCGACAAACGGGCGGAGGAGATGTGGGATGAGTTTTACGTGCGCCAGAACACGGGCATTCTCGCCGCTCGGGCCACGCAGCATTGAACGCGCGTTTGTTCCTTGCGGAAGATGATGTCGATCTTGCGCAAGGACTTACGTCCTCGCTGCGTCAGACAGGCTATGCCGTTGATTGGGCGGTCAACGGCGACGAGGCGGATCGCGTTTTGCGCGAGCAGGCGTTTGATCTGGTGATTCTGGATCTCAGCCTGCCGGGAAAAGGCGGCCTGGAGGTATTGAGCGCCTTGCGCGGGCGCAAATGCGCGACGCCGGTCCTGATTCTCTCCGCCCGGGATGAATTGTCGGATCGCGTGCGCGGTCTGGATCTGGGTGCCGATGATTATCTGACCAAGCCTTTTGAGCTGGATGAACTGGAAGCGCGGGCACGCGCGCTTCTGCGCCGCAGTCAGGCCAGAAGCGCGCATGTCGAAATCGGCGGCGTGACGCTCGATCCGGCAGCCCGCTGCGTTTCCGCCAACGGCGTTGCGCTGGAACTGACGGCGCGTGAATACGCCCTGCTGGAACTGCTCATGCTGAGCGCGGGGCAAGTGGTGAGCAAGTCGCAGATCTCCGAGCGCCTGTGCGCGCCGGGCGAGGAGATGAGCGCCGGCGCCATCGAAACGCTGGTGCATCGCGTGCGGCGCAGGATCGAAGGCTGCCCGGTCGACCTGCGCACGCTGCGCGGCTTCGGCTACTTGCTGGAGGCGGCCCGGCTTGCGTAGCCTGCGCAGCCATCTCCTGACGGAGATGCTCTTGCCGATGCTGGTAGTGGTGCTGCTGAGCGGCTATCTGAGCTATCAGGTCGGCGTGCGTTTCGCGCGGCAAAGCTACGACCGCAGCCTCTATCAAACGGCGCGCGGCTTGGCGAATCAGTTGCGCATCGTCGATGGCCGGGCGCATATCGATCTGCCGCGCGCCACCGAAGACATGCTGCGCGCCGACGAAGTCGATACCGTCCAGATTCAAATTTCTTCCCGCCGCCACGGACTGCTCGCCGGTGATGCCGACATGCCGCCGCCGCTGTTCGTGACAGAGAACCAGCCGCTCTATTTCTCGCGCCGCTTTGGCGAGGAGCATACCCTGTACGGCGTCGCCATCCAGTTGCGCGACGCCACCGGCGACACCGTTGTCGTGCAAGTGGCGGAAACCGACCGCAAGCGCCGGGCCTTGGCGCGGGACATCGCCGTCACCGTTCTGCTGCCGCAGATGTTGTTGCTGCTGCTCCTGATCCTGTCGGTGCGCAGCGGTCTTCGCACTGGCCTGAAACCGCTGGAGCGGATCAAGGGCGCGCTGCGCGCGCGCGGACAGGCCGATCTTTCGCCGCTGCCGGATGCCGAAGTGCCGGCCGAAGTGCGTCCGCTGACCCGCGAGGTGAACGATCTGCTTCAACGTCTGGAAGCCGCGCTCGGCGTGCAGCAACGCTTTGTCGCCAACGCCGCCCATCAATTGCGCACGCCGCTGGCGGCGCTCAAGGTGCAGATCGAACGCACGCTGCGGGAAAGCCGGTCAACCGAAAACGGCGAGGCGCTCGAACAAATGCGCCGCCTGGTCGACCGCCTGACGCGGCTGGCAAACCAATTGCTCACCCTGGCGCGCGCCGAACCCGGCGCCGAGAGCCAGATTCGCTTCGAACCGCTCGACCTGCGCGCACTCGCCTTCGAGATCGGCTCCGCCTACGTGCTGCGCGCCCTGCAACAAGGCGCCGATTTGGGATTCGCCGGCGGCGATGCTCCCGTCATGGTGCGGGGCGACGCCCTGCTCCTCGGCGAACTGACGCGCAATCTGCTCGACAACGCGCTCGCCTATGGCCGCAAGGACGGCCACATCACGCTGGGCGTCGAAGGCGGCGCATGCCCGGCGCTGACCGTCGAAGACGACGGCCCCGGCATCCCCGAAACCGAACGCGAAGCAGTCTTCGCCCGCTTCTACCGCCCGCCGGGCAGCCCCGGCGCCGGCTCCGGGCTCGGCCTCGCCATCGTCCACGAAATCGCCCGCGCCCACGGCGCAACAGTAACCCTCGAAGCGCCACCGACCGGCGGCACCCGCATCCGAATTACCTTTCCCGGAAAACTGCTGGATCGCTCACGTCCCTGAAGTCCGAAGCCAGCCCGGTAGGTTGGGCTGAACGAAGTGATGCCCAACATTTGGATGAATCACAATCGTTGGGCTTCGCTACGCTCAGTGCCAACCTACAAAACAAACTTGCCCAACCTACCGTGCTGCACGTGGTGCCGCTGCAGTTGCTGACGTATCATACGGCCTGCGCGCGCCGGACGGACGTGGACAAGCCGAGGAATCTGGCGAAGAGCGTGGCGGTGGAGTGAGAGGCGGGGTTCCAGCGGATGGATGGCGATGGCTCCTTGCGCGAAGAGCTTCCTTTGCCCACTCATGACAATTTGAAGAAAGGCTTCGATCATGTCCGTCAATAAATGGTTCGTACCGGTTGCAATCATGTCTGGCCTGGTCTTGGGCCTGCCGGCATTTGCCGCCGAGCCGCATGCGCATGGCGATGCCGGTGTGATTGAGCTTCAGCTTGACCACGGCAAGAAATGGCAGACGGATGCTCCCCTGCGTCGTGGCATGGGTGAAATCCGTGCTGCGATGGCGAAGTCGCTTCCCCCCATTCACAAGAAAACATTCACGCCGGCTCAGTACGGCGCGCTGGCCGCGCGCGTCGAGAAACAAGTTGTCTATATGGTCGGCAACTGCAAACTGCCCGAGGAGGCCGATCAGCAACTGCACCTCGTGCTGGCGCAGATAAACGATGGCGTCGATGAAATGAAGGGAGCATCCGATCGCGATCGAGGCGCGGAGAAGATCGTGCGGGCGCTCGCTCAGTACGGCCAGTATTTCAACCACCCTGGCTGGCGGCCGCTGGCTCACTAATGGCGGCGGGGTAGTTGTAGCTCCCTCTCTCACCCCGGATTGCTACAATCCACGCGCCCGTGAGGGTGCGACTCGCGCTGATCACTGAAGGTCGGGAGGTGCCGGCTGTTTCAATCCACGCGCCCGTGAGGGCGCGACAGTCACAAGATCGATCATCTTTAACTTCACGAGGAGTTTCAATCCACGCGCCTGTGAAGGCGCGACTTCAGCAGCGTGTCGAGCATCTGATCACCGCTGGCGTTTCAATCCACGCGTCCCCGCAAGGACGCGACGCGGACGCGACGGCTTGCGCCGGCTGGATATGCTGTTTCAATCCACGCGTCCCCGCAAGGACGCGACCGTGAGCGCGATAAATACGACGCTCGACTGTAAGCGTTTCAATCCACGCGTCCCCGCAAGGACGCGACCTGCAAGCTGCTCGGCGCCATCGCCGCGCTGGAGTTTCAATCCACGCGTCCCCGCAAGGACGCGACCGGCAAATGAGCGAAGTGCATGTAGCGGTGCTGAAAGTTTCAATCCACGCGTCCCCGCAAGGACGCGACTCGAAACAGTCAAACGCGGCATGGTGCTTTGCTACGTTTCAATCCACGCGTCCCCGCAAGGACGCGACGAAGGCCCGGATATGACAAGGGGCGACAAAACAAGTTTCAATCCACGCGTCCCCGCAAGGACGCGACATCAGGCAAGCGGATGAGAGTAGCGCGAGATTTCGTTTCAATCCACGCGTCCCCGCAAGGACGCGACGTGAGCGCGATAAATACGACGCTCGACTGTAAGCGTTTCAATCCACGCGTCCCCGCAAGGACGCGACGGCCTGATCAAACGCATCAGACGCTTCACCGAGTGTTTCAATCCACGCGTCCCCGCAAGGACGCGACCGGTTAAATGATCTTGGTGCTATCTGAAAAAAAGTTTCAATCCACGCGTCCCCGCAAGGACGCGACTCCATCAACGGCGTTGTGTTGCGATCTTTAAACGCGTTTCAATCCACGCGTCCCCGCAAGGACGCGACATCGGCACGGGCGCGTTCTGCGGTTCGACGCTGGTGTTTCAATCCACGCGTCCCCGCAAGGACGCGACCTCTAGCGCCGCGAACGACTCCACGATGGATTTTCCGTTTCAATCCACGCGTCCCCGCAAGGACGCGACCATGCTGGGATGTCGAGGCGTTCGGCGCGCAGGTAGTTTCAATCCACGCGTCCCCGCAAGGACGCGACAAGAGCGCGCACAAAACAATCTGTAACCCGAGGCTGTTTCAATCCACGCGTCCCCGCAAGGACGCGACTCGGGCCACGGCACAAGCCCATGTGAATACCCATGTTTCAATCCACGCGTCCCCGCAAGGACGCGACCACAGCGTCAGCGTGATGTTCGCCGACTTGGTCGTGTTTCAATCCACGCGTCCCCGCAAGGACGCGACCGAGGCAACTTGCATACTTGAGTCATCTCCTCGTGTTTCAATCCACGCGTCCCCGCAAGGACGCGACGACATTGCTCGTCGTGTTCGCGCTGTCATTGAAGTTTCAATCCACGCGTCCCCGCAAGGACGCGACCCTGTCATCGGACGGCGTGTGTTTTTTCGTGATGTTTCAATCCACGCGTCCCCGCAAGGACGCGACCCTATCTATTTGCCGCCATTTACCACAGGGCGCGCCATGTTTCAATCCACGCGTCCCCGCAAGGACGCGACAACGCTTTCCGGCCTTACGCTGGGCGAGATTGTGTTTCAATCCACGCGTCCCCGCAAGGACGCGACCGGCGCTTGCGCCACCCGCGCATTCACCCAGGCCAGTTTCAATCCACGCGTCCCCGCAAGGACGCGACTCGGCATAATGGGCACACAGGATTGGCGCTATTGGTTTCAATCCACGCGTCCCCGCAAGGACGCGACGGCGATATCGAAATAGGGGTAGAACCACCTCCGAGTTTCAATCCACGCGTCCCCGCAAGGACGCGACAAGACCTTGTGTAGACATAAAAAAAGGCTTACCGTTTCAATCCACGCGTCCCCGCAAGGACGCGACTCTCAATCATCCTGCTCTGACCCCTTCTCGTAGTAAAGTTTCAATCCACGCGTCCCCGCAAGGACGCGACCTAAACGAATCGCTGAAACCACGGTGACGGCACAAGTTTCAATCCACGC
>JAITMP010000041.1 GCA_031277315.1 Zoogloeaceae bacterium | reverse complement strand
GCGTCGTCACCGTGATATTGATGCTGTGCTTCATCGGCGTCTGGGTCTGGGTGTGGGATCGCCGCCATCTGCCGAAATACGACGCGCTGGCACGGCTGCCGCTGGAAGATCGGGAGGCGCCATGAGCGCCCTGAGCACATTCTGGTCGCTCTGGGTCATGGCCCTGGTCACGTTCAATCTTGGCCTTGCGCTGTTCCTCTTCATCTGGAGCCAGCGCGTGAAGATCCCGACGCTGCCCGACGGCACCACCGGCCATGTCTGGGCGCACGGCATGCTGCGCGAGGGGCTGCACAAGCTGCCGCTGTGGTGGACGCTGTTTTCGGCGGCGATGTTCATCCTCGCTATCGGCTATCTGGTGCGCTACCCCGGCTTCGGCGCTTTCAAGGGCACGCTGGACTGGACCGAATACAGCCAATTGGCCGGCGACCGCGCCGCCAGTCTGGGCAAGCTGCAAGATCATCTGCGGCGCCATGAAGGCCAGACCCTGGCGCAGATCGCGGCTGATGCCGATGCGGTAGCCATGGGCAAGCGCCTGTTCATCGACAACTGCGCCGCCTGCCATGGCCGCGAAGCCTTGGGCAACCCGGCGCTCGGCGCGCCCAATCTGGTTGACGCCGACGCCCTCTACGGCAATGACGACGCCACGCTGCTGGCGAGTATCCTGAATGGCCGCAACGGCATCATGCCGCCGCTCGGCGGCGCCATTGCGGAGGCTGACATCACCGCCACCGCTCACTACGTGCGCAGCCTCTCCGGTCTGCCGCACGACGTGGCGCTGGCGCAAAAAGGGCAAGCCACCTTCACGACCATCTGCGCCGCCTGCCATACGCCGCAAGGCACCGGTAACCCGGCGCTTGGCGCGCCCAACCTGACCGATGCGGTGTGGCTGAAGAACGGCGAGTTGACCACCATTGAAAACACCATCCGCAACGGACGCAGCGGCGAGATGCCAGCCTGGGACAAACGCCTGGGCGAACAAAACGCGCGCCTGATCGGCGCCTGGCTCCATGCGCGCCGAAACGCCGCGCCCACGCCACCCGCCGGCGGCGGTAAATAGCCAAAGAATTGATTGCGGCTTCTTGCGAATGGCATAGCCGCGCAGAGTGAAAAAATAGGGAAAGGAGGGGCGGTGAGCCTTGACACGAAAAGCGCCGCCGCTATAATGCACGCCTGTTCCGCGGGAATAGCTCAGTTGGTAGAGCGCAACCTTGCCAAGGTTGAGGTCGGGAGTTCGAGACTCCTTTCCCGCTCCAGATTCCCGGGGAAAGCGCGATCAAGCGTTTTCCCCTTTTCGTTGAATGCCCGGACACTCCGCGGCGGGGTAGCAAAGTGGTTATGCAGCGGCCTGCAAAGCCGTCTACGCCGGTTCGATTCCGACCCCCGCCTCCAACCCTTTCACACCTTCTCGATCGCCCGGATGGCGAAATTGGTAGACGCAAGGGACTTAAAATCCCTCGACCGGCAACGGTCATGCCGGTTCGATTCCGGCTCCGGGCACCATACCACAATCCAAAGCAGTCCAACAAAGGCCGAAATACCAAGTAATAACAAGGTATTCGGCCTTTTCCTTGTCCGGGACAGTCCGAAGACATCCATTGCAATCTACCCGTAAAACGGGTAGATTTTGCGGGTAGATCGTTTTCTCCAAATGAGGATACCCGTATGGGTGAGAAACTGGAAATCACGAATGACTTGTCTATTCGCGGGCTGAAACCCAAGGTCAAGCCTTATCGCGTTCCATGCGTCACCGGGCAGGGGCTTTGCCTTGAGGTTGCCCCTTCTGGTGGCAAGTTATGGCGGCTTCGGTATTACTTCGAGGGCAAGGAAAAGCTGCTGGCCTTGGGCGGGTATCCGGCTGTCGGGCTGGCCGAGGCCCGTACCCGCCGCGATGATGCCCGCAAGCTGCTGGCGAACGGCATTGATCCGGGCGACGTGAAGAAGGCGCAGAAAGCGGCCAAGGCGGAACGGGCGGCGAATTCATTCGAGGTGATTGCCCGTGAATGGTTGGCCCGCTACGCCCCAAAAGTAACGGCGAGACATATCGAGACGGTGAGGGGGCGTATGGAGCGCGATCTGTTCCCGTGGATCGGCGGTACGCCGATAGAAGATGTCACCGCCCCCATGCTGCTTGAAGCCCTGCGCCGGGTGGAAGGCCGGGGGGCTGTGCATACGGCCAAGCGGCTGCGCATGTACGCCGGGCAGGTGTTCCGCTACGGCATTGCTACCGGAAGATGCGAGCGCGATGTCGCCGCTGATCTACGCGACGCCTTGACCGAGGAACGCGAACAGCATCGCGCCGCCATTACCGAGCCGAAGCAGGCGGGGGAGTTGCTGCGGGCGATAGAGGGTTACGCCGGATCATGGATAGGGCGCGGTGCCTTGCGGCTGGCCCCGCTGGTATTCGTCCGGCCCGGTGAGCTGCGCCATGCCGAATGGTCGGAGATCGATCTGGACAAAGCGGAGTGGAACATTCCTGCGGGCAAGATGAAGATGCGTGTGGCGCATCTTGTGCCCCTGTCACGTCAAGCCGTGGCGATCCTGCGCGAGCTTCACCCCATGACGGGGCAGGGCCGCTATGTGTTCCCGAGCGAGCGCGGCGGCGACCGTCCCATATCGGACAACACGCTCAATGCCGCCTTGCGGCGGATGGGCTACAACACCCGCGAGGAAATGACGGCGCACGGCTTCCGCGCAATGGCGCGAACGATGCTGGATGAGGTGCTGGGTTTCCGGCCTGATTTCATCGAGCATCAATTAGCCCATGCGGTGCGCGATCCGAACGGGCGGGCCTACAACCGGACGGCGCACCTTGCCGAGCGCGTGAAGATGATGCAAGCGTGGGCGGACTATCTGGA
>JAITMP010000012.1 GCA_031277315.1 Zoogloeaceae bacterium | reverse complement strand
AGCGTCTGGGTCACCACCTTCGGCACCGGCAAGATCGCCGACGCCACCATCGCCGAACTCGTGAAAAAGCATTTCGACCTGCGCCCCAAGGGCATCGTCAACATGCTCAACCTGCTGCGTCCGATCTACCAGAAAACCGCCGCCTACGGCCACTTCGGCCGCGACGAACCGGAATTCACCTGGGAGAACATCGACAAGGCGGCGTTGCTGCGGGGTGATGCGGGGGTTTGATAGGCGCGATAGAAGCAATCCGCAAATGACTGGGAGAGCACAGAATGAACCCATGAACACCATGACCATCAATGACTATCAGGCTGTTATCTCGTTCGACCCCGACATCCAAATATTCCGGGGCGAATTTGTGGGACTAAACGGAGGCGCGGATTTTTACGCCAGCGATGTCGAAGGCCTGCGCCGCGAAGGAGAAATCTCGCTGAAAGTATTTCTTGATGCCTGCACCGAAGATGGCGTGGAACCGCGCAAGCATTTCTCCGGGAAATTTTCCCTGAGAGTTGAGCCCGCCATTCACGAAGCCGCTGTCATCGCCGCCCGCGCACGGGCAGAGCCTCAATCAATGGGCTGCGGATGCGCCCAAGCAGGCGGCGCTGGCGGGGTAAGAATTTACCCTCAAGCGCATGCGTTACGCGTAAGAAGGGAGGGGCAATATGCAATCAAGAAGAATAACGGGGCGTATTAAAGACAAAACATTTGAGTTGTTGCAGCAACACCCACAAAGGCTCCGCTACTCGAATTTGCGCAACAAGATTCAAGAATCCGGGACAAGCCTTCCTGACTTGGGATAAGCGCCTTCAATGAAGGCATCCGCGCCAAGACCCCACGCCGCTGATGAATGGTCAAGCTCAGGCAAAAAACACCAACACCACAAGCAAGGCATCTTCTCGCCCACATCACCTTAATCATCCGCTACTGCAACGGTCAGTTTTTTTCCTGAATATTTCAATTCGACCAGCGCGCCTTCTCGAAGCCCGTTTTCTTTTGCAAACCGTTTCGGCACGGCCACCATCAACGTGTCTCCCGCTTTGCGCAAGGCTTGAAATTTATCGGATGGCTTGGCAACAGTCGCACCGACAAACTCATCCAGCCATCCGCCCGGCATCTTGCAGTGTTTTTCAATCTGCCGGGCAAGTTTGTCGCCAATGGGGCGCGATGATTTAATTTGGCTCCACATGCTGGGAGAGATCTGGAGCATTGATGCAAAAGATTGCTCCAATCCTTTGGGCGGCGTGCCGGATGTCAACATGTGCTCGGCGTAAGACCGGAAGAGCATCAGTACATTCCGGCGGCGTATCAACGTGATATTGGGCGCCTCTTGCGGCATGACGGGGTGCATGTGTTGTTTTTACAACTTTGTATTGTCCGGGGTATTGACATCGAAGTAAAGAGTCTTTACAGTGCCGTCCATTCCCGACTTGGCAGTCATTTTACGAGAGCACCACTTTCACAAAATTTATTAATCATGAACATTCAGGCCAATCTTCGACCCTTGCACGCGCTACAGCGCGGGACGGCGCTTGCTCGCATGGCGCGTGGGGCTTCATGCATGGAAGATGGCAAGCTACAGTGGCCGAAAGCCTATTGGCCATCCGCAAACGAGAGTCATGTCGTAATCGGGAATCCGTTGATTAAGCGAGGTTGCTCGATTTCCATGTTTACCCATGACAATTATTTTTACGACCGGAAGGGGTGCGCGATATAGGCGCATAGCACCCAAAACTCTGAATTCAGAGGCCCGGTCTCCGCAAGGAACCGGGCCTTTTTGTTTTGCCCGGAGCAATACCGAAGTCGCAGAAAAACTTTACTTCGGGTGTGTCCTTCCACTCCGTCTGAGGCGGTCGGGAATTTCCTGGCAGACGGGATGTGCACAACGATGGCCAGGTTGTGTGCAGCGAGAAAACCTCATCCGCAAGGATGCTCGCGGTTGGGCACAGCCGAAGTGAAGTTTGTTTTTCAGTAGCACCGTGTTATCCGAAACGAGATCGGGGTGGGCACGTTAAACGCAGGAATCCTGCTGTCGCCAGTTGGATTCTCCATCGAATGGGCGGCGTCCCGGAATGAAAGCGGGTCTTGCAAAAGACCGCGAGTAAAAAGGGCAGCGCGAGGATGGCTCGCGCAAAAGTTTTATCGTATTTGCCGCGGAGCTCAGATGGGAGCGTCAGCTTGAGAGAGCTGAAGAGGGTGGTTCGAGTCCATCCCGCGGCGCCAATGATTTTTACACGCTTCATCGGGGTGGCCATTGCCTAATGGTTAAGGCCCTGGTTTGTGATGCCAGTCATCTCGGTTCGATTCCGAGTGGCTACCCCAATGCAGCGTGCAAGCAATGCATTTTCCCTTCGCGCAGCTTGGCTCGACATCGAGAGTTCAAGTCCTTCCGTGAAGGCCATTTTTCATCTGATTTTAGGAGCCCATTTATGGAAACCAACATCCTTGCCGTGGATCGGGCTTACACGCCCGACCGCTGGATCGGCCTGCCCGATGCCATGCGTCTATATGGGCGCGGCGCGGTGCAGGCTTCGTTTGGCAATATTGCGGCCGTCTTGCGCGGTGGTGTCAATGCGCGAACTGGCAGGAAGTCCATTCTGGAAGTGAGGTCCATACTTGTGGTCGATACCCAGGATTTTCTGGTGCGCGATTTCAGCTATGCCCCGCTGGAACGCGTGTACCTGTTCCGGCGTGATCGCAACATGTGCGCCTACTGCGGTGAGGTGTTCAAGTTTCAAGAGCTTACCGTGGAACACATCGCCCCGGTTGCCCAAGGCGGCGGAAATACTTGGGAAAACTGGGTTACGGCATGCCGGCATTGCAATCAGAAGAAAGGCTGCCGCACGCCAGAGCAAGCAAATATGCCGTTGCTCTATGTGCCGTATCGTCCCAGCCGTTTCGAGTGGCTGATTCTCGCCAACCGGAATGTGCTGGGTTGCCAGATGGAATTTCTCATGGCACGTGTGCCCAGGCACAGCCGCTTGCACGCCTAGTTGTAAAGCCGGGCTGTAAAGAATTAATCAAGGAATGCAACGCTAACAGGTCAGGGGTTAGGGAGGAATCCCGCCACGCCGGTGCGCATTGCCGGAGTGAAAAATTCCGTCGTGATCGCGTATGCCGCCGAGCAGGAATTGGTTGATGCAATCTCTTGGTCCCGAAAACCAACGAGAGTGTTTTGGATGGCGCAGCGGTGCGCGACAGTCTGTATAACTGTTGTTGCGGGTTCGAATCCCGCTCCAAAAGCCAAACGATTGACTGAAAATCAATCACCAAAAACGGTCGCAAGACCACGTCGAACGCGGGTTGCAGCTTGGTTGCATGCAGAGGCTGGCATGGCTCTGCATCAGCCGGTCTGTCATCCGTCAGCGGTAGCGGCCCGGCATGGAATCCTCCATATCGGCGCCTTCGGCAAGCCGGGTCGATCTTGATTGACCATGCGCACCGACAGGTCAAGGTATGGCGCTTCCCTGTCCGCCGCTACTGCTGTAACGGCACTTGTTATTGAAAGAAGAAAAAAGGAGAAATCATGAATTTCAACCGAATTACGATTCGAAAAAATGAGCGTGGCCTGTTGCTGCGCAACGGCGATTTCGAACGCGTGCTGCACGCGGGCACGCACAATCTATTCAGCGCTTTCGACAAGCTCTCGGTGCAACGCTTCAATCTGGAGCAGCCCGAGTTCGCGCACGAGCTGCTGGATTATCTGCTGGCGCAAGAGCCGGAAGTGGTTGCGCGTGAATTCCTGCGTGTCGAACTTTCCGAAAATCAGGTCGGTCTGCGCAGCGAAAGCGGTGTGCTGGTGGAAATCTTGCGCCCCGGTTCGCGCCGTCTGTACTGGAAAGGGCTGATCGACGTGCAGGCGGAAGTTATCGATATTGCTGACACGGTAGAAGTACCGCAAGCGCTGAATTCCCGCCTGCTGCAAATGCAATCGCGTCAACGTATCGCGACGGCTTTGCATGGCGTGTTGCAGATTCAGGTGCCGGATCATGGCGTGGGCATTCTGCGGGTCGATGGCAAAGTGATCGGCTTGCTGGATACCGGCGCACATGCTTTCTGGAAGTTCAGCCACGTGGTGTCGGTGGATGTGGTTGATCTGCGTTTGCAGGCTATGGAGGTTTCCGGTCAGGAAATCCTGACGCGCGACAAAGTGGCTTTACGGCTGAATTTGTCTGCCACATGGCGTTATGTTGACGTGCTCAAGGCGCATCGCGAACTTTCCTCGCCCGCGGATTATCTGTATCGCGAGTTGCAACTGGCGTTGCGCGCTGCCGTGGGTACGCGCACGCTGGATGAATTGCTGGAAAACAAAACCGTCATCGACGAAGTCGTGATTCGGCAAGTGCAAGCGCGTCTGACAGAAAACGGCCTGTCGCTGGAAGGCGTCGGCGTGAAGGACATCGTGCTTCCCGGCGACATGAAAACCATTCTGGCGCGTGTCGTGGAAGCGGGTAAAACGGCTGAGGCCAACGTCATCCGCCGTCGTGAGGAAACTGCGGCGACGCGTTCCCTGCTCAACACCGCCAAGGTCATGGAGGACAACCCTGTGGCTTTGCGTCTGAAAGAGCTGGAAACGCTGGAGCGCGTAGCCGAGCGTATCGACCGGATTTCCGTGTTCGGTGGTCTGGATCAGGTGCTGAACGGCTTGGTTAAATTGAATTGAGCAACCCGGAGGAGGAATCTCCTCCGGATTGCTCTGGAGGAAATATGAAATGCGATACATCGAAGAACAAATCGAAGGCGGCGTTCCGCTGAAGCGATGGACAAATGGCGTGCCTGTTGAACCCAAGGCACTGGAGCAGTTGTCGAACACTGCCCGGTTGCCCATCGTGTTCAAGCACGTGGCCGCCATGCCGGATGTGCATGTGGGCATTGGTGCGACGGTGGGATCGGTCGTGCCGACCTTGCGCGCCATCATTCCCGCCGCCGTTGGCGTGGACATCGGTTGCGGCATGATCGCCTGCAAGACAACCTTGTGCGCCGAAGACTTGCCCGACAACCTGGCGCCCATGCGCGCGGCCATCGAAAAGGCCGTTCCGCACGGGCGGCGTCCCGGCATGGGCGACCCCGGCGCATGGAAGCTGGAGAAAGCGCCGGAATCTGTGAGCAAGGCATGGGCTGAATTGCGTCCTGAGTTTGAAGCGTTGGCACAGGAGTATCCGCAATTGGCGAAGACCAACAACATCAACCATCTGGGCACATTGGGAACCGGCAATCACTTCGTGGAAGTTTGCCTCGATGAGCAAGGCGCGGTCTGGTTCATGTTGCACTCGGGCAGCCGTGGTGTGGGCAATGCCATCGGCACCATGTTCATCGCGCTGGCGCGCGAGGACGCCATGAAAAATGACGTTCATCTGCCGGATCGCGATCTGGCTTACTTCGAGGAAGGCAGCAAATACTTTACTGACTACGTCCGCGCAGTCGGCTGGGCGCAAAAGTTCGCGGCGCTGAATCGGGAAGTGATGATGCAGTCGGTCATCGAGGCCGTGCGCAAAGTAATCGCCAAGCCTTTCCAGACACACCTGGAAGCGGTGAATTGCCACCACAACTATGTGCAAAAGGAACACCACTTCGGCGAGGACGTGTACGTCACCCGCAAGGGCGCGGTTAGCGCCAGAAAAGGGCAGCTTGGCATCATCCCCGGCAGCATGGGCGCGCGCAGCTTCATCGTGCGTGGTCTCGGCAATCCGGAGAGTTTTGAAAGCTGCTCGCATGGCGCAGGCCGCGTGATGAGCCGCACCAAGGCGAAAGCGACCTACACCGTCGCCGACCACGAAGCGGCTACTCGCGGTGTCGAATGCCACAAGGATGCCGGCGTGATTGACGAAACGCCGGCCGCCTACAAGGACATCGACGCCGTGATGGCCGCGCAGGCGGACTTGGTGGAAGTGGTGTACACACTGAAGCAAATCGTGTGTGTGAAAGGGTAATGACGGGAAACGGCGGCGGCAGAAATGCCGCCGTCTTTCTTCATTGTTTATTTTGCAACTGGCGCGACGTTATAACCTGCCGTCTTGCGATGCACGGTCGAATGTGCAAGGTGAAGCGTTTTTTGTAGTAAATCTTATAAGCCGTGCGGGAGACCCTTGCCCCTGCGGTTAATTACCCTTTGTTCTAATTTCCATCACCCGCTATAATCCCGCCCACTCCGAGGAGCGCTGCGAGGGTTTTATCCCCCAGGCTCGGAATTTCAGAACCGCGCTCGCCTAACCCGTTGTCCGGGGAGGTGAGCCGAATCAAATCGGGGCATTCCTTTCCGGTCACAGTTCAAGGAGAGAACATGAACGCCGTGACTGATCTCAAGCAAGATTACGTTGTCGCCGACATCGGCCTGGCCGGATGGGGCCGCAAGGAAATCGAGATCGCCGAAACCGAGATGCCTGGCCTGATGGCCGTGCGCGAGGAATTTGCCGCCACCCAGCCCTTGCGCGGCGCGCGCATCACCGGCTCGCTGCACATGACGATCCAGACGGCGGTGCTGATCGAAACGCTGAAGGCGCTCGGCGCGGAAGTGCGCTGGGCTTCCTGCAATATTTTCTCGACGCAGGATCACGCTGCCGCCGCCATCGCCGCCGGCGGCACGCCGGTGTTCGCCTACAAGGGCGAATCGCTGGAGGAATACTGGGATTACACGCACCGCATTTTCGAGTGGCCCGGCCATGAAACCGGCAAGGGCGCCAACATGATTCTCGACGATGGCGGCGACGCGACCTTGCTGCTGATCCTCGGCGCGCAAGCCGCGGAAAACCCTTCGGTGATCGCGCATCCGACCAACGAGGAGGAAACGGCGCTGTTCGCCGCCATCAAAAAACGTCTCGCCGTCCAACCCGGCTGGTATGCGAAACAACTTGCCGGCATCAAGGGCGTCACGGAGGAAACCACCACCGGCGTCAAGCGTCTCTACCAGATGGCTGCCGAAGGCCGCCTGCCCTTCCCCGCCATCAACGTGAACGATTCGGTGACAAAATCGAAGTTCGATAATCTCTACGGCTGCCGCGAGTCGCTGGTCGACGGCATCAAGCGCGCCACCGACGTGATGGTGGCCGGCAAGATCGCCCTGGTGGCCGGCTACGGCGATGTCGGCAAGGGTTGCGCGCAGTCGCTGCGCGGGCTGGGCGCCGTTGTCTGGGTGACGGAAATTGATCCCATCTGCGCCCTGCAAGCGGCGATGGAAGGCTACCGCGTCGTCAGCATGGAAGACGCGGCGGCGCAAGCCGACATTTTCGTCACCGCCACCGGCAACCTGCGCGTCATCGGCCACGACCACATGCAGGCGATGAAGAACAACGCCATCGTCTGCAACATCGGCCACTTCGATTCCGAGATCGACATCGCCTCGCTGCGCCGGTATCGCTGGGAGAACATCAAGCCGCAGGTCGACCACGTCATCTTCCCCGACGGCAAGCGCCTCATCGTGCTGGCCGAGGGCCGTCTGGTGAATCTCGGCTGCGCCACCGGGCATCCCTCTTTCGTCATGAGCAACTCGTTCACCAACCAGACGCTGGCGCAGATCGAGCTATTCACGCGCGGCAGCCAGTACGGGAAACAGGTCTACGTGCTGCCCAAGCATCTCGACGAAAAAGTGGCGCGCCTGCATTTGAAAAAAATCGGCGCCCGCCTGACCGAGCTGACCGACGAGCAGGCCGCCTATCTCGGCCTGGCGAAAGACGGCCCCTACAAGCCCGAGCATTACCGCTATTGATGCCATGAAAGCCGAAATTTCCTTCGAGTTTTTTCCGCCGCAGACCGCCGAGGGCGCCGAAAAGCTGCGCGCCACGCGGCGCCAGTTGGCGCAGCTTGGGCCGGCCTTCTTCTCCTGCACCTTCGGCGCCGGCGGCTCCACCCGCGACCGCACGCTGGAAACCGTGCTGGAGATGCAGGCCGAGGGCCTGCCGGCGGCACCGCACCTCTCCTGCGTCGGCTCGACGCGGCAGAACGTGCGCGCCTTGCTGACGCGCTATCAGGACGCCGGCATCCGCCGCATCGTCGCCCTGCGCGGCGATCTTCCCTCCGGCATGGCCGATCCGGGCGAATTCCGCCATGCCAACGAGCTGGTCGACTTCATCCGCGCCGAAACCGGCAACTGGTTCCACATTGAAGTCGCCGCCTATCCCGAGTACCACCCGCAAGCGCGCAGCCCGCGCGACGATCTTCTCAACTTCAAGCGCAAGGTCGACGCCGGCGCCAACGGCGCCATCACGCAATACTTCTACAACGCCGACGCCTACGCGCACTTCGTCGACGCGGCGCAAGCGCTCGGCGTCACCGTGCCGATCGTGCCCGGCATCATGCCGATCGCCAACTTCAGCAAGATCGCCCGCTTCTCGGATGCCTGCGGCGCCGAAATTCCGCGCTGGATGCGGCGCAAGTTTGAAAGCCTCGGCGACGATGCCGCTGCCGTGCGCGCCTTCGGCCTCGATGTCGTCACCGATCTTTGCCAACGCCTCCTCGCCGCCGGCGCGCCGGGGCTGCACTTCTACACCCTCAACCAAGCCGGCCTGACCGCCACGATCTGCCAGCGCTTGGGGCTATAAAAGTCAGGTCGGCTTCGCGCCCACCAGCAGGACGCCGGCGACGACCAGACTCAGGCCGGCGAATTGGGTGAGGGACATGGCTTCGCCGAGTATCCACCAGCCAAGCAGGATGGTGATGACCGGCCCGAGCGTGCCGATCAGGGCGGCGGTGGGCGCGTCGATGCGGCGCAGCGCCCCGGCTTGCAGCCAGATCGGCAGCACCGTGCATAGCAGCGCCAGCGCCAGCGCGTCGATGTACACCGGCATCGGCGCCGCCAAGGACGCCAACGGATGCGCTATGGCGAAATGGCCGAGCACGAACAGGCAGGCGAAGATCGAGACGAAGGCCGTCATGCGCGTTGCGCCGACGCGCATGACGACGTGGCCGGAACCCATCCAGAACAGCGCGTAGCTGACCGCGCTGGCGAACACCCACAGGCTGCCGGCGATCAACTCGCGCGATGCGCCGGCGAAAGCCAGATCGTGCGAAACGGCGAGGCCGATGCCGATGTAGGACAGCGCCAGCGCGCCCCACGCCGCCGGCCGGATGGCATGGCCGAAAAACAGCGCCGAGAACAGCGCCACCAGCGTCGGATAGGTGAACAAGATCATGCGTTCGAGGCCGACGCTGATGTACTGCAAGCCAAGGAAATCGAACAGGCTCGACAGGTAATAGCCGACCGCGCCGAGCGCCGCCAGCCATAGCCAGTCGCGCCGCGTGAGGCCGCCCGCGCCGCTGCGCCAGGCCATGAAAAGAAAAACCGGCAGGGCGAAACCCATGCGCAAGGCGAGCAGGGTCAGCGCGTCGGCGCCGTGAGCGAGGCCGAGCTTGACGAAAACCGCCTTGAAGGAAAAAGCAACCGCCGACAGTCCGGCCAGCAACAGACCGAGCGTGCGCGCCTGCGCCATGAACAGATTAGCTCCGCTTGCCGAGGATCGAACCGAGCACGCCGCGCAACACTTGACGGCCAAATTCGGAGCCGATGGCGCGGGCGGCGCTCTTGACCGCCGCTTCGCCCACCGACTGGCGGCGGCCACCGCCGCCGAACAGATCGCCGAGAATGCTGCCGGAGGATTGCGGCTGTGACTGCTGCCGCGACGCTTTCGCGGGCGGCGCGGCTTCTTCCGCCGCTTGGGCGCGCGCTTTCAGTTTTTCGTAGGCGGATTCGCGGTCTACCGCTTTTTCGTAATGGCCGGACAGCAGCGAGCGCCGGATGACGGCGCTGCGTTCTTCCGCCGTCAACGGCCCGATGCGGGAAGCCGGCGGCAGGATGAAAGCGCGTTCGACCACATTCGGTCGACCCTTTTCATCGAGGAAGGAAATCAGCGCCTCGCCGACGCCCATCTCCGTGATGGCGGTTTCGGTATTGATGGCGGGATTCTGGCGCAGGGTTTGCGCCGCCGTTTTCACCGCTTTCTGGTCGCGCGGCGTGAAGGCGCGCAGGGCGTGCTGCACCCGGTTGCCGAGTTGCCCGAGCACCGTCTGCGGCACATCGAGCGGATTCTGCGAGATGAAGTAAACGCCGACGCCCTTGGAGCGAATCAGGCGCACGACCTGCTCGATTTTCTCCAGCAGCGCGGGCGGCGCTTCGTTGAACAGCAGATGCGCTTCGTCGAAGAAAAAGACCAGCTTCGGCTGCTCGGGATCGCCGACTTCCGGCAGCCGCTCGAACAGTTCGGACAGCAACCAGAGCAGAAAGGTCGAATACAGGCGCGGCGCGTTGAGCAGCTTATCGGCGGCGAGGATATTGACGATGCCGCGGCCTTGCCCATCGGTTTGCATGAGGTCGGCGATATCCAGCATCGGCTCGCCGAAGAATTGTTCGCCGCCCTGCGCTTCCAGCGCCAGCAGGTTGCGCTGAATGGCGCCGATCGAGGCAGTGGAAACGTTGCCGTATTCGGTGGTAAATTGTTTGGCATTGTCGCCGACATGCTGCACCATCGCGCGCAGATCTTTCAGATCGAGCAGCAGCAAGCCGGCATCGTCGGCGATCTTGAAAACAAGCTGCAACACGCCGGCCTGCGTGTCGTTGAGATTGAGCAGACGACCAAGCAACAGCGGCCCCATGTCAGAGACGGTGGCGCGCACCGGATGGCCAGCTTCACCGAACACGTCCCAGAACACCGCCGGAAACGCCGCCGGTTCCGGCGCCGCGATGCCAAGCGAATCGAGACGCGCTTTCAGCTTCGACGTCATGGCGCCGGGCGCGGCCAGCCCGGAAAGATCGCCTTTCACATCGGCCAGAAACACCGGCACGCCGATCGAGGACAACCGCTCGGCCAGCACTTGCAGGGTGACAGTCTTGCCGGTGCCGGTGGCGCCAGTAATCAGGCCGTGGCGGTTAGCGAGCGCCGGCAGCAGCGCCAGTTCGAGCGCGCCGGTCTGTGCAATAACAAGTGGCTGGGCCATCGGCGGATTCCCCGTAAGTGTAAAATCGCATTTTATCAGCAGCGTTTCGACGAGAGGTTGATCATGGCCGGCCACTCCAAATGGGCCAACATCCAGCACCGCAAAGGGCGTCAGGACGCCAAGCGCGGCAAAGTTTTCACCAAGCTCATCAAGGAAATCACCGTTGCCGCCAAAATGGGCGGCGGCGATCCCAACAGCAATCCGCGCTTGCGTCTGGCGATCGAAAAAGCCAAGGCGCAAAGCCTGCCCAGGGACAATATGGACAACGCCATCAAGCGCGGCACCGGGCAGCTCGATGGCGTCACCTACGAGGAAATCCGCTACGAGGGCTACGGCATCGGCGGCGCGGCGGTGATGGTGGATTGTCTGACGGACAACAAGACGCGCACCGTCGCCGACGTGCGCCATGCTTTTTCCAAGCACGGCGGCAACATGGGCGCGGAAGGCTCGGTCGCCTTCCAGTTCAAGCACTGCGGCCAGTTCATCTTCGCGCCGGGCGCCAGC
This sequence comes from Zoogloeaceae bacterium, assembly GCA_031277315.1. Lineage (GTDB taxonomy): Bacteria > Pseudomonadota > Gammaproteobacteria > Burkholderiales > Rhodocyclaceae > Desulfobacillus. The sequence goes on along the minus strand of JAITMP010000012.1, from coordinate 917 downwards.
GAGGACAAGGTGATGGACGCAGCGCTGGAAGCCGGCGCTGAAGACGTGCTCGCCAACGAAGACGGCAGCATTGAAGTCATCTGCGCTCCGGTCGATTTCCACGCCGTCAAGGCCGGTCTGGAGCAAGCCGGTCTGAAAACCGAAATCGCCGACATCACCCTGAAGCCGCTCAACGAAACCACGCTCGCTGGCGAAGACGCCGCCAAAATGCAAAGGCTGCTCGACGCGCTCGACGCGCTCGACGACGTGCAGGAAGTCTATACAACCGCCGCCATCGACGAGGCGTGAGCGATTCGATGCCGGCGCTTCGCTGACCCTGATCCCGGTTACAGCAGCAGGTTGGTGAAAGGCTGCGTGTTTTTCCAGCGGTAGCCGCCGAAGTCGCGCAGATCGGTGGAAAGAATGCGGCCTTCATTCAGTTGCTCGGCCAAAATAACCAGCGAGGCATCGGCCAGGTCCATGGGTAAATCACGGTAGCGGCGCATCAGCGCGGCAGCGTGCGCCAGCGCGTTGTCGGGCGGCGGCGGCACTTCGCATGCGCCTTGCGCGATGGCATCCATGAATTCCAGCGCTTGATGAATGCCGATGCGCGCAGTCAACAAATGCGTCACTTCAGTCAGCACCGGCCAAGTGCTGACGAACCCTTCGCCGGCCCAGCGTTCAGCGGCGGCGCGCGCGGCGGCATGATGGCGATCACGCCGGTTGCCCAGCGCAATCCAGAACCCGCTATCGGCCAGTATCATGAATCCGTGGGGTCCTTTTCGTGCACCGCAAGCGGGATTTTGTCTTCCAGCGCCTGGGTCAGATACGACTTGTAATTGGCGGACAAATCCTGCGGGCCGTCGCCCGCGCCAACATAACCCGCCAGCAAATCGAGCGGGTTGCGTTTGCTCCGGATATGCGCGCGATGGTATTCG
>JAITMP010000020.1 GCA_031277315.1 Zoogloeaceae bacterium | reverse complement strand
AAGGAAATCGCCAGCCAGCTTGGCATCGGCATCCGCACGGTGGAAACGCACCGCGCCGCCATTCTGGAAAAACTGGCAGCGCAAAATCTGGCGCACTTGTGCCGGATGTGCTTTGCGGGAGGGGCGATGACGATGGCGTTAACCAAGATTGAGGCTGCTTATAATGACGCGCAATAAAACTTCCCTCTCCCTTGACGGGAGGGAAGATCAGAGGGCGGCAGCCGGAAGCTGTCGGGTGTGGATATGACCCAATTAAAAATGCGCTAGGGAATCCGCCACCAGCGGCAAGGTGACGTTCACGACGACGCCGTTGCCGTCGGGGAGGTTGTCGGCGGTGATGGCGCCGCCGTGGAATTCGGCGATCAGGCGGGCGATGTAGAGGCCGAGGCCGAGGTGCGGTTCGCCGCCGGGGCGTTCGCCGCGAGCGGAGATCATGGACTCGAACAACTGGCCGCGCGCGGCCTCGGGGAGCAGCGGGCCGTTGTTGCTGACAGTGAGTTCGGCGGCGTAGCCGATGCGCGCCAGCGCGATACGGATCGGCGTGCCGGGCGCGCCGAAATCGGCGGCGTTGGCGACCAGCTTGTCGAGGAGTTGGGCGAACAGATCGGGCGAGCCGTCGACCGCGCAGGCGCGCGCCGGAGGCGTGAATTCAAACGGTCGTCCGGGGTAGGCGAGGCGGTAGCCGTTGACGCATTCGCCGGTGACTTCGGCGGGGTCGAAGCGGCTGCGCGGTTCGCCGCGCAGGCTTTGTTCGAGGCGCGTCGCTTCGCTCATCCGCGTAAGGATTTTCGACAGCCGGGCGAGGCCCTCCTCGGCCCGTGCCAGATACACTTGCGTCTGCGCCGGATCGTGTTCCAGCTTGAGGTTTTCGAGCGAGGAGCGCACGACGGCAATCGGCGTGCGCAGTTCGTGGGAGAGGCGGCCAGCCAGGCTTTCGAGATAGCCGTGATGCTGGGCAAGTTTTTCCAGCACGGCGGAAAAGCTGCGCGAGAGATCGCCGATCTCGTCGCCGGCGCGGGAACCGGCGGCGAGGCGGCGGAAGCGGCCACGGGCGTCGACGGCGCTTTCCGCCTCGTCGCGCAGCCGCCGGATGCGGCCCGACAGGCGCGTGGCGAAACCGAGCAGAACGGCGGCGGCGAGCGCAAAGGCGGCGATGGTCGTCAGCAGCAGGCGTTCCAGTGCGCGGCTGCGCACGGCGAGAATGGAGTGGGTGGTTTCCTCGACGACGACGGCGCCGATAACGTTATCGCGGCTCCAGATCGGATACGCCGCCGAGACGATGACGGCGCGGCCATCGGCGCTGTTGCGCAGCCGCGCCGCCGGCGCGCCGAGCAGGGCATGCGTGATTTCGCGGCCCGTGCCGAGCACGTCTTCGTCGAGCGCCTCGTCGAAATCTTCCGCCGGCCTTGGCACGATGCGCGCCAGCAGGCCGCGCCAGATGCGGCTCGCGCCGTCGTCTTCGCTGTCCGGCGTTGCCGCCGCCGGCGGCTTCAGGCTGCCGGTCAGCGCCAGCAGCTTTAATTCGCGGTTGACCACCCAGATGCGCCCGGAGCCACGTTCCAGCCCGCGCAGGATGGCGTCGATCTCGGCCACCGACTGCTGTTCCGACAGCACGGATTCGCGCCCGATCTCCTCGACGACGGCCGGCTGGCCGTCCTGCTCCGCCAGTTCGATCACCTGCCTGAGTTGATCTTCGGCGGCGCGGCGGGCGGCGCTGTCGCCGCCGGTGCGCAAGCGCATCAACTGCGGCCGCTCGTGCAGGGCGGTGGCGACCGCCCGCGCCGTGGCGAGCAGCGCCTGCTGCTGGGCGTCGAGCAGAAAACGCTCCATCTCCCGCACGTAGCGGTAGCCGGCCCAGGGCAGGGCCAGCAGCGTCAGCGCCACCAGCGCCAGCTTGACGCGCAGGCTGAAGCGGAAGAAGGATGTTTCCGGCTTCATGCTTTCCAGCGGTAGCCCATGCCGTACACCGTGTCGATGGCGTCGAACGCCGGGTCGACGGCCTGGAATTTGCGGCGGATGCGTTTGACATGGGAAGTGATGGTGCCTTCGTCGACCACCAGCCGGGCGTCGTGCATCAACTGGTCGCGGTCTTTGACGTGGCCGGGAAATTTCGCCAGCGTGTGCACCATCCAGAATTCGGTCAGGGTCAGTTCCACCGGCGCGGCATGCCAGCTCGCGCTGATGCGTTTGGCATCGAGCTTGAGCGGCCCGCGCTCGATCACTTCCTCGGCGGCCTGCGGCTCGGCCAGCGCATCCACGCGGCGGAACAGAGCGGCGATGCGCGCCAGCAGATGCGGCAGGCTGATGTCCTTGGTCAGGTAGTCGTCGGCGCCCAGACGCAAACCGGAAACGATGTCGAAATCGGAATCGCGCGCGGAGAGAAAGATGATCGGCAGGCGGGGCGAGAGGGCGCGCAGGGCGCGGCATAACTCGAAGCCGCCTTCCGGCTCGTCGCCGAGGCCGATGTCGATCAGCGCCAGATCGGGCAGCCGCGCGCGCAGCGCCGCCAGCGCCTCGGGCCGCCCGGCGTAGGCGGCGACTTCATAGCCCTGCCGCGCCAGGGCTTCGGCGTAGTTGGCGCGGATGGCGGCTTCGTCCTCGACGATGGCGATGCGTTTCGGCATGCGCGGACTATACCGAAAACCCGCGCCGCCGGAACGCGGACATGACCGCCGCCATTTTTCCGCCACAATTCTTCGCCGCCTTGCCCGCATTTCCGCCGTCCGCCGCCCGCTTCGTCCGCTGCAATGCGAACTGAACGGATGTCCGTTCGCAACCGGAAGGAAAACAGGCATGAACACCCTCGCCCAAGGCGGCAGCCGGCAGCCGCTGAAGCCGCCCGCATCACTTTTCATTGAACTGCTCGCCAAGGTCGTGCTGGCGTTCGCCATCGGCCTCGCCGCCGCCATCGCCCTCGCCGGCGTGGTGCTGCTGCTGGCACATGAGGCGCGCGCCGATCAACTCACAGACCTCACGCCGATGAAACCAGCGCAGGCGCAGCAAGGCACGCTGCTGCTGAAATCCGCTGACGGCACCCGCGCCGCGCCGGCAGTCGGCACGGTGGCGGAGATCAACGTCTCCGGCATCGTCGCCCGCGCCGTCGTCCGGCAGACTTACCGCAATCCGTTCGATGCCTGGCTCGAAGGCATTTACGTTTTCCCCCTGCCCGAGAACGCCGCCGTCGATCACCTGCGCATGAAGATCGGCGAGCGCGTCATCGAAGGCGACATCCGCGAGCGTCAGGCGGCGCGGGCGCAATACGAGCAGGCCAGAACATCGGGCCAGCGGGCGGCGCTGGTCGAGCAGGAACGCCCGAACATGTTCACCACCAGCGTCGCCAACATTCCGCCGCACGGCGAGGTGGTGGTTGAAATCGAGTACCAGCAGACGCTCAAATACGATGCGGGCAGCTTCAGCCTGCGCTTCCCGATGGTGGTCGGCCCGCGCTACATCCCCGGCGCGCCGGTTGGCAATCAGGGCCGGGGCTGGTCGCCGGATACCGATCAGGTCGCCGATGCTTCCCGCATCACGCCACCGGTGCGCGATCCGGCAAAACACGGCGTCGCCAATCCAGTGAAGCTGAAAATCACGCTCGACGCCGGCGTGCCGCTGGCCCGCCTCGACAGCCCGTATCACCCGATCGTCACGCGCGAGAGCGAAGGCGGCGGCCGCGTCATCGAACTGGCGGCGGGCGAAACACCGGCCAACAAGGACTTTGAACTCAAGTGGACGCCGGCGGCGGGCCATGCGCCGCAGGCGGCGCTGTTCACCGAAACCAGCGGCGGCAAGCAGTACGCCCTGCTGATAGTGATGCCGCCGATGCAGGCAGCAGCAGCGGCGCGCCTGCCGCGTGAAGTGATCTTCGTCATCGACACTTCCGGCTCGATGTCGGGCGCTTCCATCGCGCAGGCGAAAGAGGCGCTGGAACTCGCCATCGCCCGCCTCGGCGAACAGGATCGCTTCAACGTCGTCGAATTCAACTCCTACGCCCAGGCCCTGTATGACGATGCGCGGCCGGCCAACGCCGCCAACCGGGAGCAGGCCGTGCGCTGGGTGCGCCGGCTGGAGGCGCAGGGCGGCACCGAGATGGCGCTGGCATTAAATCTCGCCCTCAACGGCCACGAAAATCCGGGTCGCATCCGTCAGGTGATCTTTCTCACCGACGGCAGCGTCGGCAACGAGGACGCCCTGTTTTCGCTGATCGAAAGCAAGCTCGGCGATTCACGCTTGTTCACCGTCGGCATCGGCTCGGCGCCCAACAGCTATTTCATGAGCAAGGCGGCGCAGAGCGGCCGCGGCACCTTCACGTACATCGGACAGATTGATGAAGTGAAGGAAAAAATGGGGCAGCTCTTCGCCAAGCTTGAATCGCCGGTGCTGAAGGGAATTGAAATCGCTTGGCCCGGCGGCGTCGAAGCCTGGCCGAAGCGCGTGCCGGATCTGTATCTGGGCGAGCCGATCGTCGTCTCCGCCGCGCTCGACGCGGCGCTGACGGGCGAGATCCGCATCGCCGGTTGGCGCGGAGACGCGCGCTGGCAGACGCTGCTGCCCGCCGCCGACGCGCGCAACGGCAAGGGGCTTGGCGTGCTGTGGGCGCGGGAAAAAATCCAGTCCCTCATCGACAGCCAGCGTAGTCAACGCGATGGCGCGCCGGAGGAGGCGGTGCGCGAAGCGGTGCTCGACATCGCCCTCGCCCATCATCTGGTGAGCAAATACACCAGCTTGGTGGCGGTGGATAAAACCCCGGCGCGTCCGCAAGACGCGGCGCTGCAATCGGGCGCCGTCCCGACCAATCTGCCGGAAGGCTGGGAGTACGGCAAAGTGTTCGGCGAACTGCCGCAGGGCGCCACCGATTCGCTCTGGAATCTGTTTGCCGGCAGCCTCACGCTGCTGCTGGCGATCGGCCTTTTCGTCACCGCCCGCCATACGCCAGCGGCATTGAAGCGGGGCTGAGATGAGCGCGCTGATTTCACGTGAAGACTGGCCGCTCGGCGTTGAATGCGCCTGGCCTGCGGTCGTCGCAAAAGCGGCGAAGACGGCAAAAACGATTCCGCCGCTGCGCGAGTCGGCGCACTGGTCGGCGCGCTGGCCGGTGCGCTGGCCGGCGCGTCTCCTGCGCCTGACCGCCGCGCTGGCGCTCGGCGCCGGCCTCTGGCAGATCGGCCAGGGCGGCTATATCCAGGCCAAGGCCTGGCTGTCGCAAGCGCTGATCGGGCAGGCCTGGGCGCGCACCCTCGGCGGCGAGCGGCATGTCAAACCCTGGCCTTGGGCCGACACCTGGCCGGTGGCGCGCATCAGCGTGCCGGATCAAGGCATCGAACGCTTCGTGCTCGCCGGCGCAAATGGCCGCGCGATCGCCTTCGGCCCCGGCCACGTTTTCGGCACGCCGCTGCCGGGCGAGGACGGCAACAGCGTCATCGGCGCGCACCGCGACACCCACTTCGCCTTCCTGCGCGCGCTGCAACCGGGCGCGGAAATCATGGTGGAAAAACATGACGGCGGCACGCGCCGCTACCGCGTCAGCGGCGCCGAGATCGTCGACAAATCCGAAATCCGCGTGCTGGCGCAGCCGTCCGGCGAGACAAGGCTGACGCTGATTACCTGTTACCCCTTCGACGCGCTGCGCGCCGGCGGCCCGCTGCGCTATGTCGTCACTGCCGATGCAATTTGACTGAAAGGAACCCTGTCATGACGATTCTCTGCTGTTCCGTGGCGCTCGCCAACACGCGCGCTTTCGACGACAACGCCGGCTGGCCGCGACCGATTCTGGCGCCGCGAGTGGACAAGCTGGTCGTGGACAAGACGCGCCGCCGCCTGATCCTGATGGGCCGCAAGCGCGTCGTGCGCAGCTACCGCGCTTCATTCGGCGGCGCGGGCGGCGCGAACAGCGCGCCGGTTGGCCGCTACATCGTCGCCGGGCGCAATCCGAAAAGCCCTTTCCACCTCGCGCTGCGCCTCGCGCCGGTGGTCGCCGCGCAGGGCGGCGGCCTGCAACTGCACGGCACGCCCGACTGGCTCGGCCCGCTCGCCGCCGCCCTGCACGGCAGCGACTGGACGCCGGGCGGCATCGGCGTCGCCAATGACGACATCGAGGAGATCTGGAATCTGGTTCCCGACGGCACGCCGGTGGCGATCAAGCCTTAGCGAAGCCCAGACGGGACTTAGCGGCGGCTCCGTTCTCCCTGTAAAATCCGGGGATGAAACAGATCGCCATTTACGACTCCACCTTGCGGGACGGCGCGCAGGCGCAGGGCATCTCGTACTCGGTGGAAGACAAGCTGAAGATTGTCGAGCGCCTCGACGCCCTTGGCGTGCGCTACATCGAGGCGGGCAACCCCGGCTCCAACCCGAAGGATCTGGAATTCTTCGAGCGCGTGCGCGGCATGCGCTTGAGGCACGCGAAACTGATCGCCTTCGGCGCCACGCGCAAGGTCGGCGTGCGCGCCGAGGACGACAACAACCTGCGCTCGATTCTCGCCGCCGGCACCGATGCCGTCGCCATCTTCGGCAAAAGCTGGGATTACCAGGTCACCGAAATTCTGCGCACCCGGCTCGACGAGAACCTGGGCATGATCGGCGACACCATCCGCTACCTGAAGCAGCAAGGCAAGGAAGTCGTCTACGACGCCGAGCATTTCTACGATGGCTACAAGGCCAACCCGGATTACGCCCTCGCCACGCTGCAAGCCGCCGCCGAAGCCGGCGCCGACTGCCTGTGCCTGTGCGATACCAACGGCGGCAGCTTTCCCGAGGCGATCTTCGCCGCCACCCAGGCCGTCGCCGCGCGCTTCACAACGCCGATCGGCATCCACTGCCACAATGATTGCGAGATGGCGGTCGCCAACTCGGTGATGGCGGTGCGGGCCGGCGCCACGCAAGTGCAGGGCACCATCAACGGCATCGGTGAGCGCTGCGGCAACGCCAACCTGTGTTCGATCATTCCCAACTTGCAGTTGAAGCTCGGCCTCGCCTGCATTCCGCCCGAAAACATGGCGACGCTCGCCACGGTGGCGCGCGCCGTCGCCGACATCGCCAATCTGCCGCACAACGAGAAAGCGCCCTATGTCGGCGCCGACGCTTTCGCCCACAAGGGCGGCATGCACATCGACGCCGTGGTGAAGAACCCGGTTTCCTACGAGCATATCGACCCCGAACTGGTCGGCAACAGCCGCCGCACCCTGATGTCGGAAGTCGCCGGCCGCAGTACGCTGCTGGCGCGCATTCAGGCCATCGACCCCGCCATCGGCAAGGACGCGCCGGAGACGAAGCGGATCATCGACCGCCTGAAAAAACTCGAACACGAGGGCTACCACTTCGAGGCCGCCGAGCAATCCTTCGCGCTGGTGGTGCGCAAGATGCTCGGCAAACACACACCCTTCTTTGAACTGATCGAATTCAAGGTGATGGTCAACGAGCCGTCCGTCAACAACGTGAATTCCTCGGCCATCGTCAAGATTCGCGTCGGCGACGACATCGAAATCACCGCCGCCGAGGGCGACGGCCCGGTCAACGCGCTCGACAACGCGGCGCGCAAGGCGCTCGAACGGTTTTACCCGGCCATCGGCGCAATCCGCCTCACCGATTACAAGGTGCGCGTGCTCGATTCGAAGGAAGCCTCCGCCGCCAAGGTGCGGGTGCTGATCGAATCGACCGATCACAGTGAGAACTGGACCACCATCGGCGTGTCCACCAATATCATCGACGCTTCCTGGCACGCGCTGGTCGATTCCATCGAATACAAGCTCGTGCGCGATCAGGAGCGCCGCGCCTGACTTTCGCGGCATTCGCAGAAAAGGAACCCAATATGGCTAACAAGACGCTTTACGACAAACTCTGGGACGCGCACATCGTGCGCGAGGAAGCGGACGGCACCTGTCTGCTTTACATCGACCGTCACCTGATTCACGAAGTCACCAGCCCGCAGGCTTTTGAAGGCTTGCGTCTGGCCGGACGCAAGGCATGGCGCAGCGATTCCATCGTCGCCAACCCCGATCACAACACGCCGACCGATCACTGGGACGAGGGCATCAAGGACCCGGTGTCGCGCCTGCAAGTGGAAACGCTGGACGCGAACATCCGCGATTTCGGCGCGCTCGCCTACTTCCCGTTCAAGGACGCGCGGCAGGGCATCATCCATGTCATCGGGCCGGAAAACGGCGCCACGCTGCCGGGCATGACCGTGGTTTGCGGCGATTCGCACACCAGCACGCACGGCGCGTTCGGGGCGCTGGCGCACGGCATCGGCACATCCGAAGTCGAACATGTGCTGGCCACGCAGACGCTGGTCGCCAAGCGGTCCAAACGCATGCTCATCAAGGTCGAAGGCGAAGTCAGCCCCGGCGTCACGGCGAAAGACATCGCGCTGGCGATCATCGGCAAGATCGGCACGGCGGGCGGCACCGGTTATGCCGTCGAGTTCGGCGGCAGCGCCATCCGCGCCCTTTCGGTGGAAGGCCGCATGACCTTGTGCAACATGGCCATCGAAGCGGGCGCGCGCGCCGGTCTGGTCGCGCCGGACGAAAAAACCTTTGCTTACCTCAAGGGCAAGACTTTTGCGCCGCAGGGCGGCGACTGGGAGAAAGCCGTCGCTTACTGGAAAAACTTGCGCTCGGACGCCAACGCAAAATTCGACGCGGTGGTCACGCTCGACGCCGCCGCCATCGAGCCGCAGGTGACCTGGGGCACTTCGCCCGAACAGGTGTTGCCGGTTGGCGGACACGTGCCCGATCCGGCGCGGGAGAAAGACGCGCAGAAGCGCGCCGGCATCGAGCGCGCGCTGGCTTACATGGGGCTGGCCGCCGGCACGCCGATTCAGGACATCCGCATCGACAAGGTGTTCATCGGCTCCTGCACCAATTCGCGCATTGAAGATCTGCGCGCCGCCGCGCAGGTCGCCAAAGGCCGGCAAAAAGCCGCCAGCGTGAAGCAGGCGCTGGTGGTGCCCGGCTCCGGCCAGGTCAAGCGTCAGGCCGAGGCCGAAGGGCTGGACAAGATTTTCATCTCCGCCGGTTTCGAGTGGCGTGAACCGGGCTGCTCGATGTGTCTGGCCATGAATGCCGACCGGCTGGAAGCGGGCGAACGCTGCGCCTCCACCTCCAACCGCAATTTCGAGGGACGCCAGGGCGCAGGCGGGCGCACCCATCTCGTCAGCCCTGAAATGGCCGCCGCCGCCGCCATCGCCGGTCATTTCGTCGACATCCGCAAACGCTGAGGAATCATCATGAAAGCCTTCAACCATCTCGATGGCATTGTCTGCCCGCTCGACCGCGCCAACGTCGACACCGATGCCATCATTCCCAAGCAGTTCCTGAAATCCATCAAGCGCTCGGGTTTCGGCCCGTATCTGTTCGATGAGTGGCGCTACGCCGACATCGGCCAGCCCGGCATGGATTGCCGCCGCCGCCCGCTCAAAAAGGATTTCATCCTCAACCAGCCGCGTTACCAGGGCGCGCAAATCCTGCTCGCCCGCGACAACTTCGGCTGCGGTTCCAGCCGCGAACACGCGCCCTGGGCCATCGAGGATTACGGCTTTCGCGTCGTCATCGCGCCCTCTTTCGCCGACATCTTCTTTTCCAACTGCTACAAGAACGGCGTCCTGCCCATCGTCGCGTCGAGCGCCGTCGTCGATCAGTTGTTCCGCGAATGCGCGGCGCAATCCGGTTACCGGCTTCGCGTCGATCTGGAAACGCAGACCGTGCGCAACCCCGCTGGTGAATGGTTCCGGTTCGACATCACGCCGCACCGCAAGCACTGCCTGCTGAACGGCCTCGATGAAATCGGCCTCACCCTGCAACATGCCGATGAGATACGGGCGTTCGAAGCCCGCCACAAAGCCGCTCAGCCCTGGCTGTTCCGCTGAGCAATCCCCCTCAACAACAGGAGAACACCATGAATCCCAAACTCGCCGACGCCGCGCTCGATCAGATTTTCCGCAATGCCCGCAGCCAGAACGGTTTTCTTGACGAGCCGGTCAGTGACGACACCCTGCGCGCCCTGCACGATCTGATGAAATGGGGGCCGACCGCCGCCAACGCCTGCCCGCTGCGCATCGTTTTCATCCGTAGCGCCGAGGCGAAGGAAAAACTCAAGCCTGCGCTGATGCCGGCCAACGTCGGCAAGGTCATGTCCGCGCCGATCACCGCCCTGCTGGGCCGCGATCTGGAATTCCACGAGCATCTGCCCAGACTGTTTCCCCACGTCGACGCGAAAAGCTGGTTCGCCGGCAACTCTGCGGCCATCGACGAATCGTCGCGGCTGAATGCCGCGCTGCAAGCGGGCTATCTGATTCTCGCGGCGCGCTCGCTCGGGCTGGACTGCGGGCCGATGTCCGGCTTCAACCCTGCCGATGCCGATGCCGCCTTCTTCGCCGGCACCCAGGTCAAGTCGTTCATGCTGGTGACGCTGGGCAAGGGCAATCCGGCCAAGCTCTTCCCGCGCAGCCCGCGCTTCGATTTCGCCGAAGTCTGCCGCATCGTCTGAGCATGAATTGCATACGGGCGGCAGCCGGCTGAATCCGCCGGCTGCCGCCCGTATGATTGTTTGGCCGCTATTTAGCGGTTTTGCCGGTCACAGATGGAAGGCGCGATCATTTCCCGGTTGCGAAACGTCGAAGGCCTGTTTCACTACATCCAGTTCTTGTTGCAATGCGCGGATGATTTTCCGTGTTTGCTCGCTGTTGTATTCATAATTCTGGCGGTTGGCCAGATTCCCGATCAATTGCAATTCCTTGATCGCCTTATTTACACGCTTGTTGGCCAGTTCAACGAATTTTGTGGCTTTATCCCGCTTCACGATATGCTCCCCTATGAGAAATAAAATGATGCGTTGAAAATATAACATGCCAAATTCAAGTATATTCGACTTAAGTCAGAAAAATTTCGATATTTTGGCAATAAAAAAGGCAGCCGAAGCTGCCTTTTGATTTTTCCGCCTTGCCCGCTCAGTGCTGTAATCAGCGCCGTAATCAGTGCCGTATTTTGCGCAGCTTCTGGATGGCGGCGAGTTGGGCGATGGCTTCGGCGAGTTCGGCCTGGGCCTTGGCGTATTCGAGCCGCGAAGCTTGGTTTTGCAGGGCTTCCTCGGCCCGCTTTTTGGCGTCGAGCGCCTTGGCTTCGTCGAGATCCTTGCCGCGAATGGCGGTGTCGGCCAGCACGGTGACGAGGTTCGGCTGCACTTCGAGCATACCGCCGGCGACGAAAACCAGTTCTTCGCTGCCGTCCTGCGTCTTCACGCGCACGACGCCGGGCTTGATGCGGGTGAGCAACGGCGTGTGGCCGGGCATGACGCCCAGTTCGCCGGATTCGCCCGGAAGAACGACGAACTCCGCCAGACCCGAAAAGATGGATTCTTCCGCGCTGACGATGTCGACGTGTACGGTCATTGCCATGTTTACCTTTCCTCGTTTACCTTTCCTTCACCCGGTCCTCCCCCGCTGGCGGGAGAGGGCGGGATCCGTTATTGCAGCGTCTTGGCCTTCTCGAAGGCTTCGTCGATGGCGCCGACCATGTAGAAAGCCTGCTCGGGCAGGGCATCGCACTCGCCGTTGACGATCATCTTGAAGCCGCGAATGGTTTCCTTGAGCGGCACGTACTTGCCGGACGAGCCGGTGAACACTTCGGCGACAAAGAAGGGCTGCGAGAGGAAGCGCTGAATCTTGCGGGCGCGGGAGACGACGAGCTTGTCTTCCGGCGCCAGTTCGTCCATGCCGAGAATGGCGATGATGTCACGCAGTTCCTTGTAGCGTTGCAGGGTGGCCTGCACGGCGCGGGTGGTCGTGTAGTGCTCCTCGCCGACGACGTTGGGATCGACCTGGCGCGAGGTGGAGTCGAGCGGATCGACGGCGGGGTAGATACCCAGCGCGGCGATGTCGCGCGAGAGCACGACGGTGGCGTCGAGGTGGCCGAAGGTGGTGGCCGGCGACGGGTCGGTCAGGTCGTCAGCAGGCACGTACACCGCCTGAATCGAGGTGATCGAGCCGGTCTTGGTGGAGGTGATGCGCTCCTGCAAGCGGCCCATTTCCTCGGCCAGCGTCGGCTGGTAGCCGACGGCGGACGGCATGCGGCCGAGCAGCGCGGACACTTCGGTGCCGGCCAGCGTGAAGCGGTAAATGTTATCGACGAACAGCAGCACGTCGCGGCCTTCGTCACGGAAATGCTCGGCCATGGTGAGGCCGGTCAGCGCGACGCGCAGACGGTTGCCGGGCGGCTCGTTCATCTGGCCATACACCAGCGCCACCTTGTCGAGAACGTTGGACTCCTTCATCTCGTGGTAGAAGTCGTTGCCCTCGCGGGTGCGCTCGCCGACGCCGGTAAACACGGAATAGCCGGAATGCTCGATGGCGATGTTGCGGATCAACTCCATCATGTTCACCGTCTTGCCCACGCCGGCGCCGCCGAAGAGGCCGACCTTGCCGCCCTTGGCAAACGGGCAGATGAGGTCGATCACCTTGATGCCGGTTTCGAGCAGTTCCTGACTCGGCGCCAGTTCATCGAAAGCCGGGGCTTTCTGGTGAATGGAGCGGCGTTCCTCGGTTCCCACCGGGCCGGCCTCGTCGATCGGCGTGCCGAGCACGTCCATGATGCGGCCCAGCGTGGCCTTGCCGACCGGCACCGAAATCGGCTTGCCGGTATTGCTGACCACCATGCCCCGGCGCAGGCCCTCGGAGGAGCCGAGCGCGATGGTGCGCACGACGCCATCGCCAAGCTGCTGCTGGACTTCGAGCGTCAGCTCGGAGCCATCCATCTTCAGGGCGTCATAAACTTTCGGCATTTCCTCGCGCTTGAACTGGACGTCCACCACGGCGCCGATGCACTGTACGATCGTTCCTTGACTCATCGCATTTCCCCAAAACAATAATTCATTAGACGGCTGCGGCGCCGCCGACGATTTCCGAAATTTCCTTGGTGATCGCGGCCTGACGGGTCTTGTTATAGACCAGTTGCAGTTCGTTGATCACATTGCCGGCGTTGTCGGAAGCGGCTTTCATGGCCACCATCCGCGCGCTCTGCTCAGAGGCCATGTTCTCGGCCACCGACTGGTACACCAAGGCTTCCACGTAGCGCACCAGCAATTCATCAATCACCGCGCGCGCGTCCGGCTCGTAGATGTAGTCCCAGCCGTGCTCCGTCCGGCGCAGTTGCTCGCCGGAGAGCGGCAGCAACTGTTCCAGCACCGGCTCCTGCTTCATGGTGTTGAGGAAGCGGGTGTAGGCGATGTAGACGACATCCAGTTCGCCGGCTTGAAAGGCGTCGAGCATGACTTTCACCGGTCCGATCAGCTTGTCGAGTCGCGGCGTGTCGCCCAGATGCGTGATGTTGGAAACCACCTTGGCGCCGAGGCGCTGCATGAAACCGAGGCCCTTGGCGCCAATGGCGGTGACGCGGATGTCGGTCGCGCCCTTGCCTTCCCACTCTTTCAGGCTGTTGAGCGCGATGCGCAGCACGTTGGTATTGAGGCCGCCGCACAAACCCTTGTCGGTCGTCACGACAATCAGACCGACACGCTTCGCCTCGCCCGTCTTCTTGAGGAAGGGATGCTTGTACTCGGAATTGGCGTGCGACAGGTTGGCGGTCAGCCGGCGGATCTTCTCGCCATAGGGACGGGCGGCCTTCATCCGATCCTGCGCCTTGCGCATTTTCGAGGCCGCGACCATCTCCATGGCTTTGGTGATCTTGCGCGTGTTTTGCACGCTCTTGATCTTGGTGCGTATTTCCTTCCCGCTTGGCATGATTGGCTCCTGGCTCGGCGGCGATCAGGCCCAGCTCTTCTTGAACTCTTGCACGGCGGCGTCGAGCGCCTTTTCCGCTTCCGCGTCGAGATCCTTGCTGCTTTCGATCTTGTTCATCAGATCAGCGTATTTCTGACGCATGAACTGGTGCAGGGCGGCCTCGCAAGAAAGGGCGCGCTTCACCTCGACGTCGTCGAAATAACCCTGGTTGATGGTGAACAAGGTGACGGCCATTTCGGCCACCTGCATCGGCGAGTACTGCGCCTGCTTCATGAGTTCCGTCACCAGACGGCCGCGCTCAAGCTGCTTGCGGGTGGCTTCGTCCAGATCGGAAGCGAACTGGGCGAACGCCGCCAGTTCGCGGTACTGGGCGAGCGCCAGACGCACGCCGCCGCCGAGCTTCTTGATGACCTTGGTCTGGGCGGCGCCGCCGACGCGGGACACCGAGATGCCGGCGTTGATGGCGGGACGGATACCGGCGTTGAAGAGGTCAGTCTCCAAGAAGATCTGGCCGTCGGTGATCGAAATCACGTTGGTCGGCACGAAGGCGGTCACGTCGCCGGCTTGCGTCTCGATGACGGGCAGCGCGGTGAGCGAGCCGGTCTTGCCCTTCACCGCGCCCTTGGTGAACTTCTCCACATAGGCTTCGTTCACGCGGGCGGCGCGCTCCAGCAAACGGGAGTGCAGATAGAACACGTCGCCGGGATAGGCTTCGCGTCCGGGCGGACGGCGCAGCAGCAGCGAAATCTGACGGTAGGCCCAGGCTTGCTTGGTCAAATCGTCATAGATGATGAGGGCGTCCTGGCCGTTATCGCGGAAATATTCGCCCATCGTGCAGCCGGAGTACGGCGCGATGTACTGCATGGCGGCGGATTCGGAAGCGGTCGCGGCAACGACGATGGTGTAATCCATCGCGCCGGTTTCTTCCAGCTTGCGGATCACGTTCTTGATCGTCGAGGCTTTCTGGCCGATGGCGACATAGACGCAGAACAGGTCTTTGCCCTTCTGGTTGATGATGGTGTCGATGGCCACCGCAGTCTTGCCGGTCTGACGGTCGCCGATGATGAGTTCGCGCTGGCCGCGGCCGATCGGCACCATCGAGTCGACCGATTTCAAGCCGGTCTGCACCGGCTGCGAAACCGATTTGCGCCAGATCACGCCCGGCGCGATCTTCTCGATCGGCTCGGTCAGCTTGGCCGGAATCGGGCCTTTGCCGTCGATCGGCTGGCCCAGCGCGTTGACGACGCGGCCGATCATCTCGGGGCCGACCGGCACTTCGAGAATGCGCCCCGTGCACTTGACGGTGTCGCCTTCGGTGATGTGCTCGTACTCGCCGAGAATAACCGCGCCGACCGAATCGCGCTCAAGGTTCAGCGCAAGGCCGAAAGTGTTGCCGGGAAATTCCAGCATTTCACCCTGCATGACGTCGGCCAGACCGTGCACGCGGCAGATGCCGTCGGTCACGGACACGACGGTGCCTTCGGTGCGGGCCGTAGCGGCCAGTTGCAGGTTCTGAATCTTGCTCTTGATCAGGTCGCTGATTTCAGAGGGATTGAGTTGCATGTCTTGACTCCTGGTGTCTTAGCTCTGTAGCGCCGTGGCCATGGCGGCGAGCTTGCCGCGCACGGAAGCGTCGATGACCTGATCGCCGACAGCGATCCTCACCCCGCCGATCAACTCCGGTTCGAGGCTCACCTCCGCCTTGATCCGGCACTTGAAGCGGGCTTCGAGATCGGCGACGAGATGCTTCAGCGTCGCTTCGTCGAGCGGAAAGGCGGAAGCGATGTCGGCCTCCTGCACGCCCTCCTGCCCGTTTTTCAAATCGACGTAAAGGTCGCGTATCTCGGGCAGAACCTGCAAGCGCTCGTTATCCACGAGCAGGCGGACGAAGTTCTGCTGTTCGGCGGAAGCCGGCCCGACGACATCGAGAAACAGTTGCGCGACCTGCGCCGGCAGCAAACGGGGATTGTCGACGCATGCCACCATCTGCGGATCGGCGGCGATGGCGGCCATGCGGTCGAGCGCCTCCTGCCACGGGCCCAGCGCATTGGCCTCCCGCGCTAGCTCAAAAGCAGCGTCGGCGTAGGGGCGCGCGAGGGTGATGTTCTCGGCCATGGCTTACTTGAGTTCCTGTTTCAGGTTGGCGAGCAGATCGGCGTGGACTTGGGCGTTGATTTCCTTGCGCAGGATGCGCTCGGCGCCGGCGACGGCGAGGACGGCGACCTGCTCGCGCAGGGCTTCCTTGGCGCGCTGGGCGGCGACGCCGGCCTCGGCTTCGGCGGCCTGGCGGGCTTGCGTAATGATGCGCGCCGATTCCTGACGGGCCTCCTCGATCAACTGGGCGCCCTGCTTCTCGGCACCGGCGCGCAGCTCGGTGGCGGATTCACGGGCTTTCTTCAGTTCCTCGACGACTTTCTTCTCGGCCAGCGCCAGATCGGCTTTCGCCTTGTCCGCAGCCGAAAGCCCGTCGGCGATCTTCTTCGCGCGCTCGTCGAGTGCTTTCATGATGGGCGGCCACACGAATTTCATCGTGAACCACGCCAGAATGAAAAACACAACGAGCTGGGCAAACAGCGTTGCGTTCAGATTCACGGTAATCGCTCCTTGTTCGCGTCAGGCGCCGATTACTTGGGCAGGAACGGGTTGGCGGTGGTGTACCAGAGGGCGATACCGGTGCCGATGATGAACGCCGCGTCGATCAGGCCGACCAGCAGGAACATCTTGGTTTGCAAGGTGTTCATCAGTTCGGGCTGGCGCGCCGAGGACTCCAGGAAGCGGCTGCCCATGATGCCGATACCGATACAGGCGCCGGCGGCGCCCAGACCGATAATCAGGCCAGCGGCCAGAGCAACGAAGCCAACGATTTGTTCCATGACAACTCCTTTAGTTTCGAGGTTTAAGACAAAACAACGTGCAGGTTAGTGACTCTCGTGCGCCTGACCGACATACACCAGCGTCAGCATCATGAAGATGAAGGCCTGGAGCGTGATGATCAGGATATGGAAAATGGCCCAGATCGTGCCGGCGAAAACGCCACCGATCCACAGCAGGCCGGAGCCGACAGTGCCGGCCCACGCCGCGCCCATCAGGGCGATCAGCATGAAAATCAATTCGCCGGCGTACATGTTGCCGAACAGACGCATGCCGTGGGAGACGGTCTTGGCGACGAATTCGATCAACTGCATGGCGAAGTTCACCGGCCACAGCAGGGGATGCGCGCCGAACGGCGCGGTGAACAACTCGTGCACCCAATGGCCGAGGCCCTTGATCTTGACGCTGTAATAAAGGCACAGCAGCAGCACGCCGGTGGACATGCCGAGCGTCGCGTTCAGATCGGCGGTCGGCACGACGCGCATGTAGTGGATGCCGGCTGCCGAGCCCACTGTCGGAATCAGATCGACGGGGAGCAGGTCCATGGCGTTCATCAGGAAAATCCAGATGAACACCGTCAGCGCCAGCGGCGCGACGAACTGGCGCGACTCGGGCGAATGCACGATGCTCTTGGTCTGGTTGTCGACCATCTCGATGACGATTTCGACCGCCGCCTGAAAGCGGCCCGGTACGCCGGACGTGGCGCGGGACGCAAGACGGGCCAGAACGAAGACGGCGAGCAAGCCCAGCGCGATGGAATAGAAAAGGGTATCGAGATGCAAGACCGACCAGTCGACCAGACTTTCCTGCTTCTTGCTGGTCAAAAAGGTCAGGTGATGGATGATGTAATCGGAAGCGGTAGTGGCGTGCTCGGTAGCCATGTTCAGAACTTTTTGCTCAAAAGTGCCAATAGATTTGCTTTCAGGGCCGCCGCCAGTCCGGCGATCAATGCCAGCCAGTGCATCTCGCGGTACAGGCTTGCGGCCATTGCCAGCAACGCAACGGTTGCGGCAACCTTCATGAACTCCCCAACAAAGAACGCGGCGGGTGAGGCGCCGCCCGGCTTCCGGCTTTCCGCGAACAAACGCAGGGCGAAAAGCGCATTGGGCAGAACCACCGCAGCGCCGCCGAGCAGCGCCGAAATCGCGCCGTGTTTTCCTGCCAGCAGCCCTGCGGCAATCGCCACCGCCAACGTCACAGCCACTTGCAGGAGAACCGCCCGGAACATCAGCATGCCGGCTTCACCACGCCCGGCGACCCTTTTTTTGTGCAGCGCAAGGTCACCGTTAAAAGACGGCGAATTTTATAGGCTTATAAAAAACAAGTCAAACCGGCCCGCGCAAGCAAAACCGCGTTGCCGCGCGGGTCTTCCCTGCCCGCCCTCCCCGCCCACCTTCCCCGCCCGCCTTCCCCGCCCGCCTTCCCGCCTCATGGCGGCAGCGCGCCTTTGCCGGATCGCCCGGTTTGCGTCGAGGCCGGAACGGTTCTATATTGAGCACGACACTTTCCGGAAAACCGCTTATGCCGTCGCGCTTTCTTGTTTTGCTGGCCGCGCTCTGCCTTGCCTGCTCCGTCCGCGCCGAAGTTGCGAACGGCCAGACGGTGCCGCCCTTCGAGACTCGGCTGCTCGACGGCAAAACCGTGTCCGCGCAAGCATTGAAGGGAAAAACCGTGCTGGTGGTGTTCTGGGCGACCTGGTGTCCGATCTGCCAGAGGGAATTGCCGGTGCTGGAGGCGCTCTATGCACGCTACCGCGACAAGGGCTTCGAGATTCTGGCGCTCTCCGTCGACGCCGACGCCTTCACGCTGGAAGAATTCTGGAAAGACCACGACTACAGCTTTCCGGTCGCCATGCGCGCGGAAGCGCACGCGCAAATTTTCAATCCGGGCAAGGCGATTCCATCGCTGTATCTGATCGACCGCAAAGGCGTGCTGCGCTTCTCTCACGTTGGCGAACTGAAAGAAGATGTGTTGAAGGCGCAACTGTTGCCGCTGTTGTAAGACCTCCCGCTCGCAGAACACCGTAGATTGGCGCCGCGAGCAAATCGTCGTCATTCCCCGTCATTCCCACGAAGGCGGAAAGCAAGCGGGAATCCACCCCCGCATGGATTCCCGCTTGCGCGGGAATGACGACAGCGAGTAGGCTGAGTTGAGCGTAGCGAAACCCAGCATGCTGAAGCTGGGATTCCACTTTGTTCCATCCCAGCCTACGCCTGCTCCCCTCTCCCTCAATCCCCCCGATCAAGTCGGGGGCAGGCTCCCTCCCGCAAGCAGGCGAGGGAAGCGGTTTTTTCTTCACTCGCGGAAACCCTCGTCATTCCCGCGCAAGCGGGAATGACGACAGCGAGTAGGCTGGGTTGAGCGTAGCGAAACCCAGCTTCGGCATGCTGGGATTCCGTTTCACTCCATCCCAGCCTACGCCTGCTACCCTCTCCCTCCCGCAAGCGGGCGAGGGAAGCGGTTTTTTCTTCACTCGCGGGGATGGTCGGGATGGGGCGGCAGGCACGAACCGGTTTCATTCGTGCGAAAATAAAGTTTCATTACCGGAGCGCCATCATGATTCATTCTTCATATAATGTCCTGCGTGCCTGCCTTGCCTTGCTTTTACTCGCCGCCTTTTTGCCCTTTGCGCCCGCGCAGGCGGCGGGGCTGGACGCCATCAGCGCCGAAGAAAGCGGCAGCGCCCTGCGGCAGGCGTTGACCCAAGGCGCTTCGGCGGCGGTGGCCAGCCTGGGCAAAGCGGACGGTTTTCTCGGCAACCCGAAAGTGAAAATTCCGCTGCCGGAAAACCTGCAAAAAGCCGAGAAGCTGATGCGCAAGCTGGGCATGGGCAAGTATGCCGATGAGCTGATCACGACCATGAACCGCGCCGCCGAAGCCGCTGTGCCGGAGGCGAAGGATCTGCTGCTCAACGCCGTCAAGCAGATGACCTTGCAAGACGCCAAGGGCATTCTCACCGGCGGCGACGATTCGGTGACGCAGTATTTCAAGCGCACCACCTCCGCGCCGCTGACGGAAAAATTCCTGCCCATCGTCCGTCAGGCAACGGAAAAAGTGGCGTTGACCCAGAAGTACAACCAGTACGCCAAACAGGCGTCGAAGCTCGGCCTCGTCGACAAGAAAAACGCCAGCCTTGAAGATTACGTCACGCAGAAATCGCTCGACGGCCTGTTCCTGATGATCGGCGAAGAAGAACGCGCCATCCGCAGCAACCCCCTCGGCCAGGCCAGCAACCTGCTGCAAAAGGTGTTCGGCGCGCTGAAGTAATTCAGATCGCTGGCGCGCTTGAGTAAAGCGGCGCTGTCAGCGATTCCGGCGCAGGCGTTCTTCAGTGATATGACACTTACTTCGCTGCCGCCGTCATGTATTCGACGGCGGCGCGGATGTCGGCGTCGGGAATCGAGGGGTTGCCGCCTTTTGGCGGCATGACGCCCTTGCCTTTGAGGGCGCTGGCGACAAGCGCATCGAGGCCAGTCGCAAGGCGCGGCGCCCAGGCGGCCTTGTCGCCGAATTTCGGTGCGCCCACGATGCCGACGGCATGACAGGTGACGCACAGCGCATCGTAGATTTTCTTGCCGTTGCCGGCTGCCGGGGCGGGAGTGGGCGCAACAACCGGCGCGGCGGATGGCGCAGTGGATGGCGCGGCGGCTTTGCCGCCGATCACCCCGGAGACGCGCAACCCGGCGTACACGAGCACGATGACGGCCACCACGATGGCGACGACCAGATACGCCGGGACAGGAAACCCGACGCGCTGCTGATTCTGTTCGGTCATGCCGGGCATCCTCCTTGATTGTCGAAGCGGGGATTATAGCGGCGCGGAATGGACGCTGAAGGCGAAAACCGCTATTCTGTGCGGCCTTGCGCCCGTAGCTCAGCTGGATAGAGTACTGCCCTCCGAAGGCAGGGGTCGTGCGTTCGAATCGCGCCGGGCGCGCCATTTCATCGCCGAAAAACGAACATCCATCATCGCCGCCAGCCATTAATGACTCGTCATGGTCTGCAACAAGCACACACGGCAGTTCGGGCTTCGATTCCCTAGATGATCGCGCTACTGGAAGCCCATCGCGCCGGTTTGTTCGGCCGCGCGCATCTGTGGCGCAACATGATCGCCGGCCTCGTCGTCGGCATCGTCGCGATGCCGCTGGCGATGGCTTTCGCGATCGCCTCCGGCGCGAAGCCGGAACAGGGTTTGTACACGGCCATCGTCGCGGGCGTCGCCACCGCCCTGTTCGGCGGCACGCGGGTGCAGATCTCCGGGCCGACCGGCGCTTTCATCGCGGTGCTGGCGGGCATTACCGCGCAGCACGGCATCGCCGGCTTGCAGGTCGCCACGCTGATGGCCGGCGCGATTCTGCTGGCGATGGGCCTGGGGCGGCTCGGCGGCGTCATCAAGTTCATTCCCGACCCGGTAATCGTCGGCTTCACTTCGGGCATCGCGGTCATCATCTGGGTCGGACAGTGGCAGGATTTCTTCGGATTGCATCCGGCCGGCCCGGCCCCGCACTTTCATCAAAAACTCTGGCTCCTGTTGCAGGCGTTGCCGACGTTCGACCTGCCGACGACGCTGATCGCCTTTAGCACATTGCTCGTCGTTGCGGGCGGTTCACAACTGCTGCCGCGCATTCCGGGCTTGCGGCTCATGCCCTCGCCGCTGGCGGCGATGCTGCTCGCCACCGCCATTCAGGCCATCGCGCATTTCCCCTCGGTGGCGACGATCGGCTCGGCCTTCGGCGGCATCCCGCATGAGCTGCCGGGGCTGTCGCTGCCGCAAATCAGCATCCCGCAGATTTTGCAGTTGATCGGGCCGGCGTTCGCCATCGCGCTGCTCGGCGCCATCGAATCGCTGCTGACGGCGGTGGTGGCGGACGGCATGGCCGGCACGCGGCATGATTCAAATCAGGAACTGGTCGGACAAGGCATCGCCAATCTGCTGTCGCCGCTGTTCGGCGGCTTCGCCGCCACCGGCGCCATCGCGCGCACGGCGACCAACATCCGCAACGGCGCCACCAGCCCGCTCGCCGCCATCGTGCATTGCCTGCTGCTGGTGCTGGTGATCGTCGCGCTGGCGCCCTTTGCGGCGGCGATACCGCTGGCGGCGCTGGCGGCGATCCTGTTCCTGGTGGCCTGGAACATGGCCGATCTGCCGCACTTTCTGCGCGTGCTGCGGCGCGCGCCCGTGGCCGACCGGCTGCTGCTGCTGGTGACGTTTCTGCTGACGGTATTCGTCGATCTGGTCGTCGCTGTCAACGTCGGCGTCGTCATCGCGGCGCTGCTGTTCATGCGCAAGATGTCCGAATCGGTGCAGGTCGAAGTGCAGGACACGCCGGATGCATACGCCGACGGCGACCCGGCGGCGGTGCTGCCCGCCGGCGCCATGGTCTATCGCATCGACGGGCCGTTCTTCTTCGGCGCGGCGGAAAAACTGGAACGCACGCTGGAACGGGTGCCGATGGGCATCCACACCATCGTGCTGCGCCTCGACCGCGTGCCGTTCATGGACGCCACCGGGCTGCAAACGCTCTCCGAAGTGATCGAACGCTTCGGCAAACGTCATATCCGGGTGCTGCTCTCCGGCGTGCATCCGGAATTGCTCGAATCGCTCCAGCAAGCCGGCATAACGCAGTTGCTGGGCCCCGGCGCCATCTGCATCTCGATGAGCGAAGTCGCCGCCAACGTCGTGCCGGAAGCGGTCGACGAACCGCCAGCGCAATAAAAATACAGCCGCCATCACCGCCCTGCGGATAACCGCGGCAAGCGGCGCGGTGCGCTGCACGCGCCGCCAATCTGTGAATCGGCGAAATCATCACGGTACAATTCAGCTTTTCCCCTGCTCCGCCCATGAAATTTTTCGCATTCATTTTCGCTGCGGCGTTTTCCGTTTTGGCACAGTTGGCGCAGGCGCAATCCCTGCCGCAAGCGCCGGCGATCGCGGCGAAATCCTGGCTTTTGATGGATTATTCGACCGGTCAGGCGCTGGCCTCTTTCAACCCGGATGAGCGCGTCGAGCCGGCGTCGTTGACCAAGCTGATGACGAGCTACGTGGTCATGGCGGCATTGAAGGAAGGCCGCATCAAGCCCGAGCAGACGGCGCCGGTGTCGGAGCGCGCCTGGCAGGCGCAGGGTTCGCGCATGTTCATCGAGCCGCGCCGTCCGGTGACGGTCGACGAGTTGCTGCATGGCATGATCGTGCAGTCGGGCAACGACGCCAGCATCGCGCTGGCGGAAGCGGTGGCCGGCAGCGAAGAGGCTTTCGTCCAGATGATGAACCGCGAAGCGCAGCGCCTCGGCTTGAAGAACACGCACTTCACGAACGCCACCGGGCTGCCCGATCCGCAGCATTATTCGACGGCGCGCGACCTCGGCGCGATGGCGGCGGCGGTGATCCGCGATTTCCCCGATCACTATCCGCTCTACGCGCTGCGCGAATACACCTACAACCGCATCAGCCAACCCAACCGCAACCGTCTGCTCTGGCTCGATCCGGCGGTCGACGGCGTCAAGACCGGCCACACCGAGAGCGCCGGCTTCTGCCTGATCGCCTCGGCCAAGCGCGGGCCGCGCCGCCTGCTGTCGGTGGTGATGGGCGCCGCCTCCGATGCCATGCGCGTGCAGGAATCGCAGAAGCTGCTCAACTTCGGCTTCCAGTTTTTCGATTCGGTGCGGCTCTACGCGGGCAATCAGGCGGTATCCCGATTGCGTGTCTGGAAGGGTGCGCAGAATGCCGTCAAGGCCGGTTTCCTCGAAGACTTCACCCTCTCGCTGCCGAAGGGTATGGCGGACAAGGTGCAGGCCAGCCTCGTCAGCCAGCAGCCGCTGCTGGCGCCGGTGCAGAAAGGCCAGCGCGTCGCCACGCTCAAGCTGAGTCTCGACGGCCAGCCGGTCGGCGAGTATCCGGTGGTGGCGCTGGAAACGGTGCCGGTGGCCGGCGTGCTGGGCCGCGCCTGGGACACGATCCGGCTCTGGTTCGAATGATGCGGACGGTTTGTCTGAACGGCGCGTTTCTGCCGCTCGCCGAGGCGAAAGTCTCCGTCATGGATCGCGGCTTTCTGTTCGGCGACGGCGCGTATGAAATCGTTCCGGTCTACTCGCGCCGGCCTTTCCGTCTGGCCGAGCATCTTGCCCGCCTGCGCCACACGCTCGACGGCATCCATCTGGCGAATCCGCACGACGACGCGACATGGGCGCGGCTGATCGACGCCATCGTCGCCCGCAACGAAGGCGAGGATCAATCGGTCTATCTGCACATCACGCGCGGCATCGGCGCGCGGCGCGAACACGCTTTCCCGGCGCAAGCCGCGCCGACGGTGTTCATCATGTCCGAGCCGTTGCAAACGCCGCCGCCATCGCAGCGCGAAGCTGGCATCGACGCGGTGTCGGCGCCGGACGTGCGCTGGCTGCGCTGCGATCTGAAGACGCTTTCGCTGCTCGCCAACTGCCTGCTCCGGCAGCAGGCGGTCGATGCCGGCTGCATCGAGACGATTTTGTTCCGCGACGGCCGCATGACCGAGGGCGCCGCCTCCAACATCTTCGCGGTGAAAAACGGCGTGCTGCTGGCACCGCCGAAAAGCGAGCTGGTGCTGGCCGGCATCACCTACGACATCGTGCTGGAACTGGCGGCGGCGCACGGCCTGCCCTGTGAAGTGCGCGAGGTGGCCGAAGCGGAAGCGCGCGCGGCGGATGAATTGTGGCTGACTTCCTCGACGAAGGAAGTGCTGCCGATCGTGCGGCTCGACGGTCAGCCGGTCGGCGCCGGACGGCCCGGCCCGGTCTTCGCTCAGATGTACGCTTGGTATCAGGCGTTCAAGCAAACGGTGATGCGCGGTGGCTGAAACGCCGTCCCTGTTCGAATTTCCCTGCGCGTTCCCGATCAAGGTGATGGGGCTGCGGCAGGACGATTTCGCTCAGGCCGTGCTGGCGGCGGTGCTGCGCCACGCGCCGGATTTCGACGCCGCCAGCATCGAAATGCGGCCCAGCGCGAAAGGCAATTACATGAGCCTGACGTGCACCATCCGCGCCCACTCACGCGAGCAGCTCGACGCGCTGTATCGTGAGCTGACCGCGCATCCGCTCGTGAAAATCGTGCTGTGAATGCGCCCGTGCTGCGCCGTCTCGGGCGGACCGATTTTGAACCGACCTGGCGCGCGATGCAGCGCTTCACGAGCGAGCGCGACGCGGCGACGCCCGACGAACTCTGGCTGACGGAACATCCGCCGCTGTTCACGCAGGGGCAAGGCGGCAAGCCGGAGCACCTGTTGCGCGACATCGGCATTCCCGTTCTCAAGATTGATCGCGGCGGCCAGATCACTTACCACGGCCCCGGTCAGGCAGTGGTCTACCTGCTGGTGGATCTGGCGCGGCGCGGCCTCGGCATACGCGAACTGGTGACGCGCATCGAGCAGGCGGTGATTGATCTTCTGGCCGGCCACGGCATTCGCGGCGCGCGCATGGCGGGCGCGCCGGGCGTGTATGTCGACGGCGCCAAGATCGCCGCGCTCGGCCTGCGCGTGAAAAACGGCCGCTGCTATCATGGCGTGGCGTTGAATGTGAACATGGAACTCGCGCCGTATGCGGCGATCAATCCCTGCGGTCACGCGGGATTGCAGGTGACGCAGTTGAAGGACATCGGCATCGACATGGATTGGGCCGCCGCCGGCGAAGCCCTGATGGAACAACTCGCAAGACAGATTCAACGATGAGCGGAGAAAATCCACGCAAGCAGAAAGGCGAAGCGAAAACCGCCCGCATCCCGATCAAGCTGGCGGCAGTCGCCGCGCCGCTGAAAAAACCGGCCTGGATCCGCGTCAAGGCCGGCGGCGGTCAGGCGCGCTTCGGCGAAGTGAAGCGCATCCTGCGCGAAGCCGCCCTGCACACGGTGTGCGAAGAAGCCACCTGCCCCAACATCGGCGAGTGCTTCAGCAAAGGCACCGCCACCTTCATGATTCTCGGCGACGTGTGCACGCGGCGCTGCCCCTTCTGCGATGTCGGCCACGGCAAGCCGCTGCCGCCCGATCCGCAAGAACCGACGCATCTGGCGCGCACGGTGGCGGCGATGGCGCTCAAATACGTCGTCATTACCAGCGTCGACCGCGACGATCTGCGCGACGGCGGCGCCCGGCACTTCGCCGACTGCGTTCGTGCCGTGCGCGAGACTTCGCCGGAGACGCGCATCGAGATCCTGACGCCGGATTTTCGCGGCCGCATCAAGACCGCCATCGACCTTCTCACGGCGGCGCCGCCGGATGTGTTCAATCACAATCTCGAAACCGTGCCGCGTCTCTACCGGCAGGCGCGCCCCGGCGCCGACTACGCGCACTCGCTGACCTTGCTGCGGCTTTTCAAGGCGCGCAACCCGTCCATTCCGACCAAGTCGGGCCTGATGCTCGGCATCGGCGAAACCGACGCGGAAGTGCTTGAGGTCATGCGCGACCTGCGCGCCCATGACGTCGACATGCTCACCATCGGCCAGTATCTGGCGCCTTCCCAACACCATCTGCCGGTGCTGCGCTACGCGCATCCCGACATTTTCGAGATGTTCCAGCGCGAAGCGCAGGCGATGGGTTTTTCGCACGCCGCCTGCGGGCCGATGGTGCGCTCCAGCTACCACGCCGACCAGCAGGCCCGGCAGGCCGGCGTGATGTCTGCCGACGGATGAACGGCGTCGCGGAAACGGCGTATCGCGGCCGTTTCGCGCCGTCGCCGACGGGGCCGCTGCATTTCGGCTCTCTTGTCGCGGCGGTCGGCAGTTATCTCGACGCGCGCGCCGCGAACGGCGTCTGGCTGCTGCGCATGGAAGACGTGGATGCGCCGCGCGCCGCGCCGGGCGCGGCGCAAAGCATTCTGCATACGCTGGCGCGTTTCGGTTTCGTCTGGGACGGCGAGGTCGCGTATCAAAGCCGGCGCACAGCGCGTTATCGGGCGGCGTTCGAGCGGCTGCGCCTGACCGGCGCCGTTTTCCCCTGCGCGTGCAGCCGGCGCGAGGTGGCCGACTCCACGCTCGGCGCTGACGCGAGGTGGTCGACGCCGCGCTATCCGGGCACTTGCCGCGACGGCCTGCCGGAAGGACGCGCGCCGCGCGCCTGGCGGATGCGGGTCGAACCCGGACTCATTTGTTTTGAAGACGCCTTGCAGGGCCGCTATTGTCAGGACCTGGCCGCCGAGGTCGGCGATTTCGTCGTGCTGCGCGCCGACGGCTATTTCGCTTATCAACTGGCGGTGGTGGTCGACGATGCGGAGCAGGGCATCACGCACATCGTGCGCGGCGCCGATCTGATCGCCTCGACGCCGCGTCAGCTTTGCTTGCAGCAACGCCTTGGCTTGCCGCAGCCGGCTTATCTGCATTTGCCGGCCGCCGTCGACGCGTCGGGAGAAAAATTGTCGAAACAGACGCGGGCGCGGGCAATCGACGCCATGCGGCCGCAAACGGCGCTGACGGCGGCGCTGGAATTTCTCGGCCAGCAGCCGCCGGCCGATCTGATGGAAACCGATCTGGACAATCTCTGGCGCTGGGCCATCGCGCACTGGCAGCGCGACTTGCTGCCGCGCCGCCGTGTCGCGCCGGCGCCAACGGATTATTGAAGGAGAGCGAGATGATTGAAGACGATGCCGGCCTGCGCCGGATTCTGCTGCAAAACCGCGTCATCGCGGTGGTCGGGCTTTCCGCCAATCCGCGCCGGCCAAGCCACACCACCGCCCGCTACATGCTCGAACACGGCTACACGATCATTCCCGTCAATCCCGTCTGCGCGGAAGTATTCGGCCAGAAATGCTACGCCTCCCTGCGGGATATTCCGCAGCCGGTGGACATCGTCGACTGTTTTCGCCGCGCGGAAGAAATTCCCGCCCTCGCCGACGAAGCCATCGCCATCGGCGCCAAAGTGCTCTGGATGCAGCTCGGCATCATCCACCCGGAAGCGGCACGCAAGGCGGAAGCGACAGGACTGGAAGTGGTGATGGACCGCTGCGTCAAGATTGAACACGCCCGGCTGTGCGGCGGCGCAAGCGGCTAGTGTTTCCCGCCATACTCCGCATAGCCCGCCACGCCGATCAGCAGCCGCACGAGGCCGTAGGCCATCCAGCGGACGAATCTGTGCGGTAACGGTTTGCGCCGCCAGTCGTCGGGATGGAGTTCACGCGCGCCAGACTGCATGGCGGCGTTCAGGCTGGCGCGCAGTCCGGCGGCGAAGTCCCGGTCGTCAACAATGACATTGGCTTCACGCGCCAGCAACAGGCTGAAGGGGTCGATGTTGCTCGATCCGACCGTCGCCCAGCGGCTGTCGATGACGGCGACCTTGGCATGCAGAAAACTGCGGCGGTATTCAAAAATGCGCACGCCGGCATCCAGCAGCGGGCCATAGAGCGCCTGCGAGGCATAGTGCTGAAGACGGTATTCGATCCGCCCTTGCAGCAGCAAAGTGACGCGCGCACCGCGACGGGCCGCTTCCAGCAGGGCGCGGCGGAAACGGCGGCCCGGCAGAAAATAGGCGTTCGCCAGCACGATTTCCTCACGCGCCGCGCCGATGGCTTTGAGGTAGGCGTCCTCGATGTCGCGGCGATGGCGCAGGTTGTCGCGGATGACGAAGGCGGCGCGCATGGCGCTGCGGGTGGCGCCGCTGGCGGCGGCGCAGACCGGGGCGGTCGCATCGAGCCGCAGCCGGCGCCGGAAGCTGGCCCAGGCAACGAGCGTCCACAACCGCCGCGCGGAAGCGTGAACGGAAGCAAGCAGAGGACCTTCCAGCCGCACGGCATAATCGAAGCGCGGCGGCGCAGGCTGTGCCGGGTCGACATCGTCGACGATGTTGATGCCGCCGATGAAGGCCACGCATCCGTCGGCGATGGCGAGCTTGCGGTGCAGGCGGCGCAAACGGTAGCGGCGCAGGCGGTAGCGGGCGATGTCGGGCCGGTAGATCAGCACGCGCGCGCCGGCGGCTTCGAGCGAGGGGCGCAGCGTGGCGGAAAAATCCGCCGAGCCGAAGCCGTCCACCAGCACCCGCACCGTGACGCCGCGCCGGGCGGCGCGGGCCAGCGCCGCAGCCACCGTTTGCCCGGTGGCGTCGTCGGCGAAAATATAGGTTTCGAGATGGAATTCGCGTTGCGCGGCGTCGATGGCGTCGATCAGCGCGGGGAAAAATTCGCCGCCGGTTTCGAGAAGGGTGAGCGCGTTGCCGGGCAGAAATTCAGCCTGCATGCCCGGTGTCTTTACTTGACGGCGATGTGCGCCGAGAGCGCGGCATGATCGGAAATTTTCGACCAGGGGCGGCCGAAATGCACTTCGGAATGCTCGATGGCGAAGCCGCGCACGTAGATGCGGTCGAGGCGAAACACCGGCAGCGTGGCGGGAAAACTGCGCGCCGGCTGCCCGTTGATGCCGCCGAACACTTCGATCAGGCCGAGGCGCTCGGCAAGCAGGTTGCCGGCGCGATTGTGCCAGTCGTTGAAGTCGCCGGCGATGATGAGCGGCGTCTCGCCGGGACTGACGGTTTCCATGCGCTCGGCCAGCGCCAGCATCTGGCGGCGGCGGGCGGCGGTGGTAAGACCGAGATGCACGCAGACGCAATGCAGCGGCTCTTTCCAGCCGGGGACGGCGAGCCGGGCGTGCAGCATGCCGCGCCGCTCGAAACGCAATTCCGAAATATCCTGATTGTGCGAAGACAGAATGGGAAACCGCGACAGGATGGCGTTGCCGTGGTGGCCGTGGCCGTAAATCGCGTTGCCGCCGTAAGTGGTGGCCGGCCAGACGCCCTCGGCCAGAAAATCGTGCTGGCCTTCCGCCGGCCAGTCGCGGCGGCGCTCGGCGTGGCGCTCATGCAGCCCTTGCACTTCCTGCAAAAAAACGATGTCGGGATCGAGGCCGCGCAGACGCTTGCGCAGCTCGTGAATCATCATGTGCGCCTTGAACTGCGAAAATCCCTTGTGAATATTGTAGGTGCAGATGTGCAGCTTGCGCACCGCGCCCCGCTGACGCGAAGCGGCCGCCTTGCCGCTGCGGGTGATGGCCGGGCGGACCACGTGGCTACGATGCCTCCAGCATGCGTTCGAGGGCGACTTTCGCCAGCGCCGCCTCGTGCGCCGGCACCGAAATGCGATTCACGACGGCGCCCTCGGCGAGGTTCTCCAGACACCAGGCCAGATGCTGCGGATCAATGCGCCCCATGGTGGAACACATGCAAACCATCGGCGCCATGAACTGCACGCTTTTGCCTTCCGCCTTCACCTCCTCGGCCAAGCGGCTGACGAGATTCAATTCAGTGCCGACCAGCCAGCGCGTGTTGGCCGGCGCCGCCTTGATGGTCTGAATGATGTACTCGGTCGAGCCGACGTAATCGGACAACCGGCAGACATCGAAATTCGATTCGGGATGGGAGATCACCAAACCGTCCGGGTGTTCTTCGCGGAAGCGCTGGATATGGCTGGCCTGAAACATCTGATGCACCGAGCAGAAGCCTTTCCAGAGCAGGATGCGGGCGCGGCGAATTTGTTCGACGCTGAGGCCGCCGTTTTCCAGATCGGGATCCCACACCTGCATCTCGTCGAGCGGAATGCCCATCTTGTGCCCGCTCCAGCGGCCAAGATGCTGGTCGGGAAAGAACAGCACTTTCTCCCGCCGCGCAAAAGCCCAGTCGAGAATCTTCGGCGCGTTGCTCGACGTGCAGACGATGCCGCCATGCTCGCCGCAAAACGCTTTCAGGTCAGCGCCCGAATTGATGTAAGTGACCGGCGTGAACAGCGCGTCGGGATCGCCGACGGCGGCGGCCAGCTCGCGCCAGCAGCGCGCAACCTTGGCCAGATTCGCCATGTCCGCCATCGAACAGCCGGCGGCCAGATCGGGCAGGATCGAAATCTGCGCCGGTCTGGAAAGAATGTCGGCAACCTCGGCCATGAAATGCACGCCGCAGAAAACGATGTACTCGGCATCGCTTTCCGCCGCCAGACGGGAGAGCTTCAACGAATCGCCGGTCAGGTCGGCATGACGATAAACATCGGCGCGCTGGTAATGATGGCAAAGCAGCACAACGCGGCGGCCAAGCTCCGCCCGCGCGGCAAGAATCCGCTCCCGCGCCTGCTCATCGGAAAGGGCATTGAAATGATCGAACGAAATAACAGCGGTTTGCATCCGGAATACCTTCTGAGTTCAAGACTCAAATTATGCCCGAGCGCCGTGTCGAGGGCGAGGGGAAGGGGAATGATGCTGAACTTTTTGGTTTTCGTGTTGTACCTTATTTTTAATAAATTCGGGTAGTTCATTCTGGCCCCAATGATCCTCTTTTCCCCCTTGCAAGAGAGGAGACAGTTGACCAGATTGCGCCTTTCTGGATTTATGTATAGACTTTGTCTATACATTTAACCCGGAGTGCCAGCCATGACCGAAGCCGTCCTCGATATCAAGCAATGGGGAAACAACCTCGGCGTCCGTCTGCCCGCCGCGGTCGCGCGCGAGGCGCGTCTTCATGTTCACCAGCGTGTGCGCGTGGTGGTTGAGGACGATCAAGTCATCATTCGCCCCTTGAAGACAAACAAGCTAACGCTGGAACAGCGTTTGGCGGCCTACGATCCGGCGCGTCATGGCGGCGAACAGATGGAGACGGAACAGGCGCTGGGAGCCGAACGTTGGTAGCAGCGCAAAAATCTGCGACGTCCAAGCGCAAATCCTGGGTGCCGGATCGCCAGGAAATCATCTGGATAGATTGTAATCCGCAGGCCGGACGCGAGATGCGCGACATGCATCCTTTTCTCGTGCTGTCTGCACGCATTTTCAACGAAAAAACTTCGCTGGTGATCGGCTTGCCGATGACCACGGCGGAATATAACGCGGACAATCCCTTCGCGGTTGCCGTGGGTCATGCCAAGGGTCGCAAAGCAGGAAAAGTCAGTTATGTACTGTGCCATCAGCCGAAATCCTTTGACTGGCGCATGCGTAAAGCCAAGGCGCATCCGTTGGGCGTGCTGGATAACGGTTTGTTTGCTGAAGTGTGCGAGCGATTGAACCAGATTGTTCAGATTGCTTGAACGACGATTAGAGAGCGCCCAAACAATGCCACTAGTCAGAATGGAACCCGCAACTACCGCACCGCCCTTGCACTCCGGCATGGTCGCCCGCATACGCGGCATGACCGAACTCGGCTTGGGCAGGAAAAGTCTCTATAAAGCGTTTTCCGGAGAAAACAATACGAGTTTTGGGGCGATTGCCAAGGTTTGCGTGGCGTCGGGAGCGGTTTACCGTGACGGCGGGGCGCTGAGTTTGATGTTGACCTATTTGATTTTATAGAGGCCCCCAATCATGCCCCTAAGCTGGAACGAAATCCGCAACCGCGCCTACGAATTTTCCAGGCGCTGGAAAGATGAAACCTCGGAAGACGCCGAAGCCAAGCCTTTCTGGACCGAGTTTTTCAAGGTCTTCGGCATCGACCGTAAGCGCGTCGCCAGCTTTGAAGAACCCGTCAAAAAACTCGGCGACAAACAGGGTTTCATCGACCTGTTCTGGAAAGGCACGTTGCTGATCGAGCATAAATCGCGCGGCAAAAACCTCGACAAAGCCTACACGCAGGCGCTCGACTACTTCCCCGGCATCAAGGAACGCGACCTGCCGAAATTCGTGCTGGTGTCAGACTTCGCGCATTTCCGGCTGTACGACCTTGAATCAGGCACGCATCACGAATTCACGCTCGCCGATCTGCACAAACACATCAAGCATTTCGCCTTCATCGCCGGTTATCGCACGCAGACCATCACGCCGCAAAACCCGGTGAACATCAAAGCCGCCGAGCGCATGGGCAAGCTGCACGATGCGCTCAAGGAATCCGGCTACAGCGGCCACCCGCTTGAACTCTTGCTGGTGCGCCTGCTGTTTTGCCTGTTTGCCGAAGACACCGGCATCTACCAGCCCGCCAATGCCTTCCGCGCATGGATCGAAGAACGCACCGCAGAAGACGGTTCCGATCTTGGCGCGCAACTCGCACGGCTGTTTCAAACACTCAACACGCCGGAAAGCCAACGCTCGAAAAATCTCGACGAACAACTCGCCGCCTTTCCGTATGTCAACGGCAAACTGTTCGGGGAAACGCTGCCCATCGCCGACTTCAGCACCGCCATGCGCGAAGCGCTGCTCGACTGCTGCGCGCTCGACTGGAGCGCCATCTCGCCCGCCATCTTCGGCGCGCTATTTCAAAGCATTATGGACGCCAAAGCGCGGCGCAATCTCGGCGCGCACTACACCAGCGAAGAAAACATCCTCAAGCTCATCAAGCCGCTGTTTCTCGATGAACTGCATGATGAATTCAAGCGTGTGCAAAACAACAAAAACAAGCTGTTCGAATTTCACAAGAAACTGCGCACGCTGACCTTCTTCGATCCCGCCTGCGGCTGCGGCAATTTTCTCGTCATCGCCTACCGCGAATTGCGCCTGCTGGAACTCGACGTGCTGCGCGCCGTGCATCGAAACACCGGCTCACGCTTTCTCAATATTCATTCTGAAATCAACGTGGACGTGGATCAGTTCTACGGCATCGAGATCGAAGAATTCCCTGCGCAAATCGCGCAGGTCGCGCTGTGGCTGGCAGACCATCAGATGAACGTGCGCATCTCGGAAGAATTCGGCATGTACTTCGCGCGCATCCCGCTCAAGACATCGCCGCATATCGTGAATGGCAATGCACTCACGCTGGATTGGCATGACGTGCTGCCAGCGGAGCGGGCAAGTTATGTGTTGGGGAATCCGCCGTTTGTGGGTGCGAAATTCATGGACGACGCGCAGCGCGAAGAAACGCGGCAAGTATTCACCGGAATAGATGGCAGCGGGCTACTCGATTTCGTCGCCGCTTGGTATGTCAAAGCGGCGCGCTACATACAAAACCAGCCTATTCGTTGCGCCTTCGTCTCCACTAACAGTATCACCCAAGGCGAGCAAGTCGGCGTGCTTTGGGGCTGGTTGCTGGCGAAGGGTGTTCACATTCACTTCGCCCATCGCACCTTTCAGTGGAGTAACGAAGCAAAAGGCATGGCGGCGGTGCATTGCGTCATTATCGGCTTCGGTCTGCAAGATACGCAGCGGAAGATCATTTTTGAATATGAGAATATTCGTAGTGAGTCACACGCGATTACTGCAGGCAATATCAATCCGTACTTGGTGGACGGAGCGAATGTTGTACTCGTCAATCGGCGGGCACCTATTTGTCCCGTCGTCGAAATAGTGAAAGGTAGCCAGCCTACCGATGGCGGAAATTTGCTGCTGTCGGATGATGAGAAATCGGCATTGCTGGAAATGAGGCCGCAAGCGGAAAAGTGGATTCGCCCGTTTCTTGGGGCAGATGAATTTATCAATGGGCTGTCGCGCTGGTGCCTATGGCTAGTCGGCATTTCAGCCGCCGAGCTTCGGGCGATGCCGGAAGTGTATAAGCGAGTGCAAGCGGTCAAAGTTATGCGGCTGGCTTCGCCAAAGGCAGCGACGCGCGAGTGTGCTGCTACACCGTATCTGTTTCAGGAGAACAGACAACCTTCGTCGCCTTACTTGCTCGTACCGAGCGTTTCTTCTGAACGGCGCGAGTTTGTTCCGGTGGGTTTTCTACCACCAGACGTAATCGCCAGCAATTTGGTATTGACGATTTCCAATGCTACGTCGTACCACTTCGCCATCCTCAACAGCACCATGCATAATTCTTGGATGCGGGCTGTATGCGGACGCTTGAAAAGCGATTACCGTTATTCGGCTTCCATTGTGTACAACAATTTTCCGTGGCCTGTGGCCAGCCAACAGCCAACAGCCAACAGCCAACAGCCAACAGCCAACAGCCAACAGCCAACAGCCAACAGCCAACAGCCAACAGCCAACAGCCAACAGCCAACAGCCATTGGAAGTGGCCTTCCCGAAAAGTTCCGCATCGCGCTGGAAAAAACCGGCCAAGCCATTCTCGACGCACGGGCGCTATATCTCGACGCAACCCTCGCCGACCTTTACGATCCACTAACCATGCCGCCTGAACTCCGCAAAGCCCACACCGCCAACGACCGCGCCATTGATGCCGCCTACGGCTACAAAGGCGACAAATCCGACGCTGCGCGGGTAGCGTTTTTGTTTGATTTGTACGGCAAACTTACCAACCTGCTACCCACCGAAAAGCCTAAGCAAGGCAAAAGCAAATAAGGCTTTATTTCCGTATTTTCCAAACTACGCTTACTAGGCGACGCCATACAGCCTTGAAAGTAGCAAAAAAGCTTAGCTGCGAATTGCGAACATGTATTTGTCTTTCAAGATCACGGGCATCATGCGCACGTACTCTCTCTATCTCCCAACTCTCAAATTCCCTAGCCACGACGACTTTGTTGTTTTTGATGCAATAGTGAGACCGACACGCCATACTCCAATTTCCTACCGATGGATGTAATGACACCATCTTTTCATCACCATGAATCGACCATTCTGCGGGTGACAACGGTGTAACCACCTTTTCTCCACAACCACAACAGCACAGATGTACTGCAACCTTATACTTCCTACTGATGTAAAGAACCTCCTCATCCAGCTTGGCTGGCACATACTCGACAAAGAATGGTCTGATTACTTTGAGCATCATTCCAGTTCCGCTTTGATCTGCACGCTTCGTGCCAACGATTGCGAGTTGACCGTGTACGCAAGATGATGGGTGCCGAAATCATCTTGATAAAAACCACTAAATTGTTTCCACTGGATAACCGCAAGGGCAGCATTAAGCATATTCATGTCCGCTATCTGTATGTTGCTTCCGTAAAGCGCATCCTGTTCACCATCCATCATCGGGATTGTTTCTTCGATATGGCTGTTGCTGTCCGCCGTGACTAGTGTGGCACGGCACATACCTGCCAAAGTCGAAGAGCCAGATACCAACTCAATTGCCATACCCACATCGACAAATGCCACTCCCTGTTTTTTCAAATAGCTAGTGATCGTCCTCCGTGCGCTACCTTTGTCCACACACACAAAAACAAAGTCAAAAACGTCCAATTCGGAGACATTGGCTTCGGTGATGAAATAGTCATGCGTAAAGATGCTGCACCGCATCGGCTCATATCTTCGCTTGAAAAATTCTACTTTGCACAGACGTTCACGCAGATCTTCAGCACTGGCAGCACCGGGAGCCCGAAAAGCATTGTGCTGCTCAAAGATATCCGCATCAAACAGATGGATTTCAAGCACTGGCGTTTTTGCCACTTGGTCAAGAACATAGGAACCCGTTCCCCCAAGCCCAATGATGGCAATTTTCTGTGTCGCCAATCGTTGTGATACTGCCACAATCTCAGCGCGAGCCGAAGCCGTGTCTGCATAGCGAAAGACCGACCCCGTTTCCATTTGCTCAATTACTCTGCCAGTTCGGGCATCTGCGGTCTGGTCAATCGCCCGTGCCTGGTCTGAGAGATGACAGATGTAGTGAACCATCTTTGAGTAGTGATCTGAAAAATTAGCCAAATCTGTCGGTTTGTTGGAGAACTGCCACCTAACGTTCAGCCCCGGAATCAACTCATGGGGATTTTCCGAAAACAAAATGGCTTTCAACTGTTGCCCATTAGCGTAGCAAGGAGTCTCATCGGACCACCAGACTTGATGGTTTTCCGGCGGAGAAACATTCCCAACAGCATCTACGACATAAGGACATGCCAAAGTGCCATATTTAACAATGCGATCAGAGCTAACAAACGGAACTTTGTGAACGAGGAGGGTTTGATGCCGGACCTCGGCCTCATAACCCTCGTTCACCAATTTCTCCAATGACGACTCAGGAGCGGTTAGTTTTGCGTACATTGATGCTTACCCCATCTTTTATGGTGAGTTTCTGGCCTGCCGCCAGCGTACCGTCGCGACCATTCGGGTTGGCATAGGTGACCGTGTAGAGAAGATCAGGATTACCCTGTGGGTCACTCGGGTAAGCGAGCTGGACGATCTGCTCATAGGCCAGATGGTCTTCAAAGACAATAATCGGTGTACCATTAAGGATAACGTTGTAGCTCTTGTTGTGTCCCGGAGCGTTATCGGAATTGCCTTGGTTGTTGCTGTTCATAGAGTCCTCGCAGATTGGATTGAAATAGGAAGGTCTTGACCAAGCATCCAAGTGCTGAGACACTTCCGTCTTGCATGTGAAACATTCTAATGGGGGTCGTTTCTTATGTCAACAGATTGTCTTATATGTAAGACGAAAAATTATGAATAATAATAAAATCAATATGTTATCATCAATGATCGCTAGAAAAAGAGCTGATCTGGGTGTCAGGGAGGCAGCGCGGCAGGTTGGGATAAGCCCGGCGACTCTGTCCAGAGTCGAGAATGGCAAGATCCCAGACTTGGATACCTTTGGAAAAATCTGTCGGTGGTTGGGAGAAGACCCAGCGCTTTTTTTGGATACATCGTTTGCTTCTAACACCGTGGTCACTCCCATGGCCCGCGTCCACTTCAAGAAAGATTCTGCCATTGCAGAGGACAGCGCTAGAGCGTTGAGCGAGTTGATTCTTGCTGCGCAACGGAAATTGCTCCAAGAAGAATTAGAAGGTTGATGTGTTCGAGCGTGGTTTTAAGGCATGGTGTGAGAAATATTCCACAAGCATACGAAAGGACTTGGGGCTTAATGTGAGCGGTGCGCTGGATATGTGTGCGCTAGCCGAGCATCTTGGTATTCGTGTCTGGTCACCAAACAGTTTGCCGGGTCTCAGCACAGAAACGCAGGCCATTCTTCTACGTAATGATCCCAATTCACGTAGTGACTGGTCTGCAGTGACGGTCGTTGCCGCTAGCAGGATTGCCGTCATTCTGAATACTTCGCATAGCGAAGGTCGTCAAGCTAGCGATTTGGCGCATGAGCTTGCACATCTTATTCGCGGCCATGAATCCAAGGGTGCCGGGCGAAGTACCGATGGTATCCTCCTTCTCAGCGACTACGAGAAGCAGCAGGAAGAGGAAGCTAATTGGCTATCTGGCTGCTTGCTTTTACCACGTGAAGCCCTCGTTTCCATCAAACAGCGTAGGTTGACTGATGAAGAAGCTGCGCGTGAATATTGCGTCAGCCGACGCTTGCTGAAATACCGCAACTCTATGACTGGCGTTGATCGCCAGTTCAGCAGTACTCAGACATAATCTGGGACATGTACCCAAGAAACCCTAGGGAATTATGGAGTCAGCATGAATCCATAGGGGCAGCGTCGATTGATTTTTGAAGCCGCGTGAATTATTAGGATCAGCTTCAAATTCAAGCTGCACCCCTTTCACCAAACCGTCCTCACCTTCGCATAACTGCGAATCTTCTTATTTTCCGTCACCACCGGCAACGCAAACTTCCCGCCGTCGCAACAATCATTCTGCCCGTTGGGTCTTCGTGAAACGTTCCCGGCAGATCAACCGAGCGTGCGGCAATCTCGGTGTCGTTGCGCCTCCATCACTAGGCTAATACAGATAGCCGCTCACGCAAGTCCTCCGGCACGAAGAAAACATACGCATTCCCTTGCTTCCCTTTCTCAAGCAGCCCCAATTCATGTAATTGAAGCAAATCACTTCTGGCGGTCTGATAGACGACATTGTGAGAGCGTTGATGCGCATCCACGCGGTAGCTGGCTTGGGGATGTTTCAGGGCGTGTGTCAGCAACGAAACCTGCCGGTGATTAAACGCTGTCCTGAGCTTGGGCGAGGCGGCGAGCAGTTGTTGGGTTTCTTTTTGCTCCCTTAGTGTTCTATCAATATATTCATGCAACGCGGTAATGGATCGCCTGATTGTGCGTAACTGGTGCAGCAAAAAGTAAGTGGTATCGTTCCCGTCCGTCTCAGTGTACAGGTAGGCTTTCATGTATTGAGCCGGCGCTTTTCTCAGGAAATGGCTGATTGATGTGTACTCCATCAGCCAATAACCGCTTCTTGCCAAGGACCAATAAAAGAGCGCCCTGGCGGTACGGCCATTCCCATCCACGAATGGGTGGTCATATCCAATCATGAAATGCAGCAGGATTGCCCGGAGTACTGGATGAACAAAAGGTGAATCCGTCTCGTCCATGTTTGCAAATTTGCAAAGCCGTTCGAGCCGTTCCGGAAGCTCTTTATAGTCAGACGGGATATGCAGCGTCGTTTCTGTTCCGGGATGCATGATGTGTATTTCATTGTCTTGACGCAGCCGTCCGGCATCCTCAGGATTTTCCAAGGTGTCTTGGGTCAGCATCCTGTGCAACTCCAGAACAAGATTGGGTGTGAGGTTTTCTTTTTTTAACGACCGCAGATACTCCATTGTCCGGTAGTTGTTAAATATCATTGTTTCGCTGTGGTTCCTGGGCTTGCGTCCGGTTTGCAGCATTGCCGCTGCAACTTGCCTTGTGGTCGACGCGCCCTCAAGCTGGCTGGATGTAATGGCTTCCTCGATAAGCGAACTGAGTAGATATCTTTGAGAATTTTTATCGACCTCCATGGCGCTTCCCGCCATGGAATGAAGTTGTCCCGCCGCCTCCCGATCAATACGGTGCAGGTCGATTAACACGGGGCTGGGCGTTGAAAACTGGAAAGAATTTCCCTGCTTATCGAGTAGTGGGAGCCGTTGGAGGCCGCTGGCTCTCGCAAGCAATATTGCCGCCCACCATTCTTCCCGTGTCAATCCATCGGGTGGCGTCCTGTATTTCAGATCATGCCAATGCAAATATCGGCCATATGGCAGCGGCGTTGTGGCATGTTGAAAAATAATAGGCACCCTATCCGGGGGAAGGTTGCCTATCGCTTCGCCAATGGTGGGCACTTTGTCCGGGATCTTCATGGTTCTACCAATTTAGTGTGAAATTAGTAGATTTTAGTATACCCATTTAACTTGGCAGTTTCTACTAATTTATTTAATAATTAGTAGAATTGGTCGAGTGTTCGAGGGGCTTGGACGCTTTCAGGCAAGCGGATAAACCCGTTTGCGCGGGCGTTACGGAGCGGCTTCGGGCTGCGCTGCTGCCGCCGTATTTCCTCATCGCCGCCACGGCGATTAGAATAGCGGGCCACGTCTGAGCAAGGCATCCATGCCCGTCGAAACGCATCGCCCGCAGCAGCGTCCGCCCGTCCCGCCCGCCGATTCGCAGCGTCACCGCGAGGCGAAGCGGGCGACTTGGGTTTCGGCGGCGCTGAATCTGGCGCTGACGGTTGCCCAGTTGATCGCCGGCTGGCTGGCGCATTCGCAATCCCTGATCGCCCACGGCCTGCATTCGTTTTCCGATCTGCTGTCGGATTTTCTTGTGCTCTATGCAAATCGCAAGAGCAGCCATCCGGCTGACCATGAGCATCCTTACGGACACGCCCGCGTCGAGACGGCGGCGACGTTGATTCTGGGCGCTTCGCTGGCGCTGATCGGCTTCGGCATCTTGTGGCAGGCGACACTGCGCTTGCAGGCGGTGGCGGAACTGCCGCCGGTGGAACTGCTGGCGCTGTGGGTGGCGCTCTTTACGGCGGCATCGAAGGAAATCCTGTTCAGATATCTGCTGCGGGTGGCCGAACGCTTGCGCTCGGCGATGCTGACGGCGAACGCCTGGCATACGCGCGCCGACGCCGCTTCAGCGCTGGTGGTGGTGGTCGGCATCGGCGGCGCGCTCATGGGCTGGGCGTTTCTCGATCTGCTGGCGGCGGCGATCATGGGTTTCATGATTCTGCGCATGGGCCTCCGGCTGGCCTGGGATTCCCTGCAAGAGTTGATCGACACCGGCCTCGACAAGGAAAAAGTGGCCGCCATCCAGCGCACGCTGCTGGAGACGCCGGGCGTGCTGGGCCTGCACGAATTGCGCACGCGGCGCATGGCGCATCAGGCGCTGGTGGAGGCGCATGTGCGGGTTGATCCGCGCATCAGCGTGTCCGAAGGCCACCGCCTCGGCGAGCGCGCCCGTCAGCGCGTGCTGGATGCCTATCCCGAGGTGTCGGACGTGCTGGTGCACATTGATGTCGAGGAAGATCAGGCGCCCGCGAGCCGCCGCCCCGCATTGACTGATCTGCCCGAGTTGCCCGACCGCGACGTGCTGATGGCGCGTTTGCAGACGCTGCTCGGCGAGGAAGCGGCGGTCGTCGAAAAAACCGTGCTGCATTATCTGGGCAGCCGGGTCGAGGCGGAGGTGTTTCTGCCGCTGGATGCCGGCCGCGATGCGGCGCGGGTGGCGCGTTTGCGCGAATCCATCGCCGCGCGGCTGGCGGAAGACGGCTTGTTCCGCAGCGTTTCACTCAATTTCCGCGCCGCGCCGGTTGCCGCCACGCCCCCCGGACAACACGGGCCGGCATGAAGCGGGGCTTCGTGTCACAATTTGGCTTTCCCTTTGCCTTCCCTTTGTGCCTTCCCTTTGTTGCCCCTCTTTTTCTGCGGCCTCGAATTCAAATTGTCAGGAGAGTGTGATGTCCCCCCAAGACGTGCTTGAGCTGATTACGGACAGGGAAGTCAAATTCGTCGACTTCCGCTTCACGGATACCCGCGGCAAGGAACACCACGTCGGCGTGCCGGTAAAGCATTTCAGCATCGAGCAGTTTGAATCGGGCCACGCTTTCGACGGCTCGTCCATCGCCGGCTGGAAAGGCATTCAGGCTTCCGACATGCTGCTGGTGCCGGACCCGGCCACCGCCTACATCGACCCCTTCATGGACGAGACGACGCTGGTGCTCTCCTGCGATGTCGTCGAGCCGACCG
Source organism: Zoogloeaceae bacterium (assembly GCA_031277315.1). Taxonomy (GTDB): domain Bacteria; phylum Pseudomonadota; class Gammaproteobacteria; order Burkholderiales; family Rhodocyclaceae; genus Desulfobacillus. The sequence continues at coordinate 34,834 of JAITMP010000020.1, read as the reverse complement.
ACGGCAAGGGCTATGACCGCGACCCGCGTTCGATCGCCAAGCGCGCCGAGGCGTATCTGAAATCCACCGGGCTGGGCGACATCGCCTACTTCGGCCCCGAGCCGGAATTTTTCATTTTCGATTCCGTCGAGTGGAAAGTGGATATGTCCGGCGCTTACTGCAAGGTGTTCTCTGAAGAAGCGGCCTGGGCTTCCGCCGAGCCGTTCGAGGGCGGCAACATCGGCCACCGTCCCGCCGTCAAGGGCGGCTACGTGCCGGTGCCGCCGGTCGACAGCTTGAACGACGTGCGCGCCGCCATGTGTCTGGCGCTGGAACAGTGCGGCATCGACGTCGAAACGCACCACCACGAGGCGGCCACCGCCGGTCAGTGCGAAATCGGCACCCGCTTCAGCACGCTGGTGCGCCGCGCCGACTGGACGCAGGTGTTGAAATACATCGTGCATAACGTGGCGCACCGCTACGGCAAGACGGCGACCTTCATGCCGAAGCCCATCGTCGGCGACAACGGCTCCGGCATGCACGTCCATCAATCAATCTGGAAAGGCGGCAAAAACCTGTTCGCCGGCAACGGCTACGCCGGCCTGTCCGAATTCGCCCTTTACTACATCGGCGGCATCATCCGGCACGCGCGCGCGCTCAACGCCATCACCAATCCCGCCACCAATTCCTACAAGCGTCTGGTGCCGGGCTTTGAAGCGCCGGTCAAGCTCGCCTACTCCGCGCGCAACCGCTCCGCCTCGATCCGCATTCCCTATGTGCAAAGCGACAAGGCGCGCCGCGTCGAAGTGCGCTTCCCGGACCCGACTGCCAACCCCTATCTGGCGTTCGCCGCCCTGATGATGGCCGGACTGGACGGCGTGCAGAACAAGATTCATCCGGGCGACCCGGCCGACAAAAACCTCTACGACCTGCCGCCGGAAGAAGACGCCAAAGTTCCGACCGTTTGCGCCTCGCTGGCCGAAGCCCTCGAACACCTCGACCGGGACCGTGAGTTTCTGACTCGCGGCGGCGTTTTCTCCAACGAAATGCTCGACGCCTACATCGAACTGAAAGCGGAAGAAGTCATGCGCCTGCGCATGACCACCCATCCGCTCGAATACGAGATGTATTACTCTCTTTGAACCGCGGCAATTTGTGAAAATGTCGCATTTTGCATACACTGGGGCCGGATTCTTTTTTCACGGCAAGACACCATGAACAGTCGGGGAAAACTCATCGCAATCGGAATCGGCCTGCTGGCCGTCGCGCCGGCCTGGGCGGAAGTCTACAAGTGCGTGGACGAAGACGGGCATGTCACGTACACCAACGCCAAGCCCGCCGCGAAATCGAAATGCGCGGTGCTGAGCAACGACCAGCGCGTCTCCACCGTGCCCGGCCGCGCCACGCCGCCGCCCGCCGACTTCCCCAAAGTCGATAAAGACACCCAGAAAACACGCGACAACGACCGGCGCAAGATTCTCGAACAGGAACTGGACACCGAGCAAAAGGGCCTCGCCCAGGCGGAAAAAGAACTCGCCGAACAGGAGGCCATCCGCAACGGCAACGAGCAGAACTATCAGCGCGTGCTGGATCGCCTCCAGCCCTACAAAGACCGCGTGGAACTACACACACGCAACATCGAAGCCCTGAAAAAAGAAATCGGCAACCTGAAGTAACCGATCGGCGCTTACTCCCCGCGCTCGCGGCGCGGGTCGCCCGGCATGCGGATTTCGTTTTCCTGAAAGCTGCCTTGCTCGGCGCGCATGTGGCAGGCGCCGCAGTTGCTGCGGCTGCGGACCTGATTGCCGGTCCAGAGGGTGTTGGTGATTTTGATGTGCGCATGCCGGAACCAGCCGGTTCTGGTCAGCTTCGGCAGCGGCGAGCGCATCGAGTTCGCGCCGGCTGAATAGCCGTTTGAATCCGCGTTGCGGGTAAGGAAATCGGTGATTTCCTGCCGCGCCTGCTCGCCGATCACGGCATTGTCGCCGTAATGCGCGTGCAGATTATCCATGACGTTTTTCCAGTCTCCGGCGTCGAGCAGCTGCGGCGGATAGGCGACATGGCATTCCCCGCATTCTTTCATGTAGACGGGCGGCGCGTCGGCGGGAACGGCGATCGTGTCGGCGCGGGCAACTCCGCAGGCGGCAAACAGAATGAGAAGAAGGCGTTGCATTGACAGGCTCCCGTGAATGGATTTGAACAGGCCGCACTATCACGGCAGGGGCTTAAATGCGCCTTAAGGCCGGCTCGGGCTTCCTTTTCGGGCCATTTTCCCTATGCAGCGCCGGGGTTTTAAGCGTGCCGCTTCCCGGCGCGCCGGTTACGAAACTGATAGAATTGGCGCCCCTTGATTGGCGCCCCTTGGGAAGCGGCGCGGGAGCGGCATTTGAACGTCTCCAGCGCGCGCTTGCGCGGCACGGGCCGCAGGGCCGCACGGGTCTTGGAAATCGCACTCACTACATGAACAACCGCATCATCAACTGGTTCAAATTCGCTTCCCCGCAGACTTTTTATCCGCTGGCGGGCCGGATGATTCCGTGGTTCTGGGCGCTGGCGGCGGCATTCGGGCTGGCCGGCCTGTATATCAGCTTTTTCGTCGCGCCCACCGACGCCCAGCAGGGCGAGGGCTACCGCATCATTTTCATTCACGTGCCGGCTTCGTGGATGTCGATGTTCATCTATCTCGTGATGGCGTTCTGGGCGGCGCTGGGCTTGGGCTTCAACACGCGGCTGTCCGGCATGATGGCATCCGCCCTGGCGCCGACCGGCGCGTTGATGGCCTTTCTCTCGCTCTGGACCGGCGCCCTGTGGGGCAAGCCGATGTGGGGCGCCTGGTGGGTGTGGGACGCGCGGCTGACATCGGAACTGATCCTGTTCTTCCTCTACCTCGGCTTCATCGCCCTGCAATCAGCCATCGACGATTCGCGCCGCGCCGACAAGGCGGGAGCGGTGCTGGCGCTGGTCGGCGTGGTCAACATTCCGATCATTTATTTTTCGGTGAAGTGGTGGAACACGCTGCATCAGGGCGCGTCGGTGAGCCTGACCCGCTCGCCGTCGATGGCGCAGACGATGTTGTGGGGCATGCTGCTGATGGCGCTGGCGTTCTGGATGTATTCGATCGCCGTCTCGCTCATCCGCGTGCGCGCCATCATTCTGGAGCGCGAGCGCCACGCCGGCTGGGTGGAAGCATTGCCGGAAATCAACGGCAGGATGGACGCGGCATGAACTGGGGCAGCAGCGCCGAGTTTTTCGCCATGGGCGGTCATGCGCTCTACGTCTGGGGTTCGTTCGGCGTCTGCGCGGCATTGATGGCGATTGAACCCTTGCTCGCCCGCGCGCGTCGAAAGAAAGCCCTTATCGAACTGAAGCGGGAAATCGCCGCTCGCAAGGAAAATGAAACCGAGACATAAACGCTTCGCCCTCATCGGCGGCGGGCTTGCCGTGCTGGCACTGGCCGCCGCGCTGGTACTCAACGCCTTCCAGAGCAATCTGGTGTTCTTCTTCACGCCGACGCAGGTGGCGGCGGGCGAGGCGCCGAAAGGCAAAGCCTTCCGCATCGGCGGGCTGGTGCGGGACGGCAGCCTGAAGCGCCAGCCGGACGGCCTCACCGTGCAGTTCATCGTCACCGACACGGAAAAGGACATCCCCGTCGCGTATTCCGGCATCCTGCCCGACCTGTTCCGCGAAGGAAAAGGCGTCGTCGCGCAAGGCAAGCTGGATGAGAACGGCCATTTCACCGCCACCGAAGTGCTGGCCAAGCACGATGAAAATTACATGCCGCCGGAAGCGCAGCACGCAGTCGACGAGGCGCACAAGGCCGCCCGGACGGTGCAGCCATGATTCCCGAAATCGGCCACTTCGCCCTGATTCTGGCGCTCGTCGTCGCGCTGGCGCAGGGCACCCTGCCGCTGATCGGCGCCGCGCGCGGCAATCTGCCGTGGATCGCGTTGGCGCGGCCGGCGGCGCGCGCGCAATTTCTGCTCGTCGCCATCAGCTTCGGCTGCCTGACCTGGGCATTCATCGTCAACGATTTTTCCGTTCTCTACACAGCGCAGCAATCCAACTCGCGCCTGCCGCTGATGTACCGCATCTCCGGCGTCTGGGGCGGCCATGAAGGTTCGCTGCTGCTGTGGATTCTGATGCTCTCCGGCTGGACGGCGGCGGCTTCCTTCCTCTCGCGCCGCCTGCCCGACACCATGACGGCGCGCGTGCTCGGCGTGCTCGGGCTGGTCGCCGCCGGCTTCCTGCTTTTCATCCTGCTCACCTCCAACCCCTTCGAGCGGCTGCTGCCGGCGGCGGAAGACGGGCGCGACCTGAATCCCCTGCTGCAAGACCCCGGTCTGGTCTTCCATCCGCCGATGCTCTACATGGGCTACGTCGGCTTCTCGATGGCTTTCGCCTTCGCCATCGCGGCGCTGCTCTCCGGCCAGCTTGACGCCGCCTGGGCGCGCTGGTCGCGCCCTTGGACGACGGCGGCCTGGGTGTTCCTCACGCTCGGCATCGCGCTCGGCTCATGGTGGGCATATTACGAATTGGGCTGGGGCGGCTGGTGGTTCTGGGACCCGGTCGAAAACGCCTCTTTCATGCCCTGGCTGGTCGGCACGGCGCTAGTGCATTCGCTGGCGGTGACGGAAAAACGCGGCAGCTTCAAGAACTGGACGGTGCTGCTGGCCATCGCCGCCTTCTCGCTCTCGCTGCTCGGCACCTTTCTGGTCCGCTCCGGCGTGCTCTCCTCGGTGCATGCGTTCGCCACTGACCCGCGCCGCGGCATCTTCATCCTGATCTTCCTCGTGCTGGTGATCGGCAGTTCGCTGTTCCTGTTCGCCCTGCGCGCGCCGAAGGTCGGGCTGGGCGGCGCGTTCGGCCTCGTCTCGCGCGAATCGCTGCTACTGATGAACAACGTGCTGCTGGTGGTGGCGGCCGGCTCGGTGCTGCTCGGCACGCTCTATCCGCTTTTCATCGACGCGCTCGGCATGGGCAAGCTCTCCGTCGGGCCGCCTTACTTCGAGGCCGTCTTCGTGCCGCTGATGGTGCCCGTTCTGCTGCTGATGGCGCCGGGGCCGCTGATGCGCTGGAAGCACGGCAGCGCCGGCGGCGTGGCGAAGCAGTTGTGGCCGGCGGCGCTGGCGGCGCTGGTGTTCGCGCTCGCCGTGCCCTTCGTCTATGGCCGCTGGTCCTGGCTGGTGGCGCTCGGTCTGGCGCTGGCAGCCTGGATCGTCGGCGCCAGCGTGATCGGCATCGTCGCCCGCCTGCGCGGCAGTCAGGGCGGCGCATTCAGTCAACCGCGCGGCTGGTGGGGCATGCACCTCGCCCATCTCGGCATCGCCGCTTTCGTCATCGGCGTCGCGCTGGTGAAGGGCTACGAAGCCGAGAAAGACGTGCGCATGGAGCCGGACGACACGGTGACGGTCGGCGGCTACACCTTCCGTTTCATCGGCGTGCGGGACGAGACGGGGCCGAACTACCGCGCTACGGTGGGCGAACTGGAACTGTCGCGGGACGGCAAGGCCATCAAGATCATGTACCCGGAAAAGCGCGCCTATTTCTCCTCGCAGATGCCGATGACCGAGGCGGCCATCGACGCCAGTTTCCTGCGCGATGTGTACGTCTCGCTCGGCGAGCCGATTGATGAGCGCGCCTGGAGCGTGCGCGTGTATTACAAGCCCTTCGTCGACTGGATCTGGGGCGGCTGTCTGCTGATGGCGCTGGGCGGCGCGCTCGCCCTCAGCGACCGTCGTTATCGTCTGAAAAAACCCGTGGCGGACAAGAGCGGAACCGCCGCGCAAGGAGCCGCGACATGATGCGCTATCTGCTGCCGCTGGGCGCTTTCGCCGTGCTGGTGGTGTTTCTCGCCATCGGCCTCAATCTCGACCCGCGCGAAGTGCCTTCGCCACTGATCAACAAGCCGGCGCCGGCGTTCGAACTGCCGCAACTGCACAAACCGGAAGCGAAATTCTCGCCGAAGGACATGCAGGGCAAGGTCTGGCTGCTCAACGTCTGGGCTTCCTGGTGCGTCTCCTGCCGTGAGGAGCACCCGGTTCTGGTCGATCTGTCGAAAACCGGCCTCGTGCCGATCTACGGCCTCAACTACAAGGACCCGCGCGAGGACGCGCTGAAATGGCTGGCGCGTTTCGGCGATCCCTACGTGCTGTCGATTGCCGACGCCGAAGGCCGCATCGGCATCGACTACGGCGTCTACGGCGTGCCGGAAACCTATCTCATCGACAAGGCCGGTGTCATCCGCTTCAAGCAGATCGGCCCGGTCACCGACGCGGTGCTGGAAAAAACCATCAAGCCGCTGATCGCGGAGTTGAACAAATGAGCCGATCACTCACGACGAAAGCCGGACGCGGCGGGCTGCGCCTGATCGCGCTGTCATGGCTGGCCGCGCTCTGCGTCGCTGCGGCGGCGCCGGGTTTCGCCAAGGAAGCCGCACCGCTGGCGGAAGACGAGGCGGTGGAGCAGCGCATGGTGGCGATCTCCGAAGAACTGCGCTGTCTGGTCTGCCAGAACGAATCGCTGGCCGGTTCGCGCGCCGAACTGGCGTATGACCTGCGCCGCGAGATCCGCGAAAAAATCAGTCAAGGCAAATCGGACAAGGAAATCCTCGATTTCATGGTCGACCGCTATGGCGACTTCGTGCGCTACCGGCCACCGCTGAAAAGCACCACGCTGCTGCTCTGGTTCGGCCCTTTCCTGCTGCTGGCGGCCGGCGTGACCGGCTTGCTGTTCTATCTGCGCCGGCGCGGCAAGCGCGTCGTCGCCGCCAACCTGAGCGCCGAGGAACAAAAGCAGGCCGAAGCCCTGCTCAAACTCGGTGAAGGAGCGAACGGGTCATGACCGGATTTCTCATCGCGGCGGTGGCGCTCGTCGCCCTCGCCCTGCTGCTGCTGTTGCCGCCGCTGCTGCGCCGGCGCGCGCCAGTGGCGGAAACGTCGCGCGCCGCCATCAACGCCGGCATCTACCGCGATCAACTGGCGGAACTGGAGCGCGATTTCGCCGCCGGCAGCCTGACCCAAGTCGACTACGAGGAAGGCCGGCGCGAACTGCAACGGCGTCTGCTCGAAGACGCCGGCGGAAGCGAAGCCGCCGCCGCGCAAGCGCAGCCGGCGCGCAAGAGCGCCTTGCTGATCGGCCTCGCCCTGCCGCTGGCCGGCGCGCTGCTCTATCTGGCTCTCGGCAACGTCGCCGGCCTGTCGCCGGAACAGGCGGCGCCGAAAATCACCTCGAAGGAAATCGAAAACATGGTCGCCGCGCTGGCCGCCCGCCTCGAACAGAATCCCGGCGACGCCAAGGGCTGGACGATGCTGGCCCGCTCTTACAAGGCGATGGAGCGTTACGAGGACGCGGTGCGCGCTTTCGAGAAAGCCGGCGCGCTCGTCAATGAGGATCCGGGCCTGCTGACCAGCTACGCCGAGACGCTGGCCATCAGCGCCGGCGGCTCCCTGCGCGGACGCCCGAGCGAACTGATCGCCCAGGCCCTGAAACTCGACCCGGCCTTTCCGGACGCGCTTTTCCTCGCCGGCGCGGCAGCGCACGAACGCAAGGATTACGCGGCAGTCGTCGACAACTGGGAACGGCTGCTGAAGCAACTGCCGCCGGATTCGGAAGATGCTGCATCCCTCGCCGCCAGCATCGAATCCGCCCGCGCCCAGGCACAACAGCAGTCGGCCGGAAAACCCGCCGCGGGCAAGGCGCAATGATGACAAAAAATGACCACACAAGCTTTCCGGAATTAGGTTAAAGTTTGTGTTATATCAATATCGCACCGCAGCATGAAAACTATTATCCGCTTTGGTTTTTAGCGCGGTTAACCCAATTCACTCGCGCCAACAGCGCGGCAAAAAACAAGGAGCAAGAGGTATGGCCGAAAATAATCAAGGCATGATTCGACGTTGCTGGAGTATGTTGCGCCGCCCCAGTGCCAAGTATTCCCTGCTGACCCTGCTGGGGGGAGGCTTTTTCGCCGGCATCATTTTCTGGGGCGGCTTCAACACCGCGATGGAAGCCACCAACACGCTGGAGTTCTGCATTACCTGCCATGAAATGCGCGACACCGTATATCAGGAATACCAGAAGACCATTCACTACCAGAACCGCACCGGGGTGCGCGCCATCTGTTCCGACTGCCACGTGCCGAAAGACTGGGTGCACAAGATGGCGCGCAAGATTCAGGCTTCGAATGAACTCTATGGCAAGGTCATGGGCACCATCGACACGCCGGAGAAGTTCGAGGCCAAGCGTCTGGAACTGGCGGAACACGAATGGCGCCGGATGAAAGCCTCGGATTCGCGCGAATGCCGCAACTGCCACAGCTTCGCCGGCATGAACGGTGAAGCGCAAAAGCAGCGGGCGAGAAAGCAGCACGAACTGGCCCAGCGCGACGGCGGCACCTGCATCGACTGCCACAAGGGCATCGCCCACAACAAGCCGCAAGGCATGAAGGAAGAAGACGAGTAAGCGCGAGCAAGCGTCTTCCGCTCCGCCGCCGGTTGCCGACAACTGGCGGCAACCCGGCGGCTGAAACTGAATGACTGACATCAGCCGCCGTCAATTTCTGCGCGGCGATTTCACCGGCAAGCGGCCCGCCTTGCCGCGCCCGCCTTGGGCGCGCCCGGAAGCGGCGTTCGCCGCCGCCTGCACACGCTGCTGCGACTGCGTCAACCTCTGCCCGCAGCACATTCTGACGCTCGACCGGGAAGCGCGTCCGACGGTGGATTTCAGCCGCGGCGAATGCACGTTCTGCGGTCGATGCGTCGAAGCCTGCGCGCCGCGCGCGCTGGAAAAATGTGGCGAAGCGCCGCCTTGGGAACTCAAGGCGCGGATCGGCGGCGGCTGTCTGGCGAAAACGAATGTGACCTGCCATGCCTGCGGCGACGCCTGCCCGGCGCAAGCCATCCGCTTCCGTCCGGCGGTCATGACCGCCGCGCAGCCGGAGGTGGATGAGCCGTTGTGCACCGGCTGCGGCGCCTGCCAGACGCCGTGCCCGGTTCAGGCGATCCGCATCGCCTGAATCTCGTCTGAGTCTCGTCTGAACCGAAAACCGTTATTGCCCGCTGTCCTGAATGCTCGTCAGCCAGGCGAGGATGTCCTGAATGTCCTGCTCCGCGAGCGTGTTGAGAATGCCGCCCGCGCCTTTTTCATCGTGCGGACGCTCGCCCTTGAGGTAGCTGTCGACCTGCTTCTTCAGGTAATTCGTGTACTGGCCGACGAGCAGGGGAAACTTGCCGCGGCCACGGCCGTCTTCGGCGTGGCAAGCGGCGCAGGCTTTCTGGTAAACGGCCTTGCCGTGTTCGAGATTGCCTTCGACGCGCGGCACGATCATGACTTTTTCCATCGCCCGCAGGCGGGTCAGCGCATCGTCGCCGGCCTTGAACGCGGGCGGCTTGGTCGGCAACTGAATGGCCGCCAGATAGTCGGCTATCGCCTCGATGTCCTCGTCGGGCAGCTCGCGCTCCTGCGTGTAGGGATACATCGGGATGTTGATGCGCTGGCGGGCGCGGAAGGATTTGAGCTGGTCCTTCAGATAAGCAGCGCGCTGCCCGGCGATGCGCGGATACTCGCCGCGCTTGCCGCCCTGACCGAACTCGCCGTGACAAGCGGCGCACACGCCGTTGATCTCCTTGCCCTTCTCTTCATCGACCGGAGCGGCGACAACGCCGGCAGCGCTCAAAAAGAAAGACAGAAAGAAAAATCGAATCGGGAAAATACGCATCGCATCGGCACCTTCAACACACCGGCCAAGTCTACCCCGGATCAATGACCGCTTTCAAAGCGGAACGGCACGCTGATATTTTCACGCCCGACGGTCAGCGTCACTGTCGCCTGCCACATCATCCGGCCTGTCACGCACACCGGCAGGGACGTTTCGCCGGCGTAGTGAACGTTAGGGACGTTAGGAACGCTAGGGCCGTTAAGGTCGTTAGCCGGATCATCGGTCGCGGCCAGCAGCAGGCGGTGCAACCCCATGTTCATATCCACGCCCTGAAAGCCGACTTCCACGCCGGACGGGCGCGCGCCTTCCACCATCACGGCGACGCGCACCGGCGCCGCCGCCGGCACCGGACGCGGCGTCAGCGCCACTTCGATGCGTCCGCCGCCGGGCAAAGTCGCCGCGCATGCCTGCCGGTCGAGGCGGCAGCCCTCAACCAGCGGCAGCGCCACGTCCGCGCGCGGCAGCCACAGATAACCCGCCATCGCCGCCATCAGCATCGCCGCGATGACGGTTATCAGCAGATAAAAATTTTTTCCGCTCACGCTTTCAGACCGGCCAGTAAATTCAGCGGCAAGTGCATTGTCATTGTCTCGTCAGTATTTTGACATTTATCAAGGACTCTTGGCATAGCTGGAATAGAGTGGTGCGACAAAGTGCCGCAGCTACTTTGCTGGTGATCTATCAGCATCGTCATGCCCATCGGCGCGTTGTAAAACTGAAATGTCGGTCTGTACGCATTGATGTGTCGCGGGGCGATTGAGACGATGGGCGCGATGATCCGTCATCGCCGCCATGCGGGATGTGAATTTATCAAGTTTGTTGTCCTCTAGGGAGAATCTCGATGAAAAAGATGAGTAAGCGGGCGATATCGTTGTTGCTCGCGACCAGCGTCGGTTTGACGGCCTCCGCCGTCTGGTCGGCGGAGACGCTGCAAGATGTCCTGAAGCGCAGGAATCTGTCGCAGCAGGATCTGCTGGCGGCGGCCAAGACCTACGTGCCGACCGGCAAGCGCGATGAATTCGTCACCTTCAGTTCCGGCGGCCAGAGCGGTCAGGTCATCGTGTATGGTGTGCCGTCGATGCGCATTCTGAAATACCTCGCCGTGTTCACCCCGGAACCCTGGCAGGGCTACGGCTACGACGAGAACTCGAAGGCGGTGCTGGAACAAGGCAAGATCGACGGCAAGACGATCACTTGGGGCGACACCCACCACCCGGCGATTTCCGAAACCAACGGCGAATATGACGGCCAGTTCCTTTTCATCAACGACAAGGCCAACCCACGTCTGGCGGTGATCGACCTGCGCGACTTTGAAACCAAGCAGATCGTCGTCAACCCGATCTTCAAGTCCGAGCACGGCGGCGCTTTCGTCAGCCCGAACACCGACTATGTGATCGAGGCCGCCCAGTACGCCGCGCCGCTGGAGAACAAGAAGTTCTACCCGCTTGAGGAGTTCAACGACAAATACCGCGGCGGCGTCACCTACTGGAAGTTTGATCGCAAGGAAGGCCGCATCGTGCCGAAGGATTCCTTCTCGCTCGAATTGCCGCCGTACTCGCAGGATCTCTCCGACTTCGGCAAAGGCCCCTCGGACGGCTGGTCGTTCACCAACTCCTTCTGCTCCGAGCGTTACGTCGGCGGCATCGAGAAAGGCCGTCCGCCGTATGAAGCGGGCTGCTCGGCAAAAGACACCGACTACCTGCACGTCATCAACTGGAAGAAAGCCGCCGAACTGGTCGCCGCCGGCAAGGCGAAGAAGATCAACGGCCACAACGTCATCATGATGGATACCGCCGTCAAGGAAGGCATCCTGTTCCTGGTGCCCGAGCCGAAGTCGCCGCACGGCGTCGACGTCACCCCGGACGGCAAGTTCATGATCGTCGCCGGCAAGCTCGACACCCACGTCTCGGTGTACAGCTTCGAGAAAATCCAGGCTGCCATCAAGGCCGGCAAGTTCGAGTCGAAAGATCCGTACGGCATTCCGGTAATCGCCCTCAAGGACGCCGTGCACGTGCAGGTGCCGCTCGGCCTCGGCCCGCTGCACACGCAGTACGACAGCAAGGCTTGCATCGCCTACACCTCGCTCTACGTCGACTCGCAAGTCGCCAAGTGGAACTACTGCGAAGGCAAGGTGCTCGACAAGCTCAGCGTGCACTACAACATCGGCCACCTGATGTCGATGGAGGGCGATTCCACCAAGCCGGCGGGCAAATATCTCGTCGCGCTGAACAAGCTGGCGATTGACCGCTTCGTGCCGGTCGGCCCGCTGCATCCGCAGAACCACCAGCTCATCGACATCAGCAATGACAAGATGCAGTTGCTCTACGACATGCCGCTGCCGCTGGGCGAGCCGCACTACGCCGTCTCCATCGCTGCCAGCAAGCTCAAGCCGGGCGTGCGCTACAAGGTCGGCACCGACAGCCGCACCGACAAGCCGCATCCGGGCGCGGCGCGCGCCGGCGAAGAGCGCGTCGAACGGCAGGGCAACAAGGTCACGGTCTACGGCACGCTGATCCGCTCGCACATCACGCCCGAGACGATCGAGGCGGAAGTGGGCGACGAGATCACCATCAACCTGACCAACCTTGAGCGCGCGCAGGACGAGACGCACGGCTTCACGGTGTCGACCTACAACGTGCATGCTTCGGTCGAGCCGGGCAAGACAGTCTCCATCAAGTTCAAGGCGGATCGGGAAGGCGTCTATCCGTACTACTGCACGGAGTTCTGCTCGGCGCTGCACCTTGAGATGCAGGGCTACCTGTTGGTCAAGCCGAAGGGCTGGAAGCCGACCAAGACCTCGCTCGCCAAGGCCTCCTACACCGAGGACGACTACAAGGCGACGCTGAAGAAGGTGGCCGATACCCAGGCTGTCATCGACTCCGTGGTCGGCTACATCACCTCGGTGAACTACAAGGACTTCCCGGATGTCGTGGCGATGGTTGAAGACGCCACCGATCAGCTGGGCAAGATCGCCGATGCCAAGGCCAAGCACGAGGCCGCCGCCGGCAAGAAGGACTGGGAACAGGCCAATCTCTGGGCCGAGCAGGTCTGGCAGTATCAGGTGAAAGCGGCCGATCTCGGGCTGCGCGCCAAGACCTATCTCGAACAGAATGGCGCGAAGAAGGTCAAGTAAACCAATCCGTCACTAGACCCGTTACGGGGAGCATGGCAGCATGCTCCCCGTTTTTATCCAAGCTCAGGAGAACTTCATGAAACACATCATTCTTGCCGCCGCGCTGACGGGACTGACCCTTGGCGCCGGCAGCGCGCTGGCCGCTCCCGACGGCGCCAAGCTGTATCAGGAAAAAACCTGTGTCGCCTGCCACGGCAAGGACGCCAAGACGCCACTGATGCCGAATTACCCCAGACTGGCCGGCCAGAATGCCGCCTATGCCGAACAGCAGATGAAGGACATCAAGAGCGGCGTCCGCGCCAACGGCCAGAGCGCCGCCATGAAGGGCGTCATGCACCTGGTCAGCGACGCCGAGATGAAGGCGCTCGCCGAATACCTTTCGAAACTGAAATAATGTATCGCGCTCCGGTGGCCGACATCCATTGACATGCGTCAATGTCCCATCGCGCCGTTGTCCGGACAATCACAATTTTCTAATATGCTTCGTGGAGACTAAGATGAAGAAAGCCGCGCTCGCTATCACACTTGTTCTGGCCGCCGCCGCCACCACCGCGCTGGCCGCCGATCCGCGCCAGGCCCCCAAGACGGCGGGCATCGAATCCAAGGATTATCAGTGGGCGAAAATGGAAGGCGAACTCAAGGAGGCGCTGGCGAAGAAGGGCGACGTCAAGCGCGGCGAGGAAACCTACGAAATCTGCGGCGCCTGCCACCTGCCGACCGGCGCCGGCCGTCCCGACGGCACCTTCCCGCAGCTTGCCGGCCAGCACACCACGGTGCTCATCAAGCAGATGGCGGATATCCGCATGGGCTTGCGCGACAACCCGACGATGTACCCCTTCGCCAAGGAAATGGTCGACCCGCAGGATCTGGCCGACACGTCGGCGTACATCCAGAGCCTGTGCATCCCGACCGACCACGGCAAGTATGAAGGCGCCGACGTCGCCCAGCAGGTTGCCACCGGCAAGACGCTCTACGAGAAGCAGTGCAAGGAATGCCACGGCGCCAACGGCGAGGGCGACAAGGCCAAGTTCTATCCCGTCATCGCCGGTCAGCACTACAAATATCTGCTGCGCCAGATGACCGAGATCCGCGACGGCCATCGCCGCAACGCCAACCCGGACATGGTGAAAGTCATCAAGCCCTACACCAACGAGCAACTGGTCGCCATCTCCGCTTACCAGTCGAGTTTGTCGATGCCCGGCGCGATGTGCAAGCCGAAAGGCAAGAAGAAGTAAGTTTTGTCCCCGCCGCTGTCCGCCCGACCTGGCGGGCAGCGAGCGATCACAAGCGCGCGGTCGGACGCGCTCCGGCCCCGGACCGCATCACCTGACAGAGAACCGGCCATGCCCGCCCAGAAAAATCCGAACCTCCTCGTCGTCGCGCTGACGGCCCTTGCGCTGGCGGCGATGATTGCCGCCTACTTCGCGCCGATCTGGTGGGTGTCGCTGACCGCGCCGAACTATCCGAAGGACGCCTTCCCCGACGGCATCCGCATCCATTTCCATTTCAACGGCGTCTATAACGGCTGCAAGGCCGCCGGCGCCGGCACGCGCATGGCCGACGAGATCATCCAGAAGGATCTCTCCCACGACGACGAGCGCTACAACCCGATCCTCGACAAGAACCGCAATATCGACAAGGGCGCGCAGGGCCTCGATTGCGTGCACGAGATGAACACCATCAACCATTACGTCGGCATGTTCCCGATCGCCACCGGCGCGCCGGTCGAAAAACCGCTGGCGAAATTCTTCTTCGCCTTCTTCGCCAGCATGATGCTGGCGTTCGCCGCGAGCCGGAAAAAGCAGCGTCTGATGATCCTCGGCGCCGGCTTCGCCGCCACCGCCGTCTGGATGCTCGTCGACCAGTTCGCGCTCGGTCACCTCGAAGCCCATGTCAGCGCGTACATGGCGGAAACCGGCACCTTCTTCCGCGAGCCGGAGCGCATCCGCGAATGGGGCGAGAATGTGCGCGCGGTCACCTGGGGCGTGATCGCCGGGCTGCTCGTTCTCATGGCCGCCATCATGGCCGGCGTCGCCAGGATTCGCGGCTTTCAGTTGCTGCTGGCCTTGGTGCCGGCGCTGCTGCCGGTGTACTTCGTCATCACGTATGCCGGCTGGCTGTGGTTCTTCGGCCACAACCTGCACCCTTGGGGCGCGTTCACCGTGAAGCCGTTCATGCCGACGGTGTTCGGCGAAGGCAAGGTGGCGCAGTTCTCGACCTACTCTTATCCGTACTGGGGCTATGCCTTGCTGCTGGTGGTGTTCGCCGCGCTGATGCTGGCGCTGCTGATCCGCCGCAAGCAGCTGCGCGAAGGCGCGGCGGAATAAGCATCATGCGACGCACGGCCGTGCTGCTCGCGCTGCTGACTGCGGCGGCGGCGTTCGGTCAGGTGCAGATGGAAGGGGAGCGCGATGAAGCGCCGCGCAAGATCGACGCCGCCGGTCACGGCGGCGTGCGCGCCGACGTCGACCGGCCCAAGCCGGTGTTCGCCCTCCACGAGCGCGATCCGCGCATTCATGGCCTGAAGCCTTTTCAGGAACTCGTCGACGCCGCGCCGGCCGGCTCGACGCTGCAGCCGCCGCCGGGCAGCTACGCCGGGCCGGTGCGCCTGACCAAGCCGCTCGTCATCGACGGCGGCGGACAAGTGACGATCGACGCCGGCGGCAAAGGCACGGTCTTTTCCCTCGAAACCGACGGCGCCGTCCTGCGCGGGCTGACCTTGCAAGGCTCCGGCGACGCGCACGACACCGACGACGGCTGTCTCGACGTGCGCGGCGACCGCAACGTGATTGAAAATCTGGTCATCACCGACTGCCTGTTCGGCATCGACCTGAAACAATCGAACGGCAACCGCGTGCGCGGCAACCGCATCTCGTCGAAGCCGCTGCCGCTCGGCATGCGCGGCGACGCCCTGCGCCTGTGGTACAGCCGCGACAACCGCGTCGAATACAACGAGATCACCGATTCGCGCGACATGGTGGCCTGGTATTCCCACGGCAACGTCATCAGCCACAACGTCGGCCGGCGCAGCCGCTACTCGATCCACTTCATGTTCGCCACCTACAATCTGGTCGAACACAACCGCTTCTACGACAACGCCGTCGGCGTGTATCTGATGTACACCGAGGGCGTGCACGTCAAGCACAACGTCATCTCCCACGCCACCGGCGCCACCGGTATGGGCCTCGGCTTCAAGGAATCCTCCGACGCCATCATCGAAGGCAACGAGATCATCTACTGCGCGGTCGGCGTGCACTCCGACCTCTCGCCCTTCCAGCCCGACACCCGCATCGTGTTCCGCGACAACCGCATCGCCTACAACGGCGTCGGCATGTTGTTTACCTCCGAACTCGGCGGCAATCTCGTCACCAGCAATGTTTTCGAAGGCAACCTCACCCACGTCGCGCAGGCCGGCCGCAACACCGGCGGCCTCAACGAATGGCGCGGCAACTACTGGGACGACTATCAGGGCTTCGACCGCGATCATGACAACGTCGGCGACACGCCGTATGAGCTTTACGCCTTCGCCGACCGCATCTGGATGGAAATTCCGCAGGCGCGTTTTTTCAAAACCTCGCCGGCGCTGGAACTGCTTGATTTCATCGAGCGTCTGGCGCCATTCTCCTCGCCCGAACTGATGCTGAAAGACGAAGCGCCGCGCTTCCTGAAAACGGAAAGGAAAACCGATGAGCGAAGCTGAACGGCCCCAAGACACACCGGACGCGCCGGAACAAAGCGCGCCGGAAAATACGCCCGCCCCGGCAGCCAAGCCAGCCGGCAAAACCAAACCGCCGCTCTCCCGCAGCCGGCGGCAGGAATTGCGGCGAAAATTTCTGCGCACCGTGCTGCTCACCGGCGGCGTGCTCGGCGCGGGACTCTCCGGCTTTCTGCCGATGGTGTACGCGCGCCGGCAGCGCTTGCGTCCGCCCGGCGCCCTCGACGAAAAGGATTTTCTCGCCTCCTGCATCAAGTGCGGCCAGTGCGTGCAGGTCTGTCCGGTGGAAGCGATCAAGCTCGCCGATCTGGTCGACGGCTTCGGCGTCGGCGTACCGCACATCGACGCCCGCGAGCAAGCCTGCGATTTTTCCTGCGACGCCGTGCAGTGCATTCTCGCCTGTCCGACCGGCTCGCTGACTTACGAAAAACCGTCGTTCTTTCCGCATCGCCCCGGCGCGCCCCTTGCCGCCAAGCCGATCCTGCTGGCCAAGGAGCATGACGAGGAGCCGACGCTCAACCTGACCGAACGCATGGGCGTCGCCCGCCTGACGCGCCCGGAATTGTGCCTGGCGATCAAGGGTCAAGGCTTCAAGGGCCAGGCGCGCGGCGAGCGTTTCACGGGCAAGCTGCGCTACATCCAGGTCGACCGCTGGAAGCCGATCCCGGTCGCCGATCATCCTTACGATGTCGCCGAATGCGATCTCTGCGTGCGCGAATGCCCGATCAAGGGCGCCATCTCGATCGAAACGGTTTTCGCGCCGGACGGCAGCCAGCAGAAATCACCCGTCGTCCATGAACCCTGCGTCGGCTGCGGCGTGTGCGAGATGATCTGCCCGACCGAAGCCGCCAGCATCGAAATCATCCCGCGCGAGGTATGGAGAACATGAGCGCCGTCCTGAGAAAGCGTTTTTTCGAGCAGATTCTGGTGATGTTTGGCCGCGAGCCGCAAAAGCCCGATGCGATCAGCGAACCCGCCAAACAGATCCACCTCGTCAAACGCGCCACCAACAAGGAGATACTCAAACACGCCGAAGCGCACCTGAGCACTTCGCACAAGTGGCGCAACCGGCGCTGGGTGACGCTGGTTCTCGCCAACCTGCTGTTCGTCGTCTCCTACGCCTTCGACATCCAGATTCTCGAAGGCGCGCTGACCGCCTCGCGCTTCATCGGTTTTCACCTGATCGACCTCAACTCGGCGCTGCAAGTCATGCTGGCGCACAAGCACATCATCACCAACCTCCTGATCGGCACCGGCACCGTGCTGGTATTGTGGATCCTGTTCGGCGGCCGCAGTTTCTGCTCCTGGGTCTGTCCCTACCATCTGCTGGCCGAATGGACGGAAAAAATCCATCTCTGGCTGGTCAAGCGCAAACTGGTCACCGACCAGAGCATCAACCGCTGGACGCGCACCGTCTTCTGGCTGGTCTTCGCCGTGCTCGCCTTCGTCACCGGCTACACGGTCTATGAGTCGATCTCGCCGACCGGCATCGTTTCCCGCGCCCTCATCTACGGCCCTGGCCTGGCGCTCCTCTGGGTGCTGGCGCTCCTGGTCTTCGAGGTGTTCTTCGTCCGCCGCGCCTGGTGCCGCTACGCCTGCCCGATCGGGCTGACTTACGGCGTCGTCGGCATCATCAGCCCCTTGCGCGTCAAATACACCCTGGAAGGCTGTTTCCACGAAGGCAACTGCCGCAAGGTCTGTCTGGTGCCGCATGTTCTTGATACCGTCATCAAGGGCCGGGCGGTCGCCACCGAAGTGCCGATCGGCCCCGACTGCACGCGCTGCGGCCTGTGCGTCGATATCTGCCCGACCGGCTCGCTGCGCTTTGACATCAAGGGACTGTCAAAGCTCCTGTGATTCCATTTCCAGACCAAACGATGACTTTGTCGACTTCGCTTGCCGTGCGACAGCACTGTCTGCGCTTCGTCTTCGCGTACTCGCTTGATCTGAAAACGGAATGACATGACCGCCGCCGTCGCTCCCTGCCCTGAAACCCCAGCCGCGCCCGCCGCCGGACGCATTCCCGGCAACAAGGGCATCTGGGTCGGGATTACCTGCGAATTTGTCGAATTCCTGGTGCTTTTTGCCGTTTATTTCGTCGCCCGCGCCCATTTCCCGGAAGCCTTTGAGGCAGGCAGCGAACGTCTGTCGCGCACGGCAGGCACGGTGATTACGCTGTTGATGCTGACCAGCAGTTGCTTGATCGCCTGTTCGGTAACGACGCTGCGCACTGGCCAGCGGCGGCAGTCGATCCTGTGGCTGGTCGCCGGGCTGGTGGCGGCGCTGGGTTATCCGCTCGTCAAGTTTCTCGAAATCCGCTGGAATCTGGCGCACGGCATCAACGGCGGTTCGGGCATTTTTTTCACCGTCTATTACTACCTCACCTTCAACCATCTGGTTCATGCCATGTGGGGCATTCTCGGCATCCTCTGGGTGCTCGCCCGCCATCTGGTCGGCGGCTACAGCGCCGAGGAACACGGCGGCCTGGAGGCGCTGGCGAGCTACTGGCATGCCACCGACATCATCTGGCTGGTGATTTTTCCCTTTTTTTATGTGCTGGCCTAAGCCATGACCCCAAGCGACCAGCCCAATACCGCGCGCCGCCCGCTTTTTCTCGCCTGGCTCACGCTCGTCGCCCTGACCCTGGTCAGCCTCGAACTCGGCGCCAACTTCCACCGCGCGACCTGGCTGCCGGTGGCGGTGGCCGTCATTGTCTGGCTCAAAGGCGCGCTGGTCGCCCGTTATTTTATCGAGGCCAACCTGACCACGCCCTTCATCCGCAACGTGCTCCGCGTCTTTATCGCCTTCACGCCTATTGCGCTGGTGCTGACGGCCTTTTTCGGCGCATCGTTTGCCCGCTGGGCAACGTTATAGACGGATCAGCAGCCCATAAAAAAGCCCGTCCGCAATGGGACGGGCTTTGATTTGGCGGCAGCCGACGCGCTTCAGGCGCGCTGGATGTTGGAAGCCTGCTTGCCCTTGGGGCCTTGCACGACTTCAAAGGAGACTTTTTCGCCTTCCTTCAGGGTCTTGAACCCGTTCATGTTGATAGCGGAAAAATGGGCGAACAGATCTTCGCTGCCATCATCCGGCGTAATGAAGCCAAAACCTTTGGAATCATTGAACCACTTAACAGTACCGATTGCCATGTCGTGAAAACTTTCTTACAAGAAACGAACAAATTTTCGGGTCTCCCCCGATTCCCCGTTTGGCGCTCAGTGACCCGGCTTGTGCGACAACCCTGAGACAACTAAGGCTAAACAGTTTGCCTTTCTACGCCACTTGAATTATGCCGTCAACAAATATTACATAGGCTGGCGTTTGCCAATCGGGGTTCACTGTATAGAATCGGACAAATGGCGACAACGTTTCAGGAAGGCGGACAACTATTGGCTCAACGCAAGAAGTTGGAGCCGCCGAAGATGTACAAAGTGGTATTGCTGAACGACGACTACACGCCGCAGGATTTTGTCGTCATCGTCCTGCAACGTTTTTTTTCTCTCAACACTGAACAAGCGATACGAATCATGCTCAAAGTTCATCACGAAGGCCGTGGCGTATGCGGCGTTTTCCCGCGCGACGTGGCTGCCACCAAGGTCGAACAGGTGTGCGCTTTCGCCCGCCGGCACCAGCATCCGCTCGCTTGCGTCATGGAGGAAAACTGATGATTGCCCAGGAACTCGAAGTCAGTCTGCACATGGCTTTTGTCGAGGCGCGCCAGAAGCGCCACGAGTACATCACCATCGAACATCTCCTGCTGGCGCTGATCGACAACCCTTCCGCCGCCGAGGCGCTGCGCGCCTGCGGAGCCAAGCCGGAGGCGCTGCGTCAGGATCTGAGCAATTTCATCAACGAGCACATCCCGACCATTTCCGGTAATGGCGATGTCGAAACCCAACCGACGCTTGGCTTCCAGCGCGCCATCCAGCGCGCCATCCTGCATGTCCAGTCGGCGGGCAAGAAGGAAGTCAACGGGGCCAATGTGCTGATCGCCATTTATGGCGAGAAGGATTCACACGCCGTCTACTTTCTGCAAAAGCAGGGTGTGACGCGCCTTGATGTGGTCAATTTCATCTCCCACGGCATTCGCAAGGTGCCGCTGCAAAAAGCCACGGCCGAGGGCGGCGAGGCCGAAAGCGGCAATGACAAGGAAGCCGGGGCGCTGGAGCAATACACCATCAACCTCAACGCCCTGGCGCAAGAAGGCAAGATCGACCCGCTGATTGGCCGCGACCGGGAACTGGAGCGCGTCATCCAGACCCTGTGCCGACGGCGCAAGAACAACCCGCTCTTGGTCGGCGAGGCGGGCGTCGGCAAAACGGCGATTGCCGAAGGTCTGGCCCGCCGCATCGTCGAAAACGACGTACCGGAAATTCTCGCCGGGGCCAGCGTCTTTTCCCTCGACATGGGGGCGCTCTTGGCGGGCACCAAGTATCGCGGCGATTTCGAGCAGCGTTTGAAAGGCGTCCTCAAGCAACTGGTCGATAACCCGCAGGCCATTCTGTTCATTGACGAAATCCACACCTTGATCGGCGCCGGTTCCGCTTCCGGCGGCACGCTGGACGCCTCCAACCTCCTGAAACCGGCACTGTCCACCGGCCAGTTGAAGTGCATCGGGGCGACGACCTATACCGAATTTCGCGGTGTTTTCGAAAAAGACAGCGCCCTTTCCCGGCGTTTCCAGAAAATCGACGTCACTGAGCCGTCGGTGGCCGAAACGGTCGAAATCCTCAAGGGCCTGAAGGCGCGTTTTGAAGCGCATCACGGCATCAAATACTCGGCCACGGCCATTTCCTCGGCCGCCGAACTCTCGGCCCGCTACATCACCGACCGCCACCTGCCGGACAAGGCCATCGACGTCATCGACGAAGCCGGGGCGGCCCAGCGCATCCTGCCCAAGTCGAAGCAGAAAAAACTGATCGGCAAAACCGACATCGAAGGCATCGTCGCCAAGATCGCCCGCATTCCCTCGCAGCACATCACGCTGGATGATCGCAGCGCCCTGAAGAACCTCGACCGCGACCTGAAAGCCGTCGTTTTCGGTCAGGACAAGGCCATCAACGCCCTGACCCAGGCCATCAAAATGGCCCGTTCGGGGCTGGGCCATCCCGGCAAGCCGATTGGCTCCTTCCTCTTTTCCGGCCCGACCGGCGTCGGCAAAACCGAAGTCGCCCGCCAACTGGCCTATTGTCTCGGCATTGATCTGCTGCGCTTTGACATGAGCGAATACATGGAGCGCCACGCCGTCTCCAGGCTGATCGGCGCGCCGCCGGGCTATGTCGGCTTCGAGCAGGGTGGCCTCCTGACCGAAGGCATCAGCAAAAAACCCTACGCCGTGCTGCTGCTTGACGAAATTGAAAAGGCCCACCCGGATATTTTCAACATCCTGCTGCAAGTCATGGATCACGGCACGCTCACCGACAACAATGGGCGCAAGGCCGATTTCCGCAATGTCGTCATCATTATGACCACCAACGCGGGCGCTGCCGACCTGCAAAAATCGAGCATGGGCTTTACCCACAGCAAACAGAGCGGCGACGAAGTGGCTGAAATCAAGCGCCTGTTTACGCCGGAATTCCGCAACCGTCTGGACGCCACCATCTCCTTCGCGCCGCTCGATCACGAGGTCATCCTGCGCGTCGTCGACAAATTCCTCATGCAACTGGAAGAACAGTTGCACGAAAAGAAAGTGGACGCTCACTTCAGCGAAGCCGTCAAGGAACTGCTGGCCAAAAAAGGCTTCGACCCGCTCATGGGCGCGCGGCCCATGGCCCGTCTCATCCAGGACACCATCCGCTCGGCGCTGGCCGATGAACTCCTGTTTGGTCGCCTCGCGAACGGCGGCAAAGTGACGGTTGATCTCGACGCCGACGGTAAAATCCGCCTCGATTTTGCAGAAGAAGCCAGCGAAGCCGTCGTCTGATTGCGGCCCTTTCATTTCAGCCAAGCCATGCCGCCGCATGGCTTTTTTCTATAGAACCGGCAACCAGATATTGAACATCCCGTTCTCCGCACCGCCCTTCGACTTCGCTCAGGGCGAACGGTAGTTGGCGGGCAAGGGAGCAAGTTCAATATTGAGTTGCCGGGTGAATATCAGGGAGAACACGCATGACTTTCAAAACCGCCGATCTTTGCGACGCCCATGAAGCCGAACTCGGCAAAACGCTGCGCGTCGTCGCGCCGATGTTCCAGTCTTATGGCGGCAAGCCGCGTTTCAGCGGCGAGATCGTCACGCTGAAAATTTTTGAGGACAATTCGCTGGTCCGCGAAACCCTGGCCCAAAACGGCCAGGGCAAGGCTCTGGTCATCGACGGCGGCGGCTCGCTCCGCTGCGCCCTGGTTGGCGACCAGTTAGCCATCCTCGCCGCCAAAAACGGCTGGGCGGGCATCGTCGTTTACGGCTGCATCCGCGACTCTGGTGACATCGCCGGTATTGACCTTGGTATCCGCGCCCTCAACACCCACCCGCAAAAGAGCATCAAAAAAGGCGTCGGCGAGCGCAACATCGCCATCACCTTCGGCGGCGTCACCTTCCACCCCGGCCAATGGCTGTACGCCGACGAAGACGGCGTGCTGGTCGCCAGCCAGGCATTGCTCTGACCCACTCAACCAGGAAGCCGCCAAGCATGGCAGAATGAGCGAGACGGTTAACCGCCGTGTCCGATCACTGTCGCGCAAGGTCATCAAGGAGCGAAGCAAAATGAGTATGAAACCAAACCCGGTTGGGACATTCTGCCGTCCGCTCTGGCGGCAATGGCTGTGGGTTCTGCTGATCGCAACGGCGCTGACGGGGTGTAGCACGCCGCAGACAGCGACGGTTGCGCAGGCGCCGACCAAGCTTGACTCGACGCTGGGTACGCAATGGGGCGAAGGGCGGGAGTCGGTGGTTCGCACCGTGAAAGTCGAGCGCCTGAACCCCGACCGTCCGCAAACACTGGCGCGCCTGCGCTATTCCGATGAGGCCAGTATCCGTCAGGCGCTTGGCCGCGATAGCGACCGGCAACTCAATCTGTTGCTGGCCGATGGCAATCTCGAATGGTCGGTACAAGACGGACGAGGCAACCCACTGCCTATTTTCAGCGTGCGGGATCAAGACTATCAGGTAGCCGGTCGTGACGGCGAGCGTTATGAACTGGTCTATATCAATCGCAGCAACCGTTACTATGAAATCGTGGCCACGGTGGATGGGCTGGACGTGCTCACCGGTCAGCCCGGTAGCGTGCGCAATAGCGGTTATCTGCTATACCCTGGCCAGACCTTGCGTATCGACGGTTTTCGCAAGAGCCAGCGCGAAGTGGCGGCTTTTCGCTTTTCGTCCAAGGATCGCGCCTATGCCAGCAACACGCCTGCGGGCGATGCCCGTAACATAGGCGTGATCGGTTCAGCCGTGTTTGAAGTGCGCGTAAACGACCCCGACACCAGCACTCGCCGCTCACACACGCCGGGAGCGCAACCGGGCACCCCCAATCCCTTCCCCGACGACCCGGCAGCACGTCCTTATGCGCCGCCGCCGGAGTACCGCTGATCTGGGGATAGATTTCTTGCGCGAGCTTTGCTCGCGGAAACTGAACTGTCCTCAGTCTTCCGTCCTCTGAATCACTCCAGCAGCACCTTGCCCTCGCAGCCGACGCGCACTGAACCCCAGTGGCGGCCATCGACCATGATCGGCATGTTGATTTCGGTGAGAATTTCTCCGGTATCACGGGCGTAGGTCTGGACCAGAATCGGCTGCCTGTTTTTCGCCGCGCGCTGGCCGGTCGGGTCATCCCAGATGCGGCGGGTGCGGTTGCCGATCAGGTCTTTCTGGTAATCGCCGGTCAGCGGGTGTGAATGCTTGGTGTTGTGAACGGCCCCGTAGCCATTGCTGTCGATAATCAGCACAAAAACGCCGCTGCGTAGCGCAGCCAGGGTCTTTTCGAAAAGCGGCTGAATGTCCTGCTCAAAGGCGCGGCAATAGCCAACCTCGTATTTCTGCGGATGGGTCTTGGTCATGGGCTGGTAATTCTGATCCCAGATATCGACGCCACGACTGGCCAGTTCGCTCAAACGAAGTTCAATCTCAGCGCGGAACTGGCGCGCCTCGCCAACATTGCCATCAAACCCGCCGACGCCGACCTTGAAGCGGGCAATCAGTTCCTGAACGCTCTCGGTCGCCTGCGTCAGCGTCTGGGTCGATTGCTCGGAAGCGTGCATACTGCCCGACACTTTGCCAGACAGTTCATTCACCTGGGCGAGCGCCTCATGGACATGGGCATTGGTCGCCGTCAGTTCCTCCATCGCTGCCGAAATCTGGTTCAACTGGCCGCCAGTTCTTTCAAAATCGCCAACCATGCGCTGAAATTCACCTGCGGCATGCTCAACCGCTGCCTGCGTCTCCTCGATTTCGCCGTTGATGGCTTCGTTTTCGTTTTGCGTATCGCGTACCAGCGTAATCATGCCGTCAATGTTGTCGCCAATCTCTCCGGTGGCGACATTGACCCGCTCAGCCAGTTGCCGCACCTCATCGGCGACCACGGCAAAACCGCGCCCGGCTTCGCCCGCCCGCGCCGCCTCGATGGCGGCGTTGAGCGCCAGGAGATTGGTCTGATCGGCAATGCCCCGGATCAACCCGGCAATCTGCTGAATACTGCCGGAACGCTCGGCCAGATGATTGACGGTTTCATTGAACTCCCGCAATTTGCCGCTGACGGCCCTGGTTTTGTCCACAATGCCCTGCATTTCGCCCAGCGCGTCGCGGGCAATTTTCAGATCAACCTCGGTCGCTTGCGCAATCCGCTCGGTGACGCCAGCGACATCGCCAATCGCCTGAGTAGTCTCCTTGCTGCTTTCAAATATCTGATTGACGATCTCCCCTTGCTGGGCGGCATGTCCGACGGTCAGGGACACCGCTTTCTTGACCTTGACCGCTTCGCCGACGACATTGACGCCCATCTTGCGCACACCACTGATGATTTCGCGCATCTTGCCGGCCAAGCGATTGCAGCTTTCAGCCAGACCACCCAGTTCGTCATCGCTGACCACCGGCAGATCGCGCGACAAATCGCCCTCGCCGCGCCCGATCTCGTCCAGAAGGCGGCCAATGCCGCGCACCGGGCGCAGAATCAGGGAACGCATGTAGAGAATCATCGACACGTTCCAGACCAAGGCAACAACCATCAAACCGATCAGCAGCAGCAAGCCATTGTCCATGCTGCTTGCGACGCGCTCCAGCGTTTCCGGCGCAACGCCGGATTCGGCCAGCGCCTCGCTGACCACCGATTTCTGGCGCAGATACACCGCCAGATAAACGATCTCAATAAAAAAGAGGAGCAGAAAGCCCATCTGCTTTCTGGTCAGCGAATGCCAGAAACCCCGCCCCTTCCCGTCATAGCTGTGCTGGAAGTCATTCATACGCCCCTCGAATTTGAAGAATTTGAAGATTTTTACATTTTAGGAAATTTTACCCATCTGTCAAATCTTGTTGAACGGGCGGGTGTGATTCAAACTGATGCACGATGCCGCCCTTTCTCCCCTTGTGGGAGAGGGGTTGGGGGAGAGGGGGAAGCGGCTTTTATTCTTGCTGTAATTGACAGCCAAGGCCGCCTTACGGCGGCTCTCCCCAGCTCTCTCCCACAAGCCTGTCCTGAGCAATGTCGAAGGGGGGAGAGGGAGTTTTTTGCTTCGGCTATGCGCCGCTACCGGAGTACCGCTGATCTGAGGACGAAAACCCGACTGGATTCTTAAGTGTATACACGCCCCCTATACCGTTCGGGCTGAGCCTGTCGAAGCCCGGTTCAAGCCGCCGTATCCTCTCTCTGCACCGTCCTTCGCCTGTCCTGAGCCTGTCGAAGGGACAAGCTCAGGACGAACGGGAGTGTAAAGATTTCAACAGAAAATGCTCTAGGCCTGAATGCTCGCCACCACGTGGCTCAGGTTATCCGTTGTTTCGCGCAATCTACCGATGTCGTCGCGGGCGCTAACGGTAGTTTCCTGGGTATTGGCCAGCATCTGGTCGATTTCGAGGACACTGCCGCGGATCAGGTTGACGGCTTCGACACACTCTTTCAGAGCGTTGGCGATAGCGGTAATGG
This sequence comes from Zoogloeaceae bacterium, assembly GCA_031277315.1. Classification (GTDB taxonomy): domain Bacteria; phylum Pseudomonadota; class Gammaproteobacteria; order Burkholderiales; family Rhodocyclaceae; genus Desulfobacillus. The sequence continues at coordinate 8,222 of JAITMP010000020.1, read as the reverse complement.
CCAGTTGAGTCTGGCCTGACTGCTGGCCGATAACGTCAATTGCGGTAGCCGCCTTTTCCGAATCCTTGGCGCTCTTTTCAATACCGTCGACAGCAAGGGTAATGCTGGCAAGGCTTTTATCCTTGCTGGTCTGAATGTCGGCAATGATCTGGGAGACTTCTCCGGCGGCAGTGCCCGTGCGCTCGGCGAGCTTACGCACTTCGTCGGCGACAACGGCGAAGCCGCGCCCTGATTCGCCCGCTCGCGCCGCTTCAATCGCGGCATTGAGCGCCAGCAGGTTGGTCTGAGCGGCAACATCGAGAATCAATTGGACAATGGCGCTCACTTTGCCCGTATGTTCGCTCAGGCGTGACAAATCGCCCGCCGCCTCGTTGATGCGCGCGGCAACGCTGTCAATCTCATGGGTTGCCTCCTTGACGACGGCTCCGCTCAAGGCCGAGGCTTGCGCCAATTGGCTAACGTCTTCAGCAGTTCCCGAAAGGTTCTCAATCGAGGCCGTCAGTTGCTCAACGGCGACGGAAATTTGCGCCGCCGAATCCTTTTGGCGCACCGTATCATCGGCAATGGCGCTTAACACGGTATGCAGACGCTCGCTGATATTGGCGTTTTCACTCGCGCCCTTTTTCGCCGCGTTGATCGTTTCGACCAGGCTTTTGTGCATACCCTGCACCTGCTCCAACACCGATTTTTTCCCGGCCTGATTTCCCTGGGCGCCATTCTGGTTCAGGACGGCCAACAATTTGATGCTGGCAACTTCCTCCTGATGCAAGCGCACCGCGATATAAATCAACACGCCGCTCTCCAGCACCACGAAGAGCGCATGGAGAACAAGAATACCGAAGGTGGATGGCTGTGGCGTCAGGAATACACCCCAGCGGGCTGCTTGCATGAAAAAGAAAGCCACATGATGGACGGCAATCACCGCAGCAGGCACGACAATAGCCCGCCAGTCACGGTAATAGAGCAAATAGGCAAGCAAAGTGAAAATAATGAAATGCATTTCAATGAGGCCCTGGCTCTGGTGAATCAGCAGCGCCGAAAAAATCATGCAGGCCGAGGCGATGGTCAAACGCGTTGGCAAGGCGCCGGGCGCGACTTTGACCATCAGCGCGGGCAGTAGAAAAGCGGGAAGACCAACGGTCAGCGCCGCAATCCAGGTGTTGGACCACACCGCGACACCCAGGGAGGTCACCAGAAGGAGGGCCAGCACGATAATCAGCGTATTGTCGACTTTGTGGTAATGGATATTCAGTTCTGAAGTAACAAAATCGGTTTCGGAGAAAGAAGACATGATGGTTTTTTTTTGGTAGGTTTAAGTGCAAGGTTTATTTGAGCAAGACAAATGACAACGGAGAACTTCTTAGATTGAGCGGCAAATTGTCGGGGTGAATTGTTCGAGCCAAGCGAGCAAAACGATGCTGTAAATAAGCCAGGCAATCCCGGCAACCCAGAGCCAGCCTTGACGGCGGGCTGGACGTGCCGGTGCTGTACTTGCCGGAGCAGGGGAAAACAAAGGGTTTTGCATTATTTCAATAGGTGTCAAAAAGTAAATATATGGTAACATCTATAGGCATGGCAATTGAAAATTGAACTTTTGAACTGTTGCCCGCCACCCACCGCTCGCCCCCGCATCAAGTACGGGGCAAGCTCTGAGCCTGGCGAAGGGCGGTGCGGAGAACGGGGTGTTCAATATTTAGTTGCCAGGTGAATAATTGCCGAGTCTATCGTCACTACTCACTCCTCCAGCAGCACCTCGCTCTGGCAACCGGCGCGTAGTGAACCCCAGTGGCGTCCGTCGACCATGATCGGCATGTTGATTTCGGCGAGAATTTCTCCGGTATCGCGGGCGTAGGTTTGCACCAGCAGGGGCTTGGTGTTTTTCGCGGCGCGCTGGCCGGTCTGGTCGTTCCAGATGCGGCGGGCGCGGTTGCCGATCAGATCGTCATGATAATGGCCGGTCAGCGGGCGGGAGTATTTTGTGTTGTGGATGGCTCCGTAGCCGTGGTTATCGACGATCAGCGCATAGACGCAGCCGCGCAGGGCCGTCAGCGCCTTGTCGCAGACGGGCTGGATTTCCTGCTCGAAGGCTTTGGCGTAGGCCACTTCGTATTTCTGTGGATCGGTTCTGGCGACGGGCTGGTAGTTCTGATCCCAGATATTGCTGCCATGATTCGCCAGCCTGGTCAGACAACTCTCGATTTGATCGCGGAACAGGCGGGCCTGAGTGACGTTGTAATCGAAGGCGCCGCGACCGATCCGAAAGCGCGCCACCAGTTCCTGAACATTTTCGGTCGCCTCTGTCAGCGTCTGCGCCGATTGTTGAGAAACCTGCATGCTGCCCGCGACTTCGCGCGAGAGCTGATGCACCTGGGTGGCGGCTTCATGGACGTGGGCATTGGTCGCCGTCAGTTGTTCCATCGCCGTCGCAATCTGGCTCAGGCGGTCGCCCGTCTGCGAGAATTCGCCGACCATGCGCTGAAACTGGCTGGTCGAACGCTCGACCACAAGCCGCGTCTGGTGAATGTCGTCATTGATGGCTTGGTCCTCGGCCTGGGTGGTGTGCACCAGTTGGATCATGTCGCCGATGTTGTCGCTGATTTCCCCGGTCGCCAGATTGACCCGTTCGGCAAGTTTTCTCACTTCATCGGCGACGACGGCGAAGCCGCGCCCGGCTTCGCCCGCCCGCGCCGCTTCGATGGCGGCGTTCAGCGCCAGCAGATTGGTCTGATCGGCAATATCCTTGATGAGTTTGACAATCTGCCGGATGCTGCCGGAGCGTTCGGCCAGATCGCCGATGGTGTCTTTGAATTCCTCCAGTTTGTCACCGACCATCCTGGCCTTGCAGACGACATCCTGCATTTCGTCCAGCGCCCGATGCGCGGTTGCCAGATTGGCTTCGGTCGACAACGCGATCTGGTCGGTGGCCCCGGAAACATTGCCAATCGCCTGGGTCGCCTCGCTGCTGGCCCCGAACACCACGCCAGCGATTTCGTCCTGCTGACCGGCGCGCGCCGAAGTCGCGGCGACGCTCTGTTTGAGCTTGGCCGCCTCGCTGGCGATATTGACGCTGGCCTTCCTGATTTCGCCGATGATTTCGCGCATTTTTTCGGCGAAGCGGTTATAGGATTCGGCCAAAGTCCGCAGTTCGTCATGCGAGACGGTCGGCAGATCGTGGGACAAATCGCCCTCGCCGCGCCCGATCTCGTCAAAAATGTGGGTGATTTTGCGCACTGGCCGCAGAATCAGATAGCGGATATAGGCAATTTGCAGCACGTTCGAAAAGAAGGCAAAGAGGGTCAGCGCCACCATCAGCGTCAAGCCGCTGTCGAGGATACCCATCACCCCTTGCAGCGTCTCCGGCGCCACCCCGGCGCGGGTCAATTCGGCGGTGATTGCCGATTTTTTGTCGAGATAAATGACGAGATAGGCGATATTGACCAGAAAAAGGAGCAGAAAGCTCATCAGCTTCTTGGTCAGCGAATTCCAGAAGGTTCGCTCGCTCCAGTCATGCAGAGATAGAAAAATAGATTTCATGTTTTTCGAGAATTTAATATATTTAAGCGACCAAGGCTTATTTACACTCTATGAAAATCACATAAAATCAAATGATTTTTAAAAATCATCGCTCCCCCATAAAAATTATCTTGTCATAATTATTATTTTTATCACTTATAGCGGGCAACATACACGGAAAAAAAGCGCCTGGCAACCTGAAAAATGGCGATAAGCCCATGTCATCTTTCCGCCCCGACGGACCATGTCTTGTGTCTTATATAAGACATTTGTTGCGCTGCAAAACCCTGCTACAATCCCATCATCATCCGGCCTGGCCGGGCGCAGAAAACCGTCTCCAACCCAACCCTTGAGGAACCACCTATGAGCACCCGTGAACAACAAATCGCCGAACTGGAACGCGACTGGGCCAGCAACCCCCGCTGGCAAGGCATCAAGCGCGGTTATTCCGCCGCCGATGTCGTGCGCCTGCGCGGCTCTTTTCAGGTCGAGCACAGCCTCGCCCGCCGTGGCGCGGAAAAACTCTGGCAGCTCGTCAACACCGAGCCTTACGTCAATTGCCTCGGCGCGCTGACCGGCGGCCAGGCCGTGCAGCAAGCCAAGGCCGGGATCAAGGCCATCTACCTCTCCGGCTGGCAGGTCGCCGCCGACAACAACGAATACGCCGCAATGTACCCGGATCAGTCGCTCTACCCGGTCGACTCGGTGCCGAAAGTGGTCGAGCGCATCAACAATGCCTTCAACCGCGCCGATGAAATCCAGTGGTCAAAAGGCGCCAATCCCGGCGACCAGGGCTATATCGACTACCACCTGCCGATCGTCGCCGACGCCGAAGCCGGTTTTGGCGGCGTCCTGAATGCCTACGAACTGATGAAGGCGATGATCCGCGTCGGCGCCGCTGGCGTGCATTTTGAAGACCAACTGGCCTCGGTCAAAAAGTGCGGCCACATGGGCGGCAAGGTCCTGGTGCCGACCACCGAAGCCGTGCAGAAGCTCATCGCCGCCCGCATGGCCGCTGACGTCTACGGCGTGCCGACCCTGGTCATCGCCCGCACCGACGCCGAAGCCGCCGATCTCCTGACCTCCGACTACGACGCCAACGACAAGCCCTTCCTCACCGGCGAACGCACCCAGGAAGGCTTCTACAAGACCCGTAAAGGTCTGGAGCAGGCCATCTCCCGCGCCATTGCCTACGCCGACTACGCCGACCTGGTGTGGTGCGAAACCGGCACGCCGGACCTCGAATTTGCCCGCAAATTCGCCGAAGCCGTCCGCGCCAGACACCCCGGCAAACTGCTCGCCTACAACTGCTCGCCGTCGTTCAACTGGAAGAAGAATCTGGACGACGCCACCATCGCCAAATTCCAGCGCGAACTGGGCGCGATGGGCTACAAGTACCAGTTCATCACCCTGGCTGGCATCCATTCCATGTGGTACAACATGTTCGATCTGGCCCACGACTACGCCAAACGCGGCATGACGGCCTACGTCGAAAAGGTGCAGGAGCCGGAATTCGCCGCCCGCGACCGCGGCTACACCTTCGTCTCGCACCAGCAGGAAGTCGGCACCGGCTATTTCGACGATGTCACCACCGTCATCCAGGGCGGCAAATCCAGCGTCACCGCCCTGACCGGCTCGACCGAGGAAGAACAGTTCCACTAACAACCCACCCATTGCCGCCAGACCCGGCGGCACAAGGCCGACGCTCACAAGGCGTCGGCCTTTTTTATTCGGCAACCGCCTGAAAATGTCCCTGCCCGGTCGGGACCGGCTCTCTCTCCCCAACCCCTCTCCCGCAAAGCGGGCGAGGGGCTTTTGCTCCCCTCGCCCATTGATGGGAGAGGGGCTTGGGGGAGAGGGCGAACGGATGAGACTCACGGCAACTCCCAATACCCGGCCCGGCCATAGGTGGCTTTGAGGAGATCAATGAACAGCCGCACCCGCAAGGGCAGGTGGCGGCGTTGCGGGAATATCGCGTAGATGCCCATCGGCGGCGCTTGCCAGGCGTCGAGCACGGCGGTCAGCCGACCTTCCTGCAAATCCTGCCCGACTTCCCACAGCGAGCGCCAAGCCAGGCCGCGTCCGGCCAGCGCCCAGTCGTGCAGCACCGCGCCGTCGTTGCATTCAAAGCGGCCCGCGACCTTGTGCGTATCGACCGCGCCGCTCTCCGGGTCGCGCAGCGTCCAGCCGCGCTGCTGGCCGAGCGACAGGCAGTTGTGGCGGGCGAGATCGGCGGGCGCACGCGGCACGCCGTGGGCGACCAGATAGGCCGGGCTGGCGACCACCACCCGCCGCATTTCGCCCAAGCGGACGCTGACCAGGCTGGAATCGGTCAATTCGCCGATGCGGACGGCGCAGTCGATGTTCTCATTCAAAAGATCAACCAGACGGTCGGACAGATCAAGCTGCACGGTCACATCGGGATTGGCCGCCATGTAGGCATCGACCAGCGGCGCGACGTGACGGCGGCCAAAGCCAGAGGGGGCCGAGACGCGCAACTGGCCGCTGGCGCGGACGCCGCCGAGGGAGACGGCGGCTTCGGCATTGGCTAGGTCGTTGATGATCTTCTGGCAATCCTCAAAAAAAGCCTGGCCCTCGAAGGTCAGCGTCAGCCGCCGCGTCGTGCGCAGCAGCAGCTTGACGCCAAGGCGGGCTTCAAGGGCATCGAGGCGGCGGCCAATGATGGCTGGCGTGACGCCCGCGCTGCGGGCGGCGGCGGAAAGACTGCCGCGCGTGGCGGCATCCACGAAGGCGGTGATCTGTTTGAAGCTATCCATGTCGATTTACCGGCTGTAGCTTGCAGGTTGGGTAGAGCAAAGCGAAACCCAACATGACAGCGCAATTTCGTGCCGCAGGCGTTGGGTGGAAGTGATGGGTTTCGCTACGCTCTACCCATCTACGCATCAAGCACGCGTCGATTCAATACTTTTAGTAAAAGAATTTACGCCAAAACTGGGGGTTATCTTATCTCACTGGTAACAATAAACTAGCCCGTCATCAAACTATCCGTTTTTTCACGACCCTCAAGGAAACCACCATGAGCCTCAACCTGCCTGCTGGCGTGCAGATCACCGCCGCGATCAAGCCCGAATGGGAAAGCATTCTCAGCCACGACGCGCTGGCCTTTGTCGCCAAGTTGCACCGCGCTTTTGAAACCCGCCGCCAGGAGTTGCTGCAAGCCCGCGTCGCCCGTCAGGCGCGCATCGACGCTGGTGAAATGCCGGATTTTCTGCCGGAGACGGCGGCCATCCGCGACGGCGACTGGCAGATTGCGCCGCTGCCACCGGCGCTCCACCGCCGCCGCGTCGAAATCACCGGCCCGGTCGAAGCCAAGATGATCATCAACGCCTTCAATTCCGGCGCTGATTCCTACATGACCGATTTCGAGGATTCCAACAGCCCGAACTGGGACAACCAGATTCAGGGCCAGGTCAATCTTTACCGGGCGATTCGTCGCCAACTGTCGTTCAAGAATGAAGCGGGTAAGGAGTACCAGCTGAACGACGAAATCGCCACCCTGCAGATTCGCCCGCGCGGCTGGCATCTCGATGAAAAGCATGTGCAGGTTGACGGTCAGCGCGTCTCCGGCGGCGTTTTCGACTTTGCCCTGGTCTTTTTCCACAACGCCAAAGAGCAGATCGCCCGTGGCGCTGGCCCCTTCTTCTACCTGCCGAAGATGGAAAGTCATCTCGAAGCCCGCCTGTGGAACGATATTTTCGTCATGGCCCAGGCGCACGTCGGCCTGCCGCAGGGGACGATCAAGGCGACGGTGCTGATCGAAACCATCCTCGCCACCTTCGAGATGGAAGAAATTCTGTATGAACTGCGCGAGCATTCCGCCGGGCTGAACGCCGGGCGCTGGGATTATATTTTTTCCTGCATCAAGAAGTTCAAGAAAAACAAGGACTTCTGCCTCGCCCAGCGCGGCGCGATCACGATGGAAGTGCCCTTCATGCGCGCCTACGCGCTGGCCCTGGTGCAGGCTTGCCACAAGCGCGGCGCGCCAGCGATGGGCGGCATGTCGGCGCTGATTCCGATCAAGAACGATCCGGTCGCCAACGAAAAGGCGCTCTCTGGCATCCGCCACGACAAGACGCGCGACGCCAACGACGGCTTCGACGGCGGCTGGGTCGCCCATCCGGGCCTGGTGCCGATTGCCATGGAGGAGTTCGTCAAGGTGCTGGGCGACAAGCCCAACCAGTTCGCCAAACAAGTCCCCGGCGCTTTCGGCCCGGCGCAGTGGCTCGACTTCCGCCCGGCCACGCCGATCACCGAGACGGGGTTGCGCAACAACATCAATGTCGGCATCCACTACCTCGGCAGTTGGCTGGCGGGCAACGGCTGCGTGCCCATCCACAACCTCATGGAAGACGCCGCCACCGCCGAAATCTCGCGTTCGCAAGTGTGGCAATGGGTGGTTTCGCCCAAAGGCATTCTCGACGATGGCCGCAAGGTCACGGCGGAGATGGTGCGGCCGATGATTGCCGAGGAACTGGCCAAGGTCAAAGCCACCGTCACGGCGCAAGGAGAGAACACGGCGACCTACGAGCAGGCCGCCGACATCTTCGACCGCATCAGCCTGACGCCGGATTACCCGGAATTTCTCACCCTGCCGCTGTACGAGGCGATGGCCTAAACAGCCCCTCTCCCCTTGTGGGAGAGGGGTTGGGGAGAGGGGGCGGACGCCGGGAGGCGTCCTGACCGGGTTG
>JAITMP010000038.1 GCA_031277315.1 Zoogloeaceae bacterium | reverse complement strand
ACGCCGCGTAAACTTCCTCCAGCATCTTCTTCGCATCGCCAAACCGCATCCGGTTGTTCTCCTTGTAGAACAGCGGATTGTCCACGCCCGCATAGCCTGAGGCCATGCTGCGTTTCATCACGATGGAGGTGTGCGCTTTCCAGACTTCCAGCACCGGCATTCCGGCAATCGGGCTGCCGGGGTCTTCTTGCGCGGCGGGGTTTACGATGTCGTTTGCGCCGATCACCATTGCAACATCGGCGTCGGGGAAATCTTCGTTGATTTCGTCCATTTCCATCACGATGTCATACGGCACTTTGGCTTCGGCCAGCAGCACGTTCATGTGGCCGGGCATGCGACCGGCGACGGGGTGGATGGCGAAGCGCACGTTGACGCCGCGCTCGCGCAGGGTGCGGACGATCTCGTAAACGGTGTGCTGCGCTTGCGCGACGGCCATGCCGTAGCCGGGAACGATGATGACGTTCTTGGCGGTGTTGAGCAGTTCGGCGGTTTCCTGCGCGGTGATGGGAGTGACTTCACCGGCGGGCGCGGCCTGATCGCTGGATTTTTTGGCCTTGGGCGCGCCCGAACCGAAGCCGCCCGCGATCACGCTGAGGAATTTGCGGTTCATCGCGCGGCACATGATGTAGGACAGAATCGCGCCGCTGGAACCGACCAGCGCGCCGGTGACGATCAAGAGGTCGTTGTTCAGCATGGACACCACCACCGGCATGTCCGCGCCGCCAATCGCCATCACCATGTGGATGCCGAACAGGAAAGCGATGACGGTCATCACGACCAGCGGCAGCGCAGATTCCGCGCCCATGAACTGCACGCCGAACCAGATCACCGTCAGCAAACCGATCAGGTTCAGCCAATGCCGCCCCGGCAGCAGCAAGGGCTTGCCGCCGATGCGCCCCGACAGCTTGCCGAAGGCGACGAGCGAGCCGGAGAAGGTGATCGTGCCGATCAGGATGCCGATGTAGGTTTCGACTTCGTGCAGGGATTTTTCCGCGCCGGAGAGATTCGCCGTCACCGCCGGATCGATGTAGTTGGCATAGCCGACCAGCGTGGCGGCGAGACCGACCAGGCTGTGCATCAGCGCCACCAGTTCCGGCATCTGCGTCATCTGCACCTTCTTCGCGGCGTACAGACCGATGCTGCCGCCGACGAGCATCGCGCCGATGATCCAGGGCAGACCGGCGACGGTGACGGACGGGCCAAAAATGGTCGCCAGCACGGCGATGGTCATGCCGATGATGCCGTAGAGATTGCCGCGGCGCGATGTCTCGGGATTCGACAGCCCGCCCAGGCTGAGGATGAAAAGAATCGCCGCGCCAAGATAAGCGACGGTTGTCAGGCTTGAAGTCATGGGTCGCTTCCCTTCTTATTTGCGGAACATCGCCAGCATGCGGCGGGTGACGGCGAAACCGCCGAACATGTTGATGGCGGTGAGCGCGATGCCGGCGACCGCCATCCAGCGGATCAGCGCATCAGCGCGTCCGCTGCCCGCCACTTCCGGCGGCGCGATCTGCACCAGCGCGCCGATGCAGATGATGCTGGAAATGGCGTTGGTGACGCTCATCAGCGGCGTGTGCAGCGAGGGCGTCACGTTCCAGATCACCATGTAGCCGATGAAGCAGGCCAGCACGAACACCGTGAAGTGGATGAGGAAGGATTCCGGCGCGTAGGCGCCGATCAGCGCGAACAGCGCGGCGGCCACGGCGAACGTGATCGCCAGCGTGCCGGCCGCCATCGGCGCGCCGGCGCCGTGGCCGTGGCTGCTCTTGGCGGCGGGCGCGGCAACCGCCGGCTTGGCCTGCTGCGGCGGCGCGGGCGGCGCCTTGGGCGGCGGCGGCGGCCAGGTGATGGCGCCCTCACGGATGACGGTCAAGCCGCGGATCGCCTCATCCTCCATGTTGACGTTGATGACGCCGTCCTTGGTCTTGCACAATTCCTCGGTGAGGCGGAACAGGTTGGTCGCGTACAGCGTCGAGGACTGCTTCGCCATGCGGCTCACCAGATCGGTGTAGCCGACGATGGTGACGCCGTGCTTCACCGCCACCCGTCCGGGTTCGGTCAATTCGCAGTTGCCGCCCTGCTCGGCGGCCATGTCGACGATCACGCTGCCCGGCCGCATCGACGCCACCATCTCGGCGGTAATCAGCTTGGGCGCGGGCTTGCCGGGAATCAGCGCCGTGGTGATGATGATGTCGACCTCCCGCGCCTGCTTGGCGTACATCTCGCGCTGGGCTTTCTGGAAGCCTTCGCTCATCACTTTGGCATAGCCGCCGCCGCCGGAGCCTTCTTCCTCGTAATCGACCTTGACGAACTCCCCGCCCAGCGACACGACCTGATCGGCCACCTCGGCGCGGGTATCGTTGGCGCGCACGATGGCGCCCAGGCCGGCGGCGGCGCCGATGGCGGCCAGACCGGCAACGCCGGCGCCGGCGATAAAGACCTTGGCCGGCGGAATCTTGCCGGCAGCGGTGACCTGGCCGTTGAAGAAGCGACCAAAAGCGTTGGCGGCTTCAATGACGGCGCGATAACCGGCGACACCGGCCATCGACGTCAGCGCGTCCATTTTCTGGGCGCGCGAGAGCGTGCGCGGCAGGCAGTCGATGGCCAGCACGGTCACTTTTCTGGCGGCCAGTTGCTGCATCAGTTCCGGGTTCTGCGCCGGAGCGATGAAGGAAATCAGCGTCGCGCCTTCGCGCAACAGGCCGACTTCCTCCGTCAAGGGCGCGCGCACCTTGAAGACGATATCGGCCCTGGCCCACAGCGCGGCGGCTTCGCCGATCACCTCGGCGCCGGCGGCGCGATAGGTGTCATCGGAAAAATTGGCGGCCTCGCCGGCGCCGGATTGCACGGCGACGGAAAAGCCCAGCTTGACGAGTTTTTCAACCACCTCGGGAACGGTTGCGACGCGCTTTTCGCCCGCCGCCGTTTCTTTCGGCACGCCTATGACCAGAGGCATGATGCTTCCCCCTTCAGGTATGAATTCCGGTTTCTGGAGATTTGTCAGAACGCCGGCAGGAAATGCCTGAAACAGGCGCTCCAGCCCCGGCGACGAGCCGCAATCATACTCAAATCGCCCCGCCCTGGGTAGGCCGCGGCGCGTTCTTTTCCGTCAGCAAACGCCGCGCCGCCCGGGGGCAACGCCGCCGCGCAAGCCGGCAGGCAAGCTGGCAGACAAGGCGAAAAACCGCGTAACACGGAACATCGCCATCTGCTAATATTGCGTCAGGATGTGTCCAATAAAACATCGGCTGTGTCCTTGACGGCTGCTCAGCGACCACTTTGCGACCACTTTGAAAACGCGCAATTTCCCTCACTGGCTGCACCATTTCGCGCCCTTCATGCGCTGGTGGCCGCGAGTTGATCGCGGCACCTTGCGGGCCGATTTCTTTGCAGGGCTAATCGGCGCCATCATCGTCCTGCCGCAGGGCGTGGCTTTCGCCACCCTGGCCGGCCTGCCGCCGGAATACGGCCTCTATTCCGCCATGGTGCCAGCGGTCATTGGCGCGTTCTTCGGCTCCAGTTGGCATCTCGTCTCGGGGCCGACCAACGCCATCTCGCTGGTGGTATTCGCCACGCTCGCGCACCTCGCCGAGCCGGGCAGCGCGCACTACATCCAGCTCGCCATCACCCTCACCTTCATGGTTGGCGTGCTGCAATTGGCGATGGGACTGGCGCGGCTCGGACAACTGGTGAACTTCATCTCGCATACCGTGGTGGTCGGCTTCACCGCCGGCGCGGCGGTGCTCATCATGGCCAGCCAGTTGCGCAATTTCTTCGGCATGCCGATCCCGCGCGGCGCGTCTTTTCTGGAAACGCTGCGGTCATTCATCATCTACCTGCCGCAAACGCAGCCCTGGGTGCTGACGGTGGGGCTGGTCACCTTGTTCTCGGGCCTGGCGGTGCGGCGCTGGTGGCCGAAAGCGCCTTACATGATTATCGCCATGCTGGCCGGCAGTCTGGCGGCCTGGCTGCTCAACCGCCAGCTTGGCGCCGCCGTCACCGGCATCGTCACCGTCGGCGCCCTGCCCGGCGCGCTGCCGCCGCTGTCGCTGCCCGACTTTTCGCTGGAAACCAACGAGCGCCTGTTCGGCATCGCGCTGGCGGTGACGACGCTGGGACTGACCGAAGCGGTGTCGATCGCCCGCTCCATCGCCGTGAAATCCGGCCAGCGCATCGACAGCACGCAGGAATTCATCGGCCAGGGGCTGTCCAACATCGTCGGCAGCTTTTTCTCGTCCTACGCGGCAAGCGGCTCTTTCAATCGCTCCGGCGTAAATTACGAAGCCGGCGCGCGCACACCGCTCGCGGCCATCTTCTCCGCCGGCTGTCTGGTGCTGATCCTGCTGGTGGTGGCGCCGCTCGCGGCCTGGCTGCCGCTCGCGGCGATGGCGGCGATCCTGTTCATGGTCGCCTGGGGGCTGTTCGATTTTCACCACATCCGCACCATCATGCGCGCCAGCCGCAGCGAGACGGCGGTGCTCGTCGCCACCTTCGTCGCCACGCTAGTGATGCATCTGGAAATGGCCGTTCTCGCCGGCGCGCTGCTCTCGCTGCTGCTCTACCTCAACCGCACCTCGAAGCCGAGCCTGCGTTCGCTGGTGCCGGACGCCGCCAACCCGTTGCGCAAATTCACCGAGCGCCGCGCCGGCGCGGCCGAATGCCCGCAACTGAAAATGCTGCGTATCGAAGGCTCGCTCTACTTCGGCGCCATCAACCACGTCGGCGAATACCTGCACCACCTCGACGAAAACAAGTCCGACCAGAAACACCTGCTGATACTCAGCCGCAGCATGAATTTCGTCGACATCGCCGGCGCCGAACTGCTGGCGCAGGAAGCGCGCCGCCGCCGCGCGCGCGGCGGCGATCTCTGGTTCCACGGCCTGCGCGAGGACGCGGCGGCGATGCTGGCGAAAGAGCCGTTCGCCGGCGACATCCGCCAGGACGCCTGCTTCACGGAAAAGAGCAAGGCCATCGCCAGCATCCACGCCCGGCTGGACAAGGACATCTGCGCCGCCTGCCGCGCGCGCATTTTCAAGGAATGCGGGCCGCCGTCCTCCGGCGGCGGCGATCAAGGCGCCCCGCGATAACCGCGTCTGTGGTTCAATGGCAACGCCATGGGATACCGGCTCTCGAAAATCTACACGCGCACCGGCGACGCCGGCACCACCGGCCTTGCCGACGGCTCGCGCGTCGGCAAGGATTCCCCCCGCATCGCCGCGCTGGGCGAACTCGACGAACTAAATTCCGTCATCGGCCTGCTGCTGACGGAAGAGTTGCCGGAAGACATCCGGCAACTCTTGACCGGCGTTCAGCACGACCTGTTTGATCTCGGCGGCGAAATGGCGATTCCCGGCGCAACCCTGCTCGACGCCAAAAGCGTCGCGGCGCTGGAAGCCGCCATCGATCGCCACAATGGCGAACTGGAACCGCTGAAGGAATTCATTCTGCCCGGCGGCGCGCGCGGCGCGGCGCTGGCGCACCTCGCCCGCGCCGTCTGCCGGCGGGCCGAACGCCAGCTTGTCGCCATCGCGGCGAAAGAGGCGATCAGCGAAACCGGGCGGCGCTACGTCAACCGCCTCTCCGACCTGCTCTTCGTGCTCGGCCGCGCGCTTAACCGCCACGCCGGACGCGGAGATGTGCTTTGGCAGAAAAACCGCGCACGCGAGTAAATTGGCGATGCGCGCCCCGGGAGAACGGAGCCGGGGCAAGACGAGGTGAAGCGAGGCGGGGCGAGGTGAAGCGAAGCGGGCGATTATTCCCTGTCGCGCAGGGCGACCCGGCGTTCGCGCACCGCTTGCGCCAGCAGGTCAAGCATGACGATAGAATCCTCCCAGCCAAGGCAGGCATCGGTAATGCTTTTGCCATACTCCAGCGGCTGGCCCGGTTTCAGATCCTGCCGGCCTTCTTTCAGGTGCGACTCGATCATCACGCCGAAAATGCGATCCTCGCCGGCGGCGAGTTGCGCGCCGATGTCGCGCGCCGCCTCCATCTGGCGCCTGAAATCCTTGCGGCTGTTGCCGTGGGAGAAGTCGATCATGACGCGGGCGGCAAGACCGGAAGCGCCCAGTTCCTTGCAGGCGCGGTCGACGCTGGCAGCGTCGTAGTTCGGCTCCTTGCCGCCGCGCAGAATGACATGGCAATCCTCGTTGCCGTTGGTGGACACGATGGCCGAATGGCCGGCCTTCGTCACCGAGAGAAAATGATGCGGCTGCTGCGAAGCGCGGATGGCGTCCACCGCGATCCTGATATTGCCGTCGGTGCCGTTCTTGAAGCCGACCGGGCAGGAGAGGCCGGAAGCCAGTTCGCGGTGCACCTGCGATTCGGTGGTGCGCGCGCCGATGGCGCCCCAACTGATCAGATCGGCGATGTACTGCGGCGTGATCATGTCGAGAAATTCGGTCGCCGCCGGCAGGCCCATCTCGTTCAGGTCGACCAGCAGGTGGCGGGCGATGCGCAAGCCCTCGTTGATCTTGAACGTGCCGTCCATGCGCGGGTCATTGATAAGCCCCTTCCAGCCGACGGTGGTGCGCGGCTTCTCGAAATAGACGCGCATCACCACCAGCAATTCGCCAGCGTGGCGCTCGGCCTCTGCCTTCAGGCGCAGGGCATATTCCGTGGCGGCATCGAAATCGTGCACCGAACAGGGGCCGATCACCGCCAGCAGGCGGTCGTCAGCGCCGTGCAGGATACGGTGGATGGCCTGCCGTGCGGCGAACGTCGTCTCGACCGCCTTCGGCGTCGGTGGAAATTCGCGCAGCAGGGACGACGGCGGCGCCACTTCGTAGATGTTGCGAATGCGCACGTCATCGGTGACGGCGCGCGGATAAGCCAGCCCGCCCTTTGGTCCGGGCGTGACGGAAGCAATGCTCGATTTGCTCGATTTAGGCGGGGCGTTCATGTATTCAACCCGGTTTCCGGCAGCCGCCGTAATGCGGCAATGCGGCGCAATGTAACTCGCAATGTGACTCGCAATGTAACTCGATGGCTCGATGGTTCAGCGTGATTCAAGCCGTGTATTTTAACGCACAAGCCCCCGGCGGCGCGCCATCAATATCAACGCGGAAACCGGAACGCGCTAACGCCCGCCTGCCGACAGCTTCTCGTACATGCCGGTGACGTCGTTCATGACTCAAAGTCCTTGCGCGTTCCTTAGCCGGTGCCGCCGACCGTCAGCCCGTCGATGCGCAGGGTCGGCTGGCCGACGCCGACCGGCACGCTCTGGCCTTCCTTGCCGCAGGTGCCGACGCCGGGGTCGAGCCGCAGATCGTTGCCGATCATGGAAACGCGGGTGAGCGCGTCCGGGCCGTTGCCGATCAGGGTCGCGCCTTTCACCGGAGCGGCGATCTTGCCGTCTTCGATCAAATACGCCTCGGCGGTGGAAAAAACGAACTTGCCGTTGGTGATGTCGACCTGGCCGCCGCCGAAGTTGACGGCGTACAGCCCTTTCTTCACCGAGGCGATGATCTCCTGCGGATCGCGCTCGCCGTTCAGCATGCAGGTATTCGTCATGCGCGGCAGCGGCAGATGGGCGAAGGATTCGCGCCGGCCGTTGCCGGTGACCGGCACGCCCATCAGGCGCGCGTTGAGCGTGTCTTGCAGATAGCCGGTGAGGATGCCGTCCTCGATCAGCACGGTGCGCCGGGTCGGATTGCCTTCGTCATCGACCGACAGCGAGCCGCGCCGGTCGGGGAGCGTGCCGTCATCGACGACCGTCACGCCGGGCGCGGCAACGCGCTCGCCGATGCGGCCGGCGAACGCCGAACTGCCCTTGCGGTTGAAATCGCCTTCGAGGCCGTGGCCGATCGCCTCGTGCAGCAGGATGCCCGGCCAGCCGCTGCCCAGCACCACCGTCATCTCGCCCGCCGGCGCCGGACGCGCGGCGAGGTTGACGCGCGCCTGATGCACCGCCTGCTGCGCATATTCGCGCAGGATGGCGTCGCTGAAATAGCCGTAATCGTAGCGGCCGCCGCCGCCGCCGGAACCCTGCTCGCGGCGCCCCGCCTCCTGCATGATGACGGTGACGGAGACGCGCACCAGCGGCCGTACGTCGGCAGCCAGATGGCCGTCGGCGCGGGCGATCAGCACCACTTCATGCACGCTGGCGACGTGAGCCATGACCTCGACGACACGGGGATCTTCAGCGCGAGCGAAGCCTTCGATCCGTTCCAGCAATGTCACTTTCCCGGTGTCGGCCAGCGACGCGAGCGGATCGGCGTCGCCGTAGCGCGCCGGCAGGGTCCGGCCGCGCAGCGCCGGCGCCCGCCGGTCTTCGCCCCGCGCGGCGATGGCGCGGGTGGTCCGCGCCGCCGCCTCAAGCGCCGGCAGGGAAATCTCGTCGGAATAGGCGAAGGCGGTTTTCTCGCCCGAGACGACGCGCACGCCGACGCCGCTCTCGATGTTGAAGCTGCCCGATTTGACGATGCCTTCCTCAAGGCTCCAGGCCTCGGAGCGGGTGTGCTGAAAATACAGATCGGCATGGTCAGCGCGGTGGCGGCGGATTTCGCCGAACACGGTTTCAAGCTGGCGCGGGCCGAGATCGAACGGCGTCAGCAAGCAGGCTGTGGCGGTGTCGAGAGGCGTCATTTCATCTTCGCGTCGGGTGTCAAAGTATTCGGTGCTGCAAGGCGGGCAGGCTGGCGCGCAGACCGGCGAGGCGGGCGGCGTCCATGTCCGCCATCACCACGCCCGGCCCGGTCGGCAGGCGGTCGAGCACCGCGCCCCAGGGATCGACGATCATGCTGTCGCCCCAGGTCATGCGTCCGCTCGGGTGCGTGCCGCCCTGCGCCGAAGCCAGCGCGTAGCAAAGGTTTTCAACCGCCCGCGCGCGCAGCAGCAATTCCCAGTGCGCCTGCCCCGTCGTGTGCGTGAATGCCGCCGCCACCACCAGCAGGTCGACCGGCCCCATGGCGCGATACAGTTCGGGAAAGCGCAAGTCGTAACAGATCGACACGCCGACCCGCCCGAGCGGGGAATCGAAAGTCACAACGCGGTCGCCCGGCTCGATGGTCTGACGTTCGTCGTAGCGTTCGGTTCCCTGCGTGAAGCGGAACAAGTGCATCTTGTCATAGCGCGCCACGCGCCGGCCGGCGTCGTCGAAGACCAGACAGGTGTTGCGCACCTTGCCCGGACTCTCCGCCGCGAGCGGAATCGAGCCGCCGATCAGCCAGACCTGGTGCCGCATGGCCGTCTCGCGCAGGAAGTCCTGCAAAGGCCCGGCGCCGTCCCGCTCGGCCACGCGCACTTTCTCCTGCTCGTCGCCGGAGATGAGCGGAAAATATTCCGGCAGCGCCACCATGCGCGCGCCGCGCGCCGCCGCCACAGCGACCTGCCGTTCCGCCTCGCGCAGGTTTTGCGCGATGTCCGGCCCCGACACCATCTGCACCGCCGCGATGCGCGCCGTCCCATGCGCCGCCGTCATGGATTCATTCCTTCCTTGTTCTCCGCCACCGGCTGCTGGAGTTTCTCCACCTTCGGATCGCTCCAGGGGCCGGTGACGGCGTATTCAAAAGCAAACATCTTGCCGAGCGGGTCTTTTAGCAGCTTCTGCGCCACCCAAGCCGCCGCGCCGACTGCCGGGTTGGCGATCATGGCGCCGACGGCCACCGCGTCGCTCAACGCCGGCTCGACGCGCACGCGCAAGTCCTGCGTCTCGGCCGGAATGCTGACTTCGCCTTGCATGAAAATTTTTGCCGCCGGCCCCTGTATCTGCAAGTTCTGCGTGCTCATGACGCCGCGCGCCAGTTTGGCGTCGCCGGTGATCTTGTCGAAGGCGAACCCTTCGCTGAAGATGTCGCGGAAATCGAGCGTCAGGCGGCGCGGCAGCGATTGCAGGCTGAGAACGCCGAGCAGCCGGCCCACACCCGGCTCCAGCTTGTTGAACTGGCCGCGCGCGGCCTCCACCTTCAGCGTGCCGTCGAGCGAAGCATGATCGATCCGGATCGGCGCGCCCGCCCACGACACCTTGCCTTCAAGTTGCGCCGTGCCGCGCTTGACGGCATCCGCATAGCCGAGCCGGCCCAGCATGCCGCCGATGTCGGCGACATCGAGCTTGAAATTCAGTTGCGTCGCGCCGCCGGCCCAGACGCCGTCGGACACCAGCGCGCCGTCCGCGCTGCTGAGCGCCAGCCGCTCCATCTTCCAGACGGCATCGGCATTGGTCGCCAGCAATTCAAGCCGGCCCAGCTTGCGCTCGCCGAGCGTGAAGTTTTCCGCCACGATGTCGAGGCCCGGCAACTCGCGCAGCGGCGTCTCCTCCGCCTGCGCGCTTTCCGACGGAATTTCATCCAGCGTGAGTTGCTTCAGGCGCGCCCGCAGGCGGCCGCGGTCGTTGGCCCGCCAGGTCACGTCGCCGGTCGCCTCGCGGCTCGCCACCTGGGCCTGCCAGGCATCGCCGGCAAGGGCGGCGCGCAGCCTGACATCATGGAACTGGCGCTCGAAGGCGGTCAGTTCCGTCGCGCGCAAGCTGATCCGGGTGACCGGATAGCCGCCGCTCCCGCCACTCTCCCCCGTTCCATCGGCGGCGAACAAGCGGCGCCAGAAATCAATATCCAGCGCCGGCGCATTGACCGCCAGCGCCATGCCCTTCTCCGGCAGCGTCGGCCGTTCGCCGATGCCGATGGCGCCGCGCTCGATGACGCTCCGCCCGCCATCCTGACGGCGGAGAATCTGCGCCGCCAGCCGGTTGCCGAGGCCGACGCGTATCCGGTCGCGCACAACCGCCGCCGCCGCAGTGGCAGCAGCGCCCGCCGTGGCGGACGTGACGCGCTCGAAAGTGAAGGGCAAAACGTCGTCAGCGGTCTTGTTGAACGGCGCTGGCAGCGTGGAGGCGATGCCGCGCAGATTCGATTCCAGTTTCACGTCGGCGCGGCGGTTCTTGATCTGCATCGTGCCGCGCCAGGCGGCGCTGCCCGAGAGGTGTTCGAGCAGACGGTGACTGGACGACTTGCGCAGGGCGGCGATGTTCAGGCTGCCCTGGGCATTGATCTCCACCGCGCCGCCGCCGCGCAGGGCGGCATTCACGGTCAGCGGCGAGCCGAGCAGTTGCGCGCGCGCCTCCTTCACGTCAATGCTGGCGCCGGTAAAGCGCAGGCTGCCGTTGACGTCGGTCAGCGGCGGCAGGTCGGCATCGACCTTCAATTCGTTGCGCAGGAATTGATAGTGGCCTTCTATCTTGGTGTCATTGATCCGGCGCAGCGGCAGGAGCAGCTTCAGGCCGAGCGTGCCGTTGCCCGCCGCGTGCATGCCGTCGGTGAAGCGGTCGATCTGTTCCAGCACCGGACTGGTTTCGATGAAGCGCAGGAAATCCGCCGTCGGCCCCGCCGCCTGACCGTTGACAACAAGAATCTCGTCGAACACTTCCAGATCGGGAATCTCGGCGCTGACGCCGGAGAGCGCGACGCCGTAAATGCGGCCCTTGTCGGCGCGGATGCGCATGCGCTTGCCCTCGAACAGCAGATCGCCATCGATGCCGTCGATGCCCGGCCAGTCCTGCGCGTAGCGCAAGCTGGCGCCGGCGATTTTGGCCGTGATGCGGAAAATGCCCTTGCCGCCGTCGGCGAAGGGAAAATCTTTCAGATCGCCTTGCAGGCGCAACTCGGCGTCGCTCGCTCGCCCGCCGGTAATCGCCCCATGCAGCCAGGCCGGCACGTCGGCGCTGACCGCCAGCGGCATGTAGCGCCACACCGCCGCGCCGTCGGCGCGATTCAGCCACGCCGTGAGGTCGATTTCGCCCGGCCCGTCGAGGCTGCTGCGGTAATGCCCTGTCGCGTTGCCGGCGGCGTCCGGGTTGTCGAAAACCAGTTCCTGTAACTGCACGTCGACGCGGCCATCCGCCGCCGCCGTCCAGCTTGCCTTCCCCGTCAGCGTGGCGAATTCCAGCCGCGGATCGGCGAACACCCGCGGCAGATCGAGCGTGGCGCGGCGGCTGTCGAGGCTGACGCGGCCCTCCTTTTCGTTGCCCTCGATGCTGCCGCTGAGTCCGGCGAAGCCGGGCCAGCGGCCTTGCGCGCTCAGGCCGAGTCCCTCGAAGCGCGCCTTGGCGTCGAAGGCGAGCGGCGTAGCAGAGGTGGCAGGGGCGCCCGCCTCGCCCGTCCAGCCCAGCTTGAGATCGGCGATGCGGCCGCTCGGCGCGTAATCCGTCAGCGTCTGGCGCATCTCCGCCGGCAGCGGCAAAAAACCGCTCAGCCGCGCCAGCACGCCCAGATCGAGCGCGTCGGCGGTGAGCGTTCCCCGCGCCGGCTGACCGTCCTGATCCGCATTCGCGGGCGTCCAGCGCAGACTGAAATCGGTCGGCGGCAGCACGGCGCCGTCATGGGTGGCCAGCGTCAGCCGGCGCGTATTCACCTCGAAGCCGCGCTGCGACAGACGCCCCGACACACGCCCGGCGAGATGGGCCAGATCAATCATCGGCAGATCGGGCGACCAGCGCAGCTTCACGTCGCGCAGGGCGATGTCGGCGGTGAGCGCGTCGAGCCGCGCTGCGTCGAAACCCAGCCACAGGCGCATGCCGCCGGCGCCTCGCGGCAGATCGACCGGATAATCCACCCAGGCCCGCCAGACGGCGAGATCGGCATAGTCGAGTTCGGCATACGCCTGCCCCGTCCAGGTTTCCAGCCGGCCCGGATCGGCGCTGCGGAAAGCCCCGCGCACGTCCAGCCGCGCCGCCAGCGCCGGCGGCGGCACGGCGGTGAGGCCGAAGCGGTGCGCGCGGCCATCGTTCTCCAGCATGGCGTTGACGCGCGACAAGGCCAGCGGCGGCGCGGCGCGCTGGGCGTCGTCCCAGCGGATGGCGGCGTCGCGGATGACGATGCGCTCCTGCGCCAGCAGCCAGTCGAGCAGGCCGCTTTGCGGCGCGTCGAGATCGAGTTCGAGGCCGGCGATGAAGATGCGGCCGCCCGGCTCGCGGCGGATATGCAGATCGGGCGCGTCGATTTCGAGCCGGCGCAGGCGCAGTTGCCCGTGCCACAGCGAGGCCCAGGACAGCTCCGTCTCGACCGTATCGAGCGTCAGCGCCGGCCGCCCGGCGGCGTCGCGGATATTCAGGCCGCGCAGGGAAAGCTGGGGCCGCAGCCCGTGCCAGCGCGTGTCGATGTGGTCGATGCTGACCGGCAGGCCGATGGCGCGGGAAATGCCGCTTTCGATGTCGGCGCGGTAGTGCTCGATGTTTGGCAGCACCGCGTAACGCAGCGAGAGAATGATGAGAGCGAAGCCGAAATAGCCGATCCAGAACAGCCAGACCAGCGTCCGGCGCAGCCAGCCCGGCAGCCAGCCCAGTAGCCGACCCGGTAGCCGACCGAAGCGGGCCGGGGCGGAAACCGGAGTGGAAACCGGAGTGGGAATCGGGGCAGGGTTCAGGGATGAGTTTTCTTGCATCAGTAGTTGGAAACTTGTCCGGCGGCGCCCGCGCCGGCGCGGTTTGGCACGGTTTGGCGGTTTACAATGACCCGTTCAAGTCTCTCTGCGATAACGAATTTTACCTGTAAACGCGCCAATGCCCGTTCCGACAGACAACGCCGCCCGGCTCGAAAGCGTTTTGCCGCTCAGCCGCTTCCTCAGCCACCTGGTCGAGAGCCGGCCCGACATCGGCGCCGCCCTGCGCGAGCGGCTGCACCTGCCCTGGACGGAAGCGGAAATGCGCGCGTTTCTCGCCGACAACATGGACGCGGGCGCGGCCGAAGCGACGCTGCGCCCCGGCCTGCGCCGCTTGCGCGCCGCCGTCCTTTCCCGCCTCGCCGCGCGCGATCTGGCCGGGCTGGCCGATCTGGCCGAAGTCACCGCCACCATGACCACGCTGGCCGAAATCGCCATCGGGCGCGCTGCCGCCATCCTCGGCGCGGCGCTGACAGCGCGGCACGGCACACCGCGCTCGGCCAGCGGCGAAGCGCAGGAACTGATCGTCATCGGCATGGGCAAACTGGGCGGCGGGGAATTGAACGTCTCCTCCGACATCGACCTGATTTTCGTCTACCCCGAGGACGGCGAAACCGATGGCGGCAGCCAGCCGCTATCCACACTCTCCAATTTCGAGTTCTTCACGCGCCTGGGCCGCCAGTTGATCGGCGCGCTGGCCGAGATTACCGGCGACGGTCAGGTCTTCCGCGTCGACATGCGGCTGCGGCCCAACGGCGAATCCGGCCCGCTGGTGGCGAGCTTCGACATGCTGGAAAACTATTTCGTCACGCAAGGCCGCGAGTGGGAACGCTACGCCTGGATCAAGGCGCGGCCCCTGCGTGGCGAAGGTGGCAGCATCGACGCAGCCACCGCCCTCGCCACACTTGCGCGGCCTTTCGTGTTCCGCAAATACCTCGACTACGGCGCCATCAACGCGATGCGCGAACTGCACGCGCAGATCCGCCGCGAAGTGGCGCGCAAGGACCGCGCCGGCGACATCAAGCTCGGCCCCGGCGGCATCCGCGAAATCGAATTCATCGCCCAGGTCTTCCAGTTGATCCGCGGCGGACGCGACAAGGCGTTGCAAATCCGGCCCACGCTGGCGGTGCTGGCGCTGCTCGCCCGCCAGGGCCTGCTCGAAGCGGCGGCAGCCGATGAACTGGCGGCGGCCTACCGCTTCCTGCGCAATCTCGAACACCGCCTGCAATACCTCGACGACGCGCAAACGCACGCCCTGCCCGCGCAAGACGGCGATCAGGCGCGCATCGCGCGCGGCATGGGTTTCGACGATTACGCCACCCTGCTCGAAGCGCTCGAACGTCATCGCGCCAACGTCAGCCGCCACTTCGAGGCCGTCTTCGCCGACCCCGATCGCCAAAGCCACGGCCTCGCCAGCGTCTGGCAGGGCAGCGAAAATAGCGGGGACGGCAAGACGGCGCAGGCGCTCGTCGATCTCGGCTATGACGAAGCCGAGGCCGGCGCGCAACGGCTGGCCGGCATCCGCGCCGGCAGCCGTTATCAGCAGATGCCGCCCGGCATCCGCGAACGCTTCGACGCGCTGGTGCCGCGCCTGATAGAGGCGGCGGCAGAAACGCCGAATCCCGACGCCACCCTGACGCGCGGCCTCGATCTGCTTGAAGCCATCAGCCGCCGCGCCGCCTATCTCGCCCTCTTGCAGCAATATCCGCACGCCCTGCGGCAAGTGGCGCGGCTGGCGAGCGCGTCAAGCTGGGCGGCGGACTATCTCACCCGTCATCCGGTACTGCTCGACGAACTGCTCGACGCGCGCCTGCGCGAAGCCGCGCCCGACTGGGCCGCCTTCCGCGCCGAACTCGCGCAAGCGCTTGACGCGCACGAGCCGGACACCGAGCAGCAGATGGATTTGATGCGCGAAGCCCATCACGCCCAGGTGTTCCGTCTGCTGACGCAGGATCTGGCCGGTTTGCTGAGCGTGGAAAAGCTCGCCGACCACCTCTCCGAACTGGCCGACATCATGCTCGATCTGGCCCTGCGGCTGGTCTGGCGCAAGCTGCCGAAGCGCCACCGCGAAACGCCGCGCTTCGCCATCGTCGCCTACGGCAAGCTGGGCGGCAAGGAACTCGGCTACGCCTCCGATCTGGACATCATTTTTCTCTTTGAAGACGATCACCCGGACGCGCCGGAAATCTATGCCCGGCTGGCGCAGCGCATCAACACCTGGATTTCCAGCGCGACGCCCGCCGGCATCCTGTTCCAGACCGATTTGCGCCTGCGCCCGAACGGCGAATCCGGCCTGCTGGTGAGCGCGGTCGACGCCTTCCGCCAGTATCAAATGACATCGGCCTGGGTCTGGGAGCATCAGGCGCTGACGCGGGCGCGCTTCTGCGCCGGCGACGCGGACATCGGACGCAGTTTTGAAGCGATCCGCATCGAAGTGCTGTGTCAGCCGCGTCCGCTGGCGGAATTGCGGCGCGAGGTGATCGCCATGCGCGGCAAGATGGCCGAGGCGCGCGCCAACAAGAGCGCGCTGTTCGACCTGAAGCATGATCGCGGCGGCCTCATCGACGTCGAATTCATCGTGCAGTACCTCGTGCTGGGGCATGCCCACGCGCACGCCGAACTCACCGGCAATCTGGGCAATCTGGCGCTGCTCAGAATCGCCGCCGGCCTCGGCCTGATTCCCGCCGATCTCGCCGAGCGCGTGCACGACGCTTACCGCGCCTACCGCAAGCTGCAACACGGCCTGCGCCTGAACGGCGCCCGCTACGCCCGCGTCGAACGGGAAACGCTGACGGCGGAAATCGGCAGCGTGCGCGCACTGTGGCAAACGGTGTTCGGCAATGACTAAGCGTCTGTTCACGCTCCGCGAGGTGGATGACGCCATCGTCATACTCGACCAGAGCGCGCTGCCGCACGCATACGTGACGCGAACGCTGCGCTCGCTCGCCGATGTCGCCGAGGCCATCCGCGCCATGCGGATGCGCGGCGCGCCGCTGATCGGCGTCACCGCCGCCTATGGCCTCGCCCTGGCGCTGAAAGAAGACGCTGACACGACAACGCTCGAACGCGCCATCGACGCCCTCGCCGCGACGCGGCCAACGGCAGTGAATCTGCGCTGGGCGCTCGACCGCATGCGCGCGCGCCTGCTGCCGCTGCCGGCGGCGGAGCGCCGCGCCGCCGCCTGGACCGAGGCGCGCGCCATCGCCGCTGAAGACGCCGCCGCCAACCAGCGCATCGGCCAGCACGGCCTCGCTCTCCTGCGGCAATGCGCGCGGCGGCCCGTCAGGCTGATGACTCACTGCAACGCCGGCTGGCTCGCCGCCACCGCCTGGGGCACGGCGCTGGCGCCAGTCTACGCCGCCCATGCCGCCGGCATTGACACGCACGTCTGGGCGTCGGAAACGCGGCCGCGCAATCAGGGCCTGCTCACGGCATGGGAGCTGCGCGAAGCCGGCATTCCCCACACCCTGATCGCCGACAACGCCGCCGGCCATCTGCTGCGGGCGGGCGAGGTTGATCTGGTGATCGTCGGCGCTGACCGCATCGCCGCCAACGGCGACACCGCCAACAAGATCGGCACCTGCCTCAAGGCGCTCGCCGCCGCCGACTGCGGCGTGCCTTTCTACGTCGCCGCGCCGCGCTCCACCATCGACCTCGCCTGTCCCGACGGCGCGCATATCCCGATCGAGGAACGCGACGGCGGCGAAGTGCGCCGCGTCGACGGCCTCGATCATCATGGCGACCCTGCCACGCTGACGCTCGCCGCTGATGCGACGCCCGTCGCCAATCCGGCCTTCGACATCACGCCGGCGCGGCTGATTACAGGCATTCTCACCGAGGACGGCCTCTGTGATCCCGCCACGCCCGGCGCCTTGCGCGCTTTCTTCGAGGAATCAAAATGAATCAGGACGATCTGCGCCAGACGCTTGTCGCCAGCGCCCGCGCCATGCAAACGCTCGGCCTCAATCGCGGCGCCGCCGGCAACCTCAGCGTCCGCTGCGGCGACGGCTTTCTCATCACGCCGACCGGCCTGCCGTATGACGCGATGCAGCCCGCCGACATCGTGCCGATGGCGCTCGACGGCACTTGGCGCGGCGCGCGCAAGCCCTCCTCCGAATGGCGTTTCCACCGCGACATCTACGCCGCCCGCGCCGAAGCCGGCGCCATCGCGCACGCCCACGCGCCCTTCGCCACCGCGCTGGCCTGCCTGCGCGTCGACATCCCGCCGTTTCACTACATGATCGCCCGCTTCGGCGGCGCCTGCGTGCGCTGCGCCGCTTACGCCACGTTCGGCACGCAGGCGCTCTCCGACGCCGCGCTGGCGGCGCTCGACGGGCGCTGCGCCTGCCTGCTCGCCAACCACGGCCTGCTGGCGTTTGGCCGCGATCTGCCGCATGCCCTCGATCTTGCCGTCGAGTTCGAATCGCTATGCGAACAATACTGGCGCGCCCTGCACATCGCCCCGCCGGTGCTGCTCTCCGACACCGAAATGGAAGCCGTGCTGGAAAAATTCAAAAGCTACGGCCAATAGTCGCCATCGGTCGCCATAGCCGCCATAGCCACTATCGACCGGCGCCAATAACCCTGCTGCCCGCATTACTGTTTCCCGCCGCGCTTTCATAGAATGGTTGGGTCTGCTAACATTCTTGACCATTATCAAACGCCGCGCGTTCAACGCCAGCCGGGATCGGAGTCTCGTCGCATCATGCAGAATCTGTTGGGTGGTCTGCTCATGATCGCCATCGCGGTTATCGCCGTGGTGCAGGGCTCCGCGCTGTCCATCGGCAGCTTGCGCCACATCGGGCCGGGTATGGTTCCGATGACGCTGGCGGCGTTTCTGGGTCTGATCGGCGTCGTGCTGATCCTGTCCTGGTGGCGGGGCCGCGAGCGCGTCGGCACCGGCCGCTGGCCCTTGCGCGGGCCGGTCTTCATTCTGGGCGCGGCGGTGGTGTTCGGTCTCACGGTGCGGCCGCTCGGTCTTTCGGTCGCGGGGCCGCTGCTGGTGGTGATCGCGGCTTTCGCCAGCGCGGAGACGCGCTGGAAGGAAATCATCATCTTTTCTGTCTGCATGATGCTGTTTTGTCTCGGGCTGTTCCGCTACGCGCTGACGCTGCCGATTCCGGTCGCGCCCTGGCTGATCGGGTATTGAGGACACCATGGACGCTTTGATCGCCAATCTGTCGCACGGCTTCTCGGTCGCCGTCTCGCTGAGCAATCTCGGTCTGTGTTTCGTCGGCGTGGTGATCGGCACGCTGGTCGGCATCCTGCCCGGCGTCGGCCCGATCGCGACCATCGCGATGCTGCTACCGCTGACGTTCAATTTCGATCCGACCGGCGCGCTCATCATGCTGGCCGGCATCTATTACGGCGCGCAATACGGCGGCTCGACCACGGCGATCCTGATCAACATTCCGGGCGAGGCGACGAGTGTCGTCACCGTGCTCGACGGCCACCAGATGGCGCGCCAGGGCCGCGCCGGCGTGGCGCTCGGCACGGCGGCGCTGGTGTCGTTTTTCGCCGGCACCGTGTCGACCATCGTGGTGGCGGCACTCGGCGTGCCGCTGACCAAGCTGGCGCTGCTGTTCGGCCCAGCGGAATATTTTTCGCTGATGGTGATGGGCCTGTCTTTCGCCGTCGTGCTGGCGCAAGGGTCACTGCTCAAGGCGGCGGCGATGATTCTGCTGGGCATTTTGCTGTCGACCATCGGCACGGACATTGAAACCGGCGAGGAGCGCCTGACCTTCGGCTTCGCCGAACTCGCCGACGGCATCGACTTCGTCGTGCTGGCGATGGGTTTTTTCGGCTTCGCGGAAATTCTGCACAATCTGGAAAACCCCGAAACGCGCGACGTGGTGAAGGGAAAGATCGGCCGCCTGCTGCCCAACCTTCAGGATATCCGCATGAGCATCGCGCCGATGCTGCGCGGCACCGGGCTGGGCGCGCTTCTCGGCATTCTGCCGGGCAACGGCGCGGTGCTCGGCCCCTTCGCTTCCTACGCGACGGAGAAAAAACTCTCGCGCACGCCCGAGCGTTTCGGCAAGGGCGCGATCGAAGGCGTGGCCGGGCCGGAAGCGGCCAACAACGCCGGCGCGCAAACCGCCTTCATTCCGCTGCTCACGCTCGGCATCCCGCCCAACGCGGTAATGGCGCTGATGGTCGGCGCGATGACCATCCACGGCATCATTCCGGGGCCGCAGGTGATGACCAAAAGCCCCGATCTGTTCTGGGGCATGATCGCCAGCATGTGGATCGGCAACGCTTTCCTGCTCATCATCAACCTGCCGTTGATTGGCATCTGGGTGCGACTGCTGCACGTGCCGTATCGCCTGATGTTCTCGGCCATCCTGCTGTTCTGCTCGATCGGCATCTACTCGATCAACAACGATCCGTCCGACGTGCTGCTCACCGCGCTGTTCGGCCTGATCGGCTACGTCTTCATCAAGCTCGGCTTCGAGCCGGCGCCGGCGCTGCTCGGCTTTGTGCTCGGCAAGCTGATGGAGGAGAAGCTGCGCCAGGCGCTCATCATCTCACGCGGCGACTTCATGACCTTCGTCGACAATCCCGTGTCCGCCGTCCTGTTGCTGATTTCGGTCGTCGTCATCATCCTCGCGGTGGTGCCGGCGATCCGCAAGACAAAAGAAGAAGCCCTGAGCATGTCATGAACATACGGCACAGGCACAATCGGGCCGCAGCAGTGCGCAGTACTTCCTTTTCACGTTAGTCAGGAGACAACCATGTTTGCAAAATTCTTGAAGACCGCCCTGTTGGGCATCGCAGCGCTCGGCATCGGCGCAGTTCAGGCGCAAAACTATCCGACCCGACCCATCACGGTCATCGTGCCGTTCGCGGCCGGCGGCCCGACCGACGTCATCGCCCGCATCGTCAGCGAGCACATGGGCAAGGTGCTCGGCCAGCAGCTCATCGTGGAGAACGTCGTCGGCGCCGGCGGCACCACCGGCATCACCAAGGCCTTCGGGGCCACGCCGGACGGCTACACCATCATGATGGGCCACATGGGCACGCACGGCGCCGCGCCCGCGCTGTACAAAAACCTGAAATACAAGCCGGCCAGCGATTTCGAGCCGATCGGCATGGCGGCGGGCACGCCCATCCTGGTCGTCGCGCGCAAGGATTTTCCGGCCAAGGATCTGAAAGAGTTCGTCGCCTACATCAAGGCCAACGGCGACAAGCTGAATGAAGGTCAGGCCGGCGTCGGCTCGGTGTCCTTCAGCACCTGCATCATGTTCAACGTGCTCGCCGGCGCCAAGCCGACGCGCGTGCCCTACACCGGCACCGGCCCGGTCATCAACGACATGATGGCCGGCAAGATCGACTATGCCTGCGACCAGATCGTCTCCGTCGCCTCGCAGATTCAGGGCGGCTCAATCAAGGCCTATGCGATTGCCACCGAAGCCCGCTCGCCGGCCCTGCCCGACATTCCGACCACGGCTGAAGCCGGCCTGCCGGAATTCAAGGTCAGCGCCTGGAACGCGTTGTTCGCGCCGAAAGGCACGCCGCAGGATGTGGTGGCGAAACTGAATGCCGCCCTCAGCACCGCGCTCAACGATCCGGCCACCAAGAAGCGGCTGGAAGATCTCGGCGGCGTGGTCCCCAAGGAAGGCGCGGAACGCACGTCGAAGTGGCTGGGCGACTTCGTCGCCGCCGAAGTCAAGAAGTGGGGCGAGATCATCCAGGCCGGCGGCGTGGTAGCGCAGTAACGGGAGACAGGCAAGACGCCTCGCCCGTAGCACCATAGCACCTGTCACCGTAGTACCTGCCCGTGGGCGGCGCCATCAAGCGTCGCCCACAGTTTTTTTGCGCGGAATAATCTGCTGACTTACCCGCCAGCTGTTTTCACTTCTCCTGACCGCCGCCGTCGGCGGACGGCTTGCCCGTCGCACCGCAAGCCTGCTGGCAGCGGTTGTAGCCATCCAGACAGCGCCCTTCCGATCCGCCGCGCTGGCAGACCCACAGCTTGTCGGCGCAGCCGCGCACGCACTGGTTCCATCGCGTTTGGTCGACGCCGGGCGGCGCGGCGGACGGCAGACGCAGCGCATTGCCGCTTGTCCGGCGCGCGGCGCAATTTTGCAGATCGACAGTGCGGGCGGGGCCGGGCAACTGCCGCCATTCGGCGCTGGTAAACACCAACTCCGCCGCCAGCGCCGGCAGATCCCGCTCCATGACGAGGCCGTTGGCGAGCAGGGCATCGGCGGCCATGCAATCGGCGCGGCGGGCCTGCTCCTCCGTCACCTGCCGTATTTTGCCAACGTCATACAGCCCCTGACGGGCGCACTGGCTCATGTAGAGAAAAATTTTCGCCTTTCCGCTCAGATGCGGAAACAGGCCGGGGTTGTAGCGGATGCCGACGCCGTTTTTCGTCGCAACCACGCGAACCAGTTCCGGCAGCGCGGCATCCGCCTCGGCGGGCAGCGTCCGCCCGCGGGCGTCGGCGCAGCTTTCAAACGTCGTCTCCGTGGTGATCTGCATGGCGGAACCGGTTTCAGTCTCCAGGGCGGAGACGCCGCCGTGCGCAAAGAGGGCAAGCAGAGCGGCGGAGCAAATCAGGCGGCATCGGGTCATCATGGCCTTGTCCTTCCTTGTATTCGATCTGGAAAGGTTTAACGATAGCGAATATCAGGGCGGTTTTGCAGGTATATCTATGCCGCCGTCTCCAGCACGCGCAGCAGGATCGCGGTGTCTTCGCCGCCCCAGCCTTGCGCCATGAGGGCGTTCAATTGCTGCCAGACCTGCGCCGATATCGGCAGCGGCGCGGCGAGCGCCGCCGCCTCGTCGAGCAAAATGCCGAAATCCTTGTGATGCAGACGCGCTTCGACGCCGGCGCGGAAATCGCGCGCCGTCATGCGCGCGCCGAACACGTCGAGCACGCGACTGCCGGCAGAGCCGCCGGCGAGCGCCTGCCGCACTTTTTCGGCATCGACGCCGGATTTTTCCGCCAGCCGCATCGCCTCGGCAACCGCCTCGATGCACGCCACCATGATGATCTGGTTGCAAGCTTTCGCCACCTGGCCGGCGCCGTGCGGGCCGACGTGCACGACGGTCTTGCCGAGCGTTTCCAGCAGCGGCCGCGCGCGCTCGAACGCCGCCGCCTCGCCACCGACCATGATCGACAAGGTGGCGTTGATGGCGCCGATTTCGCCGCCGGAAACCGGCGCGTCGAGCGCGTCGATGCCGCGCGCCGCCAGCCGCGCCGCGATGCGCCGCGCCGTGGCGGGCGGAATGGTGCCCATGTCGATCAGCAGCGCGCCGGGCGGCGCGCCGTCAATGATGCCGTCATTGCCCAGCGCCACCTGCTCGGCATCGGCGCCGGTAGTAACCATCATGAATACCGCTTCGCTCGCCGCCGCCACCGCCGCCGGCGTGGCGCAGCGGCGCGCGCCCATGGCGACCAGCGGCTGCGCCGCCTCGGGCCGCCGCGCATACACGGAGAGCACGTGCCCGGCCTCGATCAGATGCCGCGCCAGCGGACGCCCCATGACGCCCAGACCGATGAAGCCGAGCTTCATGCGTCCTCCGCTTCACCGCCGGACATGCGCTCCAGCAGCTTCAGCAGGACAATCGAATCGTTCTCGCCCAGCCCCGAGCCGACCACGGCGTTGAACATCTGCGCCGTCGCCGCCGCGCCCGGCAGCATCAGGCCGAGGCGGTGCGCCTCCTCCATGACGATGCGCAAATCCTTCTGGTGCATCCAGGCCTTGAAGCCGGGTTTGAAGTCGCGCGCGATCATGCGCTGACCGTGGTTTTCGAGAATCTTGCTGGAAGCGAAGCCGCCCAGCAGCGCCTCGCGCACGCGAGCCAGGTCAGCGCCGCTCTTGCGGGCAAAGTTGAAGGCTTCCGCCAGCGCCGCCACGCCCATGCCGGTGACAATCTGGTTGCACGCCTTCGCCACCTGCCCCGCGCCGATCTCGCCGACGTGCACGATGTTCCTGCCCATCAACGCGAAGACCGGCTGCATTTTCTCGAAAGCCGCCCGCCCGCCGCCGGCCATGATCGACAAGGTGGCGTTGATGGCGCCCACTTCGCCGCCGGAAACCGGCGCGTCGAGAAAATCAATGTCCCGCTCCGCCAGCCTCGCGCCGATGCGCCGCGCCGCCGCCGGCGCGATGGTGCTCATGTCAACCGCCAGCAGGCCCGGCTTCGCCGCCGCGGCGACGCCGTTCTCGCCCAGCAGCACCGCCTCGACATCCGGCGCGTCGGCAACCATCGTGATGATGATGTCGGCATGCCGGGCCAGCTCCGCCGGACTGGCATGGACGCAAACGTCCAAACCGGAAGCCGGAGAGAAAGGTTCCAGCGCGGCAGCGCGGCGCGCCCACACATGCAAGACATGGCCGCCGCGCGCGACATTGATGGCCATGGGCCGCCCCATGAGGCCAAGGCCGATGAATCCGATGTGCATTCCGCGTCTCCCGTTCCGATCTTGCGCCGGATAAAATTTCACGGCGCCGGACGCAGTCTACCGCCCCCGCCGCCCCGGCGCGAATCACCGCCTCAAACAAGCGCCTTCCCTTTCAAGGGAGACTTTGTTTCACAGGAGCAACGCTTTGGAAACAGAACAGGCAGCAGCCGTCACCTATCAACTTCGCATCGTGCTGGATCGGCCGGCGCGGCTGCGCGTCGGGCGGCTGGGCGTGTTTGATTTTCCGGCCGGGCGTTATGTGTATACCGGCAGCGCGCGGCGCAATCTGGAAGCGCGCATCGCCCGCCATCTGCGCAAGGAAAAGCGGCTGCGCTGGCATATCGACTGGCTGCTCGCCGCGCCCGCCGCCCGCGTCACCTCGGTGCGCCGCTCATGCGAGACGGAATGCGCGCTCAACCGCAAAACACGCGGCGGCATACTGATACCGGGTTTCGGCGCTTCGGATTGCCGCGCCGGCTGCGGCAGTCATCTGCGCTATCTGGGGAAATGAGCGGTCAGCCCCCGGAGGACGGCGCCCCATGCTCCGGCATGCGCCCTTTCATGACGGCGTAATAGAACACCAGAAGCGACCCAGCGGCAGCAGTCGGAACTCCGTCGGCGCGGCCGCGCCCCCAGTCAGGTCGACGGAGAGCGCGGCGAGGGAGACGGCGGAGCGTGCGCGTTGGTTCATGCCCGGCAGGATGCCGGTCGCGCGGGGGCGAGGATATTAATCGAGATTAGAAACTGCGGCCTACGTCGGCGACCTCGATGATCGCCGCCGGCTGCAAATGACTTTCACCTGATGCAAAAGACCGCCCCTTCCCCCGCTTGCGGGGGAAAGTCAGGATGGCAGCGTGGCGGGAGATGGCGACGCGAACATTCGCAAGGCGTCTACAAGGCGATAGAACGGGCGGGGGTATATCACGGTAGCCCTCGCCGGGCTCGGGCGGCGTGTGGGCCGTTTAAAGCGGTTTTTTGAAAAGCAGGGCGGGCGGGGGGGTGCCCGGTCAGGCGGCCAGCTCGTCGAGGTAGCGGCCCTCGGTGGAACGCCACTCGATGTCGCGCTCGACATCAGCAAGGGCATCCTGGTGATCCTTGGAGTCCGGCTCCTCGCGTAGGCGGCCCAGAAGATAATCGCGCCAGGCGCGCTGCTCATCCAAGCTTGAGCATGCGTTGCAGGGCGGGTCGATCAGGTACTCGTTCATCGCGCAATCTCACGTTTGATGGCCGAAACAGCTTCCGCGACGATCTTTTTGTAGGTCGCGGAACCGGCATCGTAAGCCTTTTTCAGGTCGGTGGAAAGCGAAAATTCGTATGCGATGATGCCCGCGGTTCATCCCCGCTCGCGCGGGGAACGCCATGACGCGCCGGTAATGGCGGAGGGCAGTCCCGGTTCATCCCCGCTCGCGCGGGGAACGCCCCCCCCTGTCCGTTTTGGCATTACGCTCCCCCGGTTCATCCCCGCTCGCGCGGGGAACGCCGTCGCGCTCTGCGATGAATATCGTGAGGAGTCGGTTCATCCCCGCTCGCGCGGGGAACGCGACAAATGGCGGCGTGATCTGTTCGCGCTGATCCGGTTCATCCCCGCTCGCGCGGGGAACGCTCGCAACCACAAGCATATAACCGCAGAACAAACGGTTCATCCCCGCTCGCGCGGGGAACGCGGAGTGCGGCGGCGCTGACCACTGCCCGAACGCGGTTCATCCCCGCTCGCGCGGGGAACGCCTCTCCAGCCAAGCGGTCACGCAGTGCAACAGCGGTTCATCCCCGCTCGCGCGGGGAACGCCTCGGCAAGCAAGTCAGACATGGCAATCCTCCCGGTTCATCCCCGCTCGCGCGGGGAACGCAGCAAAAAACAGGAGAGAGGATTGCTCTGCCCCGGTTCATCCCCGCTCGCGCGGGGAACGCCTGCCGCCGTATGAATGGCCGATCACCCCATACGGTTCATCCCCGCTCGCGCGGGGAACGCTGCGTCGCCGTGCGGGTAAAAACTCAAGTGCGCGGTTCATCCCCGCTCGCGCGGGGAACGCTTGACGACGACGGCCAGCGCCTCGACGAACGCCGGTTCATCCCCGCTCGCGCGGGGAACGCCACCCGGAACTGGGCCGCGCCGCGCGCTACGACGGTTCATCCCCGCTCGCGCGGGGAACGCGGAAAAATCTATGGCCGGAACGGTATCTACAACGGTTCATCCCCGCTCGCGCGGGGAACGCGGTGCAACGCAATGGGAACTGAAGCCAATTTCCGGTTCATCCCCGCTCGCGCGGGGAACGCCTGTCAAACGCGGGGCTTTTGGAACTTGGCGACGGTTCATCCCCGCTCGCGCGGGGAACGCCGAAGAAACTCGGCACGGGTATCGGGCTCATCCGGTTCATCCCCGCTCGCGCGGGGAACGCTTCCAGTCGCATGATGCCGACATGTCAATGTACGGTTCATCCCCGCTCGCGCGGGGAACGCCGGGCCTGCGCGGACGCGACGGGGTGAGCCGGCGGTTCATCCCCGCTCGCGCGGGGAACGCCGCGATGTAGTAAAACCGGCCGGGCGCTGCTGCGGTTCATCCCCGCTCGCGCGGGGAACGCGGGGGTCAAATAGATCGGAACCAGCGAGTCATCGGTTCATCCCCGCTCGCGCGGGGAACGCACTTAACGTAGCTCATTGCTCTGAATAGAGAAAACAAGCCGCTAAATTCTACCAACTATTTAAATTGTTAAAGAGCCGTTTCATCCGCCGGTTGAAAAGCCACTAATCGCAACCCATCGAACTCCACAGGCAGGCGCCGATTGGAGCCCAGCGTCTGAAACTCATAACCCGACTCATTCGGGCTTGCCCAAGCCATTACAACGTTGCCGTTTTCATAACCTTCACTGAGCTGCTCCCAAATCATTTCCCGTGTACGCCTTGAGACGTCACCGATATAAACCCCTGCACGCACCTCCAGCAGCCAGATAGCCAAACGGCCGCGCAAGCGTGGCGGGACGTTTTCGGTTATTACGGCGAGAAAGCTCATCCTTGTACTCTATGCCCTGCTTCGCCAATACTTTCAGGATTGGGAATCGCTGGAGAAACTGATTCTGGTGGCGTCTCAGGCGGCGAAATACCTCCCGCGGACAAGACTTCTTCGATAGTTGGAATGATTCCGCCAAGCAGCTTGGTGGAGCGAAACAGATCGCGGCAAGCCAAACGAACCTCTCGTTCAGGATTCTCTGGCGCTTTGGCGGCAATGCGAAACGCCAACGGCACGACAGTCTCAAACTTAAAAAGATCAGCAATGTCATAGACGAAGGACAAAGGCTTACCGCTATGAATGAAGCCGACCGCCGGCGCATAGCCCGCCGCCAGTACCGCGGCCTCGGTGATGCCATATAAACACGATGTCGCCACCGACAGACAACGGTTAGGCACATCCGCCGCATCCCATTGCTGCTGATCGTAGTTGCGGGCTCGCCAGTCCACCCCATATTGCCGCGCCAGCATTTTGTACGTTTCGCGCACGCGCGCACCCTCAATACCACGCAGTTGTTCAACGCTACGCCGCGCAGGCGCGGGTTCTTGAAAGCGAAGTTCATACATCTTGCGCACTACTTTCAGCCGCAGCTCATCATCCAGCGCCAGCTTGGCTTGGTAGAGCAAACGATCCGAACGCGCCCCACCAGGCTGGCCGCTGGCATACAGCCGCACGCCAGACTCGCCAACCCACACCAGCAAGGTACCCACGGTAGAAGCCAAATGCACCGCCGCATGTGATATCCGCGTGCCTGGCTCCAGCATGATGCAAGCCACCGAACCGACCGGAATATGCGTGCGCACTCCGTTCTTGTCGATGACCACGAAAGCGCCATCCAGCACGTCAATTTGACCGTATTGGATAAAAATCATCGAGATACGATCTTTCATGGGCAGAGGTTTGAGAGGGGGAAGCATCAGGCTAATTTTTTTACCAGCAACAATCCGCAACCAAAACCCTTCGCATGTCCAATGCCATTGAATAGCGCCTGTTGCAAAAGATCGGGATCATCGACTTGAGCTATCCCCTGATAATCAAGAGATGAGTAAGCGATGGCGCGCCCTTTATGTTTCAACCTGTGCTGACGATAACTTTCCTGCAACAAGCTATCAGCAGAAACCTTCAGCCCCCATTTTCCAGCACGCGCCAACAGCCATTCGCGTCCTGCTTTTCCCTGCGTCTCACTCAGCGTGTTACTCATCGCATTTGAAGTTTCAGCAATTGACAGCCTATGTTTTGCTTCCATCAACACATCATGACGCTGAGAACGTCCAGACTCATTCTTGCTGACAGCGGGATTGGCGCGCAAATCAAAACGCAACAATGTCCCTTTCACCAAGCGTGGTTCGTAAGCTTTGGTCTGTACTTCAAATAGCCCATCATCCCGCGGCAAACGCGCGGATACCACGAAGTAGGACCACTCACCGTCCAGACGGCGAAACAAAAAATCCCGTGGCATACCGTCGCCGGGAAACAGGCGCCAGATAAGAGCGTGATCTCGGTAGGATTCACCATGCGCCAACAAGTCGCGCAGCCACGTATTTCCGCTTGGCCGCACCAGCAAACGCACCTTGGAGAAATAACGCTGCGTCATCGCGTCCCTCCTTCTTCCAGAGCCACCGACTCCCGGCGCGGCGCAAACTGCCAGCGGCGGCGTGACAATGGCTGATCGTGGCGCCAACTATCAAAGCTGGCCTGCATTCCCGCTTCCATACCTTCTTCCCAGTAATAACGTACTTGGCGCGCGGATGCGCCGTATTGAAACACCCGCTTCAACCAGTCGTGAGGTGGCGGGGCGCGATCAAATGCTTCGCGCAAACTGGAAGCCTGTACACAATGCGGCGCCAATGGCAGCGCAAGAGGACACGATTTACGGCCCAGATACAGCAAAAAGCGCGGTTGACGTAGTGCGGCAGCCAATCGTTCCAAATCACAAGG
The DNA here is from genome assembly GCA_031277315.1 of Zoogloeaceae bacterium. Lineage (GTDB taxonomy): Bacteria > Pseudomonadota > Gammaproteobacteria > Burkholderiales > Rhodocyclaceae > Desulfobacillus. The sequence continues at coordinate 79,360 of JAITMP010000038.1, read as the reverse complement.
CGCTTGAGGCAGAGCTTCCACGGCAATCAACGCGATGCTGTCGCAACGATATTCACGCGCCGACAGCATCGTTTCCACTTTCTCCGCCGCCAATTCCTGACGCCGGCTGCGAAAGCTGAACTTTCTCGGAGCTGTTCCTACCTGCACGGTGTGATAGTCGCGCAATGGCATTCCGGCCTGCTCCAGTTTGATGCCAAAGCGATAGCCTTGCGCCAATCCTTGTTGCCCCGCGTCATCGCTACGCTCGATACCCAGCGCGGCGCCAAGTAAACCCAGCAAAGCTGAACGCGAAGGGTGCGCCGCCGAATGTCGCATTTCACCGACCGCGATCTCGCCCCAACTGGCCAATGAGCCATAAAGGCGCAACAGTAAGTAGTCATTCATGACTCACTCCGCGGCAATGAAATCGTTTAATGTTTTAAGATTTCCCTCACCGTCGAGTGCATTCAACTCGTAACGTTCATCAGCGCATGCACCATAGACCTTATCCAGGTTATCGCGCAGTTGTTGCAGCGATTGAGTTGCCTGGGCAGCGTAATCGTGTCCGGTGACAGGTTTGACATACGCCAGCGACAAGGATCTAGGCTGCTGACTGCCCTTTTCGGCTAGCGCATAGTGCGCGTAAGCACGGCTGGCGAAGCTGTTTTGCATACCGCTGGGGCCAATCATCAACGCGGCTTCGGTCAATGCACGCAGCGCTTTATTGACTTTTCCCTCATCGCCTCCGAGATTTTTTTTCAACAAATCGCGGTCGATGCACAGGTAAAGATAGAACACCGCGGCCGCAAAGCCTCTTTCACCGATATGTGCGGCTTCAGGACTGGTCTCGTTCAAATCGTCCACGGCGGTGAAATAGTCATCTTCAATGGCCGAAGCATGCACGCCAATGGCGTGCGCGACCTGCACTGCCGCCTCCGAGTTGTGCTGAACTTTCGACGCCAGCATGCGCCCGAACATGGCGATATCGACCGCGTGCTGTTCATGCAGCAGAGCATCAAGATCCACTTCCGTTGGGGCGCGTTTTTCTTGCGCCAGAGTCGTCAGCAGCGCATCCAGCGAAGCGCGTTCTTCCGGAGCGATATGCACCAATTGTTCAATTTCAAGTGGTTTATCCGCTTTTAATTTTCCATAGACCTTGGCAATCTCGGAGGCCCATTCAGTTGCCTTTTTTTCGCTAACACCTGCCTGGGTCAGCGCCTCGAAGGCTTCAACTCCTAAACGCTTGGTGCGTGTGCCAATGTTGCCGACCAGAAGCTGCTGGAACAATTCTGACGTGCGCCAGGCTCGCTTGAGGCTCTGCGAGGAAATACGCAGCCGTGGTACACCACCCATGGTGGCGGTTTTGGGATTACCCAAGTCGTCCCTGTTGAGATTGGAGGGGGGATATGACGTCAGCAAATGCAGTTGAATGAAACGGGTCATTGGTCGGATTCCTTGTCAGTTGAGGGTTTGTCGGCGGTGGCTTGATCGCGGGTCGTCAGGTAATAGTCATACGCCCAATGAAATCTCACTGCATTGGGGCGTTGAGAGGGAGCGTCCAGCTCTATCTGCCAAGTCAGAAGATCATCGGCCAGTTGGGCAACATCCGCTTTACCGTCGGCCAACCGGACTGCGCGCCGCCACTGGATAAACAGGTCGTCGATATCGCGGGTACGCTCAAGGCGCTGAAAGCGTTGCTCGTTCATCACTGGGCGATCAGCATCGGCTGAGCGCCCCAAATGCCAAGTCAGAGTGCAGCCGTCACGCAAATCCTCTTTCACCATTGCCAGTACGCCGGCCACCCAAGCCAGACGCCTGTAGGTAGTTTCGTTGTCGGGCAAAACCCAGAGATCGCCATTTCGCGCAATCAACATTTTGGCCAGTAGCAAAGCCGCCCGCTGGGAAAGCAACTCGTCAAGACATGCACAGCGGCGTAAATGTGCCCGGTCGGCGCGCCCCAAGCCTAGCAGCCAATCCGGCGGGGGCTTGGCATTTTTCTCGATCGGTTGCAGTGATCGCCACCAGTCACGTACAGCATCATGCTGCTTGCTGTTCAATATGGGTTTTCTCGGAGTCATGTGTGTTCCTTATCGTACTCATTGACGAACTTCCACAGTGGCTTGGTTGCCTTGCCGTGATTCAACTGCTTGACCAAGCCGGATCTGGCTTTTACCACACGTTCCAGATTCATATCCTCGATGGGCGCACTCATGGCCCAGCGTTCAAACAACGATAGCGCCAGCCGGTGCGTTGCCAGCAGCCAACCTCGATAGATTTCTGCTCGCGCGGAAGGATCGGCGACGTCAGACGTAGAAAGGCGTTCCAACCAATAATAGAAGGCGATTTCCGATTCCTGCCAAAAGCTCTGCGCGATGGCTGGTTCTTCCTTGACATCACCCGGGCGTTTGAACCAAGCCGCCTTGACGTGAGTACGCAGAGCTTTGGCCGTTTCATCGGCCACGTCCAGCAGCTCTTTGGTGGTACGCACGAATATGGATTGTTGGTCGATCGGTACAGAGTGCACAGGCAATGTGCTGTCATACCAGCATTCGGCTTTCATATTTGACATGTCGTAGCCAAAACACCACAGCCGGGTACGTGGCTGACGAATCTTCATTGTGTAATGGCTAACCACTTGAGCCGCATCGGGCTGATGATCGTCTTTGCCCAACACCAAGCCCAGCCAATTCCGATAACCGCTTTGAGCATAACGTCCCTTGATCGGCAGCGGCGGTTTTTCGCCCTTAGGATCCAGGCTGTAGGGTGTCAACGGGTGTTTCCAAGCTCCTGTGTAATTGGTGCCACCGTGACGGGTACGGTAATGATGGGTCAAGCGCACGCCGGCTGCGCCACATACAGCGCAATCGCCGTGTCCTAACGTACTGTCATCGCGGCGGATGCGCCTGGGCATTCCCCAATAGGTCTGCAAGGGGTGCACAGCTTCTGGCGGCGTGTCGGCCGCGTTCTTGCCGTCGCTGGTACGAGTTGGAGCCAGCCACGGCAAGACATCGCCCGCAGACTTAACGGGTGGATAAGTCAGCGCATCCCATGGAAGAACATTCAACCAAAGTTTTTGCCACAACGTAGTGTCGCCCTGAGCCGGTAGCAATAAGACCGTCAATGGCCCGCCGCCACGCAACGAAGTACGGATGCCCCGCCCGCCGGAGGGCGCGTTCAACTGCAAAGTCAGCAGTGCTTGGGCAAAACAAGCATCGCACATGCCTGGCGTGGCGGACTGTTTGTTGAAATGGAGATTGCTGTCGGAACCCGCGTCGATCAACAGTTCGTGTACCGGGAGTTGGTTAACGTCGACGGGTAATGACAGGTCTTGCAGAAAAGCAGGACCGTCGTTTTCCAGAAGAAAGGCGTGCCGGTAGGGGTTGAAGACCTGTTCCAGCGTCTTGGCGTCTGGCGGCGCCGCCAGACGCTCTCGCCATTCGTCCTGATCCTCCGGCGCATAGGCCGTTTGCAGCAAGCCGATCAGGAACTGGAAGAGCGCACCCCGAAAGTCCGGGCGGCAGGCGTGAATGTCGAGCAAATTTGGGGAGCCCATCATCAATGGGCTAAATGGAGTCAGGCCGTGTGTGCCAACCCCTGTCATCCAGCACTCGGCAAGCAGGTCCTTCATGGAGCATCCCTTTCTGTCTTTATGCCTCTTTCCGTTGCCGAAGTTGTTGCGACTTTCGAGGTGAGCGGCACAATTTCCAAACTGAAACGAATACCCATTTCTTCATGTATGAGCCACCCGATACCGGCCGCAATCAGGATGACAAATCCCAAAGCAGGATGCCGCCAAATCAGTGCATACGCCCATTTTTTATTCATGACAAATCCCTTTAACGCTCTCGTAAGATTGTATTATCTTAGTTCAACAAGCAACATACTTGATTTTTTGCTATAGTTCAATCCATCCCCGTTCAGACGGGGATGAACCGTATGCGGCTTGTTGCAAGCCTATGTCACTAGACGTTCCCCGCCCAAGCGGGGATTCAGACTCTGGGCGCCGGGCCATCAACCCGGCGCCCAGCCGTCTCTGGCAATCACCACGTCAGCCCGTCCTGGATGTTGTAGAGCATCTCTCGTTCCCGCCCGCTCGCATCTATTACATAAGCCTTCAAGCCTCCGTCTGCTTCCACCAGCGGCACGATGAAGGCCGGCTCTTCCAATAAGCGATAACGGCTGCGCAAGTTTTGGATGGTGGAAGCGAAACGCTGCCGCCACTGAGGTGCCAAGGCTTCGGCAATGCCATCTCGAACGCGCACCGCCGACAACTCCCAGGAATGATGTTCGTCATCACACAATGGCCGCAACTCCCCAGCCACCTTGCGCGCCAAATACAGCGTGACAGTTTCATCTCCCAGACGAGTTGGCACGCAACCGTCTTCGTACCAACGGCCGCTGCTTTCGATGCAGTAGCCTTTGTCGAGGTTCAAGGCATTGAACGCACCTTGGCTCTGCATGGCCAGGTCTTTGCCCAGCTGCTTTTGCGTGGCTCGCTGGAGGGCGTCGGGAATCTGCTCGGCGGCTTGTCCATAGGCTGCCTCCACCAATTCCCGCACGGCGCCAGGCTGTGCGCTTTCGCCAGGGCTGACCAGACAACCCGCGGCAAGCAAGGCACGCGCGCCAAGCCAGAGTTTTCCGGCATCCGGATAGACGTAGCAGGCCTTGGGGAACAGGCTGGAGTACCAATCGTCCGCTGGCGCGTCCGTCATTTCAGGCATCAACACATACAGTACGGGAGGCGCGCGATGCTCAATGCCGTCGGCAGCTGGGTCACCATTACGCTCGCGTGCATGGCGTTGCAAACGGCCGGCGCGTTGAATCAGCAACTCGATGGGCGCCAGATCGCTGACCATCACATCAACGCAGAAATCCAGGCTTTCCTGCAAAACCTGCGTTCCGATAAGCACTTTTCCATGACGTGCGGCTGAGGTGGAATGCTTGCCGAAATCTCGTAGCACCCGCGCTTCGATGTCCAAGCGGTGCCCCATTGCATAGCGGCTGTGAAAAAGCGTCGAACATTCGGGACCCAACTGTTCCGCCAAGGCTGCATAGGCACGGCGAGCATCTTCTACGGTATTGCGTATCCAACAGACGCAATGTCCAGATCTCGCCTGCTCGATCAGCAACGCATGCACTTCATCTTCGCGGTGCAGCCCGCGCACCTCGACGCGACGCTTCACCAGAGGACGAGTCGCGCACGCATGTGTCATCACCTCCTGGCCGGCATGGATCGCCAAGGGATAACGCTGATCCGGCAGCGACTCGAGTTCGTCTTTTCCCAAGCCCAAGCGAAAAGCAGACAGCAATTCCTGCCGAGTCGATAACGGCAACGTCGCCGAGAGCAGGATGGCGCTGCCGCCTTGCCGTGCATGCGCGGTGAGCAGGCGTTTGAGCAGGGTCAGCATGTAGGGATCGTATCCGTGCACCTCGTCGACCAGAAGAATCTTGTCAGCCAAACCAAGCAAACGCAGCGATTGGAAACGCACCGGCATGACCGCCAACAACGCCTGATCCAGCGTTCCGACGCCAACATCGGCCAGAAAGGCTTTTTTCTGGTTGTCTGCCAGCCAGGCGTTGCACTGAGTCGTGGCCGTCCCGTCTTGCACGGCGTAGTTGTGGTCCGCTGGCGCTGCCTGGGTTTGCAGGATGCTGTCGCGAAAACCCTGTACCAATGCGCGTGCGCCATGGGCAAGGACCAGTGAGGGCTGTGAATCCTCGGTAAACAGGCGCCGATAGACCGCCCCAATCCGCTGGTACATCTGATTGGCCGTCGCCATGCTCGGCAAGGCGAAATACAAGCCTTGCGCCAAACCTGCCTGCATCAAGCGCTGCGTCAGAATCAACGCGGCTTCTGTTTTACCAGCGCCGGTCACGTCCTCCAGCAAGAACACCTGCGGCCCGGCTTGCAGCGTCACTTCATTTGCGTAGTGCTGTAACGGTGTTGGTTCACGCAAGTGATCGAACAGGGCGAGAGGGTTGCTCCAATGGCGCGGCTTCCGCGGCTGTAATCCAGCCACACTCAAAGCTGCTTCCGCTTGAGGCAGCGCGTACTCACGCCAGTAGGTTTGCAGATCGCTTGTAGGGCGGGAGCGATAGGGGAAAAACGTCTGATTTGAGCCCAGCCAATCGGCCAAGACAGCCAATCCAGCCAATCTCCAAGAGTAGCGCCGCAGGATTTTCGTGGTCGCCCTCGTTGGTGCCGGCATTGCATGGAGAGACAGCCAATTGGCAAGTTCAACCATGTAATCGCCTACCGCTTGGCAGTCTTCGGGCACGAAATAATCATTCGCGATCAGATCAGTCAGGCCGCCGCCAGCGACTTCCTCGGGCGGCTGGCCGTGATGGCCGGTGGCACTGCGCATCCATACAGCCCAGCACTCGTCGCCCGCACGAGGCAGCACTGTCGAGAGAATATCTGCCGCCCACTCTCGCCAGCATAGCCAGCCCAATGTGTCGTGACGCCGGTTATAGATTTTACCGGCCACCGGCCTGACAAGATCCGGAGAAATATCTTTCACCAGACCTTGGAATGCCCTGGCAAACTTTCCCAGGTCATGAAGGGCCAAGAAAAAGACGAATAAATTTTCCACTTGCTCGTCAGTCCAGCCCAGTTCGCCGGCCAAGTGCCGCAATGAAAATTGCGGCAAGCGTACGAGCAGTCGACCACACGCCGCGACATCAAGCGCGTGGAAAACCAAGAGATGGTAAGGCTCCTTAGATTCGGGTTTGGCCTTGCCCCAATAGTGAAAATAGTTTGGTAAATCGTTTTGTATGACACTCTCCTCTCGCCCACTAAACAACGGTTGCGAGTACCTATATCGCCATGGCTTGGCACATTACCAATTCATGATTGACACGGAGCATGATTAAGACCACCGACTCACCAGATCAGAGGCTTCCTTCGCAAAAACGGACAGTTAATGTTATATGCATTGGCACTCGAGCTTCACCGGGCAGCGATACCCCAATGCCGAATGCAAACACTCGTGTTTATAGAAACGTACACAACGGGTAGCAGTTCGAGATTCAGTATAGCTCATGCCTAACGAGGCCACCGAGCATTGAGCTATTACCCGAGTCACAAAAGCCCATCAGCGTAATAAATATTTGGGCAAACAAAAGGGGCGCCCAAGCGCCCCTTTTGTTTGCCCCTTTTGTTTGCGCGTAATTGATGTTTATTGGGCGTTTGATTTGCCGCTGTCCAGCTTTTCGCGGATGCGGGCGGACTTGCCGGAGCGCTGGCGCAGGTAATAAAGTTTGGCGCGGCGCACATCGCCCCGGCGCTTGACTTCAATGCTGGCGATGAGCGGCGAGTAGGTTTGGAAAGTCCGCTCGACGCCTTCGCCGGAGGAAATCTTACGCACCGTGAAGGCCGAATTGAGGCCGCGGTTGCGCTTGCCGATCACGACGCCTTCGTAGGCCTGCACACGCTTGCGCTCGCCTTCGACGACGTTCACGTTGACCACCACAGTGTCGCCGGGGGCGAACGCCGGGATGTTCTTGCCCAAGCGGGCGATTTCTTCCTGTTCCAGTTGCTGGATCAGATTCATTGTCTTGCTCCTGAGTCAAATGGCCGCTGGCCTTGCGCGCAGAGCATGCCAGAAGCATGGTGCGTGCATTTATGGTTAAAAAAACTGCTCTTGCTTTCTACTGCTCCTGCCTTTCCTGCTTGAACTCGTCGAGCAGGACGGCTTCTTCCTTGCTGAGTTGGCGGCGCTCAATCAACTCCGGACGCCGCAACCAGGTACGCCCCAGCGCCTGCTTCAAACGCCAGCGCCGGATGCCGGCGTGGTTGCCGGACAACAGCGCCGACGGCACCGGCAGCCCTTCATACGCTTCGGGCCGCGTGTAGTGCGGGCAATCGAGCAGGCCGTCGGCGAACGATTCCTCGACCGCCGAATCCGCATCGTTGAGCGCGCCGGGCAGTTGCCGCACCACGGCATCAATCAACGCCATCGCCGCGATCTCGCCGCCGGAGAGGACAAAATCCCCCAGCGATATTTCCTCATCCACACAGCGCTCGATGAGGCGCTCATCCACCCCCTCGTAACGGCCGCAGAGAAGGATCGCACCGGCGCTGCCGGCCAATGCCATCACCCGCGCATGGTTGAGCAGCCGGCCTTGCGGCGAGAGGTAAATCACTTTCGCCTCGGGCCGTTCCTGCCTGGCGGCGGCAATCGCCTTTTCCAGCGGCTCGGCCAGCATCACCATGCCGGGGCCGCCGCCGTAGGGCCGATCATCCACAGTACGATAATGATCGGCGGCAAATTCGCGGGGATTTCTCAGGGTCAGCCGCCACAGTCCCCGCTCCCGCGCCCGCCGCGTGATGCCGTGTTCCGCAATCGCGGCGAACATCTCCGGAAACAGGGTGATGACATCGAAATCGACGCTCACCAGTCGGACTCCCACGCGACCTCGATCCGCCGTTCCGTCAGATCGACTTTCCTGATGATGGCCGCCACGAAGGGCAAGAGGCGCTGCCGGCCATTCTCATTCCGCACGTCGAGCACTTCATGCGCTCCGGATCGCGCCAGTCCGGCCACATGTCCCAAATTTTCTCCGGCCAGATTAACCACCGCCAGACCGATCAAATCGGCCCAGTAATATTCGTCAGGCGCCGTTTCAGGCAAGGCTTCACGTGGCGCGCCGACATGCAGTCCGGAAAGCAGCGCCGCCTGATCGCGATCCTCGACGCCTTCAAAACGGACAACCAGACCTTTGCCGTGCACCCGGCACTCGGCGATGGACTTCGTCTGCCATGCCGAATCAGCCGCCGTCTCCTGCGCGCACAACCACCAGCACGGCATATCCATCCACGACTCAAGGGCGTCCCCGAAGATCAGGACCTTGACCCAGCCGCGAACGCCGTATGGGGCGGCAATGCGCCCCAGAATGACCATGCCCGTCAGGCGGCGGCGACGGTATTGCTGGCGAACTGTTTGACCAGGCGGGCCACGGTCGGCGACAACTGCACGCCTTTGCTCACCCAGTATTCGACACGCTGCATGTCGACGCGCAGGCCTTGCTCTTTTTCGCCAGCGACCGGATTGTAGTAACCGATGCGCTCGATGCAGGCGCCGTCACGACGCTTGCGCGAATCGGTGACAACCATGTTGTAGAACGGACGCTTCTTGGCGCCGCCCCGGGCAAGTCGAATCACGACCATATGCTTAACCCTTTTGAAATCTGAAAACCGGATCTTCGGCAATCACCACGCGGAACCTGAAGTAGCGAAACGGCGTGAATGACCGAAGCTGAAAAGGGTGAAATTTTAAAAGAAAATCGCCAAAAAAACAAGCACAAGAGAACGTCGACGCACGCTTCGCCCCGCCCTTCCCGCTCCCCGGCAGCCTGCCGTCACGTCCGCCGCAAGCCGCCCCGGCCAAAGGGCCGGAACGGCTTGCCCCGATCAAACCTGCGCTTGGGGATTCATCTTTCCCGGCGACGAAACCAGCTTGTTGAGGGCATTGATGTAAGCCTTCACCGAAGCGACGACGATGTCGGTATCGGCTCCCTGCCCATTCACGACGCGGCCATCCTTGGCCAGGCGCACGGTGACTTCTCCCTGCGCGTCGGTGCCGCCGGTAATGCTGTTCACGGAAAACAGCAGCAGTTCGGAGCGGCTGTCGGCGACACGCTCCAGCGCCTTGAAGCAGGCATCCACCGGCCCGTCGCCGTCCGCCTCCGACTTTCGTTCGGTTCCGCCGGAGGCAATCGTGATGCGGGCATGGGGAATCTCTCCCGTCTCCGAGGCGACGCGAAGGCTGACCAGCTTGAAATGCTCCTGCTCCGGCGTCACTGTCTCGTCCGACATGAGCGCCTGCAAGTCCTCGTCAAAAATCTCGTGCTTCTTGTCGGCGAGTTCCTTGAAGCGGGCAAACGCCTGATTCAGTTGTTCCTCGCTCTCGATGACGATGCCGAGTTCAGCCAGGCGCGACTTGAACGCGTTGCGGCCGGAATGCTTGCCGAGCACGAGCTTGTTCTGGCTCCAGCCGACATCCTGCGCGCGCATGATCTCGTAGGTTTCGCGGTGCTTGATGACGCCGTCTTGATGGATACCCGATTCGTGGGCAAAAGCATTCGCGCCGACGATAGCCTTGTTCGGCTGCACCGGAAAGCCGGTGATGCTCGACACCAGCTTGGAGGCCGGCACGATCTGCGTCGTGTCGAGGCGCGTCTCGCAGCTAAAAATATCCTGCCGCGTGCGCACCGCCATGACAATCTCCTCCAGCGAGGCATTGCCGGCGCGCTCGCCCAGACCATTGATGGTGCACTCCACCTGACGCGCGCCGCTCATCACGGCCGCCAGCGAATTGGCAACGGCCATGCCAAGATCATTGTGGCAATGCGTAGACCACACCACCTTGCCGGAACCCGGCACGCGCTCGATCAACTGGCGGATGCGCTCACCCCACAAGGCGGGGAGGGAATAGCCGACGGTATCCGGCACGTTGATGGTGCTGGCGCCGGCCTGAATCACGGCATCGAACACGCGCACGAGAAAATCCATGTCGGACCGCACCGCGTCTTCCGCCGAAAACTCCACGTCATCGGTATATTCCAGCGCCCACTTCACCGCCTGCACCGCGTGTTCCACCACCTGATCGGGCGTCATGCGCAGCTTGTTTTCCATATGGATCGGGCTGGTCGCGATGAAGGTATGAATGCGCCCCCGCTGCGCCGGCTTGATCGCCTCGCCGGCGCGGCGCACGTCGTGCTCGTTGGCGCGCGCGAGCGAGCAGACGGTGGAATCCTTCACCGTCTCCGCGATGTTGCGGATGGCGTCAAAATCGCCCGGCGAGGCGGCGGCAAAGCCGGCTTCGATCACATCGACCCGCATGCGCTCCAACTGCCGCGCCACGCGCAACTTCTCGTCTTTGGTCATGGAAGCGCCCGGACTCTGTTCGCCGTCGCGCAAGGTCGTGTCGAATATCACTAAATGGTCTTTCATGTTCGTCTCCGAATAGGGTCGAAAGTCGATCAGGGATTTTGCCCCCGTCGGCTGGATACAGCTCAAATTGTGGGAAGGGAATTTAGCGCGTGCGGCGCAGCAGCGGCCGCGCCAGCAGGAAGCCGCTGAGAAGGAGTGTTGCCGTCAGGATCAGCACGATCTGAATCATGGTTTGAATATAGCCAGATTTCCTCCGGCGCGCAAGAGGCGTAAGCCGACGAGAGTCAAGCCGGCTTTCGGCGCCGGAACCAGTCCCAGACGGCCATGACATAGCCGGAAAAGGCGTAGCAGAGGAACAGTCCAAACAAAATGCCGGCAGGATAACTGGACACCAGCACGTAAAACAGGACGATTGCCAGCACGACGATGAACGGCACGCTACGCCTGAGGTTGATGTCCTTGCCGCTGTAATAGCGGAAGTTGCTCACCATCGTCACACCGGCGAAGAGTGTCAACGCCCAAGCGTACCAGCGCACATCCGGGCCGCTGTAGTCCCAATCTATCAGCACCCAGACGAAGCCGGCGATCAGCGCCGCCGCCGCCGGGCTGGGCAAGCCCTGAAAGAAACGTTTGTCGACAACCTCGGTGTTGGTATTGAAGCGCGCCAGCCGCAGCGCCGCGCCGACGCAATAAACGAAAGCGGCAATCCAGCCCCACTTGCCCATGTCCTTCATGGCCCACTCGAATATCACCAGCGCCGGCGCGACGCCGAAAGACACCATGTCGGAGAGCGAGTCGTATTCGGCGCCGAAGGCGCTTTGCGTGCGGGTCAGCCGCGCCACGCGCCCGTCGAGGCCATCCAGAATCATGGCGATGAAGATGGCGATCGCCGCATGCTCGAAGCGGCCGGTCATGGCTTGCACGATGGCGTAAAAACCGGCAAACAGGGCCGCCGTCGTCAGCAGGTTGGGCAGAATGTAAATGCCCCGCCGCCGGAATTCCGGATTCGTCACTGCCTTGCGGGATCGGATGTCGGACATGACTTTATTGTAGCCGAGCAGGCGCGAACCGGCGGCACGGAACGGCTCAGGGCAGTTCCGCCAGGACGGTCGTCGAGGCAAAGACCTTGTCGCCGATCGTCACCGCAGCCCGGGACGCCGGCGGCAGATACACATCCACGCGCGAGCCGAAACGGATGAAGCCGTAACGCTGACCGCGCGCGAGCGCGTCGCCCTCCTTGACGTAGCACAGAATGCGCCGGGCAATCAGGCCGGCCACCTGAACGCTGGTGACATCCGCGCCGGCCGCCGTGCGCAGCCAGACGGCATTGCGCTCATTCTCCAGCGACGCCTTGTCCAGCGCGGCATTCAAAAAGCGGCCGGCGTGATACCAGCAGCCTTTCACCTCGCCATCCACCGGGCTGCGGTTGGAGTGGACGTTGAAGACGTTCATGAAGACGCTGATCTTGAGCGCCTCGCGGTTCAGATAGGGATCCTGCGTTGTTTCGACGGCGACGATGCGGCCGTCTGCGGGAGCAAGCACGCTTTTCGCGTCGCCGGAAACCGGCCGCGACGGGTCGCGGAAGAACTGAAGAACGAAGAGCGTCCAGATCCACAAGGGCGCCGACCAGCCCCAGCCGGCCAGCCAGGCGACGGCCAGCGCCGCCGCGATGGAAACCGCCAGGAAGGGCCAGCCCTCCCTGGCGATGACGGGATGCGGACAGGAAGCCACTAATTCTTGGTCTGATCGACCAGCTTGTTCTTCTTGATCCACGGCATCATGCCGCGCAGCTTGGCGCCGATCTGCTCGATCGAGTGCGCCGCCATATTGCGGCGGGAAGCCAGCAGCGTCGGCGCGCCGGCGCGGTTTTCAAGAATGAATTCCTTGGCATACTGGCCGGACTGGATTTCCTTCAGGATGCACTTCATCTCGGCCTTGGTCTGCTCGGTGACGATGCGCGGGCCGCGCGTGATGTCGCCGTACTCGGCGTTGTTGGAAATCGAGTAGCGCATGTTGGCGATGCCGCCCTCGTAGATCAGATCGACAATCAGCTTCACCTCGTGCAGGCATTCGAAATACGCCATTTCCGGGGCGTAACCGGCCTCGACCAGCGTTTCGTAGCCGTTCTGGATGAGTTGCGTGAGGCCGCCGCACAGCACCACCTGCTCGCCGAACAGATCGGTTTCGGTCTCCTCGCGGAAGGTGGTTTCGATGACGCCGCCGCGCGTGCCGCCATTCGCCGCCGCGTAAGACAGCGCGATGTCGCGCGCTTTCTTCGACATATCCTGATGCACGGCGATCAGCGAGGGCACGCCGCCGCCAGCGGCGTAGGTCGAGCGCACCAGATGGCCGGGGCCTTTCGGCGCCACCATAATGACATCCAGATCGGCGCGCGGCTGCACCTGGCCGTAGTGAATATTGAAGCCGTGGGCGAAAGCCAGCGCGGCGCCCTTTTTGATGTTCGGCTCGATGTCCTCGCGATACACCTGGGCGATGTTCTCGTCTGGCAGCAGCACCATCACGAGATCGGCGCCTTTCACCGCGTCGCCGACTTCCTTGACGCTCAGGCCGGCTTTCTTCGCCTTGTCCCAGGAAGCGCCGCCCTTGCGCAGACCGACGGTGACCTTGACGCCGGAATCATTCAGGTTGAGGGCGTGGGCGTGGCCCTGCGAGCCGTAACCGACGATGGTGACTTTTCTGCCCTTGATGAGCGAGAGATCGGCGTCCTTGTCGTAATAGACTTTCATTCGTTTCCTTTCAGTGATTCAAAAATCAGCCCCCACGGCACGGCGGGAGCGATGGTTTCAGAAAGCGGTTGGTCAGACCTTGAGCACCCTGTCGCCGCGGCCGATGCCGCAAACGCCGGTGCGCACGGTTTCCAGAATCAGCGTGGGGTCGATGGCCTCGATGAAGGAATCGAGCTTGGCGGTGTTGCCGGTCAGTTCAATGACATAAGTCGATTCGGTCACGTCGATGATGCGGCCACGGAAAATATCCGACATGCGTTTCATTTCCTCGCGGTCCTTGCCGGTGGCGCGCACCTTGACCAGCATCAGCTCGCGCTCGATGTGGGCGGCCTCGGAAATGTCGACGACTTTCACCACCTCGATCAGCTTGTTCAACTGCTTGGTGATCTGCTCGATGATGTCGTCGGAGCCGACACTGACGATGGTCATGCGCGACATGGAGGCGTCTTCGGTCGGCGCCACGGTGAGCGATTCGATGTTGTAGGCGCGCGCCGAGAAAAGACCGGACACGCGGGAGAGCGCGCCGGCTTCGTTTTCGATGAGAAGGGAGATGACGTGACGCATGATTACAGTTCTTCCGCCAGAATCATTTCGGTGAGGCCCTTGCCGCCTTGCACCATCGGGTAGACGTTTTCGGTTTGGTCGGAGGCAAAATCCATGAAGACCAGATCGTCCTTGCGCTTGAAGGCTTCCTTGAGCGCGCCCTCGACATCGCCCGGCTTTTCGATGCGCATGCCGACATGCCCATACGCCTCGGCCAGCTTGACGAAATCCGGCAAGGCATCGACGTAGGATTCGGAATAACGGTTGCCGTGGAACAGTTCCTGCCACTGGCGCACCATGCCGAGGTAGCCGTTGTTGAGCAGGATCACCTTGATCGGCAGGCGATGCTGTTTGCAGGTCGCCAGCTCCTGAATGCACATCTGGATGCTGCCGTCTCCCGTCACGCAGGCAACCTGCGCGCCGGGGTGGGCAAGCTGGGCGCCCATCGCCGCCGGCAGGCCGAAGCCCATCGTGCCGAGGCCGCCGGAATTCAGCCAGCGGCGCGGCTTGTCGAACTTGTAGTACTGCGCCGCCCACATCTGGTGCTGGCCGACGTCGGAGCAGACGAAGGCTTCCCCTTTCGTCACTTCATACAGTTTTTCGATGACGAACTGCGGCTTGATGAGCTTGCTCTTGCGGTCGTACTTGAGGCAATCCTTGCCGCGCCAGCCGTCGATCTGCTTCCACCAGGCCTTGAGCGCCTTCTCGTCGGGCTGGCTGCCGCTGGCGGCGAGCAGCTTGTCGATGTCTTCCAGCACCTCGGGCACGTCGCCGACGATCGGCACATCCACCTTCACCCGCTTGGAGATCGAGGAAGGGTCGATGTCAATGTGGATGATCTTGCGCGGCACTTCGGAAAAATGGGCCGGATCGCCGATCACGCGGTCGTCGAAGCGGGCGCCGACAGCCAGCAGCACGTCGCAATGCTGCATGGCCATGTTCGCTTCATAAGTGCCGTGCATGCCAGGCATGCCGACGAACTGCTTGTCCGTCGCCGGATAGCCGCCCAACCCCATCAGCGTGTTGGTGATCGGGAAGCCAAGCCGCCTGACGAGCTTGGTGAGCTTCTCGGCGGCGTCGGAAAGAATGACGCCGCCGCCGGTGTAGACCATCGGGCGCTTGGCTTCGAGCAGAAGCTGCACCGCTTTCTTGATCTGCCCCTGATGGCCCTTGATGACCGGGTTGTAGGAGCGCATGGCGATCGTCTTGGGATAGGCGTATTCGCACTTGGCGGCCGAAATATCCTTGGGAATATCCACCAGCACCGGGCCGGGCCGTCCGCTCCTGGCGAGATAAAACGCCTTCTTGATGGTGACGGCCAGATCCCGCACGTCCTTGACCAGATAATTGTGCTTGACGCAGGGGCGGGTGATGCCGACGGTATCGACTTCCTGAAAGGCGTCCTGGCCGATGTAGGCGGTCGTCACCTGCCCGGAAATGATGACCATCGGAATGGAATCCATGTAGGCGGTGGCGATGCCGGTCACGGCGTTGGTCACGCCGGGGCCGGAAGTCACCAGCGCCACGCCGACTTTTTCCGTCGACCGCGCGTAACCGTCGGCGGCATGGACAGCGCCCTGCTCATGACGGACCAATATATGGCGAACCTTGTCCTGCTTGAAC
This sequence comes from Zoogloeaceae bacterium, assembly GCA_031277315.1. Classification (GTDB taxonomy): domain Bacteria; phylum Pseudomonadota; class Gammaproteobacteria; order Burkholderiales; family Rhodocyclaceae; genus Desulfobacillus. Next base: position 63,574 of record JAITMP010000038.1, on the reverse strand, counting down.
AGCTCGTCGTAGATGAACAGGACCGAACCGCCGGGATAGCCGAAAACGTAGTCGACCTTTTCTTCCTGCAAACACCTGATTACAATTTCCGCACCAGTCAAAACCATCATTGCACCCAGAAGGCTTTCATAAACGGCTGAAAAGCTTATGACTCTACTGACTCACCTGTTTTTGGTCAAGGCATTTCGCACTGCACAAAGCCCTTCGCCTCACATGGAAAATTGAACCCTGGCTGCAAGAACGGAACTGTCGGATTTTCTCGCCAGCGTGGAGCGGCGCGCCTACAAGCAAGCCTTGTTTGCCGTGCGCGACACCGAAACGGCGCTCGATATCGTGCAGGATGCGATGCTCAAGCTGGCGGAAAAATACGGCGACAAGCCGGCGGGCGAGTTGCCGATGCTGTTTCAGCGGATTCTCCAGAACACCATCCGTGATTTTTACCGCCGCCAGAAAGTCCGCTCGCTGTGGACCACCCTGCTCTCGGCGCTCTCGCCGGCGGGCGACGAGGAAGCCGATCCTCTGGAAACGCTGGAAATTACGCGGGAAACGTATTTCCGGGATACGCCCCATGAGCGCCTGGAACAATCACAACTTGTTGAAATAATTGAAGAAGAAGTGGGAAAATTACCGCTGCGTCAACGCGAAGCTTTTTTGATGCGTTATTGGGAAGATCGGGATATCGCCGAAACCGCGGCAGCGATGGGGTGCTCGGAAGGCAGCGTCAAGACACATTGTTCACGGGCGACCCATTCATTGGCCGCCGCATTGAAGGCAAGAGGCATCACGCTATGAACCGGGAACGGGAACTCGCCCACAAGATCCGCCACTACCTCAATTTGGGGGCCGATGAGGTCGACCGCGGCACGGCCGACCGCTTGTTTGCCGCCCGCCGGAGCGCCCTCGCCCGCCAGAAGACGGCCAACGCGCAACGGACACTGGCCGGAATCGGGCACATCGCCGCTGAGGCGGTGCTGCCGCGCGTGAAAGCCCTGATCGCCATCGCCGGCCTGATTACCGGCGTCGTCGGCGTCTCGCTCTGGAACGACGCCGAGAAGACGGCTGAACTCGAAGAAATCGATATCGCGCTGCTCGCCGACGACCTGCCCATCAACGCATACCTCGACAAGGGTTTTCAAACATGGATCTCAGAGCACCCGTCGCAGGACTGATCCTCGCCTGCGCGCTTCTCTCGCCGGCGCAAGCCGTCGTTCCCGAACTGCGGCAGCCGGCATGGGCCGAACTTGACGCGCAGCAAAAGCAGACCCTCGCCCCGCTCGCCCGCGAATGGGACAAGATGGACGCGTCCCGCAAAAAGAAATGGCTCGGCATCGCCCGGCGCTACCCGGCCATGGCGCCGGAAGCGCAGACGCGGGTGCAGCAGCGCATGCAGAACTGGGCAAGTCTGACGCCGGAACAACGCGCCCAGGCGCGCGCCCGCTACAAGGATCTGAAAGCCGCGCCGCCCGAGCGCAAAGCCGCGCTCAGGGAAAAGTGGCGGCAGTACAACGAACTGCCCGAGGAGGAGAAAAGACAGCTCGCGCAGAAACGCTTGCCCAAAATGCAGCCCTTGATTGCGCTGCCCGCGCTGCCGCGGCAAGCGCCGGCGACCGTTGTCGCAGACGCGCCGCCGCCGCAAACCCCGTCTGCCGCCGGCGCCGGGGAAGAAAAAAAGCAGGTGGCGAAAAAAACCGGCAGAAAACGCTCATCCAGGCCGCAGTCGCTGATGGCCACGCTGCCCGTGCTGCCACGGCAATTGCCGGCGGCTTCCCTTGCCACAGGCGCGCCGCCCGCCCAAATCCCGACCGGCGCGGAAAACGGCGCCGTATCCGGGGCGCATCCCTGATCCGTTCCGAAAACACCACCGGATAAAGCAAGAAGTCTGCGGCAGGAAAGTCAGCGCCGCTCCGTCCACCACAGCATGCCCACCGCTGTCAGCAGGAACAGCAGGCTGGGCGTAATCGCCGAGAAGAACGGCGGCCAGCTGTTGATGATGCCCAGATTGGAGAACAAGCCGTTCAGCATGTGGAAGGTGATGCCGAGCATGATCCCGGCGAACACCTTGGCGCTGACGGCGCCCATGCGATCCTGCAAGTAAGCGAACGGCAGGGCCAGCGCCATCATCACCAGCGTCGCCAGCGGATAGATCAGCTTTTTCCACATCGCGATCTCGTAGCGTTGCGTCTTGACCTGATTGTCCTTGAGATGCTGGATGTAGCGGTACAGGCCCGCCACCGACATCCGCTCGGGCATGACCAGCAGCACGCCGAGGATTTCCGGATTGATCGCCGACTGCCACACGGCTTCGGCCACATGGCTCACGCGCGTCTGTTCCTGTCCGAAAACGGTCTGCGCGACATTTTTCAGATGCCATTTGTCCGGCGGCAGATATTCGCCCTCCGCCGCTTCCGATATCGAATGCAGGACATGCTGCTTGTCGAATTCGTAGATGCGCACGCCTTCCAGCCGGGAATCGGGCAGAACGGTGCGCACGTTGATGAAACTCGCGCCGTCCTTGACCCAGAGGCCGGAACGGAATTCCTGCCCGACCACCTGCGCCATCGCCTCCAGCCGCAACCGCTTGGCGGCGCGCTCGGCGGGCGGCGCGACGAAATCGCCGACGACGAACGTCATCAGCACGAAAGACAGCCCAACGCCGGCCAGCCCGCCCAGAATCGCCGTTGTCGACAAGCCGGAGACGCGCAGCACGGTCATTTCCGAATGGCGCGCCAGCATGGTCAGCGCGTAGAGCGTGCCGATCAGCACCGCGATCGGCGCCAGTTCATAGACATGGCCCGGCAAGCTCAACAGCACGAACATCGCCATGTGCTGCAACTGGTAGCCGCCCTTGCCCAGACTCTCCAGCTCGTTGATGAAATCAAAAAACGCGAACAGCATCAGGAACGCGGTCAGCACCAGCGCCACCGCCGCGTAGATCTCCTTTGCCAGATAGCGCCGGTAGACTTTCATCGGCGCAGCCTCGCCCATGAAAACACCGACAGGCGCTTGAAAAAGAGCAGCGCCAGCACGATGAGCATGACGAGATGGATCAGCCACCAGCCCACCTCGAAGCGCAGCCGCCCCTGCGCCACCCATGCCTGGCTGACGGAGAGCAGGTTGCTGTACAGCATGTAAGTCAGCAGCGCCAGCACCAGATTGCTGGTGCGTCCGGCGCGCGGGTTAACGAAGCTGAGCGGAATCGCCAGCAAGACCAGATTCAAGGCCGCCAGCGGCATGCCGATGCGCCAGAGCAGTTCTCCGTTGCCGCGCGCGCTCCGGTTCTGCATCAGCGTCAGCGTCGGCGTGTTCTTCGTCGTCACCTCGACGCCGTGCACCTCCTGCGTTTCGATGCGCACGGCGTAACGCTCGAATTCCATCGTGCGGTAGTCGGGCGATCCCGGCACGCCCTCATAGCGATAACCGTTGACGAGCACGATGAAACGGTCGCCGTTGGGCAGGTTTTCCGTATAGCCGTTGCTCGATGTCACCACGCCCAGCCTGCCGTGCTGCGTCGTGCTGACGAAAATATTTTGCACGGTTCCTTCCCCGCCGGCGGCGGCATCGGCGGAAGCGGCCTCGACGAAGAACACCCGCTCTCCGTTCGTCGACTCCTTGAACGCGCCCGGCGAGATGCGCGCCACGTCGTCCCGCGTATCCATGCGCTGGCGGTATTCGAGGCTTTTCGATTGTCCCCAGGGCGACAGCAGCAGGGACAGCGCGGCAATCGCGACGAGGATGGGGGCGGAAAATTTCAGCACCGGCTTGATCCAGGCCGTCAGCGGCAGCCCGGAGGAGAACCACACCACCATTTCCGAATCGCGGTAGCTGCGCGACAAGGTCGTCAGCACCGCGATGAACAGGGTGAGGGACAACAGAACCGGCAGATTGGCCAGCGCGCCAAAACCGAGCAGGGCCACCACCGCCTCGGAGGCGAGCTTGCCGCCGGCGGCCTGGCCCAGCAGGCGAATCAACTGCACGGTCAGAAGAATGGCGAACAGGGCAACGAAAGTCGTGCCGGCGGCGGCGGTGAATTCCCGTATCGCCGCGCGCTCAAACGTCAGCCCGCGCGCCATTTTGACTTTTTCTGAAGGAGGAAGGGATAATCAGCGTTGGTCGGGAGTATTAAAATTTGATTCTTGAAACCTGATTCTGAAGACTGATTTTCCAAGAGGAGCAGCGCGTGGAATTTAGCATAAAAAGCATCGGCCCGGACAATGCGGGAAAGCAGGCCGGGAGAAAAGCCGGAAATCAAACCGGCATCAAGGCCGGCAGCGATTGGGCCCGGCACAAGTGCGACTGCATCGTCGCCGGCGTCTTCGATTCGCGCCGGCTGTCGGCGCCGGCGCAGGCGCTCGACAAAGCTGCCGGCGGGCATCTGTCCGGCATCCTGCGGCACGGCGACATGGACGGCAAAAGCGGCGCCACGCTGCTGCTGCACGACGTTCCCGGCATCGCCGCCGGGCGCGTGCTGCTGGTCGGCCTCGGCAAGGAGACGGAATTCGGCGACAAAGCCTACCGCGACGCCATCGCCGCCGCCCTGCGCGCGCTGAAAAACACCGGCAGCAAAAATCTCCTCATCACCCTCAGCGCGCTGCCGGTGGCCGGGGCAGCTAGGCATGGCGCCGCCTGGCGGGTGCGTCAAGGCGCGCTGGTCAGTCACGAAACGCTCTACCGTTCCGATCAACTCAAATCGAAACAGGATGACGCCGGGCCGGTCTTTGCCGCCATCGCGTTCGCCGTCGCCGCTGAGGAAGCCCGCGCCGCCAACGCCGGCCTCGCCCAGGGCGTCGCCATCGCCGAAGGCGCGAACCTGACGCGCGAACTGGGCAACCTTCCCGCCAACATCTGCACGCCGACCTATCTCGCGCAGCGGGCGCAAAAGCTGGCGAAGGAATGCAAGCTGAAGTGCGAAACGCTCGACCGCGAGCGCATGGAAAAACTCGGCATGGGCGCGCTCCTCGCCGTCGCGCGCGGAGCGCATCAGCCGCCGCGCTTCATCGTGCTGCAATACCAGGGCGGCAAGCCGAAAGAGAAACCCGTCGTGCTGGTCGGCAAGGGCATCACCTTCGACAGCGGCGGCATTTCCCTCAAGCCGGGCGCTGAAATGGACGAGATGAAGTACGACATGTCCGGCGCAGCCAGCGTGTTGGGCGCCTTCCGCGCCCTTGCCGCCATGAAGCTGCCGCTCAACGTCGTCGGCCTCATCCCGAGCACCGAGAACATGCCGGGCGGCAACGCCACGCGGCCGGGCGACATCGTCACCTCGATGTCGGGCCAGACCATCGAGATTCTCAACACCGACGCCGAGGGCCGCCTGATTCTGTGCGACGCGCTCACTTATGCCGAACGCTTCGAGCCGGATTGCGTGGTGGATGTCGCCACGCTCACCGGCGCCTGCGTTATCGCCCTCGGCGGCGCCGCCTCCGGCCTGCTCGCCAACGATGAACGCCTCGCCGGCGAACTCCTCGAAGCCGGTCAGATTTCCGGCGACCGCGCCTGGCAATTGCCGCTGTGGGACGACTATCAGGACATGCTCAAGAGCAACTTCGCCGACATCCCCAACATCAGCGGCGGACGGGCGGCGGGCACCATCACCGGCGCCTGTTTCCTATCCCGCTTCACGAAAAAATACCGCTGGGCGCATCTCGACATCGCCGGCACGGCCTGGCGTTCGGGCCGCGAAAAAGGCAGCACCGGACGCCCGGTGCCGCTGCTGACCCACTTCCTGCTGAAGCGCGCGGGCAAGCTGTGACTCGCATCGACTTCTATCACGGCGCGGCGAACAAGGCGCAATCCGCCTGCCGCCTGATCAGCGCCTTGCACGCCGAAGGCCGCAAGGTGCTGGTGTATGCGCCGGAGGAAGGACTGGCCACGCAGATAGACCGCTTGCTCTGGATGCAGCCGGCGACCGGCTTCGTGCCGCATTGCCGCGCCGACAGTCCGCTGGCTGCGGAAACGCCGATCCTGATCGGCGGCGGCCCGCTCGACGACGCCGCGCATCACGACGTGCTGGTCAATCTCGACGGCGAATTGCCGCCGGCGTTTTCCCGCTTCGAGCAACTGGTGGAAATCGTCGGCGTCGACGAGGCCGACCGCCAGCCGGCGCGGATACGCTTCAAGTTCTACCGTGATCGCGGCTACGCCATCACGTCGCACGATCTTGCAAGGAGCGGCGCATGAGCGAAGACAGCCAGGACGTTTTTCGCAAGGCCGACGCGCTGATGAAGCGCCACGCCGCCGAGCGCGGCAATCAGCCGGCGCCGCCCGCCGAAGACGTGCCGGTGCTGACCGATGTGGTTGACCAAAACATGATCGTCGAAGGCATGTTCGACCACGACATAGCGGCCCCGCCCCCCGCCCATCCCCCTGTCCATCCCCCTGCCCAACCCATGCCCGGCCCGGCCGCCGCTTTCACCCCCGCCATGCCGGCCATGACACCGGAGATGGCGCCGGAGATCGCGCCAGAAATCGCCCGCGCCGTTGAAAGCTGGCTCGCCGCGCACCTGCCACGCCTGATCGCGCGCCACCTCGACGGCGTCGCCCGGCACGTCGCCGAGGAAGCCGCCGCCGCCCTGCGCGAATCCCTGCCGCCGCTGATTGCCGGCGCGGCGCGGGACAAGCGCAACCCGTAACCGGGTCAGAACTGATACTTCAGCAAGGCGCTGACGGCGTTCATGCGCACGTCCTTGCCGAAGGCGCCGCCGTAGTGCAGCGCGAAGCCGACGCCCTTGACGCTGTTGAACTCGATGCCGATGCCGGCGCGGTAAAGCGGCGAATCCGCTTTTTGCGTCAGGACAAGCGGCGGCGCGCCCAAATCCTCGGCGCCCCTGAATTGGCCCTTGATCTTCCAGTCCCGGTTGGAAAACTCGGCGCCGGCATGCGTGTAGAGGCGCAGTCTGGCCGCCTCGCTGACGGCGAGATCGGTTCCGATCTCCACGCCCGGCGTCACCGAGTAGTAGACATTGGAACTGCCCTTGAAGCGCAGCGCCGCGACCGAGCCTTCTTCCTTGCCCGAAACGCTCAAACGGCGGGCGTCGATTTGCAGGCTGGGCTGCACATAGAAGTTTTCAAACTGCTGCGTGACGCCGAATCGCGCGGAAGCGCCGAAATGACGGCTACGCTGCTTGTACGTCACCGTGTTGCCGACGCCGGCATGCAATAGCGCGTCGAGATAATCCCCGCCCAGCGTCTCGCCCGGAATGTAAGCGACCTGGCCTATCGTGGTGTCGCGCTTGCCGCCGAATCTGCCGCCGCCGCCGCCGAGCGCAAAGTCGGCGAAGTATTTGTCATTCGTGTACTTCATCAAGGCGTAAGCCTGCCAGATATTGCCGGTGGTTCGCGACAGCCGCTCGCCGTTGAAGCTGATGTCGGAGGAGAGATCGGTATATCCGAGCGTGCCGCCGAGCGACCAGGCATCGTTGATCTGGCCTATCCCGCCCAGCGACGCCGTCTTGTACTGGTCGTCGCGGTTGGCGGCGCCGCGTCCGATATCGCGCTCATACTTGGCATCGGGGCTGAACGTCAGCCAGACACAATGTCCGTTGTCGCTGCGGCTGTTGGGCTGGTTCGCGCAATTGCGCGCCGGCTCCAGCACGGCATTCACCGACTGGTTGACCATCTCGAAAGTGTGCACCGCATAGTGCGGCGTCAAACGCATGAGCGCCTTGCCGAATTCCTGCTCGTTCGGCAGGAAGCGCAGCATGTTGATCATGCGCGCCAGTTCGCTCGGCTGGTTGTAGAGCGCGTCCAGCTTTTCAAGCCCGTCAAAATACGCCGCCATCTGGATGGCGCCCGGATCCCTGACGCCGGAAGCGGGATTCTTGATGAGGGATTTCATCGCCGGCGTATCCGAGAACAGCACCAGATCGGTGCCGTTGTCGACGCGCATCTGGAAATCGAAACCGACGGCGGGATGCGTCAGCGTCGGCGTCAGCGTCGTCGCCATGCTGGCGCCCGTCGCGATCACGTAGCCGTCGCGGTCGAACAGGCGGTCGATCGAGATGAAGTTGAGCGGCGCCGCGCCATTGATATCGCCCGCGCCGCTGATGCCGGTGAAGTCAGTGAGATGCGACGCGAGGTCAATGTCGGTCACCAGCGCGCCAGTCCCCGATTGCGTGAAGTCGCCATTGATGTCCGTGCTTCCGATGACGCCGATGCCGTTGTTGCTCATGAGGCCGTCATTGAGAAACTTGCCGCCGCCCAGATCAATGAGCGCCAGGCTGATCACCGAGGAATCGGCGAAGTTGTGGAAGCCGTTGACGCCGCCGCCCAGATCAATGTTGCCGATGACGCGGCCCAGCGTCGATGCCGTGCGCTGGTTGTTCACCTGATCGTTGCCGGAAGTGCCGGTAATCGACATCGGGCTGAAGTTGCCCAGGAGATCTTCCAGCACCGTGTCGATCGTGGCGTTCGGCGCGTCCCACGCGAACAGCAGACTCTTGTTGTTGAGGGTATTGTTCGCGCCGCCGACCAGCATGGCCGCGACGCCGGTAGCCGAGCCGCCCACCGTATAAAAGCCGTTGAGGTCGAGCGTGATGTCGCCTTTCGCGCCATCGGACGTGCTCTCGGCATACGCCGCGACCGAATCCTTGCCCATCGCGAACAGGCTGTCCATCGCCGTCAGATCGACCGCGCCCGAATTGCCCTGCCCCGTCGCGCTCTGGCCGAACAGCGCGTAGGAACTCGCGCCTTTCACCCAGATCTGGCTCTGCGCGGTGGCCGACACCGCCGCCGCGTCGCCGATGCCGCCTTGCGAGCCTGCGCCCGATGCACCCATAGCCAAATCGAGCGTACCGGCGAAACCGCCGCCGCCGCCGACCGCCTGCGCCACGATACCGTGGGCGCGGTCGCCGTCCGTTTCAATCTCGCCATCCTGAATGATCGTAACCTTGCCGCCAGTGCCCTTGCCGCCGCCGGGCGAGGTGAAACCAACGGTGTTGTTATCAAGGCCGCTGCCGCCGTCTTCGCTCGCGCCAAAGCGTCCGAAGCCCGCGCCGCCGATGCCGCCGCCGCCGCCCACCGACTGCGCGATGATGGCGATCGAGTCCTTGCCGTAGGTCGTGATGTTGCCGGTGCGGATCACGGTCACATCGCCGCCGTTGCCGCCGTCGCCGCCCAGTCCGCCTATCGCGATGGCGTTGGAAGCCTTGCCCTTGGCGTCGCCGCCATAACCGCCGCCGCCGCCCACCGATTGCGCCACCACGCCATGCGCGCGCTCGCCATGCGTGATGATGTCGCCGGTGACGGTAACATTGACCTCGCCGCCATCGCCGCCGTTGCCGCCCAACCCGCCAAGCTGCAACGCGACCGAATCCGATCCCGCCGTATCAGCAGTCACGACGCCGCCGTAACCGCCGCCGCCGCCGACCGACTGGGCGACGATGCCGAGCGAGCCATCCTGCCAGGTTTCGATCACGCCAGCGTTGTTGACCGTGACGGCGCCGCCGTTGGCGCCGGGGCCGCTTGGCAGTGAAACCGCGCCGCCGATGGTCATGTCTGCCTTGGAAGCATTCGCCGCCGCGCCGGAGGCGCCGCCGCCGCCACCCACCGATTGGGCGAAGATGCCGTGCGACAGATAACCCTGCGTTTCGATACTGCCGAAGTTATCGACGATCACGTCGCCGCCCCGGCTGCCGCCGCCGCCCACGCCGCCCATCGCCAGCGTGACGGCAATATCGCCTTTGCCCGTTTCAGTCGAGCCGCCGCCCGCCGCGCCGCCGCCGCCGCCCACCGACTGCGCGAAAATGCCGTGCGCGTTGTCGCCCTGGGTGAGGATGGACCCCGACGCGAAATTGGTGACGTGGACCAGCGCGCTCTTGCCGCCGTCGCCGCCCGCGCCGCCCAGGCTGAACCCGATGGCGACATCAGCGCCTGCGGAAGACGTTCCCGAAGCGCCGCCAATGCCGCCGCTGCCGCCGACCGATTGCGCCATGATGCCGTGCGAGTACGCCTTGTCGGTAATGACGATGCCGCTGTTGTCGACGTGTACCTCGCCGCCGTCGCCGCCGACGGCGCCCGCCGCGCCCAGCGCGAGATTGACGGCCACCGCCGCGCCTTCGGCGCCCGTGCTTTCGCCCGCGCCGCCCGCGCCGCCGCCGCCGCCGACCGACTGCGCGAAAATGCCAATCGAGCGTTCCTGATGCGTCCAGATGATGCTCGTCTGCGTGTTGACGACATCCACCCGCGCGCCGTTACCGGCGCCGCCGCCCGCGCCGCCCAGCGCGCCGCCAATGGCGTATTCGCCGAGCACGCCGGAGGTCGCCGAACCGCCGACGCCACCGCCGCCGCCGATGGAATTGGCGCTGATGCCGTGGGCGTCTGCCCCATTGGTTTCGATCCGGTTGCTGTTGGTGACGAAAACCGTGCCGCCATCGCCCGCGCCGCCCGCCGCGAGGCCAATCGCCGCGCCGATGCCGACGGATGTATCGCCGGCGCTGCCCGCGCCGACGATTTCCTCCTCTGTCGACGCCGCGCCGCCACCCCCGCCGCCGCCGCCGACCGACATCGCCAGAATGCCGATGGAGTTGAGGCCCTCGGTCATGATGATGCCGGAATTATCGACCTCGACGCCGGCGGCATCGTTGCCGCTGCCGCCCGCGCCGCCGATACCGACATTCACCGTGACACTGGTGCTGGTCGTGCCGCCAAGATGGAACGCCTTGGCGTTGGCCGCTCCGCCCATGCCGCCGCCGCCGCCGAGCGACTGCGCCACGATGCCGGAGGAGAAATCGCCCTTCGTCATCAGGTTGCCGCTGTTCGTGACAGCGACCGCGCCCGACAGATTGCCGCTGCCGCCACCGCCACCGACCGCGACATTGGCCGAGACGTTGACACCCGAGCCGGAATTGACATCCGCCGTCGCGCCGTTGGTGGAGCCGCCGTTGCCGCCGCCCCCGCCGATGGATTGCGCCAGAATCGCCACGCTCATGTCGCCTTCAGTCCGGACATTCATGGCGTTGTTGACCAAAACATTGCCGGCGACATTGCCGTCACCGCCGCCGCCGCCGATATTGACCGTGGCATTCACGCTGACATTGGTGCCATAGCCGCCCGCCGCGCCCCAGGAATCGCCGCCGTTGCCGCCGCTGCCCGCGACCGATTGCGCCAGAATGCCGGTGGCCTGATCGCCGAGCGTGACGATGCTGCCGCCGCCATTCAGCCCGGTGTCGACCGTAACCAGATCACTCCTGCCGCCATCGCCGCCCCAGCCGCCGACGGTCACGCCGAGGCTGACATTCGCACCGTTGCTGACCGAACCGGCAATCGTCGCCGCGCGCCCGCCATTGCCGCCGCCGCCGCCGATGGACTGCGCCACGATGCCGCCCGCGCCGACGGCATCCGTATCCGCAATCAGGTTGCCATCCGCCGTGACTGAAACTTTGCCGCCGGGGCCGCCATCGCCGCCGCTGCCGCCCACCGAAACGCCAACTGCGGCGGAACCATACAGGCCCGCGCTGAACGCGCCGGAATAGGCGTTGCCGCCGTTGCCGCCGCTGCCGCCCACCGACTGCGCCAGAATCGCTTTCGCGCCCGCGCCGCCGACATGAATGTCACCGCTGTGGGTGACGGCAACCTGCGCGCTGAAATTGCCCGCGCCGCCGCCGCCGCCGATCGCCACGCCCGCCGCGCCGAACGCGCCGACTGCCACCGCTCCCGCGCTGCCGCCGTTGCCGCCGCCGCCGCCGACCGACTGCGCCAGAATGCCGTGCGCCAGCGCGCCCCGTGTGGTGATGCCGGAATGGTTGATGACCTCGACCTCGCCGCCTGCGCCACCGGCGCCGCCCGCGCCGCCGATGGACACCGCCGCGAACGCGCCGCCGGCCCCGGCAAGGCCGCCATCGCCGCCCGAACCGCCGACCGATTGGGCGAAGACGCCGATCGACAAATCATTTTCGGTAAAGATGCCGCCGCTGTTGTCGACCGTCACCTTCGCGCTGCCGCCGCCGGCGCTGCCCGCGCCGCCCAGAGAAAATGACGGCCCGCCGAGCGTCATCGCGAAACCGCCGGAACCGCCGCCGCCGCCGATCGACTGCGCCAGTATGCCGTGCGATTGCACGCCTTCGGTTTGCACCGCCGCGCCATTGGTGACGTCGACAGTCTCGCCCTCGCCGCCGCCCGCGCCCTTGCCGCCGATGCTCACGCCGATGGCGGCGGCGGTGGCGACGCCGCCGCCGTTGCCGCCGCCGCCGCCGATGGATTGGGCGATGAGTCCCGTCGAGCGGTCGCCCAGCGTATAGATATTGCCGCCGGCAATATCGACGTCGACCTTTTCAGCGTCGCCGGCCGCGCCGCCGCTGCCGCCGATGTCGACCGCGGCAAGGCCGAGGCCGCCGAGCGCGAAACTGCCGTTGCCGCCGCCGCCACCGATGGACTGGACGATCACGCCAGCCGAATCCTCGCTCCGCGTCGTGACATTCAGCCCGTCTGTCGAGCGGAAGCTGACCGCGCCGGCGTCACCACCGCCGCCGCCGCTGCCGCCGATACCGACAGTCAAGCCGGGGCCAATGCCAATAACGCCGCCGCCATTGCCGCCGCCGCCGCCAATCGACTGCACGATGATGCCCGCCGAACGCGGCCCGAACGTATCCACCGACCCGTTGTAGGCCGCATCGACCGCCATGCCCTTGCTGGCGGCGCCGCCGTTGCCGCCAATGCCCAGATTGGCAATCAGGCCGAAGGTGCCGACAAAACCGCCATTACCGCCGCCGCCGCCCACCGATTGCACGACGACGCCGGTCGAATCCGCGCCGCGCGTCGTGACGAATTCGTTGCCGGCGGTACGGAAGAACACCTCTCCGCCGTCGCCGCCCGCGCCACCGCTGCCGCCCACCCCGATGCTGGCGCCAAAAAGACTGCCCTCGACGACGAAGCCGCCGTTGCCGCCGCCGCCGCCGATGGATTGCGCAATGATGCCGCTCGAACGATCCGCATACGTGTTCACCGCGCCGCCGGTCGTCACATCAACCTTCTTGCCCACGCCGCCCGCGCCGCCATCGCCGCCGACGCCGACCGCGACAATGCCCGCGCCGCCGAGCGCGAAGCCGCCGTTGCCGCCGCCGCCGCCAATCGACTGGGCAAGAATGCCGGTCGAATCTTCACCCCGGGTGGTCACAACAGCATCGGCGATGTCGTAGTTGACCTCGCCGCCATCACCGGCTGCCGCGCCGCTGCCGCCAAGCGACACCGAGGCGATGCCGCCCACCGCGAACGCGCCGCTGCCATTGCCGCCGCCGCCGCCGATGGACTGCGCTGTGATGCCAGTCGAGGCGACGCCTTCGGTATAGACCGTGAGACTGGAGCCATCAATCCTGACGCTGCCGCCGTCGCCGCCGATGCCGCCATCACCGCCGATACCCACCGCAGCAATGACGCTGCCGGCGAGGGCGAAACCGCCGTTGCCGCCACCGCCGCCGACCGATTGCGCCAGAATGCCTTGCGAGTAAGCGCCAAAGGTGTTAACGCTGCCTGACGCGAAGACGGAAACCTCCCCGCCGACGCCGCCGCCCGCGCCCTTGCCGCCGATGTCGATCGTCGGCAGCAAACCAAGGGGGACGCCGACACTGAAACCGCCGTTGCCGCCGCCGCCGCCGATGGATTGCGCCAGAATGCCTTGCGAAAAATCGCCGTGCGTCGTCAGCGCCGCGTTGCTGGACGAGACATTGACACGTCCGCCGTTGCCGCCGCCGCCACCGTCGCCGCCGATGCCAAACACCAGACCCACGGAACCGCCGCCATTGCCGCCGCCGCCGCCAATCGACTGGGCGAGAATCGCCGGCGCCATGATGCAGCTTCCCGTGACGCAGTTCTGATTGATGCTCCCGTCGTTCTCGACCAAAACCGTGCCGGCGTCGCCGCCCGCGCCGCCGCGTCCGCCGATGCCCACCGCGCCGACGCCCAGCCCGCCATCGCCGCCGCCGCCGCCGACCGACTGCGCGAAAATCCCCGCCGCCGCCGTTGATGTCGAGACATTGGTGAACGAGCCGGAGCCGGACAACGTCATATTGCCGTGATTGGTGACAGTGACATCGCCGCCGCTGGAGGAGCTTCCGCCATCGCCGCCGACGCCGACCAGCCCGCCGGCGGCGCCGCCCGCGCCGCCGCCGCCGCCGATGGACTCGGCGAAAATCCCCGAGGATTGATTGCCCAGAATGGTCATGTCGGCGCTGTTGGTCACAACCACCGCGCCGCCGCCACCGCCCGGACTGCCGTCGCCGCCGAGCGCGGCGATCAGCCCGAACCCGGCGCCGCCCGAACCGCCGCCGCCGCCGATGCTTTGCGCATAGATGCCGGAGGCGCCCACGCCATTCGTGCGGATGCTGCCGCTGCCTGCGAGAATGCCGATGTCGCCGCCGTCGCCGCCGCTGTTGGCGTTATCCCCCCACGACGCCACGAGCAGCGATGTGACGCCGCCCGCGCCGCCAAAACCGCCGATGCTTTGCGCATAGATGCCGTAAGACCTGTCGCCTGTTGCCTGAATATCGGTGTTCGCCGTCGCAACCGAGATCTGGCCGCCATTCGCGGCAAAACCCCCGGCGCCGCCGCCCAGACCGTCGCCGCCCGCGCCGCCGCCGCCGCCAAGGCTGCGCGCGAAAATTCCAGATGAATCAGCACCATTCGTCGAGATGGCGGCGCCCGAGCTGATCCCGATCGGTCCCGCCATACCGCCCGCACCGCCGTGGTTATCGCCCACGGCGCCCCCGCCATCGCCGCCATCGCCGGCCTTGGCTACCGCGACAATGCCGCCCGAATTATTGCCTTGGGTCCGCACCGCGCCGGTTTGTGTAATCTTCACTCCCTTGGCATGGTTGGCGGGGGCGCCGTCCTGATTGATGTTGCCATTGCCGCCGTTGCCTCCGAGCGACTCTCCGAGAATGCCGATGCCGCCGTTTGTGACGATCCGGGCATTCGATTCGATGGTGACAAAACCGCCCAAACCGCCATAACCGGGGGCGTCGGCGATGCCGCCGTTGCCGCCGCCGCCGCCTTGCGAGATGGCCTCGACGCCATTCGCGCCGGTGGTGGTGATGGTGCGCGCAGCATCGTCGATGTATATGCCCAGGTCAGCGGCATCGTTCGCGATATCGCCGGTATCCGCATGCGGCGTGGTGCTGTTGAGCCAGACTCCCCGCGTTCCCGCCGGCGATACGATATCGCCGGTCAGTTCCTCGACGGAAAGGATTGTGTTGCCGCCCTGCCCGGTCGCGGAATGGCCGAAACTGGCCGGGTCGCCGGAACAGGTTGTAACGTTGGGATTGGGAGAATCCGCGACGCAGGCCGCAAACACGGATGACGACGCGCCGAGCAGAAAAACGCCGGTCAGCGCCGCCAGAGAGAAGCGCCGCGAACGTGTTTTGCCCGCCAGCGCATGCAGACGCTGGCGAGGGCGCGAACCGCGCCCCGATTTGCAGCGGGCTTTTGCCAATTCGGACGCAACTTGCCAGATGCCCAGGCTACGGTTGAAAACAATTTTGCAAATGCGATTCACGGCGAACCTCCTCGATTTTATTTATCTGTTTGTTCTGGCGGTTGCGGAGCGCGAAGGCCGCCTCTCCCTTGCTACTGACAGACTATTTTACTACCGTTTAAATACCAAAATATACAAATATCTGACGTTATGGATTCCGCCTCCAAGCGCCGACGTGAAGGTTTTGATTGAATATTTCCGCCGTCCTGTGTAAGTTACCCGGATCTCATGGCGTTGTTTTGGGGGCTTGGCTCGTGGAATATATTGATTTGCTTGGATTGATAGCCACCTGCTTCACCACCAGTTCCTTCGTGCCGCAGGTTTGGCGCACATGGCGCACGCGCGACGTGAGCGGGATTTCATTGGCCAGCTACTCGGTGATTACCGTCGGCCTGGCGCTTTGGTTTGTGTATGGCCTGCTCCGGGGCGATCTGCCGCTGATCGTCGCCAATGCCGTGATGGTGGTGCTGACGGCGGCCATCGTCGTCATGAAGATCGCTTATACCGTCCCTGCCGCCCCGCCACCCGCGCATCGCTGAGAGAGGCGTCATGAGCGGGGCGCATATCACCGTCATCGGCAGTTTCATGCAGGCGGCGTGCTGGCAGGTCGAGCGCTTGCCCAAACCGGGTGAAACGCTGGCGGCCAGCGGCTTTTACACCGAGCCGGCGGGCAAGGGGCTGGCGGTCGCGGTGGGCTGCCGCCGTCTGGGCGCTGAAGTCGATCTGCTGCTGTCCATCGGCGACGACGCGGCGGGCGACGCGCTGATGCAACGCCTGCCACGGGATTTCGATTTGCCGACGGACCATGTGCGGCGGCATCCCGGCCCGTCGGGACAAGGCGCCGGCTGGCTCGCAGCCGACGGCGAAAACGCGATTGCCGCGTACCTTGGCGCGAATGCGCTGCTCGATGCGGAACAGGTGGCGCAAGCCGATGCGGCGCTGGCGCGCTCGACGCTGGTCTACGCCCAGTTTGAAGCGCCGTTGTCTGCGGCGCGTGAAGCCTTCACCCGCGCGCGACGCCGGGGCGCGTGCAGCGTGCTCAACCCCTCGCCTTGGCAGCCGTTGCCCGCCGATCTTCTGGCCTGCACGCAAGTGCTGCTGCTCAATATGACGGAAGCGGCGCGGCTGTTGCCGTATTGGCCGCCCGCGCCGCAACCCGGACAGCGGGCGGCGCTCGCCGCGATGCTGGAACCGCTATGGCGCACATGGCCCGGCGGCGGCGAGCGCGTGCTGGTGGTGACGCTGAACGCCGGCGGCAGCCTGGCGTTCACGCCGGACGGCGCCAGTCATTTCGCGCCCGCTTTGAACGTGCCGGCGCGCAGCAGCATCGGCGCCGGCGACGCCTTCGCGGCGGGACTGTGTATCGCGCTGAGTCAGCGGCGCTCGCTGGAGGAGGCGTTGCGTCAGGGAAATGCCTGCGGCGCTTTCGCGGTGATGCGGACGGGGATTCTGGAAGGGCTGCCGAGCGAGATTGAATTGCGGGGGATGCTGGAAGGGCGTTTTTCTTCGCTCTAACGCTGCCCTCTCCCTGACCCGCTTCCGCAAGTGAAGAGGGAAACACGCCAAACACTCAAACGCCCAGCTTGATCTGATAGCGGTAAACGTCGCCCCGGAAAGTGCCTTCGACATATTCCACCTGCCGGTTGTCGGCGGTGTAGCTCTGGCGCTTGAGCAGCAGGCAGGGCGCGGGGGCGTCGAACCCGAAGGCTTCGGTTTCCTCGGGAGAACTGGCCATGGCCTCGATGGTCTGCTTTGCCCAGGTTAAAATCAAACCGCATTCCTTGCGCAGAAAATCGTAGACGGAACCTTCGCCGGACCAGTCAGCCAGCGCCGGCGCCAGACTGATGTCGTACCAGGCCACTTCGCGCGACATGGGAATATCATCGGCAAAACGCAGGCGCACCAGCCGCAAAAACACGGCTTCCGAGGTGCGGTTGAACATCGAGGCCGCCATGCGGTCGCTCACCATCTCGCGCGTCAGCACGCGGGTGCTCGGGGCGAATCCGAGTTCGCGCATTTCATCGCTGAATCCCTTGAGATCGCTGAGTTCCGGAGAAATGCGCGGGACGCCCTTCACTGCGGTGCCGCCGCGATTGCCATGCGTGACCAGCAGGCCCGCGTTGCGCAATTCCTCGTAGCAGCGCCTGACCGTCACGCGGCTGATTTCCAGCATGTCGGCGAGGTCGCGCTCGGAAGGCACGCTGTGACCGGACGGCAGCGCGCCCGTATGGATCAGGGCTTCGAACTGCCGTTTCAATTGCAGGTAATAAGGTTCGGAAACACGCCTGTCCAGACGCAGTTGGTCGAGCCAGTCCGCCGGACTGTCCGTGGAAGACAAGGGCACGGCTTCGGTGAGAGACATCAGCTTCGGGGACGCATCAATGGTTTTGGCCTTGGCGCGCGGCTTGCCGGAAAGTCGGGGGGGGGGGGATAATTCATCAGTTTTCTGTTTCCGGGAATTCATATTGCCTGACAGCCACGTTTTATACCGGTGGTGAACTCTGCCACAGCGCGGGATTTATACCAAGCGTCCCGATCAACATGCGAAAACCGGCGTTGCGCAACGTCGGCGTCGGCGCCGATGCCGGCGCCGGTCAGCGTTCCGCGTAGGGATTGCGCGTGGTGCGGAATTCGACCCTGAGCGGCGT
The DNA here is from genome assembly GCA_031277315.1 of Zoogloeaceae bacterium. Lineage (GTDB taxonomy): Bacteria > Pseudomonadota > Gammaproteobacteria > Burkholderiales > Rhodocyclaceae > Desulfobacillus. The sequence goes on along the minus strand of JAITMP010000038.1, from coordinate 45,466 downwards.
GCCTTTGAGGGTAAAGGCTTCCATGAAGGTGCGTTCGAGATAGCGGCGGTAGGTGTCGGCAACGTGGTCGAGGGCGTTGCCGTGAATGACGATGACAGGCGGATTGTTGCCGCCTTGATGGGCGTAGCGCAGCTTGGGGCGAAAGATGCCGTGCCGGGGCGGCGCCTGCTTCTCGACGGCGGCGAGCAGCAGGCGGGTGAGTTTCGGCGTCGGCATCCTGACCATCGAGGCGGCATAGGCGGCGTCGACCGAGGCCATCAGCGGATTGATGCCCTGCCCGTTCAGGGCGCTGATGAAATGCGCCTTGGCGAAGCCGAGAAAATTGAGCTTGCGCGACATGTCGAGCTTGACGCGGTCGCGCTGGTAGCTGTCGACGCTGTCCCATTTGTTCACCGCGATGACCATCGCCCGGCCGGCTTCGACGCAGAAGCCGGCGATGTGCGCGTCCTGATCGGAAATGTCCTGGCTGGCGTCGAGCGTGAGAATGACGACGTTGGCTTCCTCGATGGATTGCAGCGTCTTGATGACGGAGAATTTTTCGATGGCCTCGAACACCTTGCCCTTGCGGCGCAGGCCGGCGGTGTCGATCAGGGTGTAAGCGCGGCCCTTGCGCTGGAAAGGCACGGCGATGGCGTCGCGCGTCGTGCCCGGCTGGTCGAAGGCGATCACGCGCGCTTCGCCGAGCAAGGTGTTGATGAGCGTGGATTTGCCGACGTTGGGCCGTCCGACGACGGCGATGCGCGGCGCGGCGCTTTCTTCCGCCGTCTCTGTTCCCTCCGTTGCCTCTGTTTCTGGAAACGACGCCAACGCCTCCTCGACCAGTTCCCGCACGCCGTCGCCGTGGGCGGCGGAAATCACCAGCGGCTCGCCGCAGGCAAGTTCGTGAAATTCCGCGCCGACAAGCGCGCGCTCCATGCCTTCGGCCTTGTTCACCACCAGCAGCAGCGGCCGCCCGGCGCGGCGCAGGCGCTCGGCGATGATCTTGTCCTGGGCAGTCAAACCGGCGCGGCCATCGACGACGAACAGCAGCGCGTCGGCTTCGGCAATCGCCGCTTCCGCCTGCTGCGCCATCTCGGCCAGAATGCCCTGCTTCGCGTCCGGCTCGAAGCCGCCGGTATCAACCGCCAGATACGGGCGCGAACCGAGGCGGCCATGCCCGTAGTGGCGATCCCGCGTGAGGCCGGGAATATCCGCCACCAGCGCGTCGCGCGAGCGCGTCAGGCGATTGAACAGGGTGGACTTGCCGACGTTGGGCCGTCCGACGATAACCAGAGTGGGTTTCATTGCAGCGTGACCGCTGTCTTGTGCCGGCAGGCGATGACGGTGGAGAACATCTTGCGGGCGCCGCCCGGCGCATCGAATTCGTCATGGCGCGAGAAGCAAACGCGCCAGCCGTCGAAGCGCCGTTCGATCTCGTCGCGGCCAAACAGGGTGTAGCGCCCGGCCTCGAACATCTCCAGCCAGGTGGTGCCTTCGATCAGCACGTTGACGATGGCGCAGCCCTCCGCGCCGACGTGGGACTGGATGGCCGTCAGCAGCGGCAGCGCCTTGTCGCGCGGAAAGAACGGCAGCAATCCGATTGCCACCACAGTGTCATAACTGCCGCTGATGGCGTAACTGCCGAGATCACCGGCGACGGCGCGCACGTTGAGCTTGCCGCTCGCGGCATCGCGGTTGATGCGCTCGACGGCGGCGGGGCTGACATCCACCGCCAGCACTTCGCAGCCGCGCCGCCCCGCTTCCAGCGCCAGATTGCCCAGCCCGCAGCCCAGATCGAGCACGCGGCCTTTCAGGTAAGGCAACGCCGCCTGCTCGAAGGGATTGAGCGCGAAGTCGCCGGCGGCGACCTGGCAGCGGAACTGGTTGTCGAAAAAGCGGATCGGATCGGTCATGTGAAACCCAAGCGGGAAGCTCAGCCAGCCGTCATTCGGTCGTCAAGGCAAACACGCCGCCGTTGCGCGTCTGCACGACAAAGCCGCGCTCGACGTGTTGCGGCTCGGCGGCGATGCCGCTGCTGTCGGTGTTGTAGCGGGCGGCAAACGCGCCGTCTTCGCGGCGCAAGAGATGCACCACGCCCTGATAATCGCCCACCGCGACATAGCCGTTGAGCGCGACCGGCCGGCTCACCTGACGCATCAGCAGCTTGTCCTGCTTCCACAGCGTGGCGCCGTTGCTGCGGTCCAGCGCATGCACGGCGCCGCGATCGTCCGTGACGTAAAGATTGCCGGCGTCGACGTCGATGCCGGCCGCCGAGGACATGTCGCGCGACCAGAGGTGATTGCCGCTGGCGAGATCGAAACAGGCAACGCGCCCCTGATACGCGGCAGCGCAGATCTCCCGTCCGACGACGACGGGGGCGCTGGTGACATCCGCGATCCGCTCCAGTTCGGTGGCGCCCTTCGGCATGGCGACGGTGGCCTCCCATATCGCGGCGCCGTTGTTGAGGGCGATGGCCACCAGCTTGCCGCCGGGGAAACCGGCAAAGGCGGCCTTTTCCGCGATGATGACGCCGACATTGCTGCGCAGGGACAGCGCGGGCGTGCTGCGCTGGTACACCCACTTCCGCTTGCCGTCGGCGGCGTCGAAACAGAAGATGCGGTTGTCGCCGCTGCGCACGAGGACGACGCCTTCCGCGACCTGCGGCGCTGCCAGCACTTCGGACGTCACGCGGGTGTTCCAGAGCGGCTTGCCGGTATTGTCGAACGCCAGCACTTCGCCTTTCGGCGTGGCGACCACCACCAACTGCCCGTCGGCGCCGACGCCGCCGGAAATTTTCTGTCCGGCATTGATGCGCCAGACCTGGCTGCCGCCGTCGAAGCGCGCCAGCGTGCCGTCATTCGCGGCGGCATACACGCTTGAGCCGACCACCGCCGGCGTCAACACATAACCGCCGGCGCTGCCGACGCCGGATTGCCACAGCGTCGACAGCTTGGCGCTCGGCGTAATCGGCGTCAGTTCGGCGGGTTTGATTTTCGGCGCGCTGGAAAACCAGTTCACCGGATTTATTTTTTCAAGCGTCGAACAGGCCGACAACGCCACGCCGAAAGCGACGATGAAAGAAGGGGCAAGCGCGGCGCGCATCATTGATCTCCGAGCGAATCGAGTTTGGTTCTGAGCAGGTCGAGATACTGCGTCTCGCGTCCGCCGCGACCGGCGGCGGCTTTCTCGATTGATTCCTGCTTCGTCAGGGCGGCTTGATAGGCTGTCTTCGCCTCCGCCTGCTTGCCTTGCGCGAGCAGGATGTCGCCCTTCAATTCTTCAAAGCGCGGCGCGAAGGCGGGCAGGGATTCTTCCGCCAGCAGCTTGAGGGCTTCGTCGCGCGCGCCCTGTTCGTCAGTCTGATCGAACAGGACATGCGCCAGACGCAGCCGGCCCAGATCGCGCAAGCCCTTGTCGCCCGCCTGCCCGGCGACCCACTGCAACTGGACGCGCGCCGTTTTCAGATCGCCGGCATCGAACTGCATGCGGGCCGAGGTCAGCGCCGCCATCGCCGCGTAAATGGTGCCGGGATATTTCTGGATCAGTTCGCCCGCCGCGTCCCGCACGCTCTTGGCATCGCCTGCCGTGGCGCCTTTCTGGACGACGGCGTAAATCACCGAGGCTTCCGCCGCCTGATTGCGCTGATACTTGTTCCAGCCCAGCCAGCCGGCCACCGCCACGAGGACCACCAGCAACAGCGTCGTCACCAGATTGCCATACGCCTGCCACCAGGCTTTCAACTCGGATAATTGTTCCTGTTCTTCCAGATCATAGACTGCCATCGTTATTGTCCTTCTCGTTCCTGTTCATCACCAAAAAGATAATCGCCGACCTCGCCGGCCAGCGCATCGAGCGGGACGCGCCGCTGCGGCGCGTCCTCGCGCAAGGGCTTCAGGCTGGCGCTGTCTTCGCGCGCTTCCTCGTCGCCGATAATCACCGCCAGCAAGGCGCCGGAAGCGTCGGCCCGTTTCATCTGCGACTTGAAGCTGCCGCCGCCGCAATGCAACAGCACGTCGCAGCCGGCTTCGCGCAGCATGTCGGCGACGCGGAACGCCGTCCGCGCCGCCAGTTCGCCCTGATGCGCGACATACACATCGGGCGCGGTCGACCGCGCCGGTTCATCGCCGAATGTTTCCTTCAGCAGCGCGATCAGGCGCTCGACGCCGACGGCGAAGCCGCACGCGGGTGCCGGCTTGCCGCCGAGCTGCCCGAGCAAGCCATCGTAACGGCCACCGGCGCAGACAGTGCCCTGCGCGCCGAGCTGATCGGTGATCCACTCGAAAACGGTCAGGTTGTAGTAGTCCAGACCGCGCACCAGACGCGGATTGATGCGGTAGGGAATGCCGGCTTCCCCGAGCAGGGTTTGCACGCCCTTGAAATGATCGAGCGAATCCGCGCCGAGAAAATCCATCAGCCTCGGCGCGCCTTCGATCAGATCCTGCATGTGCGGATTCTTGCTGTCGAGAATGCGCAGCGGGTTGGCGTGCAGGCGGCGCTGGGCATCGGCGTCCAGCGCGGCATGATGGCGCTCGAAATACGCGATCAGTTCGGCGCGGTGGCGCTGCCGCTCTTCGGCGCTGCCGAGCGAGTTGATTTCGAGCCGGATGCCGCTCAGCCCCAGGTCTTCCCACAGCCGGGCGCACATGACAATCTGCTCGGCGTCGATGTCGGGGCCGGCGTAGCCGAAGGCTTCGACGCCGAACTGGTGAAACTGGCGATAGCGCCCTTTCTGCGGCCGCTCGTGGCGGAACATCGGGCCGGCATACCAGAGGCGCTGCGGGCCGGCGTGGAGCAGGCTGTGCTGGAGCACGGCGCGCGCGCAGGACGCCGTGCCCTCGGGCCGCAGCGTCAGCGCCTCGCCGTTGAGGGCGTCGATGAAGGAATACATTTCCTTCTCGACGATGTCCGTCACCGCGCCGATGGCGCGGGCGAACAGCGGCGTCGGCTCGACCAGCGGCATGCGCATCGGCCGGTAGCCGTAGGCGCGCAGCCAATCGCGCGCGACTTGATCGAACTCCTCCCACAACTCGGCCTCATCGGGCAGGATGTCGTTCATCCCGCGAACGGCTTGAATCGTCTGGCTCGTCATGATTGTTCCGTTATTCTGAGCGGGTATTTCCGCGCCACGTAATCGTCGACGATCGCCTTGAACTCGCGGGCGATACCGTCCCCTTTCAGCGTGACGGTCTTCTCGCCGTCAACGTAAACCGGCGCCGCCGGCGTCTCGCCGCTGCCCGGCAGGCTGATGCCGACATTGGCGTGCTTGCTCTCGCCGGGGCCGTTCACGACGCAGCCCATCACGGCCAGCGTCATGTGTTCGACGCCCTCGTGCCGCAGCCGCCACTCGGGCATGCGCGCCCGCACGTGGGACTGGATTTCCCGCGCCAGTTCCTGAAACACCGTGCTCGTGGTGCGGCCGCAGCCGGGACACGCCGCCACCAGCGGCGCGAAAGCGCGCAGCCCCATGGTTTGCAGAATTTCCTGCGCGACGACGACTTCCCGCGCGCGGTCGCCATGCGGTTCCGGCGTCAATGACACACGAATGGTGTCGCCGATGCCCTCCTGCAACAGCACCGACATCGCCGCCGTCGAGGCGACGATGCCCTTCGATCCCATGCCCGCCTCGGTCAAGCCCAGATGCAGCGGATAATCGCAGCGGGCGGCAAGCGCGCGATAGATGGCGATCAAATCCTGCACGCCGCTCACCTTGCAGGAAAGCACAATGGCATCGCCGGGCAAACCAAGCTGTTCCGCCTTCGCGGCGCTCTCCAGCGCGGAGACGATCATCGCCTCGCGCATGATCCGCGTCGCATCCAGCGGCTGCGGGCGGCGCACATTCTCGTCCATGATGCGCGCCAGCAGCGCCTGATCCAGACTGCCCCAATTCACGCCGATGCGCACCGGCTTGCCGTGCCGGCAGGCCAGTTCGATCAACTGCGCGAAGCAGTCGTCGCGCTTCGCGCCACGGCCAACGTTGCCGGGATTGATGCGCAGCTTGTCCAGCGTTTCAGCGCAAGCCGGATATTTCGCCAGCAGCTTGTGACCGTTGAAATGAAAATCGCCCACCAGCGGCACAGCGACATTCATCGCCAGCAGCCGCTCGCGGATCGCCGGCACGGCGCGCGCCGCTTCCTCGGTATTCACCGTGATGCGCACGATTTCCGAACCGGCGCGGGCAAGCTGCGCCACTTGCCCGGCGGTCGCCGCCGCATCGGCGGTGTCGGTGTTGGTCATGGATTGCACGACGACCGGGCAAGCGCCGCCGAGCGGCACGCCGCCGACCCGGACGAGACGGGTCCGATGCCGGGCAAGCGCCCCGTCTTGCGGTTCCACGGCCATATCCATTTCCGTTTCAGTCGAGCGTCAGGCGCGCCACTTCGACGCGGGTATGCGGCTGGAGGTCCACCGGCTGGCCCTTGTATTCCAGCCGCACTTGAGAGGCGTTGCCGATCACCACTTCAAGCGGCGGACGCCCGTCGACAACCTGCGTCGCGCCCTTGACGTTGTTCTGCGAAAAAATCACGCGGCCCGCGCTGTCCTTCACTTCGACCCAGGAGGCGCCGCTGAAGCTGAATGTCATCCGGCGCATTCCCGCCGCCGGCGTCGGCGGTATGGGCGCGGCGGGTATCGCGGCGGGTGCAGCCGTAACAGCGGCGCCCGATGACGGCGCAAGCGGCGCCTGCGTTCCCGCCTGCGTTTCCATTTGCGTCTCTGCCCGTGGTTCCGCCTGTGCTCCGGTTTGCGTTTCCGGCGCGGACGGCGCCGGCTCAGACGAACGCCCGGATGAATGCTTCCCGGCGCTATCGAGGCCGAACACGTCGAAATAAAGCGCCAGCGCGATAATCAGCGCCAGCAGCGCGAACGCGATGCTCACCGCCACGCCCCTGCCGCGCCGTTCGCCGGCGACCGGCATTCTGACGCCTTCGTTCACCGGCGCGTTCAATTCGGATGGCAATTTCACCTGCTCCGCGAGGGCGTCAAGCACCGGCGCGGCGTCGATCTTGAGCAGCCGGGCATAGTTGCGGACGAATCCGCGCACGAAGGTGGCGCCGGAAAGACGGGAGAAATCTTCGTTTTCGATCGCTTCGATCTGCCAGGGACTCAGCTTGAGCGCGGCGGCGGCTTCCGCAATCGTCATGCCGCCCGCCTCCCGCGCCGCGCGCAGCGTGGCGCCCGGCCCCGGCGGAGGCTGCGATTCGATGACTGGTGCGCCGTCTTCGCTCACTCGTATTTGCCTTCCATCAACGCCTGATGCTGTGGCGTGCCGGCGAACTTGCGCCGCAGTTGAGAGGCATAACCCGCCTCCGCCTGACGGTTGCCGATTTTCCGTTCGACGCGAACGCCCAGCCAGAGCGAATCCGCGTTCGGTTCCATGAGGCGATGCAATTCGCCGAGCCGCTTTCTGGCAGTCGGGTAATCTCCGCGTCCATAGGCAAGGTTGGCGAGATGATAGATCGCTTGCGCGTTGGCGCCGTCCAGCATCGCCGCCCGCTGGAAATTGGCTTCGGCGTTTTTGCCATCTTGCAGCTGCAGATAGCACAGGCCGGCGTTGGTGTAGGGACGGGTCGGCGTTTTGTAGAGTGGATTCTGCGCCGCCATCTCGAAATACTTCATCGCCTCCCGCTCCTGCTTGTTCTGGCAGAGGAACCAGCCGTAGTCGTTGGCGATCTGCGGATCCCTCGGCGCCAACTGCACGGCGCGCTCGAACGCCAGCCGCGCTTGCGGCATTTCGTTGATCGTCATCTGCGCCAGCCCGAGCAGGCTGAAGCCCGGCGCGTAGCCGGGATCAATCATCGTCGCCAGACGCGCTTCTTCCAGCGCGACGGCCAGATTGCCCGCTTGCAGGTAAAGCGCGCCCAGTTCGGTATGCGTCTTGGCGCTTCTTTCGGCCTGCCCGGCCGGGATCTGGTCGGCCACCGGAGCGGCGGATGAATTGGGCGCGACATTGGTTCCGGCGCAAGCCGTCAGCAGCGCGGCGGATAAAATCGGCAGGATGCGTTTCACGATAGAGTCTCCGCGATGGCGATGGCGTGATGGCGAGAGTGCGGCGCCCGCTGCTGGCGCTGCGTGCGGTCGCGCACTTGTCCGGCGAGTTGGCCGCAGGCGGCGTCGATGTCTTCTCCGCGCGCCTTGCGCGTCGTCGTGATGATGTGGGCTTGCATCAGGATGTCGGCGAAGCGGCGCACCCGCTGGGCGGACGAGCGCCGGAACGCGGTGGCGGGAAAAGGGTTGAAGGGAATCAGGTTGAACTTGCACGGCACGTCCCGCACGAGCCGGATCAAGTCCCGCGCCTGCGCTTCGGAATCGTTCACGCCGTCCAGCATGACATATTCAAAGGTGATGAAATCGCGCGGCGACTTTTCCAGATAACGCCGGCAGGCCGCCATCAGTTCCGCCAGCGGATATTTCCGGTTGATCGGCATCAGTTGATCGCGCAGCGCGTCGCTCGGGGCGTGCAGCGAAACCGCCAGCGCCACCGGACATGCGTCGCGCAGCCGGTCGATGGCCGGCACGATGCCGGACGTCGACACCGTCACCCGGCGCCGCGACAGCCCGTAGGCATTGTCGTCAAGCATGAGGCGCAGCGCGGTGAGAACATGCTCGAAATTCGCCAGCGGCTCGCCCATGCCCATCAGCACGACATTGCTGATGACGCGCGCGGAAACGCCGTCGGCCTCGGCGGGACGACTGGGGCCGCGAAAATCGTCCAAAGCCTGTTTCGCCACCCAAAGCTGGCCGATGATCTCGCCCGCCGTCAGGTTGCGGTTGAATCCCTGCTTGCCGGTGGAACAGAAGGCGCAGTCGAGCGCGCATCCCGCTTGCGTGGAAATGCACAGCGTGCCGCGATGCGCCTCCGGGATGAAAACGCTCTCGACGCCGTTGCCCTCGCCGACATCAAGCAGCCACTTGCGCGTGCCGTCCGCCGCCGCCGCGTCGCGCAACACGCGCGGCAGGCGCGCCTCGGCCCGCTCGGCCAGACAGGCGCGCAGATGCCTGGCGACATCGGTCATGCGCTCGAAGTCGCGCTCTCCGAATTGATGCAGCCAGCGCAACACCTGTCTGGCGCGGAACGGCTTTTCGTCCATTCCGGCAAACCAGGCCGTCAGGCCGGCGGCATCGAATTCGAACAGGTTCTGCTTCATTGAGCGCGGATAATTTAACGCGGATAAACGGCCATGGCCGGAAAGAAATAAGCGATCTCGACCGCCGCCGTTTCCGGCGCGTCGGAACCGTGCACGGCGTTCGCGTCGATGCTCTGGGCGAAATCGGCGCGGATGGTGCCCTGCGCGGCTTTTTTCGGATCGGTCGCCCCCATCAACTCGCGGTTCTTGGCGATGGCGTTCTCGCCCTGCAAAACCTGAATCATCACCGGGCCGGAAATCATGAACTCGACCAGATCCTTGAAGAAAGGCCGCTCGCGGTGCACGGCATAGAACCCTTCGGCCTCCTGCCGCGACAGATGCTTCATCCGGGCCGCCACGATGGTCAGGCCGTTGGTTTCAAAGCGGGAATAAATCTTGCCGATCACGTTTTTGGCCACGGCATCGGGTTTGATGATCGACAGGGTACGTTCGACAGCCATCTTGAACACTCCAGACTTGAGAAATTAAAAGAAAAACACACGCCACAAATTTCATTTAACGCATTATTTTATCAGCAAAAAACGGCAATGTCCCGGCGCTGGCCAGGCACGCCGGGAGGGAAAATATCCCTGTGGATTATTTGATGAGAGTGACGGGAACGACGGCGGCGCGCGACACCTCGCCGGCCACCGAACCGAGCAGCAGATGCGTCAGGCCCGAGCGCCCGTGCGTTCCCATGACGATCCGGTCGATGGCGTTCTCGCGCGTGAACTGAATGATCGTGTCGGCGCTGCGCCCGACCGCGATATGCCATTTGTAGTCGACGCCGGCGGTATCCAGCTTGTTGCGCGCCGATTGCAGCGCGGCCAGACCTTCCTCCCGCTGATACGCTTCGACATCCTTGGCGGAAACGAACATGCGGGCATGTCCGGAATCGACCGGAACCTGCACGTTGAGCAGATGCAGTTCCATCGGGCCTTCCGTCGCCATCTGCTTCAACAGGTGATCAATGACGCGATCCGTATAAGCCGAGCCGTCGACCGGCGCCAGCACCTTCTGTATGCCTTTGGCGTTCTTGTTGACGTTATCGGTCTTGTCCGGCATCCCCTGTTCCCTCCTCAGATTCATTCGACGCCACTTTCACGACCGCCTTCGGCCTGGCCTTCCGTTTGGCCAACCAGGTGCCGACCAGCACCACTCCCGCCGCTCCCACCGTGGACGCCACATATTTGAGCCAGCCCGGCGCGCCTTCCAGATGGGGCTTCACCATCGCGTCGCCCAGCAACATGTCGCCGGCAATCCAGCCGAGCAGCGCGCCGCCGAAGGTAATCACGATCGGCAGGCGATCCATCAGCTTGAGCACGAACTTGCTGCCCCAGACGACGATCGGAACGCTGACCAGAATGCCGAAGATCACCAGCATCAGATGGCCCTTCGCCGCCGCCGCCACCGCCACCACGTTGTCGAGGCTCATCACCGCGTCGGCAATGATGACGGTGCGGATCGCGCCGATCAGATGCGTGCTGCCCTCGATCTCGCCATGTTCCTCCTCATCATCCGGCTGCAGGAGCTTGACACCGATCCAGAGCAGCAAGGCGCCGCCGACGATTTTCAGGAACGGAATGGCGAGCAACTGCAAGGCAAAAAAGATCAGCACGATCCGCAGCCCGATGGCGCCGATCACCCCCCAGAAGATCCCCAGCCTGCGCTGCGCCTCCGGCAAACGCCGGCACGCCAGCGCAATCACAATGGCATTGTCGCCGCCGAGCAGAATGTCGATGGCGATGATCTGCAAAACGGAAAACCAGAAGGCGGGATTGAGCGGATCGAGATCAAGCATGGCCGCAGGTTATCACAAAGGTGTAACCGCCAAGCGTCAAAGCAAGCTAAAGCAACGCGGCCGGCACGATCTCGGGCACGATGCCGGGTTCTCCGGGAGCGCATTGCCAGGCGCTGTCGATGCCGATCCCCGCCGCCCACACCAGTTCGCCGTCGCACCACAGCAATGGCATGCGGCCGCGCTCCCACGGCGGCACACCGGATTCCTGGAGCAGTTTCTTCAACGCCCTGCGCGGCCTGCGGCTATCGGGTTGCAGGCGCTCTCCGCCGCGTCGGGCGGTAATCCGCGCCGCCGCGCCGCGCAGTTTTTCCAGACTGATGCCGGCGCCGGTCGCGGCGATGAAGCGCAAGCGCCGTTCTCCCCAGGCCAGACTCTCCTCGCCACGCCAGTCGACATCCGCAAGCGGCGCGGCATCCGGCAACAACCAGACTTCGCCCTTGTAGCGATACAGCGTCTTGCCGCCAAGCGCGATGCGCACATGCCGGTCGGGCGCGGCGGCGCACACTTGACGCGCGATTTCGCGCAAGCGCATGTCATCCGGCGGCGCGATCTCCTCGTGGCGCAAGACGTATCTGAACAGATTGCGGGCGCGGGCGTCATCGAGTTGCGCCAGCCGCGCGACAACGATGCGGCCTTGCCGGAGAACCGCCGCCGCGTCGATGCCGGCAAGCTCGCGCAGCAGATGCTCGCCCTCCGCGAAATGCGCGGCGGCGCGCGCCAGAGCGGCGTCGCAGCCGGGAAACCGCTCGCGCAGCAGGGGCAGAACATCGCGCCGCAGAAAGTTGCGGGTCAGCCGCGGCTCGGCATTGCTTTCATCATCGACCCAGGACAAGCCGGCGGCGCGGGCATGGCGTTCGATCTCTGCCCGCGGGACATCGAGAAAGGGGCGCAAGATTCCCGGTCCGGAACGGCCATGAAACGGACGCGCCATCGGCATGGCCGCCGCTCCGCTCACGCCGGCGCCCCGCAGGAGGTTCAAAAGCAGCGTCTCGATCTGATCGTCGCGGTGATGGCCGAGCAGCAGCCATTCCGCATCGGTTTCGGCGAAAGCCGCATAGCGGGCTTTGCGCGCGGCGGCTTCAAGCCCGTCGCCGCTGCCGGTATCAACCTCGACGCGCCTCGCTTCAAACGGAATGCCCCAAATCTCGCACAGCCGCTCGCAGAATGTCTGCCAGCGATCGGCATTCGGGCTGAGGCCATGATTGACGTGCACGGCGCGGATCGGCCAACTTCCCGGCAGCCCGCGCAGGACATGCAGAAGGGATACGGAGTCAACGCCGCCGGAGAGCGCGACGGCCAGCCGGCCGCCATCGCGGACATGCTGCGCCAGACAAGCCGATACCCGCGCCGCCAGGTCAGCGGGCGGGCTGCTGTTCCTTGTATTTGCCATATCCGAGCATGCGCTCGAAACGATGCTCGACCAGCTCGCCCGGAGAAAGATCGGCGACCTGGCGCAAGGCGTCCTGCAAGGCTTTTTTCAGCGTCTGCGCCATGGCGGGATGGTCGCGGTGGGCGCCGCCGAGCGGCTCGTTCACGACGCGATCCACCAGGCCGAGCGTCTTCAGGCGTCCGGCAGTAATCGCCATCGTCTCGGCGGCTTCCGGCGCCCTCTCCGCGCTTTTCCAGAGAATGGACGCGCAGCCTTCGGGCGAAATGACCGAATACGTGGCGTATTGCAACATCATGACGACATCGCCGACCGCAATGGCCAGCGCCCCGCCCGAACCGCCCTCGCCGATCACGGTACAGATCAGCGGCACCCGCAGTTCGGCCATGACATACAAATTGCGGCCGATGGCCTCGGACTGGCCGCGCTCCTCCGCGTCGATGCCCGGATAAGCGCCCGGCGTATCGACGAAAGTCAGCACCGGAATGCCGAATTTCTCCGCCAAACGCATCAGCCGCAACGCCTTGCGATAGCCTTCGGGGCGTGGCATGCCGAAATTGCGCTGAATTTTTTCCTTCGTATCGCGCCCCTTCTGGTGGCCGATCACCATCACCGACTGCCCGTTGAAGCGCGCCAGCCCGCCGACGACGGCATGATCGTCGGCAAAAGCGCGGTCGCCATGCAGCTCCTCGAAATCGGTGAAGATATGCCGAACGTAATCCAGCGTGTAAGGGCGCTGCGGATGCCGCGCCACGTGAGCGATCTGCCAAGGCGTCAGCTTGGCGTAGATGTCCTTGGTCAAAGACTGGCTTTTGGCTTCCAGACGGCGGATTTCTTCCGAAATGTCGACCGCCGAGTCATCCTGCACATAGCGCAATTCCTCGATCTTCGCCTCCAGCTCGGCGATAGGCTGCTCAAAATCCAGAAAGGTTGTTTTCATCGGTGTTGATGAACTGAACTGCACGAAGCCGCCATTTTACCGGATTGGCCAGCGTCCTGATTTCCATATGTTTGAGATCAAGTGAAATATTTTTCAGGATGCCGTGTCCGTCATCGGTTGAATACATGGCGCTGCGCGATGTGGCTGGTAATCCCGTGATATATTTTATTCGCCCGTCCCGATAATTATTTTAAAAGCTCAAGCATCGTGTTGAAGTATCAAAACACGACCAGCAGTCCAACCGCCATTTGGCTTTACCATGGAGCAAGGCATGGCCGAACGCTCATTCAGTCGTGAAGTGGAAAAGCTCCGGCTTAAGGCGGGTGAAGAATTCCGTGGCGAAGGCATCCTTGCCGTTGCGAAAGCCCTGCTGCAATCCGGCGTGTCCTATGTGGCCGGGTACCAAGGCTCACCGATCTCGCATTTAATGGATGTGTTTACCGACGCCAACGACCTGTTGGCGGAGCTGGATATTCGCTTCGAGCATAGCGCATCCGAAGCAACTGCCGCAGCGACGTTGGCCGCGTCAATCAATTACCCGCTGCGGGGCGCGATTACCTTCAAGTCGACAGTGGGCACGAATGTCGCATCCGACGCTCTGGCGAATCTTGCCTCTGGCGGCGTGACGGGCGGCGCGCTTGTCATCGTCGGCGAGGATTACGGCGAGGGTTCCAGCATCATGCAGGAGCGTTCGCACGCTTTCGCCATGAAATCACAAATGTGGCTGCTCGATCCCCGCCCGAGCCTGCCCGCCATCGTGCGCGCGGTGGAAACAGGTTTCGAACTCTCTGAAGCCAGCAATACGCCGGTCATGCTCGCATTACGTGTGCGCGCCTGTCACGTGCACGGTCGCTTCACGGCCAAAGACAACCGGCGCGCCGCCTTCTCGCTCTCCGATGCGATGGAGCAGCCGGTGCGCGACATCAACCGGATCGTTCTGCCTCCGGCCAGTTTTCTGCATGAGCGGGAAAAAACGCAACAACGCTGGCCGGCGGCCGTCGAATATATTCAACGCGCCGGTTTAAATGAGTTTCACGGCGAAAACGATGCCGACATCGGCATCATCGTCCAGGGCGGTCTCTACAATACGCTCATCCGTGCGCTGGAATTGCTTGGCCTGTCGGACGCCCGCGGCAGGTGCCGGTTGCCCTTGTACGTCCTCAACGTGACCTATCCGATCATCGACGCGGAAGTCCATCGCTTTTGCCTGGGCAAACAAGCAGTTTTGATGATCGAGGAAGGGCAACCGGAGTTCATCGAGCACAACTTGAATACCGTCGTGCGGAAGCTCGATTTATCGACCCGGATTTGCGGTAAGCAATTCTTCCCGCAAGCGGGTGAATATACCGCGACCGTAATGATGGAAGCGCTGACCGGATTTCTCGACGCCTGCAAGTCGAATCAAATATCCGGCTACGAAAAGCCGGCGGAAATCATCCAGGACAATTCCGCCCTTGACCCCCTGATTCATCCTCGACCGCCCTCTTTTTGTACAGGCTGCCCGGAACGCCCGATTTTCACCGCCATGAAACTTGTGCAGCAGGAGATTGGAGAACACCACGTAAGTTGTGACATCGGTTGTCACTTGTTCTCGATTCTCCCGCCATTCAATATCGGCGCATCCACCATGGGCTACGGATTGGGATGGGCAAGCAACGCTGCTTTCAATACGCCGAAAACGCAGCGCCGCGCGATCTCCGTGATGGGGGATGGCGGTTTCTGGCACAACGGACTGACCAGCGGCGTGGGTAATGCCGTTTTCAACAAAAGCGACAGCGTGCTGATTGTAGTCGATAACCGATACACAGCCGCCACCGGCGGGCAAGACATCCTTTCGTCCACTGCGAAAAATTCGCTTCGCACCACCAACCAGCCCATAGAAAAGGCTGTCGCGGGCGTTGGCGTGGACTGGATCAGAACCATTCCCCGGACCTACAACGTTGATCAAATGCGCGCAGTCCTGCGTGAAGCCCTGACCACTTCCCGGAGGGGGCCGAAAGTTATCATCGCGCAAAGCGAGTGCATGTTGAACAAGCAGCGTCGCCTCAAGCCGCTGATGCGCCAACTCGCGCTGGAAGGCCGCCGTGTCGTGCGCGAGCGTTTCGGCGTGGACGACGACATTTGCACGGGGGATCACTCCTGCATCCGGCTCTCCGGTTGCCCTTCCCTTGCCATCAAAGACAACCCGGATCCTTTGCGCGACGATCCGGTTGCCTGCGTAACGAGTTCATGCGTTGGTTGCGGTTTGTGCGGCGAAACCGTCCAGGCAGCGGCGCTTTGTCCTTCTTTCTTCCGCGCCCGCATCATCAGCAATCCGACGGCTTGGGATCATTTCAAAGCCGGCATCAGACGTGTTGTCATCGGGTTTTTCCAGAAGACAATTGAGCGACGCATGAAACTCCATGGGCAGTAAAGAAATAATAATGTCCGAAAAAGCAATCTGCATCGCAATTCTGGCCATGGGCGGCGAGGGCGGCGGCGTACTTGCCGACTGGATTGTCGATCTGGCGGAACAGGCCGGATTTCATGCCCAAACGACTTCGGTTCCCGGGGTAGCGCAAAGGACCGGCGCAACGATCTACTACGTGGAAATATATCCTGGCGCAAATTCGGCCCCAAATGACGATTGCCAACCCGTGCTGTCCCTCATGCCCGTGCCAGGACATGTTGACATCGTAATTGCCTCGGAACTCATGGAGGCCGGGCGGGCCATCCAGCGCGGACTGGTCACCCGGAATAAAACGACGCTGATCGCCTCGACGCATCGCGTTTATTCAATGACCGAAAAAATGGCGATGGGTGATAGTCGTGTCGACTCGAAAAAACTGATCAGCGCCGCAGCGTCCGCGGCACAACGCTTTATCCATGCGGATTTTGCAAGTCTCGCCCAAAAGTCGGAAAGCGTAATAAGCGCAGCCTTGTTTGGCGCCCTGGCGGGAGCACGGCTTCTGCCATTTTCAAGAGACGATTTCGAAGCCGCGATCCGTCGCGGCGGCGTTGGCATCAAATCAAGTCTTGCTGCTTTCGCCGCCGGATTTGACAGCATCCAAACTTCTGACGCTACCGTAACTGCGGCAAGCCCCGCCAAACCCATGCCAGGTCCGGCATTGGCAAGACTCGTTCAGCGCATCGACCTGAAATTCCCCATCGAATCACATGCGGTGCTCCATGCGGGCATTATCCGTTTGGCGGACTATCAAGACGTGGCATACGCCGGAGAATTCCTTGACTACCTGGAACCGATTCTTCTCCAGGACAGCCCGCACGGGGATGCGCGATACGGCTTGCTCCACGAGGCAGCGCGTCATCTTGCGCTCTGGATGAGTTACAACGACGCCATTCGCGTTGCCGACCTGAAAATCCGCAGAAAGCGTTTTGAACGTGTGGAGAATGAAGTCGAATACCGCGAAGACCAACTGCTGGAAATTGATGACTTCTTTCATCCTCGCATCGAGGAGATAGCCGATATCATGCCTGCCGGATTCGGTCGTTGGCTTTTGAAATCGAAGTTATTACAACGCTTCAAGATGGGCGGGCGTGTCATTAAAACCACCTCGGTTCGCGGTTATATGCAGCTCTATGTGGTTTCCAGCTTAAGGCGATGGCGCAGAAGCTCATTGCGATTTCAGCTTGAGCGACAGCGCATCCTGGCATGGCTTGATCTGATCAGATCGACCGCCTCGATAAATTATGAACTGGCTGTCGCCATTGCCAAAGCGCAAAAGCTGATTAAGGGATATGGGGATACGCACCACCGCGGAAACAGCAATTTCGATGCGGTACTGAATGCGCTTACCCGCATTCAAGCACAAAACAATCCGGCAGCAACCATGGAACAGCTAATCCACGCAGCGCTTGCCGACGAAAACGGGCTGGCTTTAAAGAAGGCGCTGGACGCTCTCGCTCCATGATCGGGAACGCGCCAGAGCGTCTAGCGAGTAGGCTGGGTTGAGCATAGCGAAACCCAGCTTTGAGCGACAAACGCTGGGATTCCGTTTCACTCCATCCCAGCCTACGTTCCATCCCAGCCTACGTCCCTGTGTTGTTGCCGTTGCCATGTCCGCCCTGAACCCTCAGCCTCGGTCACCAGTTAACCCTCACCCCGATTTTTCCGCCATAGCCTGACCCATCGCCATCGAAGCGCGACTGGTACGAGACGTTGGCGAAGAGCGTGGTGGTTTTGCTCATCTGGCCGCTGATGCCCAAGTTGATCTCCCCCCAACTGCCCCGCAGCGTGGAGTGGAAGGGCACCGGGCCGGTGGCTGAAGAGAAGGTCGTGACCGGGTCGCCACGGAATTCACGCCACAGGTTGGGACGTATCCAAGCCGTCATGAAACGAGAGTCGGCACCGGCCAGTTTCCAGGTGCGCCCGATACGGGCGCCAAGCCGGCCAGTGAGGGAGTCGACGTCCTTGAAGTGCACCCGCGCGCCGTTGTCCCAATCATCGTCGAGGTTGATCTTCTGGTAGATGAGTTGGGCTTGGGGTTCGATGAACCAGCCGTTGTCGAGTTTGATCGGGTAACCGGCTTCCAGGGAACCGGCGAAGCCGTAGCCGTCGGTCTCAAAGGATTTGAGGCCGCGATGGGCATTGCTGCCGAGTTCGTAGCGGGTGCCCTGAAGCATGACGTCAAGGTAGGCGCCGGCGGCGCTAAAGCCGGTCCAGTAGGCGCCGAGGGTGTAGGCTTTGAGATCGAGATCACCTTTGGCGCCGTTGTAGTGGGTGACATCGCCGTCAGCGGTGCCGAAGGCGAAGGTGAGGCCGAGGTGGTGGCGAACGCCGTTGGCGTTTTCAGCACGGATGAGGTCGTGGCCACCTTGGAGGGTGGCGAAGTCATAGGAGAATTTGGGGCCGGAGCCGTAGATGCCGAGACGGTCGCCGTCTTGTTTGCCGCGTTGCCCGATGATGCGTAGCCAGCCGCCGGTGTAGGGCGTTTTGTCGTGCAAGCCAGTACTGCCGCGCAGGTCTTCTTCTTCGCCGATGCGTTCATGCAGGGTATCCATGAGGGCGCGGCCGTAGATGAGGGCAAGCGAGGGGAGCGCGGCGTCAAGAGAGGTTTCAGGACGGAAATCGCCACCGTTGCACACCGGAGCGGTGGGATCGAGGGCGCAGTCGAGGTGAGAGCGCAGGTACCAGTTCTCGGGACCGCTGGCATCCGCGCTGCCACGGACCAAGGTGTAGTCGTAGGGGCCGGCGACAACCGGGGCAGCGAGGGTGAAGGCGGTTGCCGCAGTCGTAGCACCACCGGTAGTCTCGACGAGCAGGATGCCGTTGCCGGTGGTGATCGCACCTGCAGTGCCGTTGGCTGCATCGGTGACTGAAATCAGGGAATTGCCGGAGGCAGTGCCGCCGTTGCCGATGATGAGTTTGTCAGTTAGCTGCACACTGGCGTCGTTGAGCACAGTGTTGAAGTGGATGGTGCCGCCTTGGCCAACGACGTTGCCGTTGACGGTAAGGAGGGTGCCCGGTGTCGTGTTGATGCCCATGCTGACGAGACCCGCGTTGGTGAGGCCAGCGATAGTCTGGTTAAAACCATTGAGATCGAGTGTGGCGGGAGCAGCGACTGTCACCGATGCATCCGTGCTGAAGGTGTTAGCCGCCAGCGCCTGCATGGTGCCGCCGGTGAGGTTCATGAGACCCGCGCCGCTCATGGTGCCGGCAGAGGTGCCGCCATTACTCAGGTTAAGCGTGCCGCCGTTGAGATCAAGCGTGGAGCCGCCAAGGCCGGTGTAGGTGACGGCGCTGATGGTCTTGACGACACCACCCGCAGGCGCGGCGTAGTCAATCACACCTGTGCTGCTGTTGGTCAGATTGGTGAGCACGGAGTCGCCGGTGTTGTTCCATTGCCCGGCGTTGTTCAGATCAAGCTGCCCGGCGGCCTGTAACACGGTGCCAGTCATAACGCCGGTGGCGGTATTGCTTGCCGCGATCAGGCCGGTAGCTTGCGAGTAAAGGGCGGCAGCTTGGGGAGTGGCAATGGTGCCGCTATTGGTGACGGTGCCGCCCAGCGCGTCATTGATATGAATGCCGTTGCCGCCGGTGCCGGTGGTGGTGAGATCACCCGCGTTGCTGAAATTGACGTTTCCCGCTGGCGCGTTGAGCAGCACGGCGCGGGCATTGTCGCCTTCGGTATCGATGGTGACGCCTGTTCCTACAGTCCAAGGGTTCATGTCGCCGGTAGGGATGCTAATGGCAAGACCGTGGGCGCCATCGCCGTGGGTGAGGATGCTGCTGCCACTTTGCATCACCACCGCGCTGGCGGGGTTGTAGATGGAAGCAAAACCATGAGCGCCCGTGCCGGAGGTTTCAATGGTCAGCACGTCGTTGAGAGTGAGCGTTGTGCCGGTGGTCGCGGTGTTGTTGAGGTAGATGCCGTAGGCGTTTGCGCCTGTGGTGGTAATGCTAGTTTCGTCCAGCGTGGCAGAGGCGGTGTTTTGCAAGTAAATGCCATAAGCGGCGCCGGTGCCTTGCGTGTTGATGGTCAAGGCATCTCTGGAGATGAATTGTGACGCGTCCGAAGCATTTATGCCTCGCGCAGTAGCCCCGACGGTACTGATCGTGCCCCCGCCAGCCAGATCAAGCAAACCGTTGCCTGCCAACTGCACGGCGTGGGCAGTTGTGGCACTACTATTTGACGTTGTCGAAATATTACTGACGCCATCAACAACAACACTGGCATTGTCCGTTATGGCAACGGCTATCGACGTGCCTGTGGTCGACACATTGGATGTCACATCAAGCATATCCAGAATATGGACTTGGTTGGACGCCCCCATCCAGATACCAATTGCGCCAACGTTGATCGTGACGGGACCATTCAGCGTGGTGACAGCCACAGTATTAGATATGCTGCGTATTCCATCTGCATTGTTGTTGGTGAGCGTCGTGCTGCCATTCACTGTTACCGCGCCGCGATTCTCCAAATTGGCGCCACTAGGGTTGTTGCCGTCGCGCGTGATGACAAGATCGCCCTCAACCGTCAGCGTGCCGCCACCATCCACGAGTACCGACCGACTATTGGTGCCGGTGCTGGAATTGACGGTGAGATTGCCGAGCGCATGAATGGTCGTGCCGGTATTGGCAACGACCTGACTTCCCGCTACATTGCTGCCCGATGTAACAGTAACGCTCGGCTGCGTGAGAGTGAGAATAGAGCCTGCGTCAGTGGCGGTAACAACATTGGTGGCGGCTGTGTATGCGGCCGAGTTGGCGGTGCAATTACTGCCGGCAGTCGCGGATGCGGTCGCGCCATCAGTGCACGCTGCCTGCGCCGAGGGCAGAGAAAGACCCGTGCCAAAAGTTGTTAGCGCAAGCACGGTATAAATAGGCCGAAGATTCATAAAATTCAAATAATTACAATGAATTAAACGTGATGAGGAGGGAGGGGGATTAACTACAGCCTGGCTTTGCCACGGGATTTCACCAGTTCTGACGCCACTGCAAAACGCCCAGGCTGCGATTAAAAACAGTCTTGTATTGACGGTTCATAATTTTGCTTCCTCGATGATGTTTCAGCTAATTACAACGCTTCATCGCTAGTTGTTGATTATAAGCATCAATCAAATTGGCACATATATATTTTAAGTTTTGCAATATGGCAATGCAAAATCTTGTCTGGCACCGTGGTTATTCCACATAAAACGGAACGCACAGCGGCATGCCCCGAGACGTCTACTGGCCGATGCGGTTATTCCAGCCTGAATGCAGGCTTACTTGACGCGGGTGAGATGGGGCCGGCTTGGGTTGCCGGCAGGAGAAGAAGGATCGGGGGATTCGAGGGGCGCGGGCGGTTCCGGCGCGGCGGCGGTTGCGTTGGCTTCGGCTTCAGCCGTTTCTTCGTCAAGCTCGAAAGCCATGCCTTGCCCGTTCTCGCGGGCATAGATGGCGATGACGTTGGCGACGGGGATGGAGAGCGCTTGGGCGACGCCGCCGAAGCGGGCCTGGCAGGTAATCAGGTCGTTGCCCATGTGCAGGTTCTGCACGGCGTGCGGGCCGAGGTTGAGGACGATCTGGCCGTCTTGCACGTACTGGCGCGGCGCCAGCGTGCGCGCATCGACATGCACGGAGAGATGGGGCGTCCATCCCTGATCGACGCACCACTCGTAGAGGGCGCGCAAAAGGTAAGGCTTGGTCGAAGCGACGCTCATGCGCTTGGGCGGCGCGAATCGCCTTAGCGGCGCATCACTTTTTCAGAGGGGGTGAGGGCGTCGATGAAGCCCTGGCGGCTGAAAATGCGTTCGGCGTATTTCATCAGCGGCACGGCGGCTTTCGGCAGCGCGATGCCGTAGTGATCGAGACGCCACAGCAGCGGGGCGATTGCCACGTCGAGCATGGAGAATTCATCGCCCAGCATGAATTTCTGCTTGTTGAACACCGGCGCCAGTTCGACGAGGCGGTCGTGCACATGAACGCGGGCTTTCTCAGCGGCCTTCATGTTCTTTTCCAGCGCGTCGATATGGAAGAACAGCTCCTGCTCGAAGGTGAACAGCAACTGGCGGGCGCGGGCGCGCATGATGGGGTCGGGCGGCATCAACTGGGGATGCGGAAAGCGTTCGTCGATGTATTCGTTGATGATGTTGGATTCGTAGAGGACCAAATCGCGGTCGACCAGCACCGGCACGCGGTTATAAGGGTTGATGACGGCAATGTCTTCGGGTTTGTTGAAGAGGTCGACGTCGATCACCTGAAAGTCCATTCCCTTTTCATAGAGAACGATCCGGCAACGATGGCTGAACGGGCAGGTGGTGCCCGAATACAGAGTCATCATGGTATTCCCGCTCCAGGAATAGTCGGCATCGCGCACCACGCGGCGGACGCGCGGTGCGTTGAAGTCACGATGCCCGAGAAACTGCATGGCTATCCTTGCAGTGAAGTGCGAAAGGTCGAAATTATACAGAAAAACCGGGCTGGATTGGAAGCAGAATCACAAAAAACCGTGTTAAAACAACAATCAACTTAAAGCGGACGGCGCTCGATCAAGGCTTGCGCGATGGTACCGGCGTCGGTGTGCTCGATTTCGCCGCCCACCGGCAGGCCGCGGGCAATGCGGGAAACCTTGAGGCCGCGCGCGCGCAGCGTCTCGCCGAGATAATGCGCCGTCGCTTCGCCTTCGTTGGTGAAATTGGTGGCGAGGATGACTTCTTTCACCACGCCGTCGCAGGCGCGGGCGAGCAGACGTTCGAGATGGAGTTCCTTCGGGCCGATGCCGTCGAGCGGCGAGAGGTGCCCCATCAGGACGTAGTACATGCCGCGGAAAGCGTGCGTTTGTTCCATCATGTTGAGATCGGCCGGCATCTCGACCACGCACAGGAGCGCGGGATCGCGCCGGGGCGAAGCGCAGCGCGGGCAGACTTCCTCTTCGCTGAACGCATTGCAGCGGCCGCAGTGACGCAGCGCCGCCAGCGCCTGCTCCAGCGCCGCCGCCAGACGCCGGGCGCCTTTCTGGTCGCGTTGCAGCAGGTGGTAAGCCATGCGCTGCGAGGATTTCGGCCCGACGCCGGGCAGGCAGCGCAAAGCCTCGACGAGTTCTTCGAGCGAAGGCGGCAGCAACATTATTGGAACATCAGAACGGGAGCTTCATTCCCGGCGGCAGATTGAGGCCGGCGGCAAAGCCGTTCATTTTTTCCGCCACCGTCGTCTCGACGCGGCGCGCGGCGTCGTTCATCGCGGCGGCGACCAAATCTTCCAGCATCTCTTTGTCATCGGCGAGCAGCGAAGGGTCGATGCTGACGCGGCGCACGTCGTGCTTGCAGGTCATCGTCACCTTGACGAGGCCGGCGCCGGACTGCCCCTCGACCTCGATGGTCGCCAATTCCTCTTGCGCCTTGCGCATGTTGTCCTGCATCTGCTGGGCCTGTTTCATCAAGCCGGCGATTCCGCCTTTCATCATGTCCGTTTCTCCCGCTTCAGTTCAGAGGTCTGATGGATTGCTCGTTGATCGTGGCATCGAAAGTCTCGATCATGTCGCGCACAAACGCATCCTGTTCCAGCGACGCGATGGCGCGGTTCTGTTTCTCCGTCCGCACGTTCTGGTCGCGCTGTGCCGGCGTCTCGCCGTTCAGCCCGCCGATCTCGACCGCGAGCCGCAGCGGATGACCGAAATGCGCCGCCAATGCGGCCTGCAACTTCTCCTGCGGCGCCTTGTTCATGAGCAGCGATTTGTGCGCCGGATCGAGGCGCAGCCGGATCGCGCCTTCGCTCCGCTCGGCCAGTTCGCAGTGATGCGCCAGTTCGCGCACCATGCCGCCGAGCTTGAGTTGCGCCAGCACGCCATGCCAGTCGCCGGCTGGCGCGGCGGCGGGATCGGGCTTCGCTGCCGCAGCCGGTTTTTCCGCCGCATCCGGTTTCGCGGCGACGGACGGCGGCGCGGCGGCGCGGCCCGGCCCGTCCGGCAGGCCGGCGCCGAGCGCGGGCGGCGTCTCGGGATTGAAAGCAATCAGGCGCAGCAGCGTCATCAAGAAACCGGCATATTCATCCGGCGCCAGCGCCAGATCGCCGCGGCCATTGATGACGATCTGATAGCAAAGCTGGACGAACTCGGCATCGAGACCGCTCGCGTAGCCGGTCAAGCGCGCGCGCTCGACCTCGTCGATGATGGCTTCCGGGGCCAACTGAACCAGCGCGATGCGGTGCAACTGGGTCGCCAGTTCCTGCAAGGCCGAATCGAAGGACAGGCTGCGCGCATCCATCGCGGCGGCGACCGCCAGCATGGCTTGCGCGTCGCGCCCGGCCAGCGCGTCGAGGAGAGCGAACAGGTGATCCTCCCCCACCGTGCCGAGCATGTCGCGCACGCCAGCCTCCTCGATGCGGCCGGCGCCGTGGGCGATGGCCTGATCGAGCAGTGAAAGCGCGTCGCGCATACTGCCGGCGGCGCCTTTGGCGATGTGGCGTAAAGCCGCCGGCTCGAAGGGCACCTGCTCGGCTTCCAGAATGCGCGCCAGATGCTCGACGATTTGGTTTTGCGGCATCTGCTTCAGATTGAACTGCAAGCAGCGCGAAAGCACCGTCACCGGAATCTTCTGCGGATCGGTGGTGGCGAGAATGAACTTGATGTGCTCGGGCGGTTCCTCCAGCGTCTTCAACATGGCGTTGAAGGCGGAGGTGGACAGCATGTGCACTTCGTCGATGACATACACCTTGTAGCGGCCACGGGTCGGCGCGTAGGCGGCGTTTTCGAGCAATTGGCGCATCTCGTCGACCTTGGTGTTGGTCGCGGCATCGACTTCGATCAAATCCACGAAACGGCCGGCGTCGATCTCCTGACAGGCGCTGCACACGCCGCATGGCGTCGAAGTCACGCCCGTTTCGCAATTCAGCGCCTTGGCGAGGATGCGGGCGATGGTCGTCTTGCCGACGCCGCGCGTGCCGGTGAACAGATACGCATGATGCAAACGCTGCTGGTCGAGCGCATGGGTCAGCGCGCGCACGACATGCTCCTGACCGACCAGCGTGGCGAATGAACGGGGGCGCCACTTGCGCGCGAGAACCTGATAGCTCATGCGAAGATTTTATCAGACGGCATCGACACGCGACCGCCCGCCAATGGGAGCGCAACAGATCAATGAAAGAGAAGACCAATGAGAATAAGGGCGGCGAGCCTGGCCCCCGGCACTTGCAGTCAGCGGCTGTGGCTGCTTCCTTCCGGACCTGACCAGATTCACCACCCTGCAATGCGGGGAGACCCGCCGCACGGCATTGTATCAAATCCCCGCGCCTGCCCGCGCCAAACACCAGCAAGCGCCGGCAAGCGCCTCGCCCTTTCTGCTAGAATGCGCACCTTCCGGAGAGATGGCCGAGCGGTCGAAGGCGCACGCCTGGAAAGTGTGTATACGGTAAAACGTATCGAGGGTTCGAATCCCTCTCTCTCCGCCAACACCCCGCCCGACCGGCCTTCCCCCAAGCAACCCCGAAGCGCAACCTGCTCAGCCGATTCACTCCCACTCGATGGTGCCGGGCGGTTTACCAGTGATGTCGTAGACGACGCGGCTGATGCCGCGAACTTCATTGACGATGCGGTTGGAGACGCGCGCCAGCAGTTCGTGAGGCAGTTCGGCCCAACTGGCGGTCATGAAATCGGTGGTGCGCACGGCGCGCAGGGCGACGACATATTCGTAGGTGCGGCCATCGCCCATGACGCCAACGCTTTTCACCGGCAGGAAGACGGCAAAAGCCTGGCTCACTTCATCGTACTGTTTCGCCGCGCGCAGTTCGTCGATGAAAATGGCATCCGCCCGGCGCAGCAGGTCGGCATATTCTTTTTTCACTTCGCCGAGGATGCGCACGCCCAGGCCGGGGCCGGGAAAGGGATGGCGATACACCATCTCGGGCGGCAGTCCAAGCGCGATGCCGAGTTCGCGCACTTCGTCCTTGAACAGTTCGCGCAGCGGTTCGAGCAGCTTCAGACCCAATTGCTCGGGCAGCCCGCCGACGTTGTGATGGCTCTTGATGGTGACGGCCTTGCCGCCTTTGTGCGCATGCGCGCCGCCGGATTCAATCACGTCCGGGTAAATGGTGCCTTGCGCCAGCCATTGCGCCCCTTTCTTGGAGGCATCGGCGGCTTGCAGTTTGCGCGCCTGCTCCTTGAACACATCAACGAACAGGCGGCCAATGATCTTGCGCTTCTGCTCCGGATCGGTCACGCCTGCCAGCGCGTCAAGAAACAACTGGCTGGCGTCTACGCGCACCACGCGGGCATGCAGGCGATCGGCGAACATGCCCATCACCATGTCGCCCTCGTTCAATCGCATCAGTCCATGATCGACGAACACACAGGTAAGTTGATCGCCGATGGAGCGGTGAATCAGCGCGGCGGCCACCGAGGAATCGACGCCGCCCGACAAGCCCAGGATCACTTCCTCGTCGCCAACCTGCTCACGGATTGCGGCTACCGCCTCGGCAACGTGATCGCGCATCACCCAATCGGGCCGCGCGCCGCAGATGTCCAGCACGAAACGCTCCAGCATCGCCCGGCCCTGCGCGGTGTGCGTCACCTCGGGATGAAACTGCACGCCGTAAAAGCGCCGCGCTTCATCGGCCATGCCGGCAATCGGGCATGAATCGGTCGAGGCCATCAGCTTGAAGCCCGGCGGCAGTTCAGTCACCTTGTCGCCGTGGCTCATCCACACCTTGAGCATGCCGTAGCCCTCGGCGGTGCGGAAGTCCTGCAGGTCTTTCAGCAGCGCCGTATGGCCGCGCGCGCGCACCTCGGCGTAACCGAACTCGCGCTGGCGGCCGCTTTCAACTTTGCCGCCCAACTGCTGCGCCATCGTCTGCATGCCGTAACAGATGCCGAGCACGGGCAGGCCCAGTTCAAACACGGTCTGCGGCGCGCGATCGGCGCTCTCGTATGCGCTGGCGTGGCCGCCCGACAGAATCACCCCTTTCAACGCGCCATCGGCGGCGTAACGGCGCACCCATTCGTCGCTCACGTCACAGGGGTGGACTTCGCAATAGACGTGCGCCTCGCGTACGCGGCGCGCGATGAGTTGGGTGACTTGGGAGCCGAAGTCGAGGATGAGGATTTTTTGGCGGGACATGGGGTGTTTTAGGGGCTAGGGACTGGAGGCTAGGGACTAGGGGCTAGAGACTAGGAATTTAGAGGGAGTTTGGCGGCGAGGCTTTGTTGCAAGCCTCGCAGCATGCAGTCATCGCGCCCTTTTACTCAACACGATAATTCGGCGCTTCCTTGACGATCTGGACATCGTGGACGTGCGATTCGCGCACGCCGGCGGACGTGATCTCGACGAACTCGGAGCGCGCGCGCATGTCGTCGATGCCGTTCGCGCCGACATAGCCCATGCTGGCGCGCAAGCCGCCCATCAACTGGTGGATGACGACGCCGACCGGGCCTTTGTAGGGAACGCGGCCTTCGATGCCTTCCGGCACCAGTTTTTCGACGTTGTTGGCGTCGGCTTCCTG
This sequence comes from Zoogloeaceae bacterium, assembly GCA_031277315.1. Classification (GTDB taxonomy): domain Bacteria; phylum Pseudomonadota; class Gammaproteobacteria; order Burkholderiales; family Rhodocyclaceae; genus Desulfobacillus. Next base: position 18,322 of record JAITMP010000038.1, on the reverse strand, counting down.
AAAGTAGCGGTCGGCCGCGCCCTGCTGCATGGCGCCAAGGGAACCCATGCCGCGATAGGATTTGTAGGAGCGCCCCTGAAACAGTTCGATCTCGCCGGGCGCCTCTTCGGTGCCGGCGAAAAGACCGCCGAGCATGACGGCATAAGCGCCGGCGGCGATGGCCTTGGCGATATCGCCGGAATAGCGGATGCCGCCGTCGGCGACGAGCGGCACGCCGGATTCGCTCAGCGCGCGGGCGACATTGTCGATGGCGGTAATCTGCGGCACACCGACGCCGGCGACGATGCGCGTGGTGCAGATCGAGCCGGGGCCGATGCCGACCTTGACCCCATCGGCGCCGTGATCGACCAGCGCGCGTGCGGCGTCAGGGGTGGCGATGTTGCCGCCGAGCACATCCACTTGCGGAAAGTTCTTTTTCACCCACTCGACGCGATCAAGCACGCCCTGCGCGTGGCCATGCGCGGTATCCACCACCAGCAGATCGGCGCCGGCTTCGGCCAGCAGCGCGGCGCGCTCCTCGGTGCCGGGGCCGACGCCGATGGCGGCGCCGACGCGCAAACGGCCATGACTGTCCTTGCAGGCGAAGGGGTGTTCGGTGGATTTGAGGATGTCTTTCACCGTGATGAGGCCGCGCAACTCGAAGCCGTCATTGATGACCAGCACGCGCTCCAGCCGGTGCGTGTGCATCAGGGCCTTGGCTTCATCCGTGCTGGCGCCTTCTTTCACCGTCACCAGACGCTCGCGCGGCGTCATGATGTTGCGCACCGGCTGATCGAGCCGGGTTTCGAAGCGCAGGTCGCGGTTGGTGACGATGCCGACGACCTTTTTGCCTTCCACCACCGGCAGGCCGGAGATCTTGTGCTGGCGCGTCAGGGCCAGCACTTCGCGCACCGGCATGTCGGGCGGAATCGTGATCGGGTCTTTCAGCACGCCCGACTCGAAACGCTTGACCTTGGCGACTTCCGCCGCCTGCGCGCGCGGAGAAAGATTTTTATGCACGATGCCGATGCCGCCTTCCTGCGCCAGGGCGATGGCAAGGCGGGCCTCGGTCACCGTGTCCATCGCCGCCGATACCAGCGGGATGTTCAAACAGATATTGCGCGATATCCGGCTGGCCAGACTAACGTCGCGGGGGAGAACGACGGAATGAGCGGGGACGAGCAGAACGTCATCGAATGTGAGGGCTTTGCCGATTACGCGCATGGCTTTCAACCTCGGTTCCAAATCCGTATTATACGCAGGTGGCCATGTCGGCCGCAAACGGAGAATCAGCGATGCGCGCACTCATTCCAATGATCCTGATCTGTGTGTCCGCCGTGGCCGCGGCCCAGGTGTACACGTGGCGCGATGCCAGCGGAAAAGTCCATTATTCCGACACGCCGCCGCCCGGCGTCGAGGCGAAAAAAATACGCGACAACACGACAGTGCCGAACGCCGAGGCCACCTCGAACGCCAGCCGCAGTCTGGCGGAGCAGGAAGCGGAATTCCGCAAGCGCCAGGATGAAGCGAAAAAAACGCAGGCGAAAGCGGAACAGGAACAAAAAGAGTCGACAGAGCGCCAGCGCAACTGCGGAGCCGCCCGGAATCAGCTTAGCGCGCTTGAATCGGGCCGGCGCATGAGCCGCATGAACGCGGCGGGCGAGGCGATTCCGCTCGATGACGCCATGCGCGCGCAGGAAATCGAGCGGGCAAAGCAGGCCGTCGCTTCCTGGTGCAAGTAACGATTCAGCTTTCCCCGCCGCCCTTCTTCATCGCCTTGCCTTCTTCCGCGCGTTTTCTGCGGACTTCTTTCGGATCGGCGATCAGCGGGCGGTAGATTTCAACGCGATCCCGGTCGCGCAGGGGCGTATCGAGTTTGGCCAGCTTGCCGAAGATGCCGACCTTGTTCTGCTTGAGGTCGATAGCCGGATATTTCTGTATCAATCCCGATGTTTCAATCGCCTGCTGCACGACGCTGCCGGCGGGCAGTTGCAGGCGAATCAATTCCTGCCGTTGCGGCAGGGCGTAGGCGATTTCGATGGAAAGCATTTCAGCCATTTTAGGGATAAACCGCCGCCGCCCGCTTGACGAAGGCGTCGACGAAAGTGTTGGCGATGTGATGAAAAACCGGCCCCAGCGCCTTCTCCAGCAGCTTGCTGGAAAATTCGTAACGGAGCCGGAACTCGATCTTGCAGGCGGCATCGCCGAGCGGCGTGAAGCGCCAGCAGCCGTCGAGATGCTTGAACGGGCCGTGCCGCAGCTTGATGTTCATGAGATGCGGCGCCTCCTTGTCGTTTTCAGTGGAAAAATCCGCTTTGATGCCATGATAGTCGATGCGCAGGGCCGCCACCGTCCGGGTTTCGTCGCGATGAATCAATTGCGTGCCGCCGCACCAGGGCAGGAAGCGGGGATAATCCTCGACTTCGTCGACGAGACGGAACATCTGCCCGGCGCTGTATTCGATCAGGACGGACTTCCTGACTTCGGCCATGATTGTCACATGCTATAGAATCTCGCTGGATTTTAGCCCAAACCGCCATGAGCATCGTTGACAACAAGAAGGCATTTCACGACTATTTCATCGAGGAGCGTTTCGAGGCCGGCCTCGCCCTCGAAGGCTGGGAGGTGAAGGCGATCCGCGCCGGCCGGGTGCAGGTGAAGGAAGCGTATGTCATTCTGCGCGGCGAGGAAGTCTTTCTCATCGGCTGCCACATCAGCCCCCTGCCGACGGCCTCGACGCATATTCATCCCGATCCGGTGCGCACGCGCAAACTGTTGCTGCATGCCGCCGAGATCGGCAAGCTGATCGGCAAGGTCGAACGCGCCGGTTACGCGCTGGTGCCGCTCGATCTGCACTACGCCAAGGGCCGGATCAAGCTGGCAATCGGGCTGGCGCGCGGCAAGAAGCAGTATGACAAGCGGGAAATCGAGAAAAAGCGCGACTGGGAGCGCGAAAAGCAGCGCCTGCTGCGAGTGAAGAGCTAAGCGGATACAAGCGTCAGGCTTGTCCGGTTGGCAGGGTAAAACGCGCAGCCCTCTCCGGCTGCATTCCAGATTCCAACGGGGGAGCGGACGCTCCATATTCGCCATGACAGAACTGCACGATCTTCTTCCCGCATGGCCGCTGACGCCGGACGGCTTGTTCTGGATCGGGCTGGCGCTGGCCGCCGCCGCCTTGTGCGGCGAGTTCGCGCGTCTGGCGCTGAAGCTCCCGCGCATCGTCGGCTACGCGGCGGCAGGACTGGTCGCGGGCGCACTCAGCCGTCCGCTGATGGACGCCGGCATGCTGGCGCAGACGCGTATCCTGATCGAGATGGCGCTCGCGCTGACCTTGTTCGAGTTGGGCAATCGGCTCTCGCTTCACTGGCTGCGCGCCAACCGCTGGCTGGTGTTGACCAGCGCGCTGGAAGGCTTGCTGACTTGGTGCTTGACGGTCTGGGCGCTGCGGGCCATTGATGTCGCCGCGCCGGTGGCGGCGGTGGCCGGCGCGATTGCCGTCTCGACTTCGCCGACGGTGCTGCTGCAATTGAAAAACGAATTGCGCGCCGAAGGACAGGTGACCGAACGCCTGCTGCTGCTGGGCGGCCTCAACAGCATTTACGCCAGCGCCCTGGTGCCGCTCACCATCGGCTGGTTTGAAGGCGAATACGGGCATTGGGGCATCGCCCTCGCCTATCCGCTGTATCTGCTGGCCGGCTCGGCGGCGCTGGCATGGCTTGCCGGCAAGGCGGGGCACGCGCTGTACCGGCGCATGACGGGCGACGACCACTATGCTTTTCTGGCGCTGGTGGGAATGGTGTTGCTGACCTTGGCGCTGGCCAGACTGTTCAAGCTGTCGGTGCCGCTCACGCTGCTGTTGGCGGGCGTGGTTTTCAAGCATCAGGATCATCGCCCGCGCGTGTGGCCGGCGCACTTCGGCAGCGCCGGCAGCATTCTGATCGTGGTCATGATCGTCTCGCTGGGCCTGCCGCTGCAAGCGTCGGACTGGGCCATCGGCGGCGCGGCGGCGGCGGCGCTGGTCCTGGCCCGTCGGGCCGCCAAGCTGGCGGGCGCGCTGGCGCTCGGGCCGCTGTCCGGGCTGTCGATGCGGAAAAACCTGGCGCTCGGCCTGTCGCTCGGGCCGATGTCGGGGCTGGCCTGGCTACTGATGGACGATACGGTGGCGTCATTTCCACAGACGCACACATTGCTGGCGGCGGTGATTCTGTGCGCGCTCGCCATTGAACACATCGTCGCGCCAACCCTGTTTGCGATTTCGCTGCGCTGGGTGGGCGAGGCGCGCCATGACAACGGGAGGTGACGCATCATGCCACTCGAACCCTTCGTCGCGTCGGAGGCACTGACCTTCGGCATCGAACTGGAACTGCAACTGGTCAACCGCCACGACTACGATCTCGCGCCGGCCTCGGCCGATCTGCTGCGCCAGCTCAGAAAACGCAAATTCCCCGGCGAGATCAAGCCGGAGATCACCGATTCGATGATCGAAATCGCCACCGGCATCTGCCGCAGCCACGACGAGGCGCTACAGCAGTTGGGCCAGATCCGCGACTGCATGAGCAAAGCCGCCACGGCGCTCCACATCGGCATCTGCGGCGGCGGCACGCATCCGTTCCAGCAGTGGAGCCGGCGCACCATTTCGAATTCGCCGCGCTATCGTTTCCTGTCCGATCTGTACGGCTATCTGGCCAAGCAGTTCACCGTCTTCGGCCAGCACGTCCACCTTGGCTGCCCGAATCCTGACGACGCGCTCTATCTGCTGCACGCCCTGTCGCGTTACGTGCCGCACTTCATCGCGCTGGCGGCCTCGTCGCCCTTCGTGCAGGGCGTCGATACCCGTTTCGATTCAGCGCGGCTGAATTCGATCAGCGCCTTTCCCATGTCGGGCCGCGCGCCGTTCGTGCTGACGTGGGACGCCTTCGCGGCGTACTTCGAGAAGATGCGCGCCACCGGCGTCATCGAAAGCATGAAGGATTGCTATTGGGATATCCGCCCGAAGCCCGAATTCGGCACCATCGAAGTGCGCGTGATGGATACGCCGCTGACGGTGGAGCGCGCCGCCGTCATCGCCGCCTACATTCAGGCGCTGGGGCGCTGGCTGTTGCTGGAACGCCCCTTCGCGCCCGCCGAAGACGACTACTTGGTCTACACCTTCAACCGTTTTCAAGCCTGCCGCTTCGGGCTGGCGGGCGAATATGCCGATCCGGCCAGCGGCGACCGCGTGCCGCTGGCCGGGCACATTCTGCAAACCGTCCGCACGCTGGCGCCGCACGCCGGGGCGCTCGGCAGCGAAAGCGCGCTTGAGCGTGTGCAAGAAACAGCGCGGACGCGCAACACCGACGCGCAATGGGTGCGCGCCGCGCAAGACCAGACCCGCAATCTGCATGAAGTGGTGCGCTGCGGCTGCGAACGCTGGGCGCAGCCGGCGCAGACGAACGACGGCTCGGACAAACGCTGAAAACCGGAAGAAACGGAAAGCCGCGCCGCCTGGACAAATCGCGCCGCTGGAACGCCTGCCAGCGCGAGCGCCGCCTCAGCGTTTTTTGAGTTGCTGGCCTTCCTCGCGCATCCGGTTGCGCACAAAGAAGAACAGATAATTCGCCATGCCGATGATGAATACGATGGTGAACAAACTGAGCAAGCCGATGTCGCTTTTGAACAGAAGATCCCACGCCATGACATTCTCCTTTTCTGACCCTGTTAGTAGTAAGGTTATTTTATTCGCGGTCAGCGCGGAAAGCAACAGACGGACGGCCCCGGCCAGCCTCGCCGCCGGGCAAGTTCAAGCGGAGCGGAAGATGAAATACACCGCGCCCACCATGCACAGCGCGGCCCACAGGTAATCCAGCTTGATCGGCTCCTTGAGGTACAGCACCGCGAACGGCACGAACACCGTCAGCGTGATCACCTCCTGCATGATCTTGAGTTGCCCGATGCTGAACTGTTGATAGCCGATGCGGTTGGCCGGCACTTGCAGCAGGTATTCAAACAGCGCGATGCCCCAGCTCACCAGCGCCGCCACATACCAGGGCGCGGTCGCCAGATTCTTCAAGTGGCCGTACCAGGCCATCGTCATGAAAAGGTTGCTGGCGCACAGCAGCAGCACGGTTTGCAGCGTGACGGGCAGCGAGGTCAGCGTGGACATGGCGTGAAGTGGTGAGCGATGCCGTTCCGTGACGCCCGGTTTGCCGTGCCGGAATCAGGATTTCTTCGCGAACAGCCCGCGCAGCGACTCTTGCAGGTCGGCCGGCAGCAGCACCAGCTTGGCATTCTCCGACGCGGCCAGACGGCTGATCGAGTGAATGTATTTTTCGCCCAGCAGATACTGCGCCGGCGTCTGCGATTCGCCGATGGCGAGCGTCACCCGCCTGATCGCCTCCGCCGACGCTTCGGCCAGCATCACCTGCGCGTCGGCGTCGCGCCGGGCGGCTTCCAGCCTCGCTTCAGCCTGCAGGATGGTGGATTGCTTCTCGCCTTCGGCGCGCGTCACCAGCGCCTTGCGCTCGCGTTCCGCCGCCGCCTGCATCTCCATCGCCTTTTGCATCGAGGGCGAAGGCTTGATGTCCTGAATCTCCACCGACTTCACCGTCAGGCCCCAGTCGATGGCCTCGTCGGCGATGCTCTCGCGCAGACGGGCCTTGATCTTGTCGCGGGAAGACAGCGCCTGGTCAAGCTCCATCTCGCCGGTGATCGAGCGCAGGGTCGTCATGATGAGATTGCGGATAGCCTCGGCGAAATCCACCACGCCGTAGACGGCCTTGACCGGATCGGTAACCTTGATGAAGGCGATGGCGTTGGTGACGATCACCGCGTTGTCCTTGGTGATGACTTCCTGCTCCTGCACGTCGAGAATGATGTCCTTGGTCACCACCTTGTAGGCGGTGCGGTCGATGTAGGGAATCACGATGTTGAGGCCCGGCTGCAGCGTGCCGTTGTACTTGCCCAGCCGCTCGATGATCCATTCCTCGCCCTGCGGCACGATGCGCACGCCTTTTCCGACCGTAACCACGGCCAGAATCAGCAGCGCGACGACAACGACAATAATGCCTTCACTCATGACGATCTCCCTTCAGGGCTTGCCCACTTTGAGAAAACTGCCTTCCACGCCGAGCACCTTGACGCGCTCGCCCGCGATGATCGCCTCATCGGCGATGCACGCCCACACCTCGGAACCGAGCAGCGGTTTCTGGAAACGCACCTGCCCCTTCTCGAACGGCGCGACAGCGCGGACCAGTATTCCCGCTTCGCCGATGACGTGCGCGTCGGCCATGCCGATCCGGGTCTTGTGCGCGCCGGGTTTGAAGATGCGGAACCAGAGCGCCACCATCGCCACCGAAGCGAACGTCCACGCCAGCAGTTGAACGGTCAGGCTGAGCGCCGGCGCCGCCAGCAGCATGAGCGATACCAGCACCGCTCCGAGGCCGAACCAGATGACGAAGAACGCCGGAACGGCAAGTTCCGCGATGATGAGTCCAATGCCGAGCACCGCCCAGTGCCACCATTCCGGCTGCATGTCCGCCTCCTTTAATTCCGCTTGTTCTGCGCCAGATGCGCGCCCAGCCGCATCCAGGTATCCACCACCGTATCCGGGTTGAGGGAAACGGTGACGATGCCCTCGTCCATCAGCCACTCGGCGAAGTCGATGTGGTCGGACGGCCCCTGACCGCAAATGCCGACGTATTTGCCGAGCCGGCGGCAGGTCTGGATGGCCATGCCAAGCAGGGCTTTCACGGCGGCGTCGCGCTCGTCGAAAAGATTGGCGACAAGGCCGGAATCGCGGTCGAGGCCGAGCGTCAACTGGGTCAGGTCGTTGGAGCCGATGGAGAAGCCGTCGAAGTGCTGCAGGAACTGCTCGGCCAGCAGCGCATTGGAGGGAATCTCGCACATCATGATGAGGCGCAAGCCGTTTTCGCCGCGCGCAAGGCCGTTGGCGGCGAGCAGATCCGCCACCGCCTTGCCCTCCTCCACCGTGCGCACGAAAGGCACCATCAGTTCGACGTTGGTGAAGCCCATCTCGTCGCGCACTTTCTTCAGGGCGCGGCACTCAAGCTCAAAACAGGCGCGGAAAGACGGCGCCACATAGCGCGAAGCGCCGCGAAAACCCAGCATCGGGTTCTCCTCCTCCGGCTCGTAGATTTCGCCGCCGAGCAGCTTGCGGTATTCGTTCGACTTGAAATCGGACAAGCGCACGATCACCGGCTTGGGCCAGAAAGCGGCGGCGATGGTCGACACGCCCTCGGCCAGTTTCTCGACGAAAAAATCCCGCGGGCTGGCATAGCCGCGCGCGCGGCGCGCGATTTCCTCGCGCAGGCTGGCCGGCGTCCGCTCCAGTTCCAGAATCGCCTTCGGGTGAATGCCAATGACATTGTTGATGATGAATTCGATGCGCGCCAGGCCGACGCCGGCATTCGGAATGCCCTGAAAAGCGAAAGCCAGTTCAGGATTGCCGACGTTCATGGCGATCTTCACCGGCAACTCGGGCAGGCGGCCCAGTTCCTGCGTCGTCACTTCGAAATCGAGCGCGCCGCGATAGACGTAGCCGGTATCGCCCTCGGCGCAGGAAACGGTGACCGGCTCGTCCTCGGCGAGGGAATCCGTCGCGTTACCGCAGCCGACCACGGCCGGAATGCCCAGTTCGCGCGCGATGATGGCGGCATGGCAGGTGCGACCGCCCCGGTTGGTGACGATCGCCGCCGCGCGTTTCATGACCGGCTCCCAGTTCGGATCGGTCATGTCCGTCACCAGCACGTCGCCCGGCCGCACGCGGGACATCTGCGCGGCGTCGGGAATGATGCGCACCGGGCCGGTGGCGATCTTCTGGCCGATGGCGCGGCCCGAAACGATCACCTTGCCGTGTTGCTGGAGACGGTAGCGTTGCGAAACATGCTGACTCTCGCCGGCCTTCACAGTCTCGGGCCGCGCTTGCAGGATGTAAAGCTGGCCGTCGAGGCCGTCCCGGCCCCATTCGATGTCCATCGGCCGGCCATAGTGCCGTTCGATGTCGACGGCATAGCGGGCGAGTTCCAGCACTTCCGCGTCGGCGAGGGCGAAGCGGTGGCGGTCGGCCTCAGCGACATCCACCGTGCGCACCGAGCGGCCGGCCCGGCGGGCGTCGGCGAATTCCATCTTGATGAGTTTCGAGCCGAGACTGCGGCGGACGATGGCCGGGCGCCCTTCCGCCAGCTTCGGTTTATGCACGTAGAACTCGTCCGGGTTCACCGCGCCCTGCACGACCGTCTCGCCGAGGCCATAGGAGGCGGTGACGAAAACGACATCGCGGAAACCGGATTCGGTATCCAGCGTGAACATCACGCCGGCGGCGCCCAGATCGCTGCGCACCATGCGCTGGATGCCGGCAGAGAGCGCGACATCGGCATGGCGGAAATTTTTATGCACGCGGTAAGCGATGGCGCGGTCGTTGTAGAGCGAGGCGAAAACGTGCTTGACGGCATCCAGCACGTTCTCCAGACCGTGGATGTTGAGGAAAGTCTCCTGCTGGCCGGCAAAAGACGCATCCGGCAAATCCTCCGCCGTGGCGCTGGAGCGAACCGCGAACGACGCATCTTCCGCCTTGCCATTGCCCGCCAGCGTCCCGTAATGAGCGGCGATGTCCTGCGCCAGCCGCTCGGGGAACGGCTGCGCGACGATCCAGCCGCGAATCTGCGCGCCGGTGGCCGCCAGCGCCTCGACATCGTCGACATCGAGACGGTCGAGCGCGTCGGCGATGCGCCGATCCAGCCCCTGATGGGCGAGGAAATCCCGATACGCCCCGGCTGTTGTGGCGAAGCCGCCCGGCACCCGCACGCCCAAGTGGGCGAGCTGGCTGATCATTTCACCAAGGGAGGCATTCTTGCCCCCCACCTGCTCGACATCCGTCATGCGCAGCGCATCGAAGGCAATCACGTACTGGGTCATGTTCCGTTTTCCGGCAATAGTGGAAGAAAGAGAAGGAAGCGCGATAAAATCGAAACCGGATTTTATCCTCTTTCCACCTTCTTTCGCGGCGGGAAATTCCGCCCGATTTACACATGGCCCGTTTATGCCGGACGAACATTCCCGCACCGTGTTTTTCATCTCCGACGGCACCGGCATCACGGCGGAGACGCTCGGGCACAGCCTGCTCACGCAATTCGACCGCATCCCCTTCCGTCAGGTGCGGATTCCCTTCGTGACCACTCCGGCGCAAGCGCAAGACTGCCTGCTCCAGATTCAGGATGCCGCCCGGCGGGACGGCGCCCGCCCGATCGTCATCACGACGCTGGTCGATGCCAGCATCGGCAGGCAGTTGCGCGAGGCCGACGCGCTGTTCGTAGATTTCTTCGAGACGTTCATCGCGCCGCTGGAAGAAGAACTCGGCGCGCGCTCCAGCCTCACCATCGGCCGCTCGCACGGGCAGGCCGGCAGTCAGGATTATCTCAACCGCATCGAGGCGGTGAATTTCGCGCTGGCGCACGACGACGGCAGTTCCGACCGCAATCTGGACAAGGCCGAGGTGATCCTGATCGGCGTCTCGCGCAGCGGCAAGACGCCGACCAGCCTGTATCTGGCCATGCAGTTCGGCATCCGCGCCGCCAACTATCCCCTCATTCCGGAGGATTTCGAGCGGCAGCAACTGCCCGAGGCGCTCAAGCAACGGCGCGGCAAACTCTACGGCCTCACCATCGCGCCGGAACGGCTGCAACAGATCCGCTCCGAGCGGCGGCCCGGCAGTCATTACGCTTCACTCGCCAATTGCCGCTTTGAGATCGAGGCGGCGCAGACGCTGATGCGGCGCGAGGGCGTGCACTGGCTGGATTCGACCACCAAGTCGATCGAGGAAATCGCCGCCACGATCATGCACGACGCGGCGCTCGACCGTCATATTTTCTGAACGTTTCCCGCCGCCTTCTGCCGCGCTTCCTCGAACAGGCAGACCGCCGCCGCCGCCGCGACATTCAGGGATTCGATCCGGCCCGGCATCGGAATGCGCACGGCGAGCCGGGTTCGCGTCGCCCGCGCCACCGCCAGCCCGCTGCCTTCATTGCCGAACACCCACGCCACCGGGCCGGCCAGATTCGCCTCGTAGAGCGTCGTCCCGGCATCCAGCGTGGTCGCCACGCTGACACCCTTGAAACCGTCGATGATGCCGTCGAGCGCGACATGCTCGTGGATGCGCAGCAGGAAATGCGCCCCCATCGCGGCGCGCAGAACGCGCGGCGACCAGGCCTGCGCGCAGCCAGGGCCGAGGAAGGCGTCGCCGATGCCGACGGCGGCGGCGGCGCGCAGGATGGCGCCGAGATTGCCGGCGTCCTGAACGGCGTCGAGCAGAATGCAAGAATGTTCGGGAATGGCCGCGCGCGGCGGCCCCGGCACGGCAATCGCCGCCAGAATGCCGGCGGGCGTGTCGACCGGGCTGATTTCCGCGAACAGCGGATCGTCGAAAAAATACGGCGCGATGGCCGGATGCGCCGCCAGCCAGGCCCCGATCTCGGGGCGGCGCGCGCCGGTTTCGCTCACCGCCAGCAGTTCCGGCGGGCCGAAACGCGCCGTCCATTCCGACACCAAGTGCATGCCGTCGAGGATCGTCCGGCCCTGCTTGCGCCGTTCGCGCGCGGAATGCGCCAGCAGGCGCAACTGTTTGAAAGTGGCGTTGGCGCGGGAGGTGATTTGCTTCGTCACGGTTGGAAAGTATAGTGGCGATTCCATGAGCGCGGCCAAAGTCATCATCGTCACGCCGGCCCCGCCCGGCTCGCGCGCCGGCAACCGCAACACGGCGGCGCGCTGGGCGCGCATCCTGCGCGGTCTCGGCTGCCGCGTCCGCGTCATGACGGAATGGAATGGCGAGGATGGCGATCTGCTCGTCGCCCTGCATGCGCGCAAGAGCCAGGCCGCCTTGCGCGGCTTCCGCGCCCGCCACCCTGAGCGCCCCGCCCTGCTGGCGCTGACCGGCACCGATCTCTACCGGGACATCGCTCACGACCACAGCGCGGCGGCTTCGCTCGACATCGCCAGCGGCCTCATCGTCTTGCAGGAAGCGGCGCTGGCGGAACTGACGCCACGGCAGCGGCGCAAGGCGCATGTCATCCACCAATCCGTCGCCACCGCGCTGACGCCCGCCCCGCCCGCGCGCCTGTTCCGCGCCTGCGTGTTGGGCCACCTGCGCGAGGAAAAAGATCCCTTCCGCGCGGCGCGGGCGCTGCGCCTGCTGCCGGATCGGCATGTCGAAATCGTACAAGCCGGCCAGGCCCTGTCGAAAGAAATGGCGCGGGAAGCGCGGCGGCGCATGCGCGAGGACGGGCGCTACCGCTGGCTGGGCGAACTGCCGCATTGGACGGCGCTGCGCCTGCTCGCCCGCAGCCATGTCATGGTCATCAGTTCATGGCTCGAAGGCGGCGCTCACGTCGTGTCGGAGGCCATCGCCATCGGCGTGCCGGTGATCGCTTCGGACATTCCGGGCAACCGGGGGCTGCTCGGCGCCGGCTATCCGGCCTGCTACCCCGCCGGAGATCATGTCCGGCTGGCGGCGCTGTTGCGCCAAGCCATCGACGAGCGCCGCTTCCTCGCCCGCCTGACAGCGGCGGTCAAGCAGCGCCGGCCCCTGATTGATCCGCTGCGGGAACGCCGCGCCTGGCAAACACTGCTGCGCGAAACATTGGGTTGATCCTTGGGCTGATCCTTGGGCTGATCCTTGGGCTGATCCTTGGGCTGATCCTTGGGCTGATCCTTGGGCTGATCCTTGGGCTGATCGGACTAACCGGGCTGACATGCGCGCGTCGCGGATTCCGTCCGCCGGGACGATGGATTACAATCTTTATCAACTGATTGACAACTGATCGACATCGGCGGCTGAAGGGCCGCGCACATCATGGCCACCACCCCCACCATCGTTTCCGTCCAGAAAGCGCCGGGGCCGGCGCAACCGTCCCCGCACGACAATCCACTCACGCTCGATCTCGACGAGCGCACCGTGCTCTATCCCGCCGGCAAGGGCATCACCCGCGTCGTGTTGTCGCCGGAGCGCAACGGCATCGCCTTCGACGCCGTCTACACCTTCAACGAAAGCCGCGCCACGCCGCGCATTCTGTGGCTGTCGCTGGAGGATGCGCGCATCTTCGGGCGCTGTCTGGTGGATAGCGTCTATCAGGCCCGTCCGCAGAACGCGATCACCGACACGATGCGGATCGGCATCACGGTTCACACCAACGGTTTTCACATCGACATCGCCAACGCCGGCCAGCCGATTGAACTGTTCATCGGCCTGAATTCCATCTGGCGCTTCGCCCTGCTGGTGCTGCGCGCCGTCGACCGCCTCTCCCCGGTCGAAACGCACTGATCCGCGACCGGGAACAGACTCTTAGATGTAGCGCCCCAGCCGCGCCAGCGTCTTGTCGCGGCCGAACGCTTCCAGCACGGCGTCGATGGACGGCGTTTGCGTCTGGCCGGTGAGCGCCACGCGCAGCGGAATCGCCAGTTGCGGCAGCTTGAGCCCGCGTTCGGCGACAACCTCTTTCAGCGCCTGATTCAGCGGCGCCCTCTCCCACACCGTCGTCTCCAGCCGCGCATGCAGCGCGCGCAGCGCCTCGCGCGCAGCGTCGGTGATGTGCTGCGCCAGCAACTCGGCGCTCGGCGCAACGTCGGCGTAGAAGGGCTGGATGGCGTCCGCCAGTTCGTTCAGCGTGGACACGCGATCCTTGTACAGCGCGACCACCTTCGCCAGAGCGGCGTCATCGGCGGCGATGCCGCGCGCGGCAAGGCGCGGCGCGACTTCCCCGGCCAGCTTGCCGTCGTCCCGTGCCTTTAAATACTGCTGATTGAGCCAGGCGAGTTTCTCGGGATTGAATTGCGCCGGCGAGCGGCTGATGTGTTCGAGATCGAACCAGTCGACGAACTGGTCGAGCGAGAATATTTCGTCATTGCCGTGCGACCAGCCAAGCCGCGCCAGATAATTCAGCAGCGCCTCGGGCAGAAAACCCTCCTCGGCATACTGCATCACCGACACCGCGCCGTGGCGCTTCGACAAACGCTCGCCGTCGGCGCCGAGAATCATCGGCACGTGGGCAAACGCCGGCAGCAGCGCGCCCAGCGCGCGATAGATGTTGATCTGGCGCGGCGTATTGTTCACGTGATCGTCGCCGCGAATGCAGTGGGTGATGCCCATGTCGAGATCATCCACCACCACGCCGAAGTTGTAGGTCGGCACGCCGTCGGCGCGCAGCAGCACGAGATCGTCCAGTTCGCCGTTGGCGATCTCGATGCGGCCCTTGACGAGATCCTCCCAGGCAACGACGCCGCTGTCGGGAGTGCGAAAGCGCAGCACCGGCTCGACGCCGGCGGGCGGCGTCTTGCCCTTCGCGTTCTCCGGCCGCCAGCGGCCATCGTAGCGCGGCTTCTCGCCGCGCGCGCGCTGCGCGGCGCGCAAGGCGTCCAGTTCCTCCTTGCTGGCATAGCACCAGTAAGCGTGGCCGGAAGCGAGCAACTGCCGCGCCACCTCGGCGTAGCGATCCAGACGCTGCATCTGGTAGAACGGCCCCTCGTCCCAATCGAGGCCAAGCCAGGCCACGCCGTCGAGAATGGCGTCGATGGATGCCTGCGTCGAGCGTTCGAGATCGGTATCCTCGATGCGCAGAATGAACGCGCCGCCGTGCTTGCGCGCGTAGGCCCAAGAATACAGCGCCGTGCGGGCGCCGCCGACATGCAGATAGCCGGTCGGGCTGGGCGCAAAACGGGTACGGATCGGAGTGCGGGTCGGAGTGCGGATTGTCATGCTCGATAGCGTGTCGAATAAGGTGCCGAATAAAGTGCCGAATAAAGTGCCAAGCAGGGCGTTGAAACAGGGCGTTGAAAAGCCGCCATTCTAAGCGATGCGCGCCGGGCCAGACGATGCAAATAATGGCGTGACCGGCTGGCGCGGGAGTATAATCGGCCTTGGTTTGCCGTTCTGCCGGTTAGCGTTCGCAAACCCCGGTCCTGTCCAGTGTCCTGTCCAGTCGTTCCAGACCCCTGACACACCGCCCGCTTGAACCCCCATTCTCGTGTCCTGAACCGGTACGCTCGACAGCGCAGGCCGATCAGGAGTACGCATGACGTTTGAAGAACTCGGGCTGCTGCCCGAACTGCTCAAGGCGGTGGCCGAGGCCGGCTATACCGAACCGACCCCGATTCAGGCTCAGGCCATCCCCATTATTCTCGAAGGCCGCGATGTGATGGGCGGCGCCCAGACCGGCACCGGCAAGACCGCCGGCTTCACCCTGCCGCTGTTGCAGCGCCTCGCCCGCCACGCCAGCACCAGCCCGTCGCCGGCGCGCCATCCGGTGCGGGCGCTGATCCTGACGCCGACGCGCGAACTCGCCATGCAGGTGCACGAGAGCGTGCAAACCTACGGCAAGCACATCCCGCTGCGCGATCTCGTCGTCTACGGCGGCGTGGACATCAAGCCGCAGACCGAAGCCCTGCGCCGGGGCGTCGAGATCGTCGTCGCCACGCCGGGCCGCCTGCTCGATCACGTCGAGCAGAAAAGCGTCAGCTTCAATCACGTCGAAGTGCTGGTGCTCGACGAAGCCGACCGCATGCTCGACATGGGCTTCATCCCCGACATCCGGCGCATCCTCGCCCTGCTGCCGAAGGAACGCCAGAGCCTGCTTTTTTCCGCCACCTTTTCGGAGGAAATCAGGAAACTCGCCGACACCATGCTGCGCGCGCCGCTGCTGATCGAAGTCGCGCGCAGAAACGCGCTCACCGACACCGTCACCCACCGCATCCATCCGGTAGCGCAGGACGACAAGCGCCGGCTCCTCGCCCATCTGCTGAAATCCGGCGACCTGAGCCAGGTGCTGGTGTTCGTCGGCACCAAATTCGGCGCCAGCCGGCTCGCGCACTATCTCGAAAAGCAAGGCATCAACGCCACCGCCATCCACGGCGACAAAAGCCAGCAACAGCGCACCGAGGCGCTCGAAGCCTTCAAGAGCGGCGCGGCGCGGGTGCTGGTCGCCACCGACGTTGCCGCGCGCGGCCTCGACATCGACGACCTGCCGCACGTCATCAACTACGAACTGCCGCACGTGCCGGAAGACTATGTACACCGCATCGGGCGCACGGGCCGCGCCGGACGCACGGGCGACGCCATCTCGCTCGTCTGCGCCGAAGAGCGCGGCAAGCTGGCCGAAATCGAAAAGCTCATCAAACGCCCGATCGAGCAAGTCAGCATCGCCGGCTTCGAGCCGGAATCAGCGCACGGCGGCGAAAGGAGCCGCCACAGCAGGGATAGTGGCCGGGATAGCGGCAGAGACGCTGGCAGAAGCGGCGGCAGGAAAGAAACATCGCGGGAAGCGCCGCGAGAAAAACGGGAGCGGCGCGAACCCCGCCGCATCGAACCGGCCCAGCCAAAATTGCCGAAGCTCGATTTCGACCCCAGCAAACCCTACGAATCCAAAGCCGCTTCCAGCGACGCAGCGCCCGAACCGAAACGCGCGCCGCAACGCCTGAAGCGCCCGCTGCCCGCCCTCCTTGGCGGACTGCCGAAACCCGAAAAATAATTCCGCCCCATAGCAAGCGGGGGAAAGGAAGCGGTTTTTCCCCACTCGCGGAAACACATAGGTTGGCGCTGAGCGAAGCGAAGCCCAACACCCGGAGCCGTTGTCATTCCGCGCGAAGTCGCGGAATCCATGCAGAGGTGGATTCTGCGACTCCGCTCCGCTCCGCGCAGAATGACAACCGTCTTGCGGTAACGAACGCCTGACGTTGGGCTTCGCTTCGCTCAGCGCCAACCTACAAAATCTGCGCGCTCCTCTCGCCCACTTGCGGGAGAGAGGGACGCGGTTTTTTCTCCGCTCACGGAACACCGTAGCCCTGCGCTTTCGCGGGGGCAGGCTCAGAATTTGATATTGATCCCGGCATACAAGGATCGCCCCATGCCCGGCACCGGCGTGCCCCACAGCGGTACAACGCCGTTGGGCGCGAGGCTGGTCGTCATGGTCGTCCCCTGACCGAGATAGGCGCCGCCGAGCGGCAGTTCGTAATAGCGGTCGAACAGGTTTTCGATGCCGAAATCCAGCCGCACCTGCTGCCAGGCATAGCTGCCGCGCAGGTTGACCAGGCTGTAGCCGCCGGTCTTCATTTCGTTGCGGGCGTCAGACCTTCTGTTCTTGGCAGTGACGCCAATCCATTCCAGCGCATTATCCCAGCCGCCGGAACGGTGCGTCAGGCTCAGGCGGGCATTTAGCGGCATGATGTTGTAGAGGCCGTCGCCGGTGTCGCGGTTCTTGCCACGGGTGTAATTGAGCGCGCCTTTGAGGCCGATGTTGCCGAAGCCGGTGTCGGCCAGCGGCATCTGCCCGGCCAGGTTGATGCCGTAGAGGCGGGCCTTCTGGTTGGCGTAGCGCAGCACGGTGAACTGGTCGCGCAGCAGCGCGGCGCGGGGGGTGTTAGCGCCGTTGTCCCACTGAATCGCGTCGATGTAGTCATCGACGTGGGTGTAAAAGGGCATGGCCTTGAACTCCCAGCGGCGGTCGGCGGCGTGCCAGTCAAAGGCGGCAGACAGGGTGTACGCCTTTTCCGGCTTCAAGTCGGGATTGCCGACGTAGCCATTGCCGTCGCCGACAAAGTTGTTCATCAGCGCCATCATGTTGGCAGTCGACCAAGTGTAACGTTCGTAGAGATTGGGGGAGCGCACCTTGCGGGCGATGCCGATTTCGATGTCCTGATTTTCGTTGACGGTGTAGCGGACGAGTGCGGTGAAATCGACGTTGTGGTCGGTCTGGCTGCGGTCGGCATTGTTGAAATTGCTGGCGTCGCGGCCCTGATTCATCATCATGCTGTAGCCGCTGACCTGGCCCGCTTTGCTGCGCACCTGCTCGTAGCGCAGGCCGAGCAACGTCGTCCATTGCGGGCTGTGCGTGCGTTCCCATTCGGCGAACAGCGCGTTGCGGTCGCGCTCGCCGTCATTGATGTTGACGAAGGCATCCGGCCACATGCCCGCGCCTGAGGCGGGCCATTTGTCATCGAGATCGTAACGCTGGAGTTCCGCGCCGACGCGCAGCAGATCGCGCTCGTTCAGCGCAATGTCGGCCTTGAGGCTGAGGCCGCTCGTCTCGCTCTCGGTGCGCATCGGCATCCCGGCGGCGCAGTTCGGGCCGAGCGGCCCGCAGGGCAAGGGGTTGAGCGCGCCGGGGCCGCCAGTGTCCACACCATACCAATAACGCTTGTCGCGCCCGAAATCCATCAGATGATCGACTTTCTCATGGTAAGCCCGTGCCTCCAGCCGCCCCCAGTCGAACTGGCCGAGCCAGCGGAAATTGACGCGCTTTTGCTCGTTGTCGAGCAGATCCATGCGCTGGTTGGGAAAGTTCTGCTCGTTCATATCCTGCCAGCC
>JAITMP010000015.1 GCA_031277315.1 Zoogloeaceae bacterium | reverse complement strand
CCGCCTTCGCGGGAATGACGATGAGGTAGCGGCGGTAGGCTGGGTTGAGCATGGCGAAACCCAGCTTCGGCATGCTGGGATTCCACTTCGTTTCATCCCAGCCTACGCCACTACGTCCCTCCATCCCAGCCTACGTCCTTCGATGTTGGGCTTCGCTTCGCTCAGCGCCAACCTATGCGCTGCGAGCAAATCGTCGTCATTCCCGCGCAAGCGGGAATCCACCGCTGCATGGATTCCCGCCTTCGCGGGAATGACGGGGAATGACGAACGCTGCTTGCTTCCCGACCCCATCCCCATCCCGGCCTTCCCCTTGAAGGGGAAGGAGAAAAGCGAGTAGGCTGGGTTGAGCGCAGCGAAACCCAGCATGCCGAAGCTGGGATTCCGTTCCACTCCATCCCAGCCTACGTCCCTACGTTTCTCCATCCCAGCCTACGTCCCTACGTTTCTCCATCCCAGCCTACGTCCCTACGTTTCTCCATCCCAGCCTACGCCCCTTGATCGGGGGGCCGGGGGAGAGGGCAAAGGCGGGAGAGCGAGCAACATCCGCGCATGCCATGCGTTCCCGGTCGCGCGGACGCATCCCCGCCCGGCTCAATGCAGCGTTCTCCGCGTCGGCGCTGCGGGAAAAATCTCGTCCAGATCGTCAGCGCCGAATTGATATTCGTGGTTGCAGATGTCATCGCGCACGATGACTTCGCCCTGCTCGGCGAGAACGGCTTCGATTTCCTCGCGGCCAAGGAGGCGCAGCATGTCGATCACTTTCTCGCGGTCTTCCGGGCAGTCGTAGCGCACCGGCTTTGGCGCGAACAGGCGGATGTCTTCCTGCGGGAACAGGCGGCGCAGCAGCGTTTCCGGCGACAGCGCGCGCATCTCCTGTCGCGTCGCGGTGGCGGCGAGTTGCGTCAGGCGCGTCCAGCCGTCGGCGTCGCAAGCATCGGCGCCGGGCAGTTTTTGCAGGAAGAGGCCGCACGCCTGCCGTTCGTTGGCGGCCAGCCACAGCCGCGCCGGCTGCTGTTCGGATTGCGCCAGGTAATGCTCGAAAATGCCGGCGATGTTTTCCCCGGCCAGCGGCACGAGGCTTTGCCAGGGTTCGCGCGCCGATTCGTTTTGCAGGATCAGCGTCAGTTGCCCGTTGCCGAACAATTGCGGCGCGCTTGCCGGCTCGATGTCGATGGCATTATCCGTGACATCATCGGCAGTCTGCGCCATGCCGCGCAGATGCAAATCGGCGCTGCAATCCACCACCAGCATGCGGATCGGGCCGTCGCCTTGAAGATGGAATGTGAGCCGTCCCGGCTGCTTCAGGTTGTCGGCGATGAGCACCGCCGTGGCGGTCAACTCGCCGAGCAGGTCGCGCACCGTGGCGTTGTAGTTGCGCCGCGCTTGCAGGCTGCGCCAGGCGTCGTCCAGCCGCACGAACGCGCCGCGAATGTCGAGCGCCTCGAAAAGAAAGCGGACGACGAAATCAGAGGCCGCCGAACTCACCTCGATTTTCCGCCGAATTGTTTGGCGAAGGCGTCGGCATCGAAACCGATCAGCAGCGCCGCGCCGGCCTCAATGATCGGCCGCCGGATCATGCTCGGATTTTCCAGCATCAGCGCGATGGCTTTCTTTTCGGTCAGATCGGCCTGCTTCTCCGGCGGCAGCTTGCGGAAGCTGGGGCCGCGCGTGTTGATGATGCGCTCCCAGCCGGCCCGCGCCGCCCATTTCCGCAACAGCGCCGCGTCCGCGCCGAGTTTTTTGTAATCGTGGAAATCATGGGCGACGCCCTGGCTGTCGAGCCAGGCAAAAGTTTTTTTCATGGTGTCGCAATTCTTGATGCCGTAAACAGTGGTCATGGCGGGTTCTTCTCCGGCGAAGGCGTGCATGTTACAGCTTCAGCCGTCCGCCGGGGAACGCCTGCCGCTGCGTCAGACGCGCCAGCGTCGGCAGCAGATTCAATCCGGTCGACTTGCGCAGGGCGGCGGCGTGCGCGTTCAGTTCGCTCAAGGGCAGATCGACCGGCTCGCCTACGGCGGCGAAGGCAATCGCGTTGCCGTCGTTGCAGGAAGGGAACACCAGCGCGCGTTCGTCGAAGGCGGCGCGGATGCGCCCGACGCTGGCGCGGAAACCGCGATTGCGGCCCAGCAGGTTCACCGACAACAGCCCGGCTTTGCTCAAGCGCGCGCGGCAAGCGCCGTAGAAGGGCAGGGTGTCGAGGCCGCCGGCACGGGCCTCGGCATCGAAGCCGTCCACCAGAATCAGGTCGAAGCGCGCATCGCTGCCGCTGACCCAATCGACGCCGTCGGCGATGTCGATCCGCACACGCGCCGGATCATCCGGCAGCTTGAAGTACTGGCGCGCCGCCATCACCACCTCCGGCGCGATCTCCACCACCGTCAGCCGCGCTTGCGGACGGTGGCGGTAGAGAAATTTCACCAGCGAAGCCGCGCCCAGCCCGATCAGCAACACCCGGCGCGGCCAGGCCGCGTCGGGCCGCAACAACAAGCAGGCCATCATCTCCCGCGTGTAATCGAGTTCCAGCGCCCAAGGCCGCGCAATCCGCATCGCCCCCTGAATCCAGTCCGAACCGAAATGCAGATAACGCACCCCGGCTTCCTCGCTGATTTGAATCGGAAAAGTCATGTTTTGTAATCTTTGGCAGGCTCAGAAATAGATTATATGAAGCAGGCTATAGAAAAGTATGAGAATAAAATTTAAGTTTACCTATCAAAATAGATCAAATTAGGCTATATATAAATATGGAATATAGAAATACATGGCTGGTAATGAGTACTTTAAGTTACCATTTATGATAGTTAATATCATTGCCTGATTTACTGAAACTGAGGAGAGAATGGTCGTGAATCATCAATACAGAATTGTTTTCAATCGTACTTTGGGTCTCTGGCAAGTTGCGTCTGAATTGGCGAAAACCTGCGGCAAGGCGACGCGCAGCGCACGATCCATTACCTCAAAAATTTCTGTAAATTGTAATCATCATTTCTCGTCGCTGGCGGATACTTTTTTCACCCGTGTTTCCACCCGCGCGCTCAAGTCACGTGGCATAACGCTGACAGCCGTCGCGCTGGGGCTGGCCCTGACGGGAAGTGCGCCGGCCCTTGCTTCCGAATGCAATCTCACCAACGGGGCGGCAGGCTCCGGCACGGCGGTCGCCGGTGGCGGCACGTGCGCCATCGCCAATTTCGATCCGAGCGTCAACGACCAGAAAATCGGCTCCGCGCTGGTGACCGGCGGCGACACGATCACCCTCAATGTGGATACCTCGGGAATCGTGAATGGCCAGGTCGGACTTACGGCCGTAAAGCTGAACGAGATGACGCGCGACGTCGCGCCTTTTGACCTGCTCTATCCTTATACCTCCGGCGAAAAACTCAGCCTGAACGTGGGCGCCAAAAACACGGGCGTTCCGACGTTCGATAACATCACCCAGAACAACGTCACGGTTTCCACCTACAACTCGGGTGCTTTTCAAACCAGCGACTGGGGCGAGACGATGATCTCCAAAGTGCTGCCTGTGCAAAGCCAGCAGTACATCAATGCGCGGTTCGGCACTGTCACCGAAGGAACGCTCAACGTCGAGATCGGCAACATGTCGGCAGGCGCCTCGCCGACAGAGAGCGCCAATACCATCAGCATGGTCATCAAGCAAAGCGATCTGGTGCTGGCGGATGGCGCCAGCAGCACGGTGAACTGGAATTCGCGCAACACCATTGTCATGTCCTTCAACGAGCCGCCCTCGGCCACCAAATCGACGAGCTTCGACGTCGCGCAGTATGCCGGCACGGTCGTATTCAATGGCACCACCTACACGGTGACCAACGCCACCGAGCTGGCGGCATACAACGACGTGTTGGTCGCCGCGCTGCTGGACAACTCCTTCCCGGTGGACTGGCAGAACGGGGAAACGCCGCAGCAGGCGTATGACGCCGCGTTCAACGCGGCGAGACTTCCTCCCGTCACTGAGTCCCTGGAATTGGACATGACCCTGCCTTCCGGCGACGATGCCAATCAGAGTCCGGGCAACCGGTATGTCGTCCATGTCGATAATGGCGCCAGTGGCCGCATTGCCGGTGACGGACAGATCGACGTCATCAACGGCAGCGGGGTTCTGGTCAGCAATGATGGAACGTTCGAGATCGATGCCGGCGGCCGGCTGTCGTCGGTCAACGGCACGGCGAGTTCGGCGACGGCCTTGACCATCGCCAGCGGCGGCAGCGCCACCAACAACGGTGTGATCGCCGGGGGCTATGCCATGGGGGATGGTTTGAATACGGTGACAGCGGCCGCCGACAATTTCGGCGCCGCCCCCGCCGTCAACGTGGCCGATGCGGGTTCCAGTTTTACCAATAACGGCATCGTGAACGTTGGTGGAAACAATATTATAAACATCGAAAGCAACACCAATATTGCCGTCAATAACTATGGCGTTGCCGTCACCAACGGCGCCAGCGCCGAGAACAGCAGCACCGGCATCATCAACGTGGGCGTCAACAACTCCGGCGCGGCAAGCCTCAGCGGCGCGGTTGTCGGCGCCAACAGCGCCGATACCGCTTCCAGTTTCGAAAACGATGGCCTGATCTATATCGGCAGAGGCGCGCAATACGCTACGAGTGACGCTCCGGCGGACATAACGAACGGAATAGTGAAATACGGCATCCGCGTCACGGCCGGCGAGGCGACCAATACCGGCGAGATCGTGATCGGCAGCGGCGCGCGGAATACCACGGCCATGGCCTTGTCTGCGGGCGCCGCCGCCGGGTCGAGCATCGCCAACGACGGCGACATTACCATCAACGGTGGCAACGGAGCCAATAACACAGAAAACATCGGCATGGCAGCGACGAATACGACAGGCACGGTGACCAACACCGGCACCATCACGCTGGCCGGCACCTACGCCACCGCGATCAAGGTCACCGGGAACACCGTCGCCACCGCCGCCACCCACAGCGGCACCATCGATGTCACCGGTGGCCTTAGTGGTGGCGGTCTGCGCAACTACGGCATCTATGTGGACGGCCAGAATGCCACGGCGACCCTGACCACCGGCGGCGATGGCGATGGCGTGGTCAATCTCACCGGCAACGGCGCCATCGGCGTGCATGCCCGCAATGGCGGCACGATCAATATCAATTCCGGTTCTCCCGGCGTGAAGTTTATTTCCGGCACGAACCAGATCGGTTTCTTCCTCTTTGGCGCAGGCTCCACCATCAACAACAACAGCGGTGTCCCGCTGGATGTCAGCACGGAGGGTTCCACGCTGTTCCGGGTCGAGAACGGCGCGACCTATACCGGCGCAGGTGAAACCATGACGGCTTCCGGCATCGGCTCAACGCTGATAACCGGTTCGGGCGTCGGCGCGGTGGTGACGACCGATGCCATCACGTTCGATCTGACCGGCGCTGGCGCGACGGCGGTCAGGATTGACGGCGGCGCAACGGGCACGATCGCGGCCAACGCCACCATCAACCTGGCGGGTGAGGGCGCGGTGGCCGGTCTGGTCGATGGCCGCAAGGTCAATCTCAACCCGACCACTGCCCCCAGCGGCAGCTTCGCCTCGACGCTGACCAATAACGCCGAGATCGAGAGCAGCACCGATTACGGCGTCGGCTTCATCACGCAATACGGCGGCACGCTCAACAACAACGGCGTCATCGACCTCGACGGCAACATCAACTTCGGCATCATTGCCCGTTCCGGCGGCATCCTGAACAACAGCGCCGATGTGACGGTGGCCAACGGCGTCGGCCTGCTGGTGGACGGGGCCGGTTCCGCGAGCCAGCTTTCCAACACCGCCACGATCACCGCCAATGACGGCATCGCCGCCATCGAGGTCATCAACGGCGCGACGCTCAACGGCGATCAGAGCACCGGCAACATCGTCGCCGGCGGCACGGCGCATGGCCTCTTGATCGCCGCCGCCGGCCCCAGCCCGCAAGATCCCCTCGGCCCCAATCTTGCCGCCGGCGCGGGCGCGTCGCTGGGCGCGAACACGATCACGATCAACGGCACCGGCAGCGGCGTCGAGAACGCAGCCGAAACCAGCAACATCAATTTCACCAACACGGTCATCAACGTCAAGGACGGCGCCGGCATCCGCACCGCCACCTCGATCAGCACGGCGGCCATCGCGGAAGTGAACGTCACCGGCGCCGGCATCGGCTTCAAGTTCCAGCAGGCCGACGGCAACCCGGCAACGGGCAATCTGGATCTGGGCGCCGGCTACACGATCAACGTCGATGGTTCGTCGGGCACGCATGGCGGCGTCGGCATTCTCGCCGACACCACCGGCACCGCAGCCACGGCGGCGACGGTGAATGTCACCGACGCGCAGGGCGGCGCGGCGTTGCACGTAACCGACAACGTTACTGCGGGCAGCAACAGCGGTACGCTGACTTCGGTCAGCACGGCGGCAGCCACGGTGCGCGCGGACAACACCAGTTTCTCCAACAGCGGCACCATCAGCAACACCAGTTCCACGCTGGCCGCGGTGGAGATGGGCGCCGCCGACGCCACGATGAACAACACCGGCGTGGTCAACGGCAACATCCTGATGAACGGCAACAACGCCACGGTGAATGTCGGCGTGCCGGGCGACAGCGGCACGGTCAACGGCGACATCCGGCTGACCGGCGGCACCAACAATGTGCTGATTACCGGCGGCTCGTTCGTGGACAGGGTGCTCAGTTCGGCCACCGGCAACGACACGGTGACGATACGCGGCGCGGGCAACAGCTTCAACACGCTGACCGGCGCGGCGGCGGGCAGCGACACGCTGGTGTTCGATGCCGCCACGTATACCTTCGGCGGCACGACGGCGATCACCAATTACGAACAGGTCAACCTCATCAACAGCTCGACCGTCACCCTGCAAAAGGCGCTCGACAACGGCGTTCTCAACGGCGCCGGCCCCGGCATCGACGTGGCGACCGGCTCGACGCTGGCCGTCGTGCCCAGCCCGGCGGGTACTTTCACACTGCGCAATCTGCTGACGGGAACGGGCCTGATCACGGTGAACACCGGCGCGGGCAATGCCTTCAATTTCGCCAGCACTTCCGGCACTTTTGACGGCACCGTGGCGCTCGGCCCCAGCACTTTCCTGCTGGAGGGCGTGAACACGGCAGCCTTGGCCGATGCCACCTTGCGTCTCGACACGGACAGCGTAACCACGGTGGGCGCGGGCGAGCAGGAGATTTTCGGGCTGCGCTTCAACGGTGGCCGGATCATCTTCGACACCGCGGTTCCCGACGCCATAACAGCCGCCAATTCCGTCAAGGTCGATGTCCTCAGCTTCACGGCGGCAGGGGGCGAGGTGGGCGTGACGCTGGTCGATCCCTATGATGTGCCGGCGATCGACACAGTCGGGCATCTGAACCTCCTCAGTCAGGACAACGGCGACATCCTGATGAAACTCGTGACTGCCGGCACGGTGGATACCAGCGCCGGCAACGCCGCCGCGCTGATCGCGGTCGATCAGAATGGCAATGACATTTCGAATATCGACAGCGTGGATATCCGGCAAGATGGCGATACCGTCGCCATCGGTTCTTACGGCTTCGACTTCACCGACGGCAATGCCCATGACGGCCTCTACCTCAGTTGGGGTTTGACCGAGCTTGACCTGCAAACCACCAAGACGCTGACGTTGACGCCGGATACCGGCGCCAGCGGAGACGACATCACGCTTTCGGCGAAAGTCACCGGAGTGGGCAATCTGGAGATCGACGCCGGGACGGGCAAGACGGTCATCCTCTCCAATTCGAGCAACGACTACAGCGGCGACACCACGGTGAGTTCCGGCACGCTGGAACTCGGCGCCAGCAACGTGCTGGGCCAGCCCGGCGCCGGGCCGCATACCGCGCTGCTCACCATCGCCAATGCCGCCAAGGTCGACCTCAAGGGCTACAGCCAGACGATAGACAGCTTTCTTGGCGTCCTCGGTTCGGAGCTCGATTTCAACGCGGGCGAGTTGACGATCAAGAACGGCGGCACCTCCAGAGGCACGCTGACCGGCGCCGGCGACCTGATTCTCGATGGCGGCCTTTTTGAAGTGTATGGCGCCAACGCCGGACTGTCGGCCAAGACGACCATCGCGTCCGGCGCGACCGCCTGGCTCGACAACGCGGCCGGTCTCGGTTCGGGTGACATCGAGGACAACGGCACGCTGGAGGTCGCCAACGCCACGGCAGGCACGCTCGTGAATTCCGTTTCCGGCACGGGGCAATTTATCAAGAGCGCCGGCGGCGTTCTGACCCTGCTGCCAAGCGGCGCCAACACCTACAGCGGCCCGACCAGCGTGAAGGCCGGCACCTTGCTCGCGGGCGCCGAGGACGTTTTCAGCGCCGACTCCGACCACACCGTCGACGCCGGCGCCCGGCTCGATTCCGCCGGTCTCAAACAGACGGTCGCCAGCCTCGTCAACAGCGGCGTTGTCAACATCGCCAATCCGGGCGGCCCGACGGCGACGTTCACCGTCACCAACGACTACGAGGGCAAGGGCGGCACCATCATCCTCGGCACGGAATGGAAGGACGACAATTCCGATCACGATACCTTCGCGATCGGCGGCGACGCGACCGGCTCCACCTTCCTGCAAGTGCTCCATCGCGGCGCTGATACGGGCGCCGCCACCATCAAGGGCATTCAGCTCGTCAGCGTCGGCGGCACCAGCGAGGACACCGCGTTTACCCTCTCCAGCCTTTCCGACGGCTACTTTCCAAACGCGGCGGGCGGTTCCATCGCCGCCGGCGCCTATGACTACACCCTGCAGAAAGGCGCGGGCGACGGCACCGATACCGAAAGCTGGTATCTGTTTTCCAAGCCGGGCATCTACCGCCCCGAAGTCGGCGCTTATCTGGACAACCGCTCCGTCGCCATGCAGTCCCAATGGCACACCCTGCATGACCGTCAGACCCAGGCGCCAGGGATGGTCGGCGCCGCCGGCAAGCCCGACGCCAATAGCTGGGTGCGCGTGGAAGGCCGCTTTGGCCGCTACAACAGCGGCCGCTTCAAGTCCGACGACGACCGCTACCTGTTGCATCTGGGCAGCGATCTGATGCGCTGGAATGTCGATGAAGGCAGTCTGCGTCTGGGCGCGATGGCGCTCATCACGCACAGTTCGGGCACCACCAAAGGCGTCGAGCGCAAGGCCAAGCAATCGGTCGAGGGCGTCAGCGGCGGTTTGTACGCCACCTGGTACGGCGCCGCTGATCCGACGACCGGCCCGTATGTGGACGCCTGGCTGCTGGGCGGATCGTTCAAGAACACGGTGAATGGCGATGTGCTGGCGAAAGAGAGTTACCGCGCCCATTCCTGGGCGGCTTCGCTGGAAGCCGGCTACGGCATAACGGTGCATGAAAGCCGGAACGCCGCCGGCAGCACCCGCGTGGTGGTTCAGCCGCAAGCCCAGATCATCAGCGCCAACTATCGCTCGGACAAGCACCGGGAGGAGAACGGCACCCTGGTTTCGCACATGAACGACAGCCAGCTCACGACCCGTCTGGGCGTGCGGATGTATGCCGATATGCTTGACGGCACGAGCCGCCTGCGCCCGTATGCGGAACTCAACTGGTGGCACGGCCCCGATTCGCAGTCGATACACTTCGACACGACCAGGGTGAGCGACAAGCTGCCGGCGAACATGGGCGAACTGAAGCTCGGACTCGAAAGCAACGTGACATCCAACCTGACCCTGTGGGGCGGGGTGGGCGCGCAGCGCGGCAGCGGGTTTCACAGCCATACGGTCAACGTCGGGCTGAAATATGCCTGGTAAGGAAAGAGAGGGCGCGCCGGGGCGGGAACATCGCTCCGGCGCGAGCAAGACGCAAATCCCGCTTCGGCGGGATTTGTTTTTTTTGGCGGCCTTTCACGTTATGCCGAAGCCGTGTCGCGGCGGTTTCCTCCGTTTCTCCGGCTGTGTTTGATGGCGCTGGCCCGGTATAATCACGCTTTACGGAGTTTCCTCCTGCCCTCCTGCCATGCCCGAAGTCCTCAAGTTGCGCGGCGCGGCGGCTTTTTCCGCCGCCCGCCTCGACCGCCTCGCCCGGAATGCGCGGGCCGTTCTGCCGAAGCTGAAAAATCTCGCCGCCGAGCACTGGTATTTCGTTGAACTCGCCGCGCCGCTGCCGCCCGCCGATCTTGCGCGGCTGAAGGAACTGCTCGGCGCGAAGAACGAGAGCGCGACGCCCGCCGGCGCGCTGAAACTGGTGACGCCGCGTCTGGGCACCATTTCGCCCTGGTCGTCGAAGGCGAGCGAGATTGCGCGGCAGTGCGGCTTCGCAGCGGTTAACCGCGTCGAGCGCGGCACGGCGTTTTATCTCGACATCAAAACCGGCGATCTTTCCCCGGTCTTGCCGCTGTTGCACGACCGCATGACCGAATCCGTGCTGGATGCGTTCGACGCCGCCGGGGCGCTGTTCCGCCACTATCCGCCGCAGCCGCTGGCGACGGTGGATGTCGCCGGCGCGGGCTGCGCCGCGCTCGCCGCCGCCAACGGCGCGATGGGTTTGGCGTTGTCAGAAGACGAGGTGGATTATCTGTTCGACATTTTTACGCGGGCGCGGCGCAACCCGACCGATGTCGAGCTGATGATGTTCGCGCAGGCGAATTCGGAACATTGCCGGCACAAGATTTTCAATGCCGACTGGATCATCGACGGCGAGGCGCAGCCGCAGTCGCTGTTCGGCATGATCCGCGCCTCGCACGAGGCCAGCCCCGGCGGCACGGTGGTGGCGTATGCCGACAATGCCGCCGTGCTGGAGGGCGCGCCGCCGGGCGCGCTGGCGCGGCGCTTTTATCCCGGCGCCGGCGGCGCGTATGCGTATGCGGAGGAAGCCACGCATTATCTGGCGAAAGTTGAAACGCATAATCACCCGACTGCCATTTCGCCCTTTCCCGGCGCCGCCACCGGCTCGGGCGGCGAGATCCGCGACGAGGGCGCGACGGGGCGCGGCGCCAAGCCGAAGGCCGGCCTGTGCGGTTTCACTGTTTCCAATCTGAATATTCCCGGCTACGTTCAGCCGTGGGAGGGCGGCTACGGCAAGCCGGAGCGCATCGCCTCGGCGCTCGACATCATGATCGAGGGGCCGCTCGGCGCCGCCGCCTTCAACAACGAATTTGGCCGTCCGAATCTGGCCGGTTATTTCAGAACCTTCGAGCAGGAAGTGGCGGGCGAAGTGCGCGGCTATCACAAGCCGATCATGCTCGCCGGCGGCGTCGGCAACATCGCCGCGCGCGATGCGCACAAGATCGCGTTCGGCGCCGGCGCGCTGCTGATCCAGTTGGGCGGCCCCGGCATGCTGATCGGTTTGGGCGGCGGCGCGGCCTCGTCGATGAGCACCGGCAGCAACGCCGCCGATCTCGATTTCGCCTCCGTGCAGCGCGGCAACCCGGAGATTCAGCGCCGCGCGCAGGAAGTCATCGACCGCTGCTGGCAGTTGCGGGAAAACAATCCGATTCTCTCGATTCACGATGTCGGCGCCGGCGGCCTCTCCAACGCCCTGCCGGAACTGGCGCACGGCGCCGGCTGCGGGGCGCGCTTTGAACTGCGTCGCGTCGCCATCGAGGAACCGGGCATGTCGCCGCGTGAAATCTGGTGCAACGAAGCGCAGGAGCGTTACGTGCTGGCCATCGCGCCGGAGCGCCTCGACGATTTCCGCGCCCTGTGCGAGCGTGAACGCTGTCCGTTCGCCGTTCTCGGCGAAGCCAGCGCCGATGGCCGTCTGCTGGTGGCCGACAGCCATTTCGGCAATCATGCCGTCGACATGGACATGCAGGCGCTGCTCGGCAAGCCGCCGCGCATGACGCGCAACGTGACGCGCAAGCCGCGCTTTCTGCCGCCTTTCGATGCCGCCGGTTTCGATCTGAAAGAAGCCGCGTATCGCGTGCTGCGCATGCCGAGCGTGGCCTCGAAAAATTTTCTCATCACCATCGGCGACCGCACGGTCGGCGGCATGACGGCGCGCGACCAGATGGTCGGCCCGTGGCAGACGCCGGTGGCCGATTGCGCCGTCACCACGCGCTCGTATCAAGGCTATTCCGGCGAGGCGTTCGCGCTGGGCGAGAAGACGCCGCTGGCGCTCATCGACGCGCCGGCCTCGGGCCGCATGGCGGTGGGCGAAGCGGTGACCAATCTCGCCGCCGCGCTGATCGGCGACATCGGCGCGATCAAGCTCTCCGCCAACTGGATGGCCGCCGCCGGTCATCCCGGCGAGGACGCCGCGCTGTTCGACACCGTGAAGGCGGTCGGCCTGGAGTTCTGCCCGCGCATCGGGCTGAGCATTCCGGTCGGCAAGGATTCGCTGTCGATGAAAACAGCATGGGAAGAAAATGGTTCAGGGAAACAGGTCACGGCGCCGCTGTCGCTGATCGTGTCCGCTTTCGCCGTCTGCGCCGACGCGCGCAAGACGCTGACGCCGCAACTGCGCCGCGACGTGGGCGATACCGATCTCGTGCTGGTCGATCTCGGTCAGGGCCGGCACCGCCTCGGCGGTTCCGTTTTTGCGCAGGCGTTCGGCGCCATCGGCGAGCATGCGCCGGATATCGAGGCCGCGCTGCTGAAAAGTTTTTTCGACGCCATGCAGGCGCTGAACGCGGCGGGTCTGCTGCTTGCCTATCATGACCGCTCCGACGGCGGACTTTTCGCCGCCGCCTGCGAAATGGCGTTCGCCGGACGCTGCGGCGTCTCGCTGAATCTCGACACGCTGTGCTGGGATCCGCTCATGAACGATGCCGACGGTCTGGAGCGGCGGCCCGAAATGATTGATGGCCGCTTCCGCGACCGCGTCATGGGCGCGCTGTTCGCCGAGGAGTTGGGCGCGCTGCTGCAAATTCGCCGCGACGACCGCGCCCGCGTCATGCAAACGCTGCGCGATTACGGCCTTGCCGCCTGCGCCCACACCGTCGGCGAGTTGAACGCCGTCGACGAGATTCGCGTTTGGCGCAACGCCCGGCCGCTGCTGAAGGAAAAGCGCATCGACCTGCAACGCGCCTGGGCCGAGACGAGTTACCGCATCGCCCGCCTGCGCGACGACGCCGACTGCGCGCAGGAAGAATTCGACGCGCTGCTGGATGCGGCCGATCCCGGTTTGTCGGCGACGCTGACTTTCGATCCGGCGGAAGACATCGCCGCGCCGATGATCGCCCGTGGCGCGAAACCGAAAATCGCCGTCCTGCGGGAGCAGGGCGTGAACGGCCAGATCGAGATGGCCGCCGCCTTCGACCGCGCTGGCTTCGCCGCTTTCGATGTGCACATGAGCGATTTGCAAACGGGCCGCGTCGCGCTGGCCGATTTTTCCGGCCTCGTCGCCTGCGGCGGTTTTTCCTATGGCGACGTGCTCGGCGCCGGACAGGGCTGGGCCAAATCGATTCTTTTCAACGACGCGCTGCGGGACGCTTTCGCCGCTTTTTTCCAGCGCGGCGATACCTTCGCGCTCGGCGTCTGCAACGGCTGCCAGATGATGAGCCATCTGGCTGAAATCATTCCCGGCGCGGCGCACTGGCCGCGCTTCGCGCGCAACCGCAGCGAACAGTTCGAGGCCCGCTTCGTGATGGTGGACGTGCCGGAAAATCCCTCGCTGTTCCTCGACGGCATGGCCGGCAGCCGCCTGCCCATCGTCGTCTCGCACGGCGAAGGCCGCGCCGATTTCTCCGCGCATGGCAAGGCGGCGGACGCCATCGTCGCCTTGCGCTACGTCGACCATTACGGCCGCGTCGCCGCCGCTTACCCCTTCAACCCCAACGGCTCGCCGGACGGCATTGCCGGCCTCACCACGCCGGACGGCCGCTTCAGCATCATGATGCCCCACCCGGAACGCATTTACCGCACCGTGCAAATGTCATGGCATCCGGATGGCTGGGGCGAAGACAGCCCCTGGCTGCGCATGTTCCGCAACGCCCGCAAGTGGCTCCCGGCGTGACGCCGCGCCGATCGTTACTCATCATTCGCGCATCGCGGTCAAAAAAATCGGCGCACGCGGCGCCGATTGAGTGAAGCGGAATAACGAGATTTACTCGATTTTCGTCTGGGCGCGCAGTTCGGAGATGTGTTTTGCGACGGCTTGCTGTTGCAGGCGCTGCTGGATTTGCGGCTTCACTTCCTCGAACGGCGGGTGCTTCATGTCGCGCACGTCGTCAAGCTGGATGACGTGCCAGCCGTAATCGGTTTTCACCGGCGTGGCGGAGAATTTGCCTTTTTCCAGTTTCACCAGCGCATCGGCGAAAGGCTTCACGTAGCCGGCGGGGTTGTTCCAGCCCAACTCGCCGCCGCGATCCTTGCTGCCGGGGTCTTTCGACTGCTTGGCGAGTTCCTCGAACTTCCCGCCTTTTTGCAGTTCGGCGATGATGTTTTTCGCCTCGTCTTCGGTGCTCACCAGAATGTGACGGGCCTTGTATTCCTTGTTGCCCATCGCCTTGATGATGTTTTCATATTCGGCCTTGACCGCCTCGTCGCTGATGGGATGGCTGGCGACGAAATCCTGCAAATAGGCGCTGACCAGGAGATCCTGGCGCGCGATTTCAAATCGGGCCTGCACCTCGGGCTTTTTGTCGAAGCCTTTTTTCCTCGCCGCCTGGGCCAGCATTTCGCGGTTGATGAGATCGTTGCGGATGGCGGCGCGCAACTGTTCGCTGTCCTGCTGGCCTTGGGCTAACTGGTCGTTCAAAAATGCGTCGGAGCGGGAGGCCGGGATGGCGACGCCGTTCACGGTGGCGATGGTGCCCGATTTGGCTGCCGGTTTGTTTTGGGCATGCAGCGGCGCTTGCAGGAGCAGGCCTGTTACGAGCAGGGCGGTCAGATGCGGGAGCAGACGGGGGAGAGTGTGTTTCATGGATTGTCCTCGTGCGGGGTGGGTGTGGAATCAAATGATAATCAAACGGAATCCTTGCGGGAATCCACGGATACTTCTTCAGGTGTCAGCGCCTTGATGCTCAGGGCATGAATTTCCCCGCGCATCATGGGGCCGAGTGCTTCATAAATCAAACGGTGCCGCTGCATCGTGCCGCAGCCGGCGAAGCGGGCGGAGACGATGGTCATGCGATAGTGCCCGCCGCCGCCCTTGGCGCCGGCATGGCCGGCGTGCTTGGCGCTGTCGTCGGCGACTTCCAGCCGCAGCGGCGCGAGCGCGGCGAGTTTTTCGCGCATGCGGTCGACGGCTGTCACTTCGGTTCCTCCTGAATGTACTTCGACAGCAGCAGGCTTTGCGCGATGACGAACAGCAGCATCAGGCCGATGCCGCCGAACAGCTTGAAGTTCACCCAGGCGTCGGTGGACACAGTGTACGCCACCGCCAGATTGGCCGCGCCCATGAGGGCGAAAAAGCCGATCCAGCTTGCGTTGAGCCGCCCCCAGACCGGTTCCGGCAGGCGGATCTGCTGTTCCATCAGCTTGCGGATCAGGTTCTTGCGGAAGATCAGCGTCGATCCGGCCAGCGCGGCGCCGAACAGCCAGTAGAGCACCGTCGGCTTCCACTTGATGAAGGTTTCGTCTTGCAGCCACAGCGTGGCGCCGCCGAACACCACGATGATGGCCAGACTCAGCCACAGCATGACATCCACCTTGCGCCCGCGCGCCAGCAGCCAGCCGATCTGGACGAAGGTGGCGGCGATGGCGACCCCGGTGGCGACGTAGATGCCGGCAGCCTTGAAGGCGATGAAAAACAGGATGACCGGGAAAAGGTCGAAGAAGAATTTCATGTTGGGCGATTATACCGCTACTCTTTGGGTGTCAGCTTCAGCGAGGCCGAATTGATGCAATAGCGCTGGCCGGTCGGCGCCGGCCCGTCGTCGAAAACATGGCCGAGGTGCGCGCCGCAGCGGCGGCAGAGGGCTTCGGTGCGGCGCATGAAATGGCTGTTGTCCTCGGCGGTGGTGATATTCGCCGGCTCCGCCGGCTGCCAGAAGCTCGGCCAGCCGCTGCCCGAATCGTATTTGTGCGCGGAATCGAACAGCGCCGCGCCGCAGCAGACGCAGCGGTAAAGGCCGTCCTCGTGGCAATCCCAGTATGCGCCGGTGAAAGCGCGCTCGGTGCCTTTCTCGCGGGCGATGCGGTATTGCTCCGGCGTGAGCCGCGCGCGCCAGTCTTTTTCGTCGCCCTCTTTTTCGTTGCTGCCGCTCATGTCATGCCTCCTTTTCTGCGCGTGATCCAGACCGCCAGCGGGCCGCAGGCGCAAGCCAGGCCAAGGCTGCCGAAGGCGAAGCCCCAAGCCGCCGGATCGTCCTTGCCGCCCATGCCGTCGAGCGTCATGCCGAATACCAACGGGCCGAGAAAGCCCCCGCCGAAACCCAAAAACGAGTAGACAGCCAGCGCCGCGCCGCGTTTCCCCTCCGGCGCCGCCGCCACCAGACCGGCGGTGAGCGCGGCCGAATCGCCCATCACGGCGATGAAGTGCAGCGAGAGCAGGAGCAGGGTCAGCCACCAGGCCACGGGCGCGGAAAATCCCGCTGCCCAGGCCAATAGCGCCGAACAGCCCATCACCGCGACGATATAACGGCGCCGTCCGACGCGGGCGGCGATTTCATTGCCGAAAATGCTGGCCGGAATGCCGAGCAGGCCGATCGCCGCCGCCGCCGTTGTCGCGCTCCAGGGAATATCCGCCTGCGGCGAAAGGGCGTAGGCGAAGCCGATGAACGCCACCAGCCAGGTGCGCAGGCCGAATAGTTCCCAGGAATGCGCGGCGTAGCCGAGCACATAGCCGAGCACGGCGCGGTCGCGCAGCACCGGGCGCGGATCGAGCAGGCGCGTCAAGGACAAGGTCGTGCGTTCCGGCTCCAGCGGCGCCAGTCCGCGCAGCGCCAGCAAGCCCGCCGCCACCGGCCCGGCGCCGCTGAGAATGAAAACCCAGCGCCAGTGCAGCAGCGGATCAAGCGCCCCGGCCAGCAGCAGCGAGGCGCTGGTGCCGATGCCGAAAGTCGCGGTGTAAAAAGCGATGAAGCGGCTTTGCAGCGGGCCGCCGACGCGATCGGTGAGCGCCTTCAGCCCCGGCATGTAAGTGCCGGCCAGCCCCGCCCCGGCGATGGCCTGAAACAGCGCCCCGCTCGCCACCCCTTCCGCGAAGGCGCCGATGCCGATTGTGCCGACGGCAGCGAGCAGGGTTGAAAAGAAATACACGCGCCGCGCGTCGATGCGGTCGGTCAAGGCCGAGAGCAGCGGCACCGCCGCCACATAACCGGCGAAAAAAATGCCGCCGATGAAACCGGCCTCCGCCCCGCTCATGCCCCAAGCCTCGCGCAACGAGGCCAGCAATGCCGGATAAGTCGAAAAGCCGGTCATGCTGAACACCTCGGCCAGACACAGCAAGGCCACGATGCGCAAGGCGGAAGGAGTGTCCCGGGCGCTCATGGGGGAAAAGTATAGTCCGGGAATTTCCGTTTGAGTTTTTCGTTGCGCTTTTGCGCGCACTGCCGCGAGTGGGCGGGGGACATCAGGGTTGTCATTCTGCGCGAAGCGAAGCGCAGCCGCAGAATCCACCGCCGCATGGATTCCCGCTTGCGCGGGAATGACAACGGCTCTCTCGCAGGGACGTAGGCTGGGATGGAACGAAGTGGAATCCCAGCTTCGGCATGCCGGGTTTCGCTGCGCTCAACCCAGCCTACCCGCGCCTCTCCCACGCTTGCGGAACCCTGTCATGCGATACTTTCCGCCATGACGACCCCGCCCGCTCCCTCATCCGCTCTGCCGCTGTCAGCCAGCATCATCGTCTCGCTCGCCGTTGCCGCCACCATCGGCATCGCTGAAGCGATCTATATGCTGACAGTGGCCGGCGGCGATATCGGCGGGCGGCTGCTGGCCGTGCTGCCGATTTATTTCATCGCCGCCTTTGCCGCCGCCCTGCTGGCGTTCTGGCTGCTGCGCGCCGTGGTCGGGCGCGTGCTGCGCCTCGACATGCGCGGCCATGCGCTCGTAACGGGGCTGACGTTCCTTGCCGCCGCCTTGCTGCATTATTCCGAAAGCGCCGGCGTGCAGCGCATCCTGCAGGAACGGGCCGCCTCGCCGGCGGCGCAGCGCGGCAGTTGCCCGCCGGGGCTGGCGTGCCTGCCTTTGCAGTCGGCCGCCGCGCTGGGCGAAGCCGCTGTCGCCGAACGCCTCGCCGCCGCCGAGCGCGGCGCGCTGGATGCCGCCGGCTTCGCCCTGCTGCTGCGCGACCTCGACCCGGCGGTGCGCGCCGCGCTGGTCCGCCGCGCCGATCTGCCGCAGGAACTGCTGGAAAGAATCGCCGGCGACCGCCACCCGGCGGTGCGCGAAGCCGCCGCCGAATCGCCCCGGCAAAGCGATGCCGTGCTGACCCAGCTTGCCTTCGACCGCGACGAGCACGTTCGCCTTGCCGTGGCGCGCAACGCCGGCGCGCCGCCCACCGCCCTCGACATTCTGGCGTCCACTTCATCGCCCGAAGCGCGCCTGCTCGTCGCGACCCACCCCCGCGCCAGCGAACCCGTGCTCCGGCGCCTGCTCAACGGCAGCGCCGACCGCGCCGAGCAACTGGCGCGGGAGCGGCTGCGCGGCGGCGGGTGATTGATGCCCTCTGCCGCGCGCTCAGTGCAAATGCATGGGCGCTTGCGGCAGGTCTTCGGGGAGTTCGGCGTGGGCGGTTTCGCCCTCGGGCGTGGGGTACAGGGGCATGCCGCAGTCATCGCAGAATTCGAGCGGGAAGCGGTTTTCGAGGACGATGACGCTGCCGATGCCGGTTTCTTCCAACACCGTTTCGATGTGGTTGGCGACGTCGAGCGCTTCGTCTTCGGCGCCGAGCAGGGGCCAGGTGACGCCGTGCAGAATCTGGCCGGAATCGGTGAGCGTGAAACCGATGCGGTATTCCTCCAGCCGTTCTTCGTGAAAGGGCGCGACCACGGCGCGCAGCCGTTCCGGCTTTACGCTGAGCACCGTTTGCAGGAACGCCACCGCCGCGCGCAGGGAGTACACGCGCAGGCTTTGGTCGGCGTTGCGGCAGGCGGCGTGATAGGCGTCCGGCAGCAGGGCTTCGAGGGCGCAGCCGGTGAACAGGGATTGCAGGGCGGCGCCACCTTGCGCCGCCCATTGCGTGGCCGTTTCCTCGCGCGCGCCGTCTTCTTCCTGCCAGCGGAACAGTGCCTGCCCGCGCGGGGCGGCGACGGCGCCGATCAGGTAGCGCGAATCGGAGATGAAGCGCGTCGTTTCCGGCTGCTGGCGCGGATCAATGTGGACGTTTTTGCCGTCGGCCGCCGCCTTGGCGAGCTGGTTGGCGAGACGCCAGGTTTCGACGAAGCCGCGCGGAAGCTGATCCGGGCTGTAAAGAAAATCGGCCAGCGCCAGCCGGGTGTCGGCGGCGAGCACGTGGGCATGCAGATGCGCGCGGGCGGCGGTGAGCGCGTCGGCGGGCAGGGGGCCGGAGGGAATGGTGAAGCGCGACCAGGCCAGCAGCGGAGCGGCGAACAGGGTGACGTCGACTTCACCGCTACCGCCGCCGAGCACGCCGCCTTCGGCGCGCGATTCGATCAAATCGGCGAGCGCGTCGTAAGCGCGGCCATCGGCGTTGTAGAGATGATCGAGGGCGAGATTGAGCGAATTCTCGTTGCCGGTGCGCAGGAGCTTGTCGACGGCTTCGGCGAGGCGGCGTTCCCAGAAATTGTCTTCGATGCGGCTGCCCGAGGCGGCGAGACCGGCGGCCAGGCTGGCGATCTGCTCGGCGTCGCGGTTGAGGGCGCCCCGGCGGGCGAAGCGGCTTCTTTTCATGGCGGAGTTCTCACGGACATTTCACGGGCGGGAGCCGGATTCTACCCGCTCCGGCGCGCTTCAGGGCTGATCGGGCAACGCATTGGGCAACGCATCGGGCAACGCATGCCGCGTGACGCGGCGGGGCGTCGTCAAGATTTCCGCATGGCGCGGATGGCGGCCAGCAGGCCGGCGCTGGAGGCGTCGATGTTATTGTCATCGTCTTGTTTGCCGTTCAGCCGCGGCTGTATTTCGCGCCCCATCTGTTTGCCATATTCGACGCCCCATTGATCGAAGCTGTTGATGTCCCACAGGCAGCCTTGCGCCGCGACCTTGTGTTCGTAGAGGGCGATCAGGCTGCCGAGCGCGCGCGGCGTCAGTCGCGGCAGCAGCAGCGTGGTGCTCGGCTGGTTGCCGGGGCAGGCGAGATGCGGCGTCAGGCGATCCGCTTCGGCTTGCGGTTTTCCGGCGGCGAGCAATTGGCGGCGCGCCGCTTCCGGCGATTGTCCGCGCATCAGGGCGGCGCTTTGCGCCAGTGCGTTGGCGACCAGCGCGGACTGTTCCGGGCCGGCGTCGCCGAGCGGGACGATGAAGTCGATGGGCACGGTTCGCGTGCCCTGATACAGAAGCTGGTGGAAGGCATGCTGACCGATTGATCCGGCGGCGCCCCAGACGATGGGCGCGGTGGCGCAGCCAACATTGCGGCCATCCAGCGTGACGCGCTTGCCGTTGCTTTCCATCTCAAGCTGCTGCAAATACGCCGGCAGCAGCGCGAGGCGATGGGCGTAGGGGAGAATGGCGAGCGATCCGGCGCCGAGGAAGTCGGTATTCCACAGGCCGATGAGCGCCATCGTCACCGGCAGGTTTTCGCTCAGGGGCGCGGAGAAAAAATGATCGTCCATCTCGCGCGCGCCGGCGAGCATGGCCTCGAAAGCGTCCATGCCGATGGCGCAGGCGAGCGGCAGGCCGATGGCCGACCAGAGCGAGAAGCGCCCGCCGACCCATTCCGGCAGGGCGAAGCAGTTTTGCGCCGGTATGCCGAAAGCCTGCGCCGCCGGGATGTTGTTGCTGACGGCGAGGAAATGCCGCGCCGGATCGGCCGCCGCGCCGAGCCATGTTTTGGCGGCGCGGGCGTTGGCGAGGGTTTCCTGCGTCGTGAATGTTTTTGATGAAACGATGAACAGCGTGCGCGCCGGGTCGAGATCGCGCACCGTGTCGGCGAACTCGGCCGGGTCGAGATTGGCGACGAAGCGCGTTTTC
This sequence comes from Zoogloeaceae bacterium, assembly GCA_031277315.1. GTDB lineage: Bacteria > Pseudomonadota > Gammaproteobacteria > Burkholderiales > Rhodocyclaceae > Desulfobacillus. The sequence continues at coordinate 36,693 of JAITMP010000015.1, read as the reverse complement.
AGTTTTGCACCGGCATTGACATTGGCATGGGCGCCGAGCGCCTGCGCGGCCATGCGCGGGCCGAGGTCGGAACCGCCGACGCCGAGATTGACGATGGCATTGATCGCATGGCCGCCGCTGCCCCGCCAGACGCCGGCGCGGATCGCGTCGCTCACTGCGCGCATGCGGGCGCGGGTGGCGCGCACATCCGGCAGGACATCCTTGCCGTCGACATGGCAAGGCCGCTCGGCGCGGAGCGCGATGTGCAGGGCGGCGCGGTTTTCCGTCGTGTTGATGGCCTCGCCCGCGCGCATGCGGCGCAGGAAGCCGGAGAGATCACGCGCTTCGGCCAGCGCGACGAGCAGGGCGAGCGTGTCGGCGTTGACGCGCTGCTTGGAAAAATCCGCCAGCAGATCGCCGCAGCGCAGGCTCAGCCGATCGAAGCGTTGCGGATCGGCGGCGAAAAAATCGTTCAGGTGCCGCGTCCCGATCATCTCCCGATGGGCGGCGAGCGCCTGCCATTGCGGTGTCTGCGTGAGGGGCGTCATGTCAGTTACGGTTTGGCGTAGAGCCTGAAGCGTTCGTTGCGGTCGCTGGGGCGGCCGCCTTCCCAGATTTTGCGCCAGCCCGCGCCGGGCGGCGGAACTTCCCTGCGCGCGCCGCCTTCCGCCAAATACAAATGGCATGACGCGGCGCGGCGGCCTTCCCGCACGGTTTTGATTCCGGCGAAGTAGTGGAAGGCGGCGCGCTGGGGGCTGCCCAGGCCGTGGCCGATGATGCAGCCGTGCTGCGCGGGCAGGGCCGCTTTCAGCGAGACGGCCACGGCGCGGTAACTGCGGTCGTAGTCGATGGCGGGCAGCCAGAGGGCCATCAGCAGCCCCCAGCAGAGCGTCACCCCGGCGGCCCAGTGAACGGCGCTGCGCTGCGGCGCGCGCGGGCTGGCGAAAATCAGCCACAGCCAGGCGAGGCTGATGCCCGCCGCGATGACGAAAGCAAGCGGCGAGAAGGCGGCGACGAAGCCCGGTTCCAGACGGCGCAGGTTTTTGGCGATCTGCGCCGGCACGCCGGAAACCATGGCCAGCCAGCCGAGCCAGACCAGCCCGGCCAGCAATGTGAACGTCATCATGCCGAACCAGTCGAAGGCGTTGGCCGCGCCGCGCCGCAGCGACAGCGTGGCCGGCGCCGCCAGCAACACCAGCGGCGGCAGCAGCGGCAGGGCGGCGAGGCCGCGCGGATCGGCGAACAGGCTTTGCGCGGCGAGCAGGATCAGGAATGAGACGAGCGGGATGAGGTGGCGCGGCTCGGCCAGCCGGCGCCGCTCCCGCCACAGCGTCCACAGCGCCAGCGGCAGCGCCGGCCAGGCGAACCAGCCCAGCAGCTTGAGGAAATTCCAGAGCGTGCGCAGCGGATTGGCGTTGATATCCAGATCGGCTATTTCGCGCGTCCACCAGAGATGGAAAGCGGCTGGCTCCAGCCAGTACAGCGCGAGCGGCCAGACGAGCGTCAGCGCCGCCGCCAAAATGAGCGCCAGCGCCAGGGCCAGCGTCAGGGCCAGCGCCGTGGACAGGCCGCGCCGCGCTTGCGCCGCGCGCAATTCGGGCGAGAGCAGCGGCAACAGCGCCAGCATGGGGCCGAGCATGACGAGCGCCCCCAGCCCGACGGCGAGAAAGCTGAGGCCGAGCGCGACGCCGGCCGCCGCGCCGCCGCGCAAGGGCTGCCGCGGCAGTAGCGCCAGCCCGTAGTAAAAGCCGGCGGCGGCGGCGAGAAAGGCGATTGCCGGCTGGGTTTCGTGGGCATGCACCAGCAGGCCCAGACAGCCGATGGCGACCAGGGCCGCGCCGCGCGCCGCTTCCGGCCCGTTCCAGAGCCGCGCCGCGCCGGCCAGGCAGGCGATGAAAATGCCGGCGTAGAGGCCGGTCGCCAGCCGCGCCGCGTCATGCAAGGGCAGGATGGGCAGCGCGGAACCGAACAGCCAGCCGAGCAGCGCCGCCGTCCAGTGATACAGCGGCGGCGTGTCCAGCCAGAGTTCCCCGGCCAGATGCGGCGTCAGCCAGTGGCCGTCTTCGAGCATGGAATAGGCGACGCCGAAATGCGTGAGATCGTCGCCTTTCCAGGGGTCGTGGCCGAAGAGTCCGGGCAACAGATACAGGACGCAGAGCGCAATCAGCACGCCGCCGCGCGGCGGGAAGGCAAAAGGCAGGCGAAGGGACAGGCGCGGCAAGGGCATCCGGCGAAGAGGCTGATGGTGGTGGGCGCTGGGGGAAGATTCTACCGAAAGGGAAACAGGGATAGCGCAAAGCAAAAAAGGCAGCCGCGGCTGCCTTTTCGCTTCATCCCGGAAACGGGAAAACCGGCCGGAATGCTCAGGCGGCAGCCTGCTTCTTGACGCCGTACTTCTGGCGGAAGCGCTCGACGCGGCCGGCGGTGTCGACGATCTTCTGCTTGCCGGTGTAGAACGGGTGGCAGGCGGAGCAGACTTCGATATGCAGCGGCTTGCCGCTGGTGGAGGCGGTTTTGAACTTGTTGCCGCAGCTACAGGTCACCTCGATTTCGGCGTAGCTCGGATGAATATCGGCTTTCATGGGATTCCTCTGTCGAATGGGGAGCGGCAAACACCGGCAGGCCGCGCCTGAAAAGGGGCGCATTATCCGTCAAAATCAGGGACTTTGCAATTCGGCGCGGGGCGTCAAACCGGTTGCGGAGAAGCGCGAATCGGGGCAGGCACAATGCGCGGATGCGCGCAGGCGTCGATGTCCTGCGCGCTCTTTACGCCTTCGCATACCTTAAAATATCCGTATTCACTCCGGCCGGGTTCAAGAATGACCGAATTCAAAACGCCGTTCGCCGCGCCAGGGCGGGGCATGCGTCAAAAATGGCTTCTCTTGCCCTGGTTCGTCTGCATGAGCGCCATGCAAGGCTGCGGCATGGCGCCTTTCCTCGATTCCAGCCTGCCGGCGTTGCCCGTGCCATCCAGCTATCCGCAAGATACCGGCGCGAGTTCAGTGGCAGCGGCGCCCGACATCGCCTGGGCGCAAGCCGTGCCGGACCCGCGTCTGCACAAGCTGATGACGCTGGCGCTGGAGAACAACCGCGATCTGCGCATCGCCGCGCTGCGGGTGGAAGAGGCGCGCGCGGCATGGGGCATTCAGCGCGCCGACCTGTTTCCGACGATTGGCGCGTCGGCGAACGGCAACCGGGCGCGCACGCCGGGTGACATCAACCTCTCCGGCCGCTCCATGCTCACCAGCCAGTATCAGGTCGGCGTCGGGCTGGATCAGTGGGAACTCGATCTGTGGGGCAGGGTGCGCAGCCTCAACGAGGCGGCCTTGCAAAGCTATTTCTCCGCTGATGAAATGCGCCGCGCCGCGACGCTGTCGCTGTTCAATCAGGTCGCGCAAGGCTGGCTTGGCCTGCTGGAACTGGAGGAGCGGCTGGCGCTGGCGCGCACCGAGGTTGTCAGCCGCGCGGAAACGCTGCGCATCTTCACCCGCCGCTTCGAGGTGGGGTCCGCCTCGCGCTTCGATCTGGAGCAAGTGCGCGTGCTGTCCACGCAGGCCGATGCGCTGCTCGCGCAACTGGAACAACTGCGCGCGCAGCAGGCGAACGGACTGGCTTTGCTGGCCGGCGTTTCAATCGATGACATGCTTCAGGGCGATATGCTGCCAGGATTGAATGCGGTTTCGGTGGCGGAAGTGGGTGCCAGCCTGCCGTCCGAATTGCTTACCGCCCGGCCGGACATCCTTGCCGCCGAGCGCGACCTGTTCGCTGCGCAGGCGAATGTGGCCGCCGCGCGCGCGGCCTTCTTTCCGCGCATCGCGCTCACCGGCAGCATCGGCACCGCCAGCGCCGAACTCAGCGGCCTGTTCAGTTCCGGCAGCCGCGCCTGGACATGGGCGCCCAGCATATCGGTGCCGATCTTTACCGCCGGCCGCCTGCAAGCCGGTCTGGACGCAGCCAAGATGCGCGAGGCGGCGGCGCTGGCGAATTATGAAAAAACCATACAGGGCGCGTTCCGCGACGTGGCCGACGCACTGGCCGCGCGCCAGTGGCTGACGCGGCAGTTGCAGGTGCAGGAAGAAGCCCTGACCGGGCAGCGCGAGCGCGCGCGGCTGGCCAAGCTGCGCTACGACGCGGGCTCGTCCACCTTTCTTGAAGTGCTCGATGCGGAGCGGGATTTGTTGAATGCGGAGCAGCAGCGGGTGCAGACGCAGCGCGCGCTGCTGTCGGCGCGCCTGGCGGTATTTTCGGCGCTGGGCGGCGGCGCCAGGGCGCTGGAGAGCGTGGAATAACGCAGCCCCTCTCCGCAGAAACTCTTTTTCCGGAACGCAAAAGTGCACGAATCATTGAGGTAACAACATCATGCCAAAAAAGAAATGGATACCCTTGCTGGCGGCGATTGTCCTGATCGCGGCGGGCATATGGGTTTGGAAAGCCAGTCAGCCCGCCGGCCCCGGAGAGGGGTTTGTCAGCGGCAATGGCCGCATTGAGGCGACCGAAGTCGACGTCGCCACCAAGCAGGCGGGCCGTGTTGACGAACTTCTGGTGCAGGAGGGCGATTTCGTCACGGTCGGGCAGGTGCTGGCGCGCATGCAGATCGACACGCTGAACGCGCAGGCGCGCGAAGCGCAGGCCATGGTTCAGCAGGCGCTCACCAGTGTCGCGCAGGCGCAGGCGCAAGTGGCGGCGCGTCAAGGCGAGCGTGCGGCGGCGCAAGCGCAGGTGGTTCAGCGCGAAAGCGAACTGGATGCCGCCAGGCGTCGCCTGACGCGCTCGGAAATACTGGCGAAGGAAGGCGCGTCGTCGATGCAGGAACTCGATGACGACCGCGCCCGCGCCCGCAACGCGCAAGCGGCGGTGGACGCGGCCAGCGCGCAGGTGGCGGCGTCGGACGCGGCGGTGCGCGCTGCCGAGGCCAGCCGGGTGGGCGCCGAGGCGTCGGTGAAAGCGGCGCAGGCGACGGTCGAGCGCATCCATGCCGATCTGACCGACAGTGAGTTGAAAGCGCCGCGCGCCGGCCGCATACAGTTTCGCTTGGCGCAAGCCGGCGAAGTGCTGGGCGCGGGCGGGAAGGTGCTGAATCTGGTTGATCTGTCTGACGTGTACATGACTTTCTTCGTGCCCGAGTCGGCGGCGGGCCGCATCGCGCTCGGCGCTGAAGTGCGCATCGTGCTGGATGTCGCGCCGCAGATCGCGATTCCGGCGCGGGTGAGTTTCGTCGCCGATACCGCGCAGTTCACGCCGAAGACGGTGGAAACCGCCAGCGAGCGGCAGAAGCTGATGTTCCGCGTGCGCGCCCGCATCGACGAAGCGTTGCTGAAAAGCCGGCTGGATCAGGTGAAGACGGGTTTGCCCGGCGTCGCCTGGATCCGGCTGGACGACGCGCAACCCTGGCCGCCGGAATTGAGTCAGTTGGTGCAGGTGAAATAGCCGTGGATGAAGTTGCCGCCAGCCCTTCCCCCGCCCTTCCCCGCGAGCGGAGGAGGGCGCTTGGATAGCGTCGTTCGCCTGCAAGACGTCCGTCTGCGTTATGCCAAAACGCTGGCGCTCGACGGCATCACGCTGGATATTCCGGCCGATTGCATGGTGGGCCTGATCGGGCCGGATGGCGTCGGTAAATCCAGCTTGCTGTCGCTGATCGCGGGCGCGCGCGCCGTGCAGGAAGGCCGCGTCGAGGTGCTCGGCGGCGATATGGCCGGGTCGCGCCATCGTGAGCGCGTGTGTCCGCGCATCGCCTACATGCCGCAGGGTCTGGGCAAAAATCTTTATCCGACGCTTTCGGTGGAAGAAAACCTGCAATTCTTCGCGCGGCTGTTCGGCCATGATGCCGCCGAACGGCGGCGGCGCATCGATCAGCTTACGCTGAGCACGGGGTTAAATAAATTTCTGTCGCGGCCTGCCGGCAAATTGTCCGGCGGCATGAAGCAGAAACTCGGGCTGTGCTGCGCGTTGATTCACGATCCCGATTTATTGATTCTGGATGAGCCGACCACCGGCGTCGATCCGCTGGCGCGGGCGCAATTCTGGTCGCTGATTACGCGCATTCGCCAGCAGCATCCGGGCTTGAGTGTGATCGTGGCGACGGCCTACATGGATGAAGCGCAGGGCTTCGACTGGCTCGTCGTCATGGATGCCGGCAAGGTGCGCGCGACCGGCGCGCCGGCGCAATTGCTGGAACACACGCACAGCCAGTCTCTCGAAGACGCTTATATTGCGCTGCTGCCGGAGGAGAAAAAGCGCGGCTATGCGCCGGCGGCCATTCCGCCGCTGCCCGCCGGCCTTGATGATGACATTGCCATCGAAGCGCAGGGGCTGACGATGCGCTTCGGCGATTTCACCGCCGTGGATCATGTCAGTTTCCGCATCCGGCGCGGCGAGATTTTCGGTTTTCTCGGCAGCAACGGCTGCGGCAAATCGACCACCATGAAAATGCTCACCGGCCTTCTGCCCGCCAGCGAGGGCCGCGCCTGGCTGTTTGGCCACGAAATCGATCCGCACGACATGGCGACGCGCAAGCGCGTCGGCTATATGTCGCAGGCATTCTCGCTGTATGGCGAGTTGACCGTGCGGCAGAATCTGGTGCTGCACGCGCGCCTGTTCCATGTGCCGGCGGACGAGATCAATGCCCGCGTGCAAGAGATGTCCGGGCGCTTTGAATTGACGCAGGTGCAGGACGCGCTGCCGGAATCGCTGCCGCTGGGCATGCGGCAACGGCTCTCGCTGGCGGTGGCGATGGTGCACAAGCCCGAGTTGCTGATCCTCGACGAGCCGACTTCCGGCGTCGACCCGGTCGCACGCGACGCCTTCTGGCGGCTGCTGGTGGAATTGTCGCGCCGCGACCGGGTGACGATCTTCATCTCTACCCACTTCATGAACGAGGCGCAGCGCTGCGATCGCATGTCGATGATGCACGCGGGACGAGTGCTCGACAGCGACACGCCCGCGAATCTCGTCGCCAAACGCGGCACCACGACGCTGGAGGAGGCGTTCATCAGCTATCTGGTGGAGGCTGAGGGGGAGGGTGTCCAGTCCGCTCAGTCGGCTGAGCCAACGATTGAGGCGCAGTCAGATCAGCCCCATCCCCACCCAACCCTCCCCTTGAAGGGGAGGGCTTCAAGGCGGCGGGAGCAGTATTCCCCTCCCCTTCAAGGGGAGGGCCAGGGTGGGGATGGGGTTCAAACAATCCCGCCACATCCCGCCCGCCTGCCGTACTTCTCCTTCCTGCGCCTGTTCAGCTACATGTGGCGCGAGGCGCTGGAAGTGCGGCGCGATCCGGTGCGGGCGACGATGGCGCTGGGCGGCTCGCTGATTTTGATGCTGGTGATGGGCTTCGGCATCAGCACCGACGTGAACAACCTGAGCTATGCCGTGCTGGACCGCGACCAGAGCACGCTAAGCCAGAGCTATCAACTGGACATCTCCGGTTCGACTTATTTCACCGAGCGCGCGCCGCTGAAGGATTACGATGACATTGATCGGCGCATGCGCAGCGGCGAACTGGCGCTGGCGATTGAAATTCCGTCCGGCTTTGGCCGCGACGTGCTGCGCGGCAAGCCGGTGGCGATCGGCGCCTGGTTCGACGGCGCCATGCCGCAGCGCGCCGAAACCGTGCAGGGTTATTTGCAAGGCATGCACCAGCACTGGCTGGCCGATCAAGCGCGGCGGCGCGGCGGCGCAAACGCGGGCGCGGCGCAAGTGTCGGTGGAAAGCCGCTTTCGCTACAACCCGGATGTCGCCAGCCTGCCCGCGATGGTGCCGGCGGTGATTCCGCTGTTGCTGCTGATGTTTCCGGCCATGCTGACGGCGCTGGCGGTGGTGCGCGAAAAGGAAATGGGCTCGATCATCAATCTGTACGTCACGCCCGCCACGCGCACGGAATTCCTGCTCGGCAAACAACTGCCGTATGTCGGCCTCGCGATGCTCAATTTCCTGCTCATGGCGCTGCTGGCCGTCACGCTGTTCGGCGTGCCGATTACCGGCAGCTTTCCGATGCTGATGCTGGCGGCGCTGGTTTTCTGCTTTGCCGCCACCGGCATGGGGTTGCTTGCTTCGGCGGTCACCAAGAGCCAGATCGCCGCGCTGTTCTTCGCCATGATCGGCACGATTTTGCCGGCGACGCAGTTCGGCGGCATGATCGACCCGGTGTCCTCGCTGGAAGGCGCGGGCCGCGTCATCGGCGAGATTTATCCGGCCAGCCACATGTTCACCATCAGTCGCGGCGTGTTCAACAAGGCGCTCGGCTTCGCCGATCTGGCCGGTTCGCTGTGGCCGCTGGCGCTGGCGGTGCCGGCGATTCTCGGCCTTGCTGTCGCCATGCTGAAGAAGCAGGAAACATGAAACAAAAACTTGAAAACATCTACCGCCTCGGCGTCAAGGAATTGTGGAGTTTGTGGCGCGATCCGATCATGCTGGTGCTGATCGTGTTCGCTTTTACTTTCTCCATTTACACCGCCGCCACGGCGATGCCCGAAACCCTGCAAAACGCGCCGCTGGCCATTGTCGATGAAGACCAGTCGCAGCTCTCCAGCCGCATCGTATCGGCTTTCTATCCGCCCATGTTCGGCAAGCCGATCATGATTTCCAGCGCGCAGATGGATCGGGGCATGGACACCGGCATCTATACTTTCGTCATGGTGATTCCGCCGCGCTTCCAGCAGGACGTGCTGGCCGGGCGCAGCGCGCAGATTCAGCTCAACACCGACGCCACGCGCATGACGCAGGCGTTTCTCGGCAGCGGCTACATCCAGCAGATCGCCATGAACGAGATCAACGAATTTGTCAGCCGCTACCGGCAGAGCAGCATCCCGCCGGTCGATCTCGAAGTGCGCGCGCGCTTCAATCCCACACTGAACAAATCCTGGTTCGGCGCGCTGTCGCAGATCATCAACCAGATCACCATGCTGTCCATCATCCTCACCGGCGCGGCGCTGATTCGTGAGCGCGAGCACGGCACCGTCGAGCATCTGCTGGTGATGCCGGTCACGCCCTTCGAGATCATGCTGGCGAAAGTCTGGGCGATGGGGCTGGTGGTGATGGTCGCTGCCGCAGTGTCGATCAAGCTCGTCGTGCAAGGCGCGCTGCATGTGCCGGTCGCCGGCTCGCTGCCGCTGTTTTTCACCGGCGCGGCGCTGCTCCTGTTCGCCACCAACTCGATGGGCATTTTCATGGCCACCGTCGCGCGCAGCATGCCGCAGTTCGGCATGCTGGTGGTGCTGGCGCTGCTGCCGCTGCAAATGCTCTCCGGTGGCAACACGCCGCGCGAGAGCATGCCCGAACTGGTGCAGAACGTGATGCTGGCTGCGCCCACCACCCACTTCGTGCAACTGGGTCAGGCGATCCTGTTTCGCGGCGCTGGCATTGATGTGGTGTGGAAACAGTTCGTCTGGCTGCTGGTGATCGGCGCGGTGTTTTTCTTCTTCTCGCTGCGGCGCTTCCGCAAGACGCTGGCGCAGATGGCGTGATGCGCCGCCGGGCCTTGCCCGGCCTGATGCGCGGGGCAGTCAAGTCAAGCTAAGCGTCGCCGCGCTTCCGCTCGCGGGCTTGTTTGGCGCGCAACACGCGGATTCGCCAGCGCAGCAAGCCGACGGCATAGCTGAGGGAGTAGCCGGCGAGCAGGCCGAAGAGGGAGAGCGTCAGCGGGCTTTGGGCGAACTCGGCGGCGCTGCGCGGGGCTGCCGGGTCGATGACGAATACTTCGAACAGACGAAAAGCGATGCGGGCGACAAAGAGGAGCAACAGCGCGATGCCGAGGCGCGCGCTGGGCGTATAGAACAGCCCTTGACCCCGGATCGCCTCGAAGCGCGTGCGGCGCAGGCCGAAGATTCCGAGCGCCGCGCCGCCGGCGAGGGCAAGAGCGAGCCAGAGCAGGTTGAGCGGGCGGGCCAGCGAAGGCAGGGCGACGAGAATCAGCAGCGCGGAAAAGACGGCGAGCGTGACCGGGGCGCGGTACTTCGATAACCGTTGCCGGCCGACCACGCGCCGGAATCGCGCATGCATGCGCCAGACGATCAATGCGCCCAGCGAGGCGTAGACGGCGGAGGTGGCGAGCGGGTGCATGATTGGGTTGTCGTGGGACGCAGGCGCTTACAGCCAGCGGCGGACTCGTTGCGTGTAGGCGGTGTATTCGGCGCCGAATTTCGTCGTCAGCGCGCGTTCTTCCGGCTTGATCTGAAAGCGGTTGAGGTAGGCGACGAACAGCGGCAATGCCAGCGCCGAAACGGGGTTTGACAGATACACGCCCCAGCCGGTCAGCGCCAGCAGGACGCCGGCATACATCGGGTTGCGGCTCCACTGGTACACGCCCGAGGTGACAATCGCGGATGCGGTGTGCGGTTTGAGCGGGTTGATCGTGGTGCGCGCTTTGCGGAAAGCGGCCATGCCGGCCAGCGCGATGGCGATGCCCGCAATGATCAGCGCGACGGCGACGGGAATGCGCCAAGGCAGCGCGAACGTGAGCGCGGCGGTTTTCGGCAGCCAGGCCGCCAGCCACATGAGGGCGGCGGCGCAGAGCGCGACGAGCGGCGGCGGCACACGCAGTTCAAGCACGGACATGAATTGCGCCCAGTTGCGTTCAGTGGCGCCCAGTCAAAATCAGCCGCGCCGCATGGCGTCGAAGAATTCCGCGTTGCTCTTCGTGGCGCGAATCTTGTCGAGCAGGAATTCCATCGCTTCGAGATCGTCCATGTTGTAGAGCAGTTTGCGCAGCACCCAGATTTTTTGCAGGATATCCGGCTTCAGCAGAAGCTCCTCGCGGCGCGTGCCCGAGCGGTTGACGTTGATGGCCGGATAGACGCGCTTCTCGGCCATGCGCCGTTCGAGGTGGATTTCCATGTTGCCGGTGCCCTTGAATTCCTCGTAGATCACATCGTCCATGCGGCTGCCGGTGTCGATGAGGGCGGTGGCGATGATGGTGAGCGAGCCGCCTTCCTCGATGTTGCGGGCGGCGCCGAAAAAACGCTTCGGCTTTTGCAGGGCGTTGGCGTCGACGCCGCCGGTGAGCACCTTGCCGGAAGCCGGCACCACCGTGTTGTAGGCGCGCGCCAAGCGGGTGATGGAATCGAGCAGAATGACAACGTCCTTCTTGTGCTCGACCAGGCGCTTGGCTTTCTCGATCACCATCTCGGCGACCTGCACCCGGCGCGCGGCCGGCTCGTAGAAGGACGACGCGACCACCGCGCCCTTCACCGAGCGCGTCATTTCCGTCACTTCCTCCGGGCGCTCGTCGATCAGCAGCACGATCAGGGAAACGTTGGGGTAATTCGCGGTGATGGCGTGGGCGATGTGCTGCATCATGACCGTCTTGCCGCTCTTCGGGCTGGCGACCAGCAGGCCGCGCTGGCCCTTGCCGACCGGCGCGATCATGTCGATGACGCGCGACGTGATGTTTTCCTCGGCGCGGATTTCGCGCTCCAGCTTGAGCACCTCGGTCGGATGCAGCGGCGTCAGGTTCTCGAAGAGGATTTTGTTCTTCGAGTTTTCCGGCGGCTCGTTGTTGACCTTGTCCACCTTCACCAGCGCGAAGTAACGCTCACCGTCCTTCGGCGTGCGAATCTCGCCCTCGATCGAATCGCCGGTATGCAGATTGAAACGGCGAATCTGCGACGGCGAAACATAAATGTCGTCCGTGCCGGCGAGATAGGACGTGTCGGGCGAGCGCAGGAAGCCGAAGCCGTCCGGCAACACCTCCAGCGTGCCGTCGCCGAAGATGCTCTCGCCTTTTTTGGCGCGGTTCTTCAGAAGGGCGAAAATCAGTTCCTGCTTGCGCAAGCGGCTGGCGCCGTCAATCTCGCTGGCGATGGCCATTTCGAGAAGCTGGCTGACATGCAGCGTTTTAAGCTCCGATAAATACATAAAGACCCAAGGATGAAGTGGCGAAACGGAGGGAAGAACTTCAGCAGTTCAGGGAAGGAATCAGAAAAAAATTGAAATCAGTTTGGAATTTGAAACCGGAATCCGCGCCGCCGCGGGTGAAACAAGTCGACCCGGAAACCGGTCAATCCAGCAAGTCGAACCGGCGTTTTTCTGTCACGGCGCGGGGAAGGGTATGCGGAATGTAATTCTTTCAGAGATGGCTGTCAATAAACGCGGTTAACTGCGATTTCGAGAGCGCGCCGACCTTGGTCGCCTCGACATTGCCGTTCTTGAACAGCATCAGGGTCGGAATGCCGCGAATGCCGAACTTCGCCGGCGTCGCCTGATTGTCGTCGATATTCAATTTGGCCACTTTCAGCTTGCCGGCGTACTCCTTCGACACATCGTCCAGAATCGGCGCGATCATCTTGCACGGGCCGCACCACTCGGCCCAGTAATCCACCAGCACAGGCGTTGCCGATTGCAGCACCTCGGCCTCGAAATTGGCATCGGTAATGTAATAAATATGTTTGTTCATCGTTTCCTCGCAATGTTATGTCCGGTCGCGCGCGCCGGGAAGAACTGAAAGTTGTGGTGTATCAAGTCTGGCGGGCAAGTGTGGCAAATAAATACGGCAAGCGTGACGCGATCAGTGCGGCGTGGAGCGTTGTTGGGGCCGTGGCTGTCAGGATTGCAGGGTTGCCGGAGATTGCTGCCGGGATCAGCGCGAACACGATCAGCCGTTTGCCGATACCGAATATCGTAGCGAAAAAGCCGCCGTAAGGGAAGCGCGGCATTCGGCCCCGCCCCGCTTGCGGGAGAGAGCCTGTCTTTATTCCTGATCGTTGCGCTGCATCGGCGGGCGTTTGCCGATGGCGACCGGCAGGTCGACCTCTTTCGTTTCGCGGCGGAATTTGAACGGCACGGTGGCGCCGGGCTTCAGGCTGGCGATCAGTTCGAGCATGCCGCGCGGGTCTTTCACGGCTTTGCCGCCGACGGCGACGAGCACGTCGCCGGGGCGGATGCCGGCGCGATCGGCCGGGCTGCCGCGCATGACGCCGGCGATGAGCGCGCCTTCGCTGGCCGGCAGCTTGAACGATTCGGCCAGTTCCGGCGTGATTTCCTGCGCTTCGACGCCGATCCAGCCGCGCGTGACCGCGCCGGTCTGGATGATCTGTTCCATGACGCTGCGCGCGATGGAGACGGGAATCGCGAAGCCGATGCCGAGCGAGCCGCCGCTGCGGGAATAGATCGCGGTGTTGATGCCGACCAGATTGCCGGCGCTGTCGGTGAGCGCGCCGCCGGAGTTGCCGGGGTTGATGGCGGCGTCGGTCTGGATGAAATTCTCGAAGGTGTTGATGCCAAGCTGGCTGCGGCCGAGCGCGCTGACGATGCCGTGCGTGACGGTCTGGCCGACGCCGAACGGGTTGCCGATCGCCAGCACGACATCGCCTACGCGCAGTGATTCAGTCGGCGCGAAGGTGACGGCGGGCAGGCTGCCGTCGGTCTTGACTTGCAGCACGGCGAGATCGGTTTCCGGGTCCAGCCCGGCGACGCGGGCGGTGAAGCGGCGGCCGTCGTTGGTCGCCACTTCGATCTCGTCCATGTTTTCGACGACGTGGTTGTTGGTGAGAATGTAGCCGTCAGCGCTGACGATGACGCCCGAGCCGAGGCCGGACTGGCGCTGCGGCCCGCCGAAGCGGTCGCCGAAGAAATAGCGGAAGACGGGGTCATTGGCGAGCGGGTGCGAGGCTCTGGCTTCCTTGCTGGTGTAGATGTGCACCACCGAGGGCAGCGCCTTGCGCGCCGCTTCGGCGTAGGAGGCCGTCTCGGTTGCGCCGACCACATGTGTGCCGGTTGTTGTGCCGATGGTCACGCCGGCCGGCGCGGCGGCTTCGTGGAGCGCGACGATCGCCGGCGCGGGACGGCCGCCGAGCCAGTCCGGCTTGAGCGTCATCACCACGAACAGGGCGGCGACGCTGATGGTGACGGCCTGGGAGAAAATAAGCCACAATCGGCGCATGATGGATTCCGGGCGAGGAAAAATGAATGAAAACGCAAATCAACGGAAACGCAAATGAATAGAGACGAACTGACCGCTTACCTCGATGGGCTGCTTGAGGCCGGGCGCTTCCGCGATTATTGCCCAAACGGGCTGCAAGTGGAAGGTCGCGCCGAAGTGCGCCGCCTCGTCTGCGGTGTGACGGCCAGTCAGGCGCTGCTCGACGCGGCGCTGGCCGCCGATGCCGACGCGGTGCTGGCGCATCACGGCTGGTTCTGGCGCGGCGAGGATGGCCGCGTCACCGGCATCCGCCGCGCCCGCCTGAAAACGCTGCTGGAAAACGGCATCAACCTGTTCGCCTATCACCTGCCGCTCGACGCTCACCCCGAACTCGGCAACAACGCCCGGTTGGGCCGGCTGATGGGATGGGTCGTCGACGGACATTTCGCCGAGCAGGACATCGGCTTTCTTGGCCGCGTGGAAGAAGCCGGCACGGCGGAAGACATCGCCAACCGGCTCGCCCTCCGGCTCGGGCGGCTGCCGCTGCTGATCGGCGACGCCCGGCGGCGGGTGACGCGCATCGCCTGGTGCAGCGGCGGCGCGCAAGGCTATTTTGAGCAAGCCATTGCCGCTGGCGCCGATCTCTACGTCAGCGGCGAAATTTCCGAGCAGACCGTGCATCTGGCGCGGGAATCCGGCGTGCCCTACATCGCCGCCGGCCACCACGCCACCGAACGCTATGGCGTGCAGGCGCTCGGCGCGCACTTGTCGACGCGCTTCGGCCTGGAGTGCCGTTATATTGAGTTGGAGAATCCGGTTTAGCCAGGCGTGTTCTGAAGTTCAGGAAAGTGAATTGTGACAACGGCGTCACGGGCATGTCACATCCCTGTCATATCGTCAGCCTACAGTGCGGGGCACCGCAATGAAAATTCTGAAAGGACACGATATGCGAAAGCTTTCTTTTTTGACTCGCGCGGCGCTGGCCGCCGCCCTGATCGCCGGCGCGGGCTGGGTATCGGCGCAGGATGTCACCGGCGCCGGCGCCACTTTCCCCGCGCCGGTTTACGCCCAGTGGGCCGATGCCTACTACAAGGCGACCGGCGCGAAGATCAACTACCAGTCGGTTGGCTCGGGGGCCGGCATCAAGCAGATCAAGGCCAAAACGGTCGATTTCGGCGCTTCCGACATGCCCCTGAAGGATGAAGAACTGGCCGCCGACGGCCTGCTGCAATTTCCCACCGTGATCGGCGGCGTCGTGCCGGTGGTCAATATCCAGGGCATCGCTTCGGGGCAGATCAAACTCAGCGGTCAGGCGCTGGGCGATATCTTCCTCGGCAAGATCGTCAAGTGGAACGATCCGGCGCTGACGGCGCTCAATCCCGGCGTGCCGCTGCCCGATGCGGCCATCGCCGTGGTGCGCCGTGCCGACGGCTCGGGCACCAGCTTCATTTTCACCAACTATCTCTCCAAGGTGAACGCTGAATGGAAGAGCAAGGTCGGCGAAGGCACGGCGGTCAACTGGCCGGTCGGCGCGGGCGGCAAGGGCAACGAGGGCGTGGCCGCCTTCGTGCAGCGCCTGCCGAATTCGATCGGCTATCTCGAATATGCCTATGTCAAGCAGAACAAGATGACCCATGTGCAGTTGCGCAACCGGGACGGTTACTTCGTTGCGCCCGACGAGGCGAATTTCAAGGCCGCCGCCGCCGGCGCAGACTGGGATCGCAGCTTTTATCAAATCCTCACCGAGCAGTCCGGCAAGGACGCCTGGCCGCTGACCGGCGCGACCTTCATCCTGATGCACAAGACGCCCGAGAAACCCGCCAGCGTCGCCGCCGCGCTGAAGTTCTTCGACTGGGCCTACCAGAGCGGCGACGCGATGGCCGGCGATCTGGAATACGTGCCGCTGCCGGCTTCGGTAAAAGAACTGGTTCGCCGGCAATGGCGCGGCATCAAGGATGGCGCCGGCAAGGCATTGACGCCGTGACCTGGAAGCCGCGAACGGCGCATCATTCCATTTCATGAAAACCGCGATGCATTCGCTCTCCTCGTTTCCATCGCTCCCGCCGCGCCGCGCCGCGTCTTGGGCCGATGTCCTCTTTGCGGCGCTGACGCATGGCGCGGCCTGGCTGACACTGGCGCTGTTCGCGGGCATCATCGGCTCGCTCGCCGTCGGCGCCATGCCGGCGATCGAGGCATACGGCTTGAGTTTTTTCTGGCGCAGCGAATGGGATCCGGCGCAAGAGCGTTTCGGCGGCTTGGCGATGATTTACGGCACGCTGGCGACATCGGCGATCGCCTTGCTGATCGCCGTGCCGGTCAGCTTCGGCATCGCGCTGTTCCTCACCGAGTTGTCGCCGCGCTGGCTGAAGCGGCCGTTGGGCATCGCCATCGAGTTGCTGGCGGCGGTGCCTTCCATTGTCTACGGCATGTGGGGTTTGCTGGTATTCGGGCCGATTCTGGCGACGTGGGTTCAGCAGCCCCTGCAACGGGCATTCGGTGACGCGCCCGTCATCTCGGCGCTGCTGACGGGACCGCCGGTCGGCATCGGCATCCTCTCGGCGGGCATCATTCTGGCGATCATGATCGTGCCTTTCATCGCCGCCGTGATGCGCGATGTGTTTGAAATCACGCCGCCGATGCTCAAGGAATCGGCTTACGGACTCGGCGCCACCACGTGGGAGGTCGTCTCCAGAATCGTGCTGCCTTACACCAGAACCGGCGTCATTGGCGGCATCATGCTCGGGCTGGGCCGCGCCCTGGGCGAGACGATGGCGGTGACGTTCGTGATCGGCAACATGAATCAGCTTGGCTCGCCATCGCTGTTTGAAGCGGCCACCAGCATCACCGCCGCGCTCGCCAATGAATTCGCCGAGGCCGGCGAGGGGCTGCATCAAGCGTCACTGATCTATCTCGGACTGATTCTGTTTTTCATCACCTTCGCGGTGCTGGCGGCTTCCCGGCTGCTGCTGATGCGCCTGCGCCAGGGCGAGGGAGCGCGCGCATGAGCGAGGCCGCGCTGACGGTCGCCGACGCCGCGCGTCTGGCGCGTTATCGCGCCCGCCGGCGCGTCAACCGCGTCGCGCTGACGCTGGCGCTGGCGGCGATGGCCTTTGGCCTGTTCTGGCTGATCTGGATTCTGTTCGAGACGTTTCGTCTCGGAATCGGCGGCATCGCGCTGTCGACCTTTACCGAAATGACGCCGCCGCCGCAGGCCGTGGGTGGTGCGGGTGGCGCGGATGGTGCGGGTGGTGGACTTGCCAACGCCATTTTCGGTTCGGCGCTGATGGTTTCGCTGGCGACGCTGCTTGGCACGCCGGTTGGCATTCTCGCTGGCGTTTATCTGGCGGAATACGGGCAGCGCGGCCGGCTCGGCGGCGTGACGCGCTTCGTCAACGATATTCTGCTGTCGGCGCCATCCATTGTCATCGGCTTGTTCATTTATTCGATGGTGGTGGCGCGGATGAAAGGATTTTCCGGCTGGGCCGGCGTGCTGGCGCTGGCGCTGATCGTGCTGCCAGTGGTGATCCGCACCACCGAGAACATGCTGGCGCTGGTTCCCAATACGCTGCGTGAAGCCGCCTACGCGCTGGGCGCGCCGAAATGGAAAGTGATTCTGATGATTACATTGAAAGCGGCGCGCGCCGGCGTAGTCACCGGCGTGCTGCTGGCGCTGGCGCGCATCGCCGGTGAAACTGCGCCGCTGCTGTTTACCGCCTTGTCCAACCAGTTCTGGAGCAGCGATCTGGGCCAGCCGATGGCCAGCTTGCCGGTGACGATCTTCAAGTTCGCCATGAGTCCCTGGGAAAACTGGCAGAAACTCGCTTGGGCGGCGGTATTCGTCATCACGCTCGGCGTGCTCGGCCTGAACGTGCTGGCGCGCGTGCTGTTTCGCAATAAATATTGAACAAGGAAAATTTTCGCGCATGGATGCTCAAGTGAAACCGTCTGTTCCGTCTTCCGTTTCCGCGCCGGCGCATCTGCCGCCTGATGCGAAGATCAAGCTCGCGGTGCGCGAGCTGAATTTCTACTACGGCGGTTTCCATGCCCTGAAGCGCATCAGCCTGGACATTCCCGAGCACAAGGTGACGGCTTTTATCGGCCCGTCCGGTTGCGGCAAGAGCACCTTGCTGCGCACGTTCAACCGCATGTTCGAGCTTTATCCCGAACAGCGCGCCGAAGGACAGGTGCTGCTCGACGGCGAAGACATCCTGCGTTCACGGCGCGATGTCAGCCTGATCCGCGCCAAGATCGGCATGATGTTCCAGAAGCCGACGCCCTTCCCGATGTCGATCCACGACAACATTGCTTTCGGCGTGCGCCTGTTTGAAACCCTGCCGCGCGTCGAGATGGATGAGCGCGTCGAATGGGCGTTGAGGAAAGCCGCCTTGTGGGAGGAAGTGAAGGACAAGCTGAATCACAGCGGCGCCAGCCTCTCCGGCGGGCAGCAGCAGCGCCTGTGCATCGCGCGCGGCATCGCCATCCGGCCCGAAGTGCTGCTGCTCGACGAACCCTGCTCGGCGCTGGACCCGATCTCCACCGGCAAGATCGAGGAGTTGATCCATGAACTGAAGTCCGATTACACCGTCGCCATCGTCACGCACAATATGCAGCAGGCGGCGCGCTGTTCGGACTATACGGCCTACATGTATCTGGGCGAGCTGATCGAGTTCGGCCCCACCGACGAGCTGTTCATGAAGCCGAAGATGAAAGACACCGAGGATTACATCACCGGCCGCTTCGGCTGAAGCCGGGTTGAAAGGAACCGCAATGAGTGAAAAACACCTGTCCACGCAATTCGACGCCGAATTGTCCGCGATTTCCGCGCGCGTGCTCGAAATGGGCGGCCTGGCCGAATCGCAGGTTGCGCAGGCGATGCGGGCGCTGGCCGATTTCAGCGGCGAACTGGCCGCGCAGATGCTGCGCGCCGAGGAGCGCGTCAACCTGATGGAGATCGAGATCGACCGCGATCTGTCCACCATCATCGCGCGCCGCCAGCCGACGGCGCGCGATCTGCGTTTGCTGATCGCCATTTCCAAGACCATCGGCAATCTTGAGCGCGTCGGCGACGAGGCGGCGCGCATCGGCCGCGCCGCGCAGCGGCTCGTCGATGGCGGCGTCACTGGCCGGTTGCAAACCGCCGTCGGCGATGTCGCCTTTGAAGCCAGCCTGGCCACCGCCTCGCTGCGCAAGGCGCTCGACGCCTTCGCGCGGCTCGATGCGGTGAAGGCGCTCGAAGTCATCAAGGACGACAACCGGATCGATCAGGAATTCGACGGCCTGATGCGCACGCTCATCACGTACATGATGGAAGACCCGCGCACCATTTCCGCTTCGATTGATCTGGTCTTCGTCGCCAAGGCCATCGAGCGCATCGGCGACCACGCCAAGAATATCGCCGAGCAGATCATTTACATCGTCAAGGGCACCGACGTGCGCCACAACAGCCTTGAACTGCTGGAATCGGTGGTGCGATGAGCACGGTGCTGGTGGTCGAAGACGAAGCGGCGATCGCCGAACTGATCGCGCTCAACCTGCGCCATGCCGGTTACGATGTGACGCTGGCGGCGACCGCTGAACAGGCGCGGGCATGCGTCGACGCGGCGCTGCCCGACATCGTGCTGCTGGACTGGATGCTGCCGGGTCAGTCGGGGTTGGCGCTGGCGCGGCATTGGCGCGGCGCGGCGCGCACCCGCGACCTGCCCATCATCATGCTCACGGCGCGCGCCGGCGAAGCCGACAAGATTGCCGGTCTTGACGCCGGCGCGGACGATTATCTCGTCAAGCCCTTTTCCACCAACGAACTGCTGGCGCGGATACGCGCCCTGCTGCGCCGCAAAGCGCCGCAGGCGCTGGACGCGGCGGTCGAAGCCGGCGCCCTGCGGCTCGATCCGGCGACGCGGCGCGTCACCGCCGCCGCGCCGCGCGGCGCGCTGGAGATCAAGCTCGGGCCGACCGAATTCCGCCTGCTGCATTTTCTGATGACGCATCCCGAGCGCGTGCACAGCCGCGCGCAACTGCTCGATCATGTTTGGGGCGACCACGTTTTCATCGAGGAACGCACGGTGGATGTGCACGTCAAGCGCCTGCGCGAGGCGCTGGAACCGGCGCAATGCGCGGCGATGATCGAAACCGTGCGCGGCGCCGGTTACCGGTTGACCGGGCAGGCAGCGCGGACGCTGGTGCAGACGCCGGACTGACAGGCACGGACGCGCCGATGAACTGGCTGATCTTCCGCATCGGCGCCGGTCTGCTGGCGATGCTGACCGGCGCGCTCCTCGGCCACTGGCTGGGCCGGGCGGTGATTCCGCCGCCTTGGGCGGAACTTGCCGGCGGCGCATTGGGTATCGCGTTGGCGGTCTTGCTGGACACCTTGCGCGGCTATCGTTTGATGGCCTGGCTGCGCGGCGGAGAGACAACGCAGACGCCGCGCGGCGGCGGCCTGTGGGGTGAACTGGGCTATCGCATTGCGCGTTCGCTGCATCAGCGCGAACAGGATCTGGCGCGGGAACGCTTGCGGCTCACCCAGTTCCTGCGCGCCATCGAAGCCTCGCCCAACGGCGTGCTGCTGCTCGATGCCCAGGACCAGATCGACTGGTGCAATTCCGCCGCCGCCGATCACTTCACGCTCGATCCGCAACGCGACCACCGTCAGCGCATCGCCAATCTCGTGCGCGCGCCGGCCTTCGTCACCGCGTTGCAACAAGGGCGTTTTGACGAGACAGTGACGTTTCCCAAGCCCGGCGGCGGCGCCACGCTGTCGGTGCTGCTGCGCCGCTATGGTGAAGGCATGAAGCTGGTGCTCTCGCAGGACATCACCGACCATGAGCGTCAGGAAGCGATGCGGCGTGATTTCGTCGCCAACGTCTCGCATGAAATCCGCTCGCCGCTGACGGTGCTGGCCGGCTTCGTCGAAACCTTCGCCAGCCTGCCGCTGAGCGAAGCCGAGCGCGCGCGCGTGCTGACGCTGATGGGCGAGCAGACCCGGCGCATGCAGGCGCTGGTCAGCGATCTGCTGACGCTGGCCCAGCTCGAAGGCAGTCCGCGTCCGGCCGCCGACCATTGGGTGGCGCTCGACGCGGCGCTGGCGCGCATCGAAACCGAAGCGCGGAGCTTGTCGCAAGGCCGCCATCGCATCAGCGTGGCATGTCCCGCCGGCGTGCAACTTGCCGCCGCGTCCGCCGAACTGCACAGCGCCATCGCCAACCTCGTCAACAACGCCGTGCGCTACACGCCGGAAGGCGGATGCATCGAAGTCGACTGGCGGCTGCTGGCTGACGGCGCGGGCGAGTTGAGCGTGAGCGACAGCGGCATCGGCATCGCCAGCGAGCACCTGCCGCGCCTGACCGAGCGTTTCTACCGCGTCGACAGCAGCCGTTCGCGCGACAGCGGCGGCACCGGGCTGGGGCTGGCCATTGTCAAGCATGTCGCGCAGCGCCACGGCGCGGAACTGGACGTGCATAGCGAACCGGGCAAGGGAACGCGCTTTCGCCTGCTCTTTCCGGCGCTGCGCGTGCGCGCGCAGCCGGCGGCGGCTGAATAAAGCCTCGCGGCTTGTCGCCGCTTGCCGGGCCGGCGCATCGACGGGCGCATTGGGAGACAACCCGCTTCGGGTAGAATCGCCCGATGTTGCGACCTTCTTTCGGCCTTGCCGTTCTGTTGACGACGCTGGTGGCGCTGGGGCCGTTGTCGACGGATTTCTATCTGCCTTCCCTGCCGGCCCTGATGCGGGCGCTCGCCACCGATCCGGCGCATGTGCAGTTGACGCTCTCGGTGTATCTCGTCGGCTTTGCCGTCGCTCAGCTTTTCTACGGCCCGCTCTCCGACCGCTACGGGCGGCGTCCGGTGATGCTGTTCGGCTTGTCCCTGTATCTGGTTTCCTCGCTTGCCTGCATGCTGGCGCCGTCGATCGGGGCGCTGACTCTGGCGCGTTTCTTTCAGGCTTTGGGCGCGTGCGCCGGGCCGGTGCTGGGGCGCGCCATCGTGCGCGATGTGTATGGGCCGTTGCAGGCGGCGCGCGTGCTGGCTTACATCAGTGGCGCGATGGCTGTCGCGCCGATGGCGGGGCCGGTGCTTGGCGGCTGGCTGACGGTGGCGTTCGGCTGGCGCGCCAATTTCGCGCTGCTGGCGCTGTTCTCCGCTGCGCAGGTGGTGGCGATTTTCCTGCTGCTGGGTGAGAGCAACGCCCACCGCGACGCCGAAGCGACGCAGCCGCGGCGCATCCTCGGCAACTTCGGCGCGCTGCTGTCGGCGCGCCGGTATCTGGGCTATCTGCTGTGTCTGTCGTTCATCTATGCCGGTTTGTTTTCGTTCATTTCAGGCTCGCCTTTCGTTCTCATCGAAATCCACGGCCTCAGCCCGCAATGGTATGGCGCGAGCTTCGGTTTCGCCGTCGCCGGTTATGTTTCCGGCACGCTTGCCGCAGGCCGGCTGACGCTGAAACTCGGGCCGGCGCGGATGGTGCTGCTGGGCGCATTGCTGGGCGCGGCGGCGGGCACGCTGATGGCCGCGCTGGCGTTCAGCGGCGGCATATGGGGGATTCTGCTGCCGATGTTCGCTTACATGATGGCGGCCGGCATCGTGATGCCGAACGCCGTCGGTGGCGCGCTGGCGCCGTATCCGAAAATGGCGGGATCGGCCTCGGCGCTGATGGGTTTCGTGCAGATGTCGCTGTCGGCGGCGGTCGGCATTGCTGTCGGCCACGCTTACGCCGGCACGGCGCTGCCGATGACGACGGCCATCGCGCTGTGCGGCTGGGCGACGCTGGCGAGCTACTTCTTCTTGGTGCGCTCGGGCGTATCGGACTGAAGCTGACGGCGGATGCGGACGAGCAGTTCGATCAGCTTGGCGTTCTCGGCCGGCGTCATGGCGGTGACGATGCGGGCTTCATGCGCCCTGACGAGGCGCTTCAGGCGCTTGAGCAGCTTCTCGCCTTCCGGCGTCAGGACGAGGGCGTTCGAGCGCCGGTCGGTAGGGGAGGCGCGCCGTTCAACCAGGCCGCGCGCTTCAAGCTGGTCGATCACGGCAACCATGGTGGAACGGTCAAGCTGCGTGGCGGCGGCGAGCAGGCTTTGCGTCAGGCCCGGATTGGCGGCGATCAACACCATCACGCCGAAGCGTCCCGGCGAGATGTCGTAATCCTGCAGTTCGGTGGCGAAATTGCCGAAGACGGCGCGCTGGGCAAGGCGCAACTGATAGCCGATCAGGTCGGGAAGGAGATCGAGCTTCAGTCCTTCTTTTCCGGTTTTGTTTTTGCTGGCAGGTTTTTTCGGAATGGCGCGCATTTGATTTGGTTTGAAGTAGTGAATATTGGGTGCAGGCCGTATTCTAGCGTGTGTCGGCGCCGGAAGCATCGGGAGAAATTTTAACCGTGCGCACTGTCCACTGGCCGGACTGAACTTTTTCCGCGTAACTGAACGGCACGTGCGCGCGCCAGACCTGCCGGCGCGCGGCGGTTTCGTAAGCGCAGACGGCCTCGCCGTCCTGATCGTGGAGCGTCCACCGGATCAGGGTGCCGTCGGGATACGGCGCGTTGCCCTCGAACAGCGTGAAGCCGAGATTGGCGCCGATGTGGTGCGCGTTGTCGCAGCGCGCACCCTCGACGAAGGGGATCGGCGTGTTGTTGTAAAAATCGAACTGGCTGTCATGCGACAGCACGCTCTGGCGCACCGTCGGCCATATCCGCTGGCGCAGAAAATGCTGATCGTAATGCGTCGGGCTGCGCTCGCCTTGCGCCATGAACGCGGCGATCTCGTCCCGCATGGCGGGGAACACGCCGGCGCAGCCGCCCCACAGGCCGGCCAGCAGCAACTCCGAATGCGTGTACCAATCCCGGATCAGATGGAACCAGAAAGGCGACGCCAGCCAGGCATCGACGCACGCTTTTTCCCGCTCTCCCACCACCGAATCGGCGTCTCGCAGCAGAAACCGGCGCGCTTCCGGCGCGTCGGCGACCAGAAAGCGCCACATCAGCGGTGGCACTTGCGCCTGCGTCGCCGCGTCGACTTCCAGCAGTTGCGCGCCGGCTTCGCGCAGCCGACGCAGCACGGCTCCGGGCACGCTCTGGTCGTGATAGAAACGGGCCGACCAGCCCGGCAGTAGTTTGGCGACGGCATGACAGTTGAGAATCGCGCTCTCGCAATAGCGCGGGCTGTTGCCGAACAGGCTGTAAGCGACGATGTTGGCTGAAGGATCCGGCGTGAAGGCGGGCGGCGTCGCCGCCGGGATCGGCCAGGCATGGCCCGCCGCGCTCTGCTCGTCTTTCAGGCGCAAGGCGAGATTGCCGTAGGCGCGGCCTTCTTCCTGCTTGTCGAGGCGGCCGCACAGATCGGCCATCAGGTCGATGAAATTCACATCGCGCTGCGCCGCCGGCACGTGGCTGGCGAGATCGAACGCCTCCTGCGCCCGATCCAGCCGGATCAGACAGAGGGCTTCGGACACGACGACTTCAGCGGAACGGGTGATGAGACGCGCTTGTCGCGCTTCCGTCAGCGCGGCTGCGTAATCGCCGGCTTGCCAGTGCCGTTTGTAGTTGGCGTTGTGCCGCGACAGCTTTTGCTGCAAGGCATGCGTGGCGTTTGGATTTGCCTTGGCGCGTGGATTTCTGTTCAGGCCCTTGACTGCCATCTCCGGCTCTCCGCAGTGTTCGGCTTCGAGTATATACCGCGCCGCATGACGCCACGACGCCACGACGCCATGGCGCATGGCGTGCCGCTCAGCGGCGCGCGAGCGGCTCGCGCAGCACTTTCACCAGATGGGCGGCGATCTCCGCCGCGCCGCGCTTGCCGGGCCGGTACCAGGTGCGCGTCCAGTTCAGCGCGCCCAGCAGTTGCAGGCGCAGCAGGCTGCGATCGAAGCCGGGCGGCAGCGGCAGATCGGCGATGAGGCGGCGGTAGACGGCCTCGAAGCGGTCGCGTTCGGCGCGCAGTTGCCGTTGCATCTCCCGCGATTCGAAAAGGAACAGGCTGGCGCCGGTCCATGCCGTCAGGTCGTTGCCGGAAATGAGATGGCGGATGTGCGCCGTGAACGCGACTTCCAGCCGCTCCCACGGATCGCGTGAATGGGCGGTGGCGGCTTCCATCAACTGCGCCACCATGCGCATGCCGGCCGAGTGGGCGGCGACGAAGAGATCGTCTTTCGAGGCGAAGTGGTGATACACCGAGCCGGGCTGGAGTCCGGCGGCGCGGGCGATGTCGCGGATCGAAGTGCGGGCGAAGCCGCGTTGACTGAACTCGCGCACCGCCACGTCGAGCAGATGCTCGCGCGCGTCGCCGGACGCGCTGGCGTCGCGCGCGCCGTCGCGCCGGGCGGCGATGCGCGTCAGCGCCGCGCGCTGGGCGGCGCTGAGCCGGTTGGCGTCGAGTTTGCGCAGCGCCGCCGCCCGCTTGGCGGCGGTTTCCAGATGGTGGCGCTGCCAGATCCAGCGCACGCCGGCGGGCGAGATGGCGAGTCCTTTTTGCGTCAGCGCGGCGGCGACGCGCGCCTGTCCCCATTCGGGATGCTGGTGCGCATGGCGCAGAACGGCGCGCGCGATTTCGCGGCGGCGTTTGGCGGCGGGGCTGGCCGGGGCGTGGGGCATGCGGATATTCTGGCGTGAATGACTGGCTAACCTAACACATGTTAGACAAAGTCAGTAGACGCGGCGTATGCTGGCATGACTTCGCGGCAACATCCGCGATGCGCAAGACAGACCAACCATAAATGGAGGAGACTCATGCAAGTCCGTAAACTTGTCGTATTGCTGTCCACGCTATCCACCCTGTGCGCCGCCGGCGCCGCCCTGGCGGATATCACCATCGGCGTCAGCGTGTCCGCCACCGGCCCGGGCGCTTCGCTGGGCATCCCCAGCAAGAACTCCTTTACCCTGCTGCCGACAACCATCGGCGGCGAGAAAGTGAAACTGGTTGTGCTCGACGACGCCACCGACACCACCACGGCGGTGAAGAACGCGCGCAAGCTGGTCTCCGAGGAAAACGCCGATGTACTGATTGCCAGCAGCACCACGCCATCCTCGATCGCGATTCTGGAAGTGGCGTTCGAAACCAAGACGCCGCAAATTTCCATGTCGCCGGGACGGGTGACGGGCGAGAAGGCTGCCTGGTTCTTCACGACGCCGCAGAGCTTCGAGCTGATGGCCTCCGCCATCGCTGAACACATGGCGGCGAACGGCGTGAAGACCATCGGCTTCATCGGCTACGCCGATCCTTACGGCGAGCTGTGGCTGAAAGCCACGCAGGGCGCCATTGAATCGAAGGGCATCCAGTTGGTCGCCACCGAGCGTTATCAGCGCAACGACACCAGCGTCGCCGGACAGACGCTCAAGCTGCTCTCGGCCAAGCCGGACGCGGTACTGGTGGCCGGTTCGGGCACGCCGGCCGTGCTGCCGCAAGCGACGCTCGTCGAGCGCGGCTACAAGGGCAAGATCTACCAGACGCACGGCATCGCCAACCGCGACTTCCTGCGCGTCGGCGGCAAGAGCGTCGCCGGCACCATCTTCCCGGTCGGGCCGATGCTGCTGGCCGAGCAGCTGCCGGATTCGCATCCGTCGAAGCAGGCGGCGCTCGATTACGTGAAGAAATACGAGGCCGTCTATGGCCCCAACAGCCGCAGCACGTTCGGCGGCCATGCGTATGACGCTTACCTGCTGCTTTCGCGCGCCGTTCCGGAAGCGTTGAAGAAAGCCAAGCCGGGCACGCCGGAGTTCCGCGCCGCCCTGCGCGAGGCGCTGGAGAACGTCAAGGAACTGCCCGCCGCCCACGGCGTTTTCAATACGTCGCCGACCAATCACAACGGTCTTGACGCTCGCGCCGCGATCATGGCGACGGTGGAGAACGGCGACTGGGCGCTGCTGAAGTGAGCAAGGCGCCGTTTGCCAGCCTGCACTTCGCGCCTGCGGCAATCGAGATCGAGCGGCGCGCCGATGGCGTCCAGGTGCTGCGTTCGCCGCAGCCCCTGCGGCCCTACGCGCGCTGCCTCGGCGAACATCTCGAACGCTGGGCGCGGCAGGCGCCCGAGCGGGTCTTTCTCGCTGAACGCGCCGGCGCCGGCTGGCGCCGGCTGACTTACGGCGCGGCGCTCACCGAAGCCCGCGCCATCGGTGCCGCCTTGCTGGCGCGTGGCCTGTCGGTCGAGCGGCCGGTGATGGTGCTCTCCGACAACACCATCGACCATGCCTTGCTGATGCTCGGCGCGATGCACGTCGGCGTGCCGATCGCGCCCGTGTCGCCGGCGTATTCGCTGATGTCGAAGGACTACGCCAAGGTGAAGGTGATCGCCGGGCTGCTCCAGCCCGGTCTGGTGTATGCCACCGACGGCGCCAGGTTCGCCAACGCGCTGGCGAATGTGGATTTCGGCGACGCCGAGATCGTGCTCGGCGCCAATCCGCCGGCCGGCCTGAAAGCGACGCCTTTCGCCGAGTTGCGGCAGACGCCGGACGCGGCGGTCGACCGGGCCTTCGCTGCGGTCGGCCCCGACACGCTGGCGAAAATATTGTTTACTTCCGGTTCGACCGGCGAGCCGAAGGGCGTCATCAACACCCAGCGCATGCTCTGCTCGAACCAACAGGCCATCGTTCAGGTCTGGCCCTTCCTGACCGAAACGCCGCCGGTGGTGCTGGACTGGCTGCCGTGGAATCACACCTTCGGCGGCAACCACAACTTCAACATGGTGCTCGCCAACGGCGGCACGCTCTACATTGACGACGGCAAGCCGATGCCGGGCCTGATCGAGAAGACGGTGGCGAATCTGCGCGAAGTGTCGCCGACCATCTACTTCAACGTGCCGCGCGGTTTCGACATCCTGATTCCGTTTCTGGAGCAGGACGCGGCATTGCGCAAGAGTTTTTTCAGCAAGCTGCAAACGATCTTTTACGCCGCCGCCGCGCTGCCGCAAAACCTGTGGGAGAAACTCGAAGACCTCTCCGTGCGGGAGCGGGGCAAGCGCACCGTGATGGTTTCCGCCTGGGGTTCGACCGAAACGTCGCCGATGGTGACGACGGTGCATTTCGAGATCGACCGCGCCGGCGTCATCGGCCTGCCGGCGCCCGGCATGGAAGTGAAACTGGTGCCGAGCGAGAACAAGCTGGAGTTGCGCGTGCGCGGCCCCAACGTCATGCCCGGCTACTGGAAACGGCCCGATCTGACGCGGGTCGCTTTCGACGAGGAAGGCTTTTACTGCATCGGCGACGCCGGCCGCTTCGCCGATCCGCTGGAGCCGGCCAAGGGCATCGAGTTCGATGGCCGCATCGCCGAGGACTTCAAACTGATGAGCGGCGTCTGGGTGCACGTCGGGTCGATCAAGGTCAAGGGCATCACCGCCCTGGCGCCGCTGGCGCAGGACATCGTCGTCACCGGCCACGGGCGCGAGGAGGTCGGCTTTCTCGTCTTCGTCAATCCGCCCGGCTGCCGCAGCCTGTGCCCGGACTTGCCGGAGGATGCGCCGCTCGAACAGGTGCTGGCCGATCCGCGCGTCGTGGCATGCGCCAAGGCCGGTCTGGGGAAGCTGAAGGAAGAAGGCGGCGGCAGTTCCAACTATGCCGCCCGCGCGCTGCTGATGGCCGAGCCGCCGTCGATCGACGCCAGCGAGATCACCGACAAGGGCTACATCAACCAGCGCGCGGTGCTGACGCGCCGCGCCGCGCTGGTCGAGCGCCTGTATGCGAAGTCCGCCGACGCGACGGTGATCGCGATTTAGAAAAGCCGTCCCGCCCCGTTGTGGCAAAACACTTCCATGACGGAAGCGGGGCTTTGTTGACCGGATTTTTTGCAGGAGCCACAAAAATGAACCAGTTGGTCAATGTTTCGATGCAGGACGGCGCGGCGGGCATCGCTGTCGTGACAGTGGATCATCCGCCCGTCAACACGCTTTCGCGCGACGTGCGCGCCGGCCTCAAGGCGGCGTTCGAGTCCTTGCGCGGCAGGGCCGACGTGAAAGCCGTTGTGCTGGCTTGCGCCGGCAAGACCTTTCTCTCCGGCGGCGACATGCGCGAGTTTGAAACCGGCATCCTCGTGCCGGGCTATCACGAAGTGCTGCGCCTGATCGAGGACAGCGCCGCGCCGGTGGTGGCGGCGCTGCACGGCACGGTGATGGGCGGCGGCGTCGAGACGGCCATCGCTTGTCATTACCGTGTGGCGGCGGCGGGCACGCGGCTCGGTTTGCCCGAGATCACGCTCGGCATCATTCCCGGCGCCGGCGGCACCCAACGCATGCCGCGCCTGATCGGCCTGGCGCCGGCGCTCGACATGATGCTCTCCGGCAAGCCGATGACAGCAGCCGAAGCGGCGCAAGCCGGTCTGGTGGACACAGTGGTCGAGGGCGACGCGACTGCCGCCGCGATTGCGTATGCGCGCGAGCTTGCCGCCGCCGGCAAGGGGCCGCGCCGTACGCGTGAACGGGCCATCGACGGTGGTGGGCAGGCGGCGGAAATCGTCGCCGCGCGCCGCGCCGAGGCGGCGAAGACGATGAAGAATCGCAACGCTTACAACGTGCTGTGCGACGCCGTGCTGGCGGCGGTGGAATTGCCGTTCGACGCCGGCATCGCGCGCGAGCGCGAATTGTCGGATCAGGTCGAGCGCGCCGTCGAAGGCCGCGCCTTCCGCCATCTGTTTTTCGCCGAGCGCGAATTGCGGCGGATTCCCGGCCTCTCCGCCGAGGTCAAGCCGCGCGCCATCGCCCGCGTCGGCATCGTCGGCGCCGGCACCATGGGCGGCGGCATCGCCATGTGCTTCGCCAATGCCGGCATTCCGGTGACGCTCCTCGATGCGAAGCAGGAGGCGCTTGATCGCGGGCTGGCCACCATCCGCAAAAACTATGAGCGCTCTGTCTCTCGCGGCAGCCTGAGCGCCGCGCAGCGGGAGAGCCGGCTGGCGCTGATTACGCCGGCCCTCGACTACGCCGCGCTCGGCGACGCCGATCTCGTCGTCGAGGCGGTGTTCGAGAACATGACGCTGAAAAAAGACATCTTCGCCAAACTGGACGCGGTGGCGAAGCCGGGCGCGATTCTCGGCACCAACACGTCGACGCTGGATATCGACGAGATCGCCGCCGTCACGCGGCGGCCGCAGGATGTCGTCGGCCTGCATTTCTTCAGCCCGGCGAATGTCATGCGTCTGCTGGAAATCGTGCAGTGCGCCCGCACCGCGCCGGACGTGGTGGCGACCGCGCTCGATATTGCCCGCGTCATCAAGAAAGTCGGCGTCGTCGCCAAGGTCTGCTACGGCTTCATCGGCAACCGCATGATGGATCCATATGGCCGCGAAGCCGAACGCTGCCTGCTCGAAGGCGCCACGCCGGAGGAAGTGGACGGCGCGCTGGAGGATTTCGGCATGGCGATGGGTATTCTCGCCGTGTACGATCTGGCCGGCGTCGACATCGGGCATCTCACCCGCGTCGAGCGCGCGCACCTGCTGCCGAAAGACCCAGGCTTTTACCGGCCCTCGGCGCTGCTTACAGAGCGC
The DNA here is from genome assembly GCA_031277315.1 of Zoogloeaceae bacterium. Taxonomy (GTDB): domain Bacteria; phylum Pseudomonadota; class Gammaproteobacteria; order Burkholderiales; family Rhodocyclaceae; genus Desulfobacillus. The sequence continues at coordinate 6,414 of JAITMP010000015.1, read as the reverse complement.
GGCTGGCTGGGCCAGAAAAGCGGGCGCGGCTATTACCGCTATGAAGGCGGCAAGCGCGCGCCCGACGCCGAAGTGGTGGCGATGATCCGCGCCGAAGCGGCCCGGCTCGGCGTGCCGCAGCGCAAGCCTTCGCGGCAGGAGATTCAGGAACGCTGCCTCTACGCGCTCATCAACGAAGGCGCGCGCATTCTCGAAGAAGGCGTGGCGCTGCGCGCTTCCGACATCGACATCGTGTATACCGCCGGCTACGGTTTTCCGCGCTATCGCGGCGGGCCGATGTTCTACGCCGATACCGTCGGGCTGAGGGCGATCCGCGACCGCATCGCCGCCTTCGGCAAGACGCTCGATCCGCAATACTGGCAGCCGGCGCCGCTGCTCGACGCGCTCGCCGACGCCGGCGCCAGCTTCGCGCAATGGCAAACTCAACAGCAGCAGACCCAACAGCAGCAAACTCAACAGCAGGCCGAAAGAAAGGGGCAATCATCATGAGCAAGGCATTCATCCCGGCGTTCGTTCCCTACGGCGCTTACTGGTCGACGCCCTTCGCCAAATGGCAGGGATCGCTCGCCCACCTGAACAGCATCCGGCTTGCCGCCGCCGTCGGACGGCCCTGGCTGGAAGCGCGGCCGGCGCTGCGCGAGCGCATTGATCTCGGCCTGCTCGGCATCACCACCATTCAGCACGGCAGTTTCTACGGCCTGCCCTGGCTGACCGGCCTGCTCGGCCTTGAAAGCGTGCCCGGCCCGACCGTGCAGCAGGCTTGCGCCACCAGCGCGCGGATCATGCAGATGGCGGCGCAGGAAATCGGCGCCGGCAGCGCGCGCTGCGCTTTGGTGGTGGCCGCCGACCGCTGCTCGAACGGCCCCATCGTGTATTACCCCGATCCTTCCGCGCCGGGCGGCAGCGGCCATACCGAGAAATGGGTGCTCGACAACTTCGCCCATGACCCCTTCGCCCGCAACGCCATGATCGACACCGCCGAGAACGTCGCCGCGCGCTTCGGCGTCAGCGCCGCCGAACAGGCCGAGGTGACGCTGGCCCGCTACGCCCAGTATCAGGCGGCGCTCGCCGACGATCGCGCCTTCCAGCGCCGCTACATGGTCGACGCGCCGCTCAGCGACGCCGGTTTCCGCCGCCAGACAGGGGCGCTGACCGCCGACGAAGGCATCTTCCCGACCACCGCTGAAGGGCTGGCGAAGCTGAAGCCGGTCAAGCCGGACGGCACCGTCAGCTTCGGCACGCAGACGCATCCCGCTGACGGCAATGCCGGCATCATTGTCACGACGCGGGAACAGGCGCGCGAGCTTTCCGCTGATCCGAAGATCGAGATCGAACTGCTCGGCTTCGGTCAGGCGCGGGTCGACAAAGGCTTCATGCCGATGGCGCCGGCGCCCGCCGCGCAAGCCGCGCTGAAGCAGGCCGGCCTGACGATGCGCGATGTCGATGCCGTCAAGACGCACAATCCTTTCGCCGTGAACGACATCGCCTTTGCCCGCGAAACCGGCTTCCCTCTGGACAAGATGAACAACTACGGCTGCTCGCTGATCTGGGGCCACCCGCAAGGCCCGACCGGCCTGCGCGGGGTGATCGAACTGATCGAGGAACTGGCGCTGCGCGGCGGCGGCACGGGGTTGTTTACCGGCTGCGCCGCCGGCGATTCCGGCATGGCCGTGGCGCTGCGCGTGACGGCGCGCTGAACAGAAACAAGCGGGGAAAGGGCAAGAAAAGGGCGGGGCAGGGCAGGCAGCATATATTGATTCCGGTTTCGCCCTTGACCAGGCGGACTGCGTTTTACCCAGCCCCGCGCCGGGCGCGCGGAGCATGCGCGCGTGGAATGAATTTAATTGTCGTTCCAACTATTGCAAGTCCAACAAATTTCGCGTAGTCTCCACCCGAAACCAAGGGAGGCCATGCTAAAAAATACCTTGACCATCCGCATCGAGTGGAGCGACTGCGATCCGGCTGGCATCACGTTCTATCCGAATTATTTCCGCTGGTTCGATCAGGGGGCTTGGCGGCTGTTCGAGGCCGCCGGTTTCTATCCGGGCGACCTGGCCCGCGAGCGCGGCGTGTATATTCCGTTGGTCGATGCCAGCGCGCAGTTTTCCCGCCCCGGCCATTTGGGCGACGATCTGCGGCAGGAAAGCTGGGTCGCCGAATGGCGGGAAAAGATGTTCGTCGTCAAGCACGCCGTGTATCGCGGCGATGAGAAACTGCTCGAAGGCTCGGAGTTGCGCGCCTGGGTGGTGAAGGATGCCGCCGATCCGCGCCGTTTCCGCTCCTTGCCGATTCCGCCGGAAGTGCGGGCGGCGCTGGAAAAATGAATAAAACCCGGCGAACAGAGAGAAAATAGATAAAAATAAGCAACGGAATAATTGGCAAGCCGCATCGTCACGCAATACAGAACACAGAACAGAATACAGGGCAGAACACAAGGAGGAGACACAACATGCAGGAACCTTCGTCGGGTGCAGGCCCGGGCGCTGAATTCGGCCCCCTCGGCCGGGCGCTGCTGGCCGCTTCGCAATGGACGGCGATTGCCGGCGGCGTGATCTTCATCGCCGTCGTTCTGATCTCCGTCGTCTCCATCGTCGGACGCAAGGTTGCCGGCCTGCCGGTGCCGGGCGACGTCGAAATGCTGCAAATGGGAGCGGCATTCGCCTCGGCGGCTTTCTTCGCTTACACGCACATGATGCGCGGCGACGTCAAGGTGGACCTTTTCACCAATCGCCTTGGCCCAAACAAGATCGCTTTTCTCGACGCCGTCGGCTCGCTGCTGGTCGGCCTGTTCGGCGCGCTGATCGCCTGGCGCGCCTGGGCCGGCGCGATGGCGGTGAAGGAGGTGGGGGAAACGTCGGCGATTCTTGAACTGCCGGTGTGGGTCGCCGAAGTGCTGATGGTGCCGAGCTTTGCCTTGCTCGCGGCGGCTGGTTTTTACATGTGCGTCCATACCTGGTCGCGGCGCGGGGTGAAAGCATGAGCGGCGTTTCGGTTGGCTTCATCATTTTCGGCATCCTGCTTCTGCTGCTGGTGCTGCGCGTGCCGATCGGCATCGCGATGTTCATGTGCGGCGCGGGCGGCTATCTCTATCTGCTCGGCGGCGAGACGCTGCCGCTGCTCAACTCGCTCAAGAATCTCGCCTATGCGCGGCTTTCCAATTACGATCTGGTGGTGATTCCGCTGTTCCTGCTGATGGGGCAGTTCGCCACCCACGGCGGTTTGAGCAAATTATTGTTCAGTTTTGTCAGCGCCTTTCTCGGCCACCGCAAGGGCGGCATCGCCATCGCGTCTATCGGCGCTTGCGCCGGCTTCGGCGCCGTCTGCGGCTCCTCGCTCGCCACCGCCGCCACCATGGGCCAGGTGGCGCTGCCCGAGTTGCGCCGCTACGGTTACTCCGGCGCGTTGTCGACCGGCGCGCTGGCGGCGGGCGGCACGCTCGGCATCCTGATTCCGCCTTCGATGCCGCTGGTGATCTACGCCATCCTGACGCAGGAATCCATCGGCAAGCTGTTCATCGCGACGGTGATTCCGGGCACCATCGCCATCATCGGCTACATGCTCGTGATTCAGCTCGTGGTGTACTTCAATCCGGCCGCCGGCCCGGCCGGCCCGCGTGTGCCCTGGGCGGAGCGCATGAAGGCGCTGTTCGCGGTGCTGCCGGTGCTGGTGGTGTTTACCGTGGTGATGACCGCCATCTACGGCGGCTGGGCCAATCTGACCGAGGCGGCGTCAATCGGCGCCGCTTCCTGCGGCCTGCTGGCGCTTTTCTCCGGCAAGCTCGGCTGGGGGCAGTTGAAGCAGAGCCTGCTCGGCACGGCGCAAGCCACCGCCATGATCTTTCTGGTACTGCTCGGCGCCGACATGCTGAACGCCGCGCTGGCGCTGTCGCAGATGCCGGGCGAACTGGCGACCTGGGTCAGCCAGAGCGGCATGCCGCCGCTGCTGGTGATGGCGATGATTCTGATCATCTACATCCTGCTCGGCTGCGTCATGGACGCGCTGGCGATGATTCTGCTCACCATCCCGATCTTTTATCCGATGGTGATGGGCCTCGATTACTGGGGCATGTCGGAGGTCGACAAGTCGGTCTGGTTCGGCATTCTGGCGTTGATGGTGGTGGAGATCGGCCTCGTGCATCCGCCGGTCGGCATGAACGTCTATATCATTAACCGTTTGGCGGGCAACGTGCCGCTGGTCGAGACGTTCAAGGGCGTGATTCCTTTCCTTGCCTCCGACCTGATCCGTATCGTACTGTTGACCCTGTTCCCGGCAATTTCGTTGTACCTTGTCCACGCGCTCGGCGGTTAAATGCCGGGTCACAACTCTAAGGAGGAGACTTGATATGAAAATTCGCGCAACCCTTGCCCCGTTCGCCGTCGCGCTCGGGCTGACTTTCACCGCCGGTCTGGCCGCGGCTCAGGAAACCGTCACCCTCAAGGTGCACCATTTCCTCGGGCCGCAGTCCACCGCGCACAAACTGCTGTTCGCCCCCTGGTGCGACAAAATCGCCAAGGAATCGAACAACCGCCTGAAGTGCCAGATGTACCCGGCCATGCAGTTGGGCGGCACGCCGCCGCAGTTGTTTGATCAGGTTCGGGACGGCGTCGCCGACATCGTGTGGACGATTCCGACCTATCAGGCCGGCCGCTTCATCAAATCCGAAGTGTTCGAGTTGCCCTTCATGGTCAAGACGGCCAAGGGCGGCAGCCGCGCTTTCTGGGAATACATCCAGCAGCATGCGTCTGACGAGTTCAAGGGCGTCAAGGTTCTCATCGCCCATGTCCATGACGGCTCCGAACTGCATTTCGTCAAGCAGAACGTGGCGACGCTGGAAGACATCAAGGGCCTGAAGGTGCGCGCGGCGACCCGCATCAACTCGCGCATGCTGGCGGCGATCGGCGCTGTGCCGGTGCAGATGCCGGTGCCGCAGGTGCCGGAGGCGCTCGCCAAGGGCGTCATCGACGGCGCCTCGCTGCCCTGGGAAGTGGTGCCGGGCCTGAAAGTGCAGGAAGTGACCAAGTTCCACACCGAAGTTGGCCCTGGCAAGCCCAAGGTGTCGAACTCCATCTTCGTCGTGGCGATGAACGAGGCGAAGTACAACAGCCTGCCGGCTGATCTGAAGAAGGTGATTGACGCCAACAGCGGTGTTGAGGCGTCGGTCTGGGCCGGCGAGGTCTGGGATGGCACCGTCGCCCCCGGCCGCAAGACGGCGACCGACCGCGGCAACACCATCACCATTCTCTCGGATGCCGAGTTTCAGCGCTGGGAGAAGGCGACGGCGAGCGTCGATGACGAGTGGATCAAGGACGTTTCCGCCAAGGGCGCCGACGGCAAGAAGCTGCTGGAAGCGGCGAAGGCGCTGCTCAACCAGTACGACAAGTAAGCATCGGGTTCTGCAAAACGCGGCCGGCGGAAATTTTCCGCCGGCCGTTTTTATTGATGGCGGCCGACGCGCAGGTGCAGCGGCCAGCGCAGCGTTTTGATCGTGGCCGGATCGGGCCACAGCGGCGCCATGCGGCGGGCGAGATCGGGAAGCGGATCGACGCCCTTCGCCTTGACATAAGCCTGCGTCGCCGACCAGGTGCCGAGATAGCCGATCAGATCGTCGCGCGACCATTCGGTGCGAATCTCGAAAGCCGGCGCCGTGATCGGCTCGAACGGAAAGGGCAGCGAGCGGTAGCGGTCGTCGACCATCCAGCGTTCGAGCGGCCAGTAAGGGCCGACTACATTCTTGTAGAGATCGAGCAGCAATTCGTCGAGGCCGGCCTCGACATCGAGCAGAGTGTACGTCCAGGCGGCGATGACGCCGCCCGGCTTCAGCACGCGCTTCGCCTCGGCGTAAAACTTGTCCAGATCGAACCAGTGGATGGCCTGGGCCACGGTGACGAGATCGACGCTGGCCGCGTCGAGACGGCTGTCTTCCGCCGGCGCCAGACGGTAATCGACGCGGGGATGCGGCTCGGCGTGCGCCAGTTGCGTGCGGCTCGGATCGGTGGCGATAACGCGCTCGAAATGCGCCGCCAAGCCCACTGCCGCCTGACCGCTGCCGGTGCCGCAGTCCCAGACAACGGCCCGCGCCGGCGCGATTTCCGCCAGCCAGGCGAACAGACCGGCTGGATAATTCGGCCTGTAGCGCGCATAGTCCGGCGCCTGCCGCGAGAAATGATCCTTGAACGATTCACTCATTTTCATTGACGGAATTCTCCGCCAAACACGGGTTTGTCTCAAATTCTTCTGCAACAAAAAAGCGGCCCAAAAAAAGCGGCCATGCAGCCGCTTTTTTCAGGCAAGGGCTGTTTATTTTGGCCGTTTGTCGATGACGCGCTTGGCTTTGCCGACCGAGCGCTCGATGGCGTTCTGGCCCACCACGCGCACCTTGGCGGAAACGCCGATGTAGGACTTGATGTGGTGTTT
>JAITMP010000026.1 GCA_031277315.1 Zoogloeaceae bacterium | reverse complement strand
GCAAAGCACTGCTTTGCGCCGCCTGAGCGGGCCGGCTGTGCAAAGCCGGCACCGGGATGGCCGGGATGGGGATGGGGTCGGGAGGCAAGCAGCATTCGTCATTCCCCGTCATTCCCGCGAAGGCGGGAATCCACCGCCTGCCCTCTCTCCCGGCCTCTCTCCCGCAAGCGGGAGAGAGGAGCCAGTTGGCGAACGCTCTGATCCTCCCCTTCAAGCGGGCGAGAGGTTGGGAGAGAGGGCAGGCTGGTTTGGATGGGGCTAGGGCAGCGGGATTGGCGCGGGCAGGATCAGCCCAGCCGTTCCCATTCGCCGCCGAGCAGCGTTTCGGCGAATTCGATGGCGGCACGCAGATGGCGGCGGGCTTGCGGGCTGAGAGGCGCGCCGAGTTCAAAGGCGTCGCCGCGCACTGTCAGCAGCCAGGCCGGCGGCGGCGTCTGGCCGGTTACCTGCCGGAAAACGGCGAGCAGGGCTTCCGGTTTCATGGCGTGGGTGGTGTAGCCGAAGCCGGGCGCCGGTTGCACGGCGCCGAAGGCATACGGCGGCGCGCAAGCGACGCTGGCGTCGACGAACAGCACGCGCTCGCGCCCGGCCAGATCGAGCGCGTGTTCGGGCTGCAACTGATAGTCGGTGAGGGTGTCGACGCCGCCCCATTCGGGATGGCGCGGTTGCGCCTGGGCCAAGTGCTCGGCCAGCGCCGGCCCGAGGGCGTCGTCACCGCGCGAAAGATTGCCCCAGGCGAAAATGAGCCGCGGCGCGGGCATGCGCCGGCTCAGGTTTCGCGGCGCAAGCCGCCGATGCGCCGCCCGGCGGCGTCGCGCAGTTCGAGTTCGAGCGGCATCTTGCCGAGCGCGTGGGTGGCGCAGGAGAGGCAGGGGTCGAAGGCGCGAATGGCAATTTCGATGTGGTTGAGCAGCCCTTCGGTGAGTTCACGGCCATCGAAATACTGCCGCGCCACCTGGCACACGGCTTCGTTCATGGCGCGGTTGTTGTGAGTGGTCGACACGATCAGGTTGGCGCTGACGATCTGCTCGTCTTCGTTGATGCGGTAGTGGTGGATCAGCGTGCCGCGCGGGGCTTCGATGATGCCGACGCCACGCAGTTGCCGCTCGCCGCCGGCGAGCAGATCGTCGCCGGAGAGATCGTTGTCGAGCAGCAATTCACGGATGCCTTCGGCGGCGTGCAGCATTTCGATCATGCGCGCCCAGTGGTAGCCGAGCGGGGCCGAGAGCGCGCCGCCGCCGTCGAAATCGAGCAGCGCGCGGCGCTCGGTCTCGGCCAGTTCGGTCGGAATGAAATCGCAGTGCACGACCCGCGCCAGCGGCCCGACGCGATACCAGCCGGCCTCGGCGCCGCGCTCGACGAGGAAGGGAAATTTCATGTACGACCAGGGCTTGACCTCTTCGTGAATCAACTCGTAGTAGCGCTGGTAGTCGGCATGATCGAAAAGCGTGGCGCCGGCGGCGTCAGTGGCGCGCAAGCCGCCGTCATAGAGATCGAGCGCGCCGTCCGCCCGCACCAGACTCAGGCGGCCCGACTCGAAACGGCCAAACGTTTCATACAGCCGCGCGTTTTCGGCGAACAGCCGCTTGACGATATCCACCGCCTCGCGGCTCCAGGCGATGATGGCATCGATCTCGCCGAGCAGACTGGCGCGCTCGGCGCGGCTGAGATTTTTGTTCACCCCGCCCGGCACCGAGCCGGTGCCGTGGATACGCTTGCCGGCGGTGTGGCGGATGATCTCCTGACCGTATTTGCGCAGCAGCACGCCCTTCTTCGCCACCTCCGGCGCGACGGCGGCAAGGTGCGCAATGTTGCGCTCGGCGACATCGGCCTCGAAGCCGAACAGCAGATCGGGCGAGGCGAGATGAAAAAAATGCAGGGCGTGCGATTGCAGGATCTGGCCCATATGCATCAGACGGCGCATCTTCTCCGCCGTCGGCGTCAGCGCACGCGCGCCGACGATGATGTCGAGCGCCTTCGATGCCGCCAGATGATGCGACACCGGGCAGATGCCGCACAGCCGCTGCACCAGCACCGGCACTTCCCAGTAAGGCCGGCCCTGAATGAATTTTTCAAAGCCGCGAAACTCGACGATATGCAGCCGCGCCTGACGCACCCGGTCGTCGGCGTCGAGCAGCAACGTCACCTTGCCATGCCCCTCGACGCGAGACACCGGCTCAATGACGACCCGCTTCAGGTTCTCCGGATCGGCAGCGGTTTCAAGAGACACGGGCATGCCAATTTCCGTTAGTCATAACGCAACATCGCCTGATCGAGTTTCGGTTCGCGTCCGGCGATGAGATCGGAGAGAAACTTCCAGATCGCCTCCGCCGGCGGCGGGCAGCCGGGCAGGAAGTAGTCGACGCGCACCACTTCGTTGATCGGGTGCACCTTGTCGAAAGGCAGCGGCAGTTCCGGATCGTTGGGAATCTGCCCGCCTTCGAGGCCGAGGCCGTAGTGGTATACCTCCTGAAAACAATCCCACAGGTCGACGTTGTTGCGCCAGGACGGAATGCCGCCGGTGATGGCGCACGCGCCGGTTGCCACCAGAATACGGCAGTTCTTTCTGAATTCCTTCAGCACATGCACGTTCTCGGCGTTGCACACGCCGCCTTCGACGATGCCGATGTCGCACGGCCCGCAGCGCTTGATGTCGGTCAGCGGCGAGCGGTCGAATTCGACCCGTTCCACCAGTTCAAACAATTTTTCGTCGATGTCGAGCAGCGACATGTGGCAGCCGAAGCAGCCGGCCAGCGAGCAAGTGGCGATCTTCGGCCTGGCGCTAGTCATGGCGCGGCCTTTCTTCCTCCGTCTCCGTCGTCACGTCGGAAATAGTGTGACGGTCGTAGCGCCGCTCGCCGATCGGCACGCTGAAACCGTCGCGCTTGCGCAGCAGCGCGCCGGTCGGACATACCGCGACGGCGCGATCCGTCACGGCAAGGCCGGTGTCGGCGAGACGGCCGCTGGCCGCGTTGACGATCAGACGCGAGCGGATGCCGCGTCCGCCGATGCCGAAGACATTTTTTCCGTCGACGTCGCGGCTGGCGCGCACGCACAACTCGCACAGGATGCAGCGGTTGCGGTCGAGCAGCACGTCCGGGTGCGAGGCGTCGACATCGCGCGCCGGATAAAAGTGCGTGAAGTGCGGCGTCGACATGCCAAGGTGATACGCCACCGCCTGCAACTGACAGTTGCCGCTTTTCTCGCAGGACGGGCAGATATGGTTGCCCTCGACGAAAAGCATCTGCGTCAGCGCGCGGCGGTCGGCATTGAGCGCCTCCGTCTCGCTCTCCACCCGCATGCCCGCCGCCGCCAGATGGGTGCACGCCGCGCTCGGCCGCCCGTCGATGTTCACCGTGCACAGCTTGCAGGAGCCGTGCGGCTTGAAGCCGGGGCGATGGCACAGATGCGGAATGTAGACGCCCGCCGCCGTCGCCGCCGCCATGATGGTTTCGCCTTCGCGGAAGGGAATCTCCTTGCCGTCGAGCGTGAATGTGTTTGTCATTTCAGTCATCGGCCAGGTGCGCCCATGCGTCGTCGCGGCCGGTAATCAGGCGCGCCGTGGCAAGCGCACCGTCGAGATCGAAGGCCGGCTCGAAATCCAGTTTCTTCAGCCGCTTTTCGTAAGCGTCCGGAAACTTCTCCATCGTCTGCACCACCGGATTGGCGGCGGTGTGGCCAAGGCCGCAGTGCGCCATGCCGCGCAGAATGTGCATGATGCGCTGCATTTCGTTCATGTCGTAGACCGAACCCTTGCCCGCCGCCAGCTTGTCCATGATGTTGCGCAGGAGCGAAGTGCCGACGCGGCACGGCGTGCAGAAGCCGCAACTTTCATGCGCGAAAAAATGCGTGAAGTTGCGCGCCACTTCGAACATGTCGCGCTGACGCGAGAAAACCATGAACGCGCCGGCGCTGGCGAGATCCTCGAAACAGAGGCGGCGGTCGAATTCGCGGAAGGAGATGCACATGCCAGACGGCCCGGAAACCTGCACGGCATAGGCGTTTTCCGCGCCGCAGTCGATCAGCACCTGCCGTGCCGTGACGCCGAAGGGATATTCGTAGACGCCGGGCCGGCGGCAGTCGCCGGAGACGGACATCAGTTTGCTGCCCGTGGACTGCGGCGTGCCGATGGCGGCGAACCAGGCGCCGCCCTGCTCGGCGATCTTCGCCGCGCAAGCGAAAGTCTCGACGTTATTCAGCACCGTCGGCTGATCGCGGTAGCCGCGTCGATCCGGAAACGGCGGCCGGTTTCTCGGCTTGCCCGGCTTGCCTTCCAGCGATTCGATCAGCGCCGATTCCTCGCCGCAGATGTAAGCGCCGGCGCCAAGATGAATTTCAATGTCGAAATCGAAACCGGCTTCGCCGAGAATGCTCTCGCCGAGCAAACCCGTCTCGCGCCGCCGGGCGAGAACCGTTTGCAGTTTTTCAAACAGGTTTTTGTATTCGCCGCGCAGATAAAGAAAACCGCGCCGCGCGCCGATGACGCGGGCGCACACCGTCATTCCCTCGAAAACCAGATCGGCATGGCTGTTGAGCAGCACGCGATCCTTGAACGTACCCGGCTCGCCTTCGTCGGCGTTGCACACCACGTAGCGCGCCCCGCTCGCCGCGTTGCGGCAACTCGCCCACTTGATGGCGGTCTTGAAACCGGCGCCGCCGCGCCCGCGCAGATTGGATGTCTCCAGTTCCGCCAGCGTCGCCTCCGCGCCGCGCGCCAGCGTCCGCCGCAGCGCCGCGCCGGGCGCGAACGCTTCGCCCGTCAGCGGCCCCGCCTTGCGTATCTGATCCGGTATCTCGAACAGCATCGGCGGCCATTCGGCCAGCGGCTTGCGCGCCCGGATCAATTCCGCGATCAGATCGAGGCGCGTTTTGTCGAGGGACGGCACCGCATGGCCGTTCACCAGCAGCGCTGGCGCCTGATCGGCGAGGCCGATGTCGGCGGTGTCGCCGACATACACCAAGCCGTCCTCGGAGCGTTTGCCCGGCTCTACCCACAGCTTCTCGCACACATACTGCTTCAAGCCGGCCTTGCCGGCCATGTGGTCGATGATGTTGTCGGAAAACAGCAGCGTGTAAGCGCAGCCCGGGCCGGTATGGAAGAAAGCGTAGAAACTGGCCGTCGACTCGATGCGCACACGCGGCACATTCAGCAGCCGCGCCAACGGGTCGACCGCCTCCGGCGGAATCGTGCCGCAGGCTTCCTGCACTTCGCGCAGAATCTGCACCAGATTCGCCGCATCGCCGCCCCAGCGGGCAACGATGCCCGGCAAATCGCAACTATTTTCGGGAGAAGACATGTCCGGCATCGCCCAGTTTTACCCCGGCCAACCGGAACTGTTAACGATGCCGTTCAGGCAGAGGGAACATGATCGCGCGGATCATCATTCCCTCACCTTGCGTTCCCTTTCGGGTTTGCCGCGTGCAGCGGCGAGGAGGCAAGCAGCACGGCGAGGTCGTCATGCTCATAGTGTTCGCCGCCGTGGAAACGGAGCGTGTTCCGCATACCGGTGCGGCGTTCTTCAAATTCGCGCACGGCTTCATCGGTGCGGTGAGTGAAAATCGCGTCGATGAGATTGCTCTGGAAAGCGACGTGCCAGGGCGGCGGCGGAAACTTGCCGTAGAGCTTGAGCGACAGCGTGAGCAGCACCACCGCACGGGCGACCACTTCGGTCAGCAGGGTAACGCCGTGAATCGACGCCAGCAGAATCAGAAACTCGATTCCCAGCAGGTGCGCGGTAATCAGGTCGTTGGCCTCATCCGCTTCGGCTTGCATCTTCACATGCTGTTCGAGCAGCCGGTGTTCTTCCGCCGTGATGGTTCGCGCCGGCTGCGACAGTTCCCTGACGATATGCACCATCACGACGCCGAGCGTCTCGAACACGTCCTGGGCCTCTTGCGGCGAGGGCTTGGCGACGTGGGGCGTTTTGTTGAACGGCAGGGTGACGCAGCCTTCGGAGGCCATTTGCTGGAGCACGCCATAGACGATGTGGCGGCTGACGCCCACCGCCTCGCGGATGACACCCTCATAGAGCTTGGCGCCCGGTTTCAGCCGGCCTTCGGCGATGGGTCGCCAGAGCTGGTTGTAGACCTGCGCCTTGGCTCCGGTCAGCGCGCCAAGCTGGAGCTTGTCGGCGGGAAATGCGCGCAGCGCCGGCGAAAGATGGCGGTCGCAGATGGAGCCTTCAACCTGCCGCGTTTCGGCCTGCCGGGCGCGTTTTTTCGGTGATGTGGTTTTCTCGGTCATGACAAGTCACGTAGTAAGGAGTGGTCAAAAATAACGCTCTATTCATCAGAATCCGGCAGGATAGCCGGAGGATACCCAGCGAAAAACCCGATCAAGGACGAAGTATAATTTAATTCCATACGAAGTATAGTGTAATTTTTACACTTGAGATTTATCAAGTTCGCCCAACTCTTGCCGATAATTTGTCCGGCCGCGAAAAGACGGCAAAACAAACGCTTAATCCCGATCCCAATACGGATCGGGGCCGAAGCGTTCCAGCAGGAAGTCGATGAAGGCGCGCACCTTGGCCGGCAGGTGGCGGGTGGGTAAATAGAGCGCGTAGACGTGCCGCTCAACGGGAATATATTCGGATAGCGCGGCGCGCAAGCGCCCGTCCTGCAAGTCTTTGCCGATGATGAAGGTGGGTAGCAAGGCCATGCCCAGCCCGCCCAGCACGGCTTGCGAAAGCGCCTCGTCGTCGTTGATGCGCAGCCGCCCCGACACCGGCACGGCGATATCGCCTTCCGGCCCGGTGAAACGCCACAGGCCATGCTCGCCGGAATGGGTGTAGTCGAGGCAGTTGTGATGCGCCAGATCTTGCGGAATGCGCGGGATGCCGCGCCGCTCGAAATAATCCGGCGTCGCGCACAGCTTGCGGCGCACCGGCGCCAGACGGCGGGCGACGAGATTCGGCGGCAACTCGCGCGCGACGCGCACGGCGACATCGTAGCCCTCCTCGGCCAGATCGACGGCGCGGTCGACGATGGTCATGTCGATATCCAGTTCCGGGCAGCGGCCAAGAAAATCCGCCAGCGCCGGCGCCACGTGCAGCGTGCCGAAAGCCACCGAAGCCGCCACTTTCAACACTCCGCGCGGCTGCCCGAGCAAGCTGCTCACCGCCTGCTCAGCCTCGATCGCCTCGTCCAGAATGCGGCTGCAATGCTCCGCGAAAGCGGCCCCCGCTTCCGTCACGCTGAGATGGCGCGTGCTGCGATTGAGCAGACGCGCGCCGAGCGTTCTTTCCAGCTTCGCCACCGCCTTGCTCACCGCCGAGCGCGACATGCCCAAGCGGCGGGCGGCGGCGGAAAAACCGCCGCTGTCGACCACATGCGCATAAACAGCCATCAGGTTCAAGTCTTGCATGAGGGGATTGTAGCCAATCAAGCAACAGTCTTGTTCAATTCAGGCTCCTTATTCATGGCCTCAAACCGCCCTATCATCCCTTTCACGCCCCCGCCGCTTGCGGCGGGGCTTTTCTTTTTCCGAATAGCGGTTTATCCCATGAGAAACGAAGAACTCCTGATCGCCGAGGTGGACTACGCCCGGCTTGCCCCCCTGGCCAGCCGCCATGCCTTGGCGGAAGAACTGAGCCGGGCCACTGTCGTCCCAACGGAACGGATGCCGGGCAATGTCGTCAGGATGCATTCGCGCGTCACCTATCTGGACGAGCGCTCGGGCGAACGCCGCGAAGTGGAACTCGTTTTCCCGGACGAAGCGGATATGGCCAGCGGCAAGATATCAGTGCTGGCGCCGGTTGGCTCCGCCCTGCTCGGACTGGTCGAAGGCCAAACCATCGAATGGCCTTTCCCGGATGGCCGCGTGCGCCGTCTGCGCGTCGAAAGCACGCTCGCGCCCGCTGACGAATAACCTTTTTGTTTCAATCCCTCCGGGCCACACGCCCCGCCGCTTGCGGTTCGCCGCGCTGAAGAAAACTGCAGCGGCGCGGGATGGCCCGCCCCGCGCATCCGCCAGGCAGCTAAGTTGAGTAGAGCGTGGGGAAGCCCGATGTTGGCGGCAATGATGAACGCTGCTCTTTTTTCGCCTCACATGTTAGGCCACATTTAGTAGCTGCGATCAAAGGCGCGTTCAATGAACGCGACGATCCCATTTTCATCAGACATTGGCTCCGATGTTGTGCCCTTCTGCCTGATTGCGGCGATTTGTTCCGAACGGTCGGACTCGTCAATGAGAATGCCATCGTCAAAGACCAGTTCCACCACCTTCTCGTACTTCCAGGCAGGGTGGAAGCCCATGTGCTCATACAGATCACGGATGAAACCAGCAGCCAGCAACAAACCGCCGGTGTATTGCAAGGGGTAATTCAGTCTTTTGTAATGATTGTTGAACCAAGCTCTGCAAGATCCATCTGGTTGTACGCCATTGATCGGCGGGCCTTGATCCGGCTCGCGCAGCTCGACATCGAGCGTATCAAGCATAAGCCTAGAGCCGGAGATAGCAAAAACCGCCTGATAGCCGCGCCAGCAGGCGCTACAGGAACCCACCGGGCTCAGGCCCAACCAGGCGGGGTCGAACAATTCGCCTTCGCTGATACCGGCTACGGCGTATTTACGTTTCCGGTACCGGAAAAAATCGTCGATTTGAGCTGTCATCTTTGCTATTTCTAGTCGCTCAGCCCAACCTATGAAATAACCCAAACGATATAACTACCCGCGCCTGAACACGGCGCCGAGGAATTCGCGTTTGCTCATTGGCCGCCCGGATGCGGGCTGCGGGTCGGAGGGTGTTTGCGAAGCCGTTGTCTCGGCTGGGCGCCGCAGGGCAGCCAAGGCGGCGAGGCCGACCTCGCGGGCGCCGTCCTGATCGGAAAACTGCGTCATCGGCGAGAACAGCGAGCAGCATTGAAACTCGCCCAGTTCAGGTTCCTCGCTGCCGAGAAAGGCAAAATCGCCGGAAGGGAAACGCAGAAAGCGGCGCTTGCCCGGCGCAACGCTGTTCCAGGACGCGGCCTCGCCCGGAACCAGCACCAGATTCATGAACCAGGGCGTAATCAGGATACCAAGCCAGTGACCCTGCCAGCGGTCGAAGCCGATGGCCTCGACGCGCAATGCCGGATTAAGCATCGGCACACCGGCCATGTCGTTGGTTTCGATGCGGCGGAAGGCGGCTTCGAGCAGCGGCGCGGGATCGGTAGAATGGATGCGCGGTGCGCCGCCGCCATCCGCGCCATCCACGCTGTCGGCGCTACCAGGCGCGGACATCGGTGACGCCTTGCGCGAAAATTTCCCCGATCAGTTTCAGCGATTCGCGGGCGCGCTCGGCGTCGACCTTCTCGTAGGCGAGGTTGCCGTTCTGGATCAGCACGTAGTCGCCGACGGCGACTTCTTCGGGCATCAGCATGAGGCTGACCTTGCGCTGCTCGCCGGCGCTGTCGACCAGCGCGACCAAACCGTCGATTTCAAGAATGCAGGAAGGAATCGCCAGACACATTTCAAACCTCCGCCACGGCCCGCCGCGGCTGCAACACGATGCCGCGCTCGGCAAGCTGGGCGACGGCGGCGGCGAGCATCTCCGGCACTTTGCCAGCAACGAGCGGCGTCAGTTCGGTGCCCAGTTCAAGACTTTCCGGCTCACAGCCGACCAACACCAGATCTTTCGGCGGGCTGCCGGCGAATTCGAGACTCGCCAGCACGTCGCAAATGCTGACTTGATGCGGCGAGAGCTTGGAGCGGAAGAACACCGGCACTTCCTTGCCGGTGAGCAGTATCACCGTTCCCGGCGCGCGCTTCGCCTTCACGGCGTCGAGCACCAGCAGCAGGTCGACGCCGAACAGCACGTCGAGCAGCTCCATTCCGGCGGTGCCGCCATCAATGATTTCCACGCCCGGCGGCAGCGTATAGGCGGCGCGCAGGGCTTCGGCGGCATGCACGCCGACGCCCTCGTCCGAGAGGATGGTGTTGCCGATGCCGAGGATGATGGCTTTCACGCGCGCTCCGAAAAATGAGGCGGACTTGCGTCCGCCCTAAGTGTAACAGTCCGCGCAGCGGACTTACCGGCTCTCCTCGCTAACCTTACTTTGCCTTCACCGTGATGGCGCTGCCGTTTTCCGTATCGGTGACGTGGATGGCGCAGGCGATGCACGGATCGAACGAGTGCACCGTGCGCAACACCTCCAGCGGCCGCTCGGGATCGGCGATCGGGTTGTCGGCGATCGATGCTTCATACGGCCCCGGCGCGTCCTTCTCGTTCCTCGGGCAGGCGTTCCAGGTCGACGGCACCACGCACTGGTAGTTCTTGATCTTGCCGTCTTCGATGACGACCCAGTGCGAGAGCACGCCGCGCGACGCCTCATGGTAGCCCTGCCCCATGATCTCGCCTTTCGGAAAGACCGGCTTGTTGTAGGTGGTGAAGTCGCCCTTGCCGATGTTCTCCATCAGCGCCGTCCATTGACCGGCCAGCACCTCGGTCTGCACCGCGCAGGAGATGGCGCGTCCGGCATGGCGGCCGATGGTGGAGTGCATGGCTTCCAGCCCGACCTTGGTCTTGGCGATGGCCGAAACCGTATCAAGCGCGAGGGTGGCGTATTTCTTCGCCGGCGCGTAGTCGGCGGCCAGCATGCACAACACGCGCGCCAGCGGGCCGACCTGGGCCGGGCGGCCATAGAAAGTCGGCGACTTCATCCAGGAATATTTGCCGTCTTCGTTGAAGTCGGTGTACTGCGGCTTGGTTTCGCCCTGGTAGGGATGCAGAACCTTGGCGCCTTCGTACCAAGAATGCTTGGTGGTTTCCTCGACGCCCTTCACCCAGTAATCGTCGTTGAAAGTCGTGATGGGCTTGAACGCGCCGAGATCCTTGTTGGCGATGTAGCCGCCGGGCAGCGCGAACTGGGTGCCCTTGGTATCGAGCGGGATGTCCGGCACGGACAGGTAATCGGTGACGCCGGCGCCGTATTTCGTCCAGTCGGCGTAGAAAGCCCCCACTGCGGCGACGTCGACAAGATAGACGTTCTTGATGAAATCGGTCAGCTCGTCGATGTGGCTCTTGATGGCAAGCAGGCGCTCAATGCCAAGGGCGGAATAGCTGTCGGTGGAAAGCGCGTTGGAAACGCCGCCGACCGCCACGTTCTGGATGTGCGGCGTTTTCGAGCCGAGGATGGCGACGATCTTATTGGCCTTGCGCTGCACGTCGAGCGCTTGCAGGTAATGCGCCACGGCGAGCAGGTTCACCTCCGGCGGCAGCTTGTAGGCCGGGTGACCCCAATAACCGTTGCTGAAAATGCCAAGCTGGCCGCCATTGACGAAGCCTTTCAGCCGTTCCTTGACGGCGCGCATCTCGGCCTTGCTGTTGCCGCGCCAGGACGACAGGCTTTCCCCCAGACGCGAAGCGGCATCCGGGTCGGCCTTCAGCGCCGAGACGACATCCACCCAGTCGAGCGCGGAGAGATGGTAGAAATGCACGATGTGGTCATGCATCGCGTGCGCCATGATGATCATGTTGCGGATGTACTGTGCGTTGAGCGGCACTTCCATCTGCAAGGCGTTCTCCACCGCCCGCACCGAGCAGATGGCATGCACTGTCGTGCACACGCCGCAGATGCGTTGAGTGATGGCCCAGGCGTCGCGCGGATCGCGGCCGAGCAGGATCAACTCGACGCCGCGCCACATCTGGCCCGAGGACCAGGCCTTCTTGACCTTGCCGCCATCGACTTCGCAGTCGATGCGCAGGTGGCCTTCGATGCGGGTGATTGGATCAATCGTGATGCGTTGTCCCATTTCTCAACTCTCCTTTAGCGCGTGGCCGGCTGCACGGCAGGCAGCACGGGGAATTTTTTGACGATAACGATGTAAGCCAGTATTTCAAAGGCGATCAGGCCGATGGTGACCATGAGTTCGGGCAGCGACGGGAAGTAATGCCAGCCCTCCCCCGTCATGTAACCGACGAGGAAGCCGTTGATGCGCAGCATGAAGCCGCCCAGCATCAGCAGCAACGCTGCGATGAACAGTTTGGCGGCGCTGTTGCGCGCCCGCGCCGACGACATCAGTGCCAGCGGCGCGACGAAGCAGGCCATCTCGACCCAGAACCAGAACGCCTCCCAACTGGCGGTAAAGGCTGCGCCGAGCGCGCCACGGAAGACGAGATCAAGCACCCGTATCACGAGGTAGACGACGAGCAGGCCGTACATGATCTTCGACAGCGGCGCCAGCACCTTCGTCTCCAGCGGCCGGCGGAAGCCGATCGAGGACAGCGTCGCCTCGAACACCACCACGGCGAAGCCGAGCAGAATGGCCGTCGTCAGGTAGAGCACCGGCAGCAGCCAGCCCGAGCGCCAGAGCGGATGAATCTGCTGGCCGAAAATCACCAGCAGCGAGCCGAGCGAGGACTGGTGCATCGAGGGCAGCAGAACGCCAAGGGCGATGAAGAAGAACAGCACCTTGCCGAGCTTGCGCTGGGCGTTGCGCATGCCGAACTTCTCCAGGAAGGCGGGCGAGAACTCGATCCACATCACGAGGATGTAAATCGAGATGCACACCGCGACTTCAAACATCACCGAATTCACCTGCGCGTAGCCGGGCCAGAAAATGTGCCAGACATTCCACCAGCGACCGAGATCGAAAATCACCGACGCGCCGGCCAGGGTGTAACCGAACAGGCTCGCCAGCAGGGCCGGCCGCACCAGCGGGTGATATTCCCCCTTGTTGAAGATATAGACCAGCAGCGCCATGGAATAGCCGCCGCAGGCCAAGGCCGAGCCGACCACCACGTCGTAAGCGATCCAGATGCCCCAGGGATAGCCGTCGCTCAGGTTCGTCACCGCGCCCAGGCCGTAGATGAAACGGTAGAGCAGAATGACGCCGGCAATCGCCGCCAGCACGCCGAGCAGCAGCGTAACGGGCGTGACCAGGCTGCCGCCGAGCGGACGCGGTGCATGCGCGTAATCAGCCATGGTTGCCTCCTTCCTCATTATCGGGTTTGACGTTGCGCTTGGCGATGAAAGTCAGCGCCCCCAGAACGACGATCGGCGCGATCAATCCGCCGTAGAGCGTGTGCTGCAAAGTCTCGGATGACGCGGCATCAGAATTCGGCGGTAGGTTCGAGTAGCCGAGTTTCTGGAACGACACGCCGGACAGCATCATCATCTGCGTGCCGCCGAACTCCGTCTCGCCGTAGACGTGGTCGATGTACTTCGCCGCCACGCCGGGATAGCTTTGATCCTTCCCGCCCAGCTTGCCGCGCGGGAAGGAGGTCTGCTCGCCCGGCTTGAGCGCCCGGCGGCGCGCGATTTCCTTGCGGATATCGGCCACCGTGCCGTACAGCGTGGCCCCGGTCGGACAGACTTCAGCGCAGGCCGCGTACTTGCCGTCCTTGTGGCGATGCACGCAAAGCTGGCATTTGCTGATCTGCGGCGTCGCCGAATCGTAAGTGAAGCGCGGCACGCCGAAAGGACAGGCGGCAACGCAGTAACGGCAGCCGATGCAGGCATCCTTGTCGTAAGTGACGATGCCGGTCTTCGCATCCTTCCGCATGGCCGAAACCGGACAGGCCGAAACGCAGGAAGGATCGACGCAGTGCATGCACGACTTCTTGATGAAGGCGAAGCCGTTTTCCTCGCGGTCTTTCGCCGCCATGTCGCCATCTCGGTAGACCTTGATGACGTTGAGCGTCTTGCCGGACAAGTCGAGCGGCGTATCCCAGTACGCATCCTTGGTGAAATTTTCCACCGGCATGCCGTTGACTTCCTTGCAGGCCGCCACGCAGGCTTTGCAGCCGACGCAGAGAGTGGAATCGAAGAGCAGCCCGAGCGCCTCGGGCGGCAGCGTATTCGTGCCGCGCGCCTGCGCCGGACAGCTTGCCGCGCCGACAGCCAACGCGGCGCCGCCGGCGAGCGACGATTTGAAAAAAGTGCGCCGGTCCATGGTTACTCGCCTTTCTGCTGCGCTTGGGCTTCGTCCTGCTTGCCGAGATTCTTCGCCAGCATCGCCGCCGCGCCGGCAGCGGCGCCGGCAATGGCCGCCAGCGCCGCCGCCGAGGCGAAGCTGGTCTTGCCCTGCTGCTCGACGACGCCCGGATACGAAGCGGGCGGACTCATGCCCTTCAATTGCGCTGTCGCGTGGATCGGCTTGATGAAGCCGACGCCTTTTTCGGTGCAGCCGATGCAGGGGTGGCCGCACGCCACCGGCCAGCTTGCCTCGCCGATGTCGCCGAAACCGATGGTCGAACAGTTGGCATGCGTCTCCGGCCCCTTGCAGCCGAGCTTGTAGAGGCAGTAGCCCATGCGGTGGCCCTCGTCGCCGAACTCGTGGGCGAAGCGCCCGGCATCGAAGTGGGCGCGGCGCTCGCAATGCTCGTGAATGATGCGGCCATAAGCGAATTTCGGCCGGCCCAGTTCATCAACCTCCGGCAGCTTGCCGAAAGTGAGGAAGTGCACCGCCGTGGCGAGGAAGTTGTAGGGGTTGGGCGGGCAGCCGGGAATCGTCACCACCGTCTTGCCGAGGATGTCGGCGGCGCTGGAAGAGCCGGTCGGGTTGGGATCGGTGGAAGGCATGCCGCCCCAGGACGAGCAGGAACCGATGGCGATCACCGCTGCCGCATCGGCGGCGCACTCCTTCAGCATGTCGACCGCCGTCTGGCCGCCGACCTTGCAGTAAATGCCGTTCTGCGCGACAGGAATGGCGCCTTCGACAACCAGGATGTACTTGCCCTTGTTCGCCGCCATCGCGGCCTTGCGCGCCGCCTCCGCCTGATGGCCGGCGGCGGCCATCAAAGTCTCGTGGTAGTCGAGCGAAATCACGTCGAGGATCAGCTTGTCCAGCGTCGGGTGCTCGGCGCGCAGCAAGGATTCCGTGCAGCCGGTGCACTCCTGGAAATGCAACCAGATCACCGACGGCCGCTTGGCCTTCTCCACCGCCTCGGCGATGGCCGCTTCGGCGCCGGCCGGCAAGCCCAGCGTGGTCGCCGTCGCCGCGCAGAATTGCAGGAATTCGCGCCGGTTGATGCCAAGCCGACTGGCTACCGTGGCCGCAGCGCGTGTTGCTTCTTCAATACGGATTTCGCTCATGTCCTCCATCCCTTTTCTCGTTAGCCCGATTCTTCGCCCCCAGCCGCGCCGGAGACCCTCATTCAAGCGGCGTACTGTATGCCGGCAGCCCCTCCAATTGCACCCCGCCAGCAAACATATTTTCCAACTCCAGATACAAATTCCATGCCTGATTTCAAGTTATTAATATTTCTGTTTATAATCAAATAATTGTAAAAATCAACCAATATCATTCTTTGATAATAATCATAGACTATATGATCGATCAAAATACAAAATCGAAAAGAAAATTACCGTTTCAGTCCTTAATAAGAATATATTTTACAGAAATATATTTTATATTTAAATAATGGCAAAACTTGCTCAAGAAGCAGCGTACCTAAAATTAGCATACTAATAAAGTCTGGTTTATTTAACGCTGGCATCAAACATCACACGCTCTGGGCACGAACGGTATTCAAAGGATTATTAGCAGTTTGTTCGGCAGCGCCAAATTGAACCTCCCCGGAGCCCGCGCCCGCTGTTCCACCCGCGCGGCCAGCCAATCCTTCATCGCCAGTCCCCGCATCCAGAGAACAGGCCATTCGCCAGCTTCAGGAAATCGCCGCCTTTTTCCGCCACAGCGAACCACACAGCCCGGTCGCCTATTTGGCCGATCAGGCAGCGCGCTGGGGCAGCATGCCTCTGCATGAATGGCTGCGCAACGTCGTCCATGACGAAGCGACGCTATCGCACGTCGAAGCGCTGCTGGGAGTCGGGCAATGCTTGCCGAAAGCTGACGACACCTGAGGCGTATCGTTGATCCCGACGTCGTTAAATGATCTGTTGGGCGCCGCCCGTTTGCCCATTGCGCATTTATGGGTAATGCGATATGGTTCTTTGCCGTAAAAAAATCAAGATTAAAAGCTGTGGCGGCAGGTGATGGGCTTCTGTGGCTTTGAAGCGTTGGCAGTCTGCGCTCTGCCCAGCCTGGCCCCATCCAGCCCAAGGCCAATTCATGAAGCAACTCATTATCATCCTGTGCATCATTGGCGGCGCGATTTTTCTGTTTCAGCGTCAACATTCCAACGTGATTTCAAACCCTGTATATGCCGAGGTTCACGCGACTTTGGACGTCGGCGACCGGCACCTTGAGGGCGTTATTTTTACCGAGGTCGTGGACGAAACAGACTGCAAGAAATACTCGGATGCGATGGTGGAGAACCTTCAGGAGGCCCAGACATCGATCCCCACAAAATGGGTTATGAAGTCATTGGAATGCAAATCCGAACTGCCGCCCCGGTTCGCCAAATTTTTTAACAATGAACCGACTTTTGTAACCTACCTCAGCATAGCGAGAAACAACTGGCGGGAGCGCGAAACCCGTCTGCTCTTCTGGGGCGTCAGCGTGGATGAGAGCGACATGATCTGCAACCAGATCCGCGACGGAATTTTCAGGAAGCACAACATCCGCAAGGACGCGCTGACGTGTGTGCGCGCCATGCGATAGAAATTCATCATCCAGGTCATGCAGCCGAAATTTGACCGTGGCAGCAAACAATGGCGCCGTGATTGAAAACGGTCATGGTGTTGAGCTTCGCTGCGCTCAACCCGGCCTATCAAGCTCAGTCCATTTTATTGAATTTCAGCCGCGCCATTAAAACCCCATGCCATCCCGAGACGACCCAATAACGCGCTGCGGCTGGTGCGGCGTTGATCCGGTGTATGTCGCTTATCACGATGCCGAGTGGGGCGTGCCGGTGCATGACGACCGGCGCTTGTTCGAGTTTCTGATTCTTGAAGGAGCGCAAGCCGGTTTGTCGTGGATCACCATTCTAAAGAAGCGCGAGGCTTACCGCCGCGCTTTTGCCGGCTTCGACGCGGCGGCGGTGGCCGGTTTCGGCGAGCGGGAAATTGCGCGCCTGCTGGCCGACGCGGGCATTGTGCGCAATCGCCTGAAAATCGAGGCCGCCATCGGCAACGCGCGGCGCTTTCTTGATGTGCAGGCGGCTTTCGGCAGTTTCGACGCTTACATCTGGCGCTTCGTCAATGGCCGGCCCATCGTCAACCGCTGGAAAACCTTGCGGCAGGTGCCGGCCAGCACGAAGGAATCCGATGCCCTCAGCCGCGATCTCAAGGAGCGCGGTTTCAAATTCGTCGGCAGCACCATCTGTTACGCCCACATGCAGGCGACCGGAATGGTGAACGACCACCTCACGGGCTGTTTCCGGCATGCGGAACTGGCCCGCGCCGCGCCGGCCTGATTGCCCAACCCAATCCAATCCGGCCCGGCCCCCTCCCCTTCCCCTCCCCCTCCCTCCATCGCTTCCAACCCGCCTTTTTTCTGTTTGAACGGCCCGCCAATCCGTCTATACTTGATACATCTTTAGGAACATTCAAGATAATCCTGTATCGTTTCGGGGTTTCCTGTATTGTTCCCTTATAACTCAAGAACCGGAGGGGGAGATGGACGCGAAAACAACGGCAAAATGGGTGCCGACCTACTGCTACAACTGCGTGGCGGGGCCGGATCTGCTGACGGTAAAAGTGGAAAACGGCGTCGCCACCGAGGTGGGGCCGAATTTCTGCGGCAAGGATATTCACCCAGGCGACGGCAAGCCCTGCGTGAAGGCCTACGGCCTGATCCAGAAGACTTATTCGCCACACCGCATCCTCTCGCCGATGCGGCGCACCAACCCCAAAAAGGGCATCAATGAAGACCCCGGCTTCGAGCCGATCTCGTGGGACGAGGCGCTCGACATCGTGGCCGCGAAAATGCGCGAGATCCGCGCCAAGGGCATCATCGACGAAGACGGCCTGCCGCGCGTGGCGGCCAGCTTCGGCCACGGCGGCACGCCCTCCAACTACATGGGCACCTTCCCGGCTTTCCTCTCCGCCTGGGGGCAGATGGATTTCAGCTTCGGCTCCGGCCAGGGCGTCAAGTGCGTGCATTCCGAACACCTGTACGGCGAATACTGGCACCGCGCCTTCACCGTCGCCGCCGACACGCCTTATTCCGAATACGTCATCTCCCTCGGCGCCAACGTCGAGGTGACGGGCGGCGTCTGCGCCGTCGCCCGCCACGCCAAGGCGCGCGTGCGCGGCATGAAGCGCGTCTATGTCGAGCCGCATCTGGGCGTGACCGCCGCCGCTTCCGCCGAGTGGATTCCCATCAAGCCGAAGACCGACGGCGCGTTCATGTTCGCCCTCATCCACGTCATGCTGCACGAGCGGCCGCGTGAAGATCTCGATCTGCCTTTCCTGCGCGACCGCACCGCGTCGCCCTATCTGGTCGGCCCCCACGGCTACTATCTGCGCGAGCCGGACAGCGGCAAGCCCTTGCTGTGGGATACCCGCCGCAACGCCGCCGTGCCTTTCGACACGCCGGACACCGCGCCCGCGCTCGAAGGCCGCTTCACCGTGCCATCGGCTTACGAGCAAGGCCCGGACGAAGACCGCTGGCAGCACCGCAATGTCGAGGGCGAACCGGCTTTCGCCAAGCTGGTCGCCCACGTCGCGGCCTATACGCCGGAGTGGGCGGAAAAAGTGTGCGAAGTGCCGGCCGAGCGCATCCGCCGCGTCGGCCATGAATTCGTGGACCACGCCCACGTCGGCGAGACAATCGAGATCGGCGGCGAAACCCTGCCCTTCCGCCCCGTCTCGGTAACGCTGGGCAAGACTGTCAACAACGGCTGGGGCGCGTTCGAATGCTGCTGGGCGCGCACCGTGATGGCGGTGCTGGTCGGCGCGCTGGAAGTGCCGGGCGGCACGCTCGGCACCACTGTCCGCATCAATCGCCCCCATGACGACCGCTTGCAGAGCGTCAAGCCGGGCGATGACGGCTTCATGGTGCACGGCCTCAACCCGACCGATCCGCAGCGCTGGATACGCAAGCCGACCGGCCGCAACGCCCACCGCACGCTGGTGCCGCTGGCCGGCAACGGCCCCTGGAGCCAGGCGCTCGGCCCGACCCATCTGGCATGGATGTGGCAGAAAACGCCGCCGGAAAAATTGATGACGCCGGCGTTTCCCGACCTGTGGATCACGTACCGCACCAATCCGGCGATCTCTTTCTGGGACACGCGCAGCCTGTCCGAGACGATCGCCCGCTTCCCCTTCATGGTTTCTTTCTCCTACACCATCGACGAAACCAACTGGATGGCCGACATCCTGCTGCCGGAAGCGACCGATCTCGAAAGCCTGCAACTGATCCGTCTTGGCCGCACCAAATACATTGAGCAATACTGGGATCATCAGGGCTTCATCCTGCGCCAGCCGGTGGTCGCGCCGCAGGGCGACACGCGCGATTTCACCTGGATCGCCACCGAGCTTGCCCGCCGCGTCGGCATCCTCAAGGAATACAACAGCGCCATCAACCGCGGCGCCGGCAGCGTACCGCTGAAAGGCGAGAACTTCGACTTCACCCTCGACCCGGAAACGCCCCACAGCGTCGACGAAATCTGGGACGCCGCCTGCAAGGCCGCCAGCGCCAGCCTTTCCGACGGCGCGGAGGTGCGCGACCTCGACTGGTTCCGCGAGAACGGCTTCTACAGCAAGCCCTGGTCGCGGCGCGGCTGGTATCTGTATCCGAAAATGGTCGAACAGAATTTGCGCTTTGAACTGCCGTATCAGGAACGGCTGACCCGCTCCGGCCGCGAACTGGAACGCCGCCTGCATGAACAGGGCATTCACTGGTGGGACAATCAACTCACCGAATACCAGTTCCTGCCGGTCTGGCACGACATGCCCGGCATCTGGGAAAAGGCGCTCATCAATCAGGGCGCGAAGCCGGAGGATTTCCCGTTCTGGCTGCTCACCACCAAAAGCATGCAGTTCCATGCCAGCGGCAACGCCTCGATCCAGTTGATGGACGAACTGTCGCAAAACGTGCGCGGCCATCGCGGCGTGGTGATGAACACGCGCACGGCGGAAGAACTCGGCATCGAAGAAGGCGATCTGGTCGACATCGTCTCCCCCGTGAGCGCCACGCGCGGCCCGGCCATCATCAATCAGGGCATCCGCCCGGACACCCTGCTCATCATCGGCCAGTTCGACCACTGGGCCACGCCCTATGCCAAAGACATCAAAGCGCCGAGCCTCAACACCGTCGCGTCAATGTCGCTGGAATTGACCGACGCCACCGGCTCCGGCGCCGACATCGTGCGCGTCGCCCTGCGCAAGGCGGCCTGAGGCGGCGCGCGGGATGTCGCACGGTATCCGCACCGTCGCCGCCCGCCGCTTCGACGCCGCCGTTCGCGGCGACGACGCCTGCCCGGTGGTCGAGGAAGAAGCCCTCGCCATTGATGTCGAGGACATCGGCGCGTTCACCCTGATGTGGACGCCGACCGAGCCGGTTCCCGTCCCCTGCGCTTTCACGCCGCAAGACGGCGTGCTGACCGACGCGCCGGGCGAAGGCGGCAAAGAAAACGGCAAAGAAGGTAACAAAAACAGCGTGCCGGAAATCCTCGCCCTCGCCGCCGGCTTCGCCTTCACCGAAGGGCTGTTCGATCGCATCGACGACATCCGCTCGCTGGCGGTCTGCGCGGACACGCCGGGCGTAGTGCGCTTGACCCTTGTCAACCCGCAGCAGGTGCAAGCGCGCCGCCGCAACGTGGTGGTCGGCTCCGCCTGCGGCATCTGCGGCGGCCGCGAGCAGATCGAAGACATCCTGCGCGGCCTGCATCCGGCAGGCGACGCCCTGCGGCTCACGCCCGCCCGCCTCGACGCCATCATGTCGACGATGCGCCAGCGCCAGGCCGTCTGGCTCGCCACCGGCGGCACCCACGCCGCCGCCCTCTTCGACGCCGAAGGCCGTGTGCTGGCGCTGGCCGAAGACCTTGGCCGCCACAACGCCCTCGACAAGGTCATCGGCCAATGCCTGCTCGCCGGCCGCCCGCTGGCGGGCTGCGGCACGGCGCTGACCAGCCGCATCACGCTGGAAATGGTCAGCAAGGCCGCGCGCGCCGGGCTGGAACTGGTCGCCGCCGTCTCCGCCGCCTCCTCGCTCGCGATTGAAGCCGCCGAACGCTGCAACATCACCCTCTGCGGCTTCGTCCGCAACGGCTGCGCCACCGTCTTCACCCACGACCGCCGCCTGCTGGCGGCGGACGGCGCGGCAAACGCCTCGCGCAGCCCGCTTCAAATTGCTTGATATTGCTTGATTGCAAACTATTTCGTTTCAATCTATCATCGGGGCTTCCATGGTGTCACGGAAGGGGTCGGGGGACATGAATCAGAATACGAAGCGCATCCTGCGCATCCAGGTCAATGGCCGCTGGCGTGAAGACGCGGTGGCGGACAACCAATTGCTGCTCGACTATCTGCGCGAGCAGCTTTATCTCACCGGCACCAAGCGCGGCTGCGACGGCGGCGAATGCGGCGCCTGCACGGTGCTGGTCGATGGCCGGCCCCGGCTGGCGTGCTGCACTTTCGCCGTCGCGGTCGAAGGCTGCCATGTCGAGACGATCGAATCCCAGTCGCAGGATGGCCGCTTGTCGCCCCTGCAACAGGCTTTCCACGAGAAACTCGGCGCACAATGCGGTTTTTGCACGCCGGGCATGGTCATGGCCGCCGAAGGTCTGCTGCGGCGCAATCCGCATCCGACCGAGGCCGAGATCCGCGAGGCGCTCGGCGGCAACCTGTGCCGCTGCACCGGCTACGTCAAGATCGTCGAATCGGTCCAGGCCGCCTGTGGCGCGGAAAAAAATGCCGATGAAAAGATGGAGGAGAGAGCATGAAAACAAATCGCACGCAACGCAGCGGCGCCGGCGCGCGGCGCCCGCTCATCGACGGCGTCAATAAAGTCACCGGCACGGCTCATTACACCGCCGATCTGCCGGCGCCGAACACCCTCGTCGGGCGCATTTTCCGCAGCCCTTACGCGCATGCCGAAATCGTTGCCGTGGATACCCGCGAGGCGGCCGCGCTGCCCGGCGTGGTGGCCATCATTACGGGGCAGGATTGCGACAAGCCTTACGGCATTCTGCCGATCTCGCAAAATGAATTTCCGCTGGCGCGCGACAAGGTGCGCTATCGCGGCGAGCCGGTGGCGGCGGTCGCCGCCGTGGACGCCGAAACGGCGGAACGGGCGCTGAAGCTGATCCGCTTGAAGGTGATCGAGCTGCCGGCTTATTTCGACCCCGCCGACTCCCGCCGCGAAGACGCCGTGCTGCTGCACGATAACAAGCGCGGCAACCTGGAACGCGAAGTGCATAACGAGTTCGGCGACGTCACCGCCGGCTTCGCCCGCGCCGATCTGGTGCGCGAGCAGACTTT
Source organism: Zoogloeaceae bacterium (assembly GCA_031277315.1). Taxonomy (GTDB): domain Bacteria; phylum Pseudomonadota; class Gammaproteobacteria; order Burkholderiales; family Rhodocyclaceae; genus Desulfobacillus. The sequence continues at coordinate 19,236 of JAITMP010000026.1, read as the reverse complement.
CCATTGCGCCGAAGTGACCCACGCCCACATGGAGCCGCACGCCGCCCTGGCAACCTACGAGCCGGAGCGCGACCATCTGACGCTGCACTCCGTCACCCAGGTGCCGTATTACGTGCATCTGTCGCTGGCGCGCTGCATGGACATGGATGCTTCGCGCATCCGCGTCGTCAAGCCGTTCATCGGCGGCGGCTTCGGCGCGCGCACCGAGACGCTCAATTTCGAGATCGTCTGCGGCCTGCTCGCCCGCGCCGCGCGCGGCACGGTGCGCCTCGACCTGACGCGCGAGGAAACCTTCCTCACCCATCGCGGCCGCCCGCAGAGCGACGTCCGCATCAAGATCGGCATGACGCGCGAGGGCCGCCTCACCGCCTGCGAGATGGAAATGGTGATGCGCGGCGGCGCTTACGGCGGCTACGGCATCGTCACCATTCTCTACGCCGGCGCGCTGCTCAACGGCCTTTACGATCTGCCGGCGGTGAAATACGACGGCTACCGCGTCTACACCAATACGCCGCCCTGCGGCGCCATGCGCGGCCACGGCACGGTCAACGCCCGCTTCGCTTTCGATTCGCTGCTGGGCGAGATGGCGGCGGAACTCGGCCTCGATCCGATCGAAGTACGCCGCCGCAATCTGCTCAAGGCGCCGACCGAAACCATGAACGGCCTGCGCATCACCACCTACGGCCTGCCCGAGGCGCTCGACTGGGTTGAGCGCGCCTCCGGCTGGCGCGAGCGCTACGGCAAGCTGCCGAAGGGACACGGCCTCGGCATGGCGTGCTCGCATTTCGTCTCCGGTTCGGCGAAGCCGGTGCACTGGAGCGGCGAGCCACATGCCACGGTCATTCTCAAGCTCGACTGGGACGGCGGCATCGTCATTCTCACCGGCGCTTCGGAGATCGGCCAAGGCTCATCCACCATCGTGGCGCAGTGCGTCGCCGAGGTGCTCGGCGTCGACTGGGAGCGCATCCGCGTCGTCGCCTCCGACAGTCTGGTGACGCCGAAGGACAACGGCTCCTACTCCTCGCGCGTCACCTACATGGTTGGCAACGCCACCATTCAAGCCGCCGAGAATCTGAAGCAACTGCTGGTCGAAGCCGCCGCGCGCAAGCTGAAAACCCGCCCCGACGACATCGAGTGCCTGGGCGAAGCCTACCGGGCGATCAGCAGCGGCGAGACGCTGAATTTCAATGATGTGACCATCGAGGCGCTAGTCGGCACCGGCACGCTCACCGTCAAGGGCACGTTCACCTGCCCCGAGGATTTTCAGGGCGGCAAGCATCGCGGCGGCGCCGTCGGCTCGACGATGGGCTTCTCCTACGCCGCCACGGTGGTCGAAGTCAGCGTCGACGATGTCACCGGACTGGTGACGGTCGAACGCGCCTGGTGCGCGCTCGATTGCGGCTACGCCATCAATCCGCTCTCGGTCGAAGGGCAAATCCAGGGCGCGGTGTGGATGGGCCTCGGCCAGGGCATCTGCGAGGAAACGCGCTACGAGAACGGTTTGCACACAGCGGCCAACTTCCTCGACTATCGCATGCCGACCATCACCGAATCGCCGCCGATTGAAGTCGGCATCATTGAGAGCATCGACCCGAACGGGCCGTTCGGCGCCAAGGAAGCCAGCGAAGGCCCGCTCTCCAGCCTGCCGGCGGCGCTCGCCGAAGCGGTGCGCAACGCCACCGGCCTCGCGCTGCGCGAACTGCCGCTGACACCCGAGCGCGTCGCCGGCGCGATGGAAGAGCGCGAGCGCGAACGCCGCGCTGCCGCGCGCAGATCCGCCCGGCAGCCCGCCACCGAAGGAGCCGCCTGATGCAAGCCCTCCAAACTCTTTCCATCCAGAAGCCGGAAACCGTCGCCCAGGCCATTGCCCTGCACCGGGCGGGCGAATCGCGCTATCTCGCCGGCGGCACCGATCTGGTGCCCAATCTGCGCCGCAACATCCAGAAAGCGCAGACGCTGATTGATGTCTCCGGGCTGGCCGAACTGCGCGGGATTCATGCCGGCGAGCAATCGCTGCGCATCGGCGCCGGCGTGACGCTGGAGTCGCTGTGCGAAGACGCGACGGTGCGAGCCCGCGCCCCGCTGCTCGCCAAAGCCGCCTCTCTGGTGGCCGGCCCGACGCACCGCATCTGCGCCACCGTCGGCGGCAACCTGATGCAGGACACGCGCTGCTATTTCTACAATCAGAGCGACTGGTGGCGCACCACCAATGAATATTGCATGAAATGCGAAGGCGACACCTGCCGCGTCGCGCCCAAGTCCGAACGCTGCTACGCCTGCTACAGCGGCGATCTCGCCCCGGCCCTGCTGGCGCTCGGCGCCGAAGCCGACATCGCCGGCCCGACCGGCGCGCGGCGCGAACCGATCGCCGCGCTTTTCGCCGACGACGGCATGCGTCATCTCAAACTCGCGCCGGGCGATCTGCTGATTTCGATCGACGTGCCGCTCGAAGCCGGCTGGACGGCGGATTATGAAAAGCTGCGCATCCGCGGTGCCATCGACTTTCCCCTCGCCGGCATCGCTGTCGCGCTCAAACGCGACGGCGACCGCATCGCCGGGCTGCGCGTTGCCTGCACCGGGCTGAATTCCTATCCCGGTCTGGTGTCCGGCCTCGACGCCCTCATCGGCCAGAAGCCCGATGAAGCCTTCCATGCCGCCCTCGACAAGGCGGTGCGCAAGGAAATCCAGCCGATGGCTTCGACGCTGGTCGCCGCCGGCTACCGGCGTCGCGTCGCCGCCGGCCTGGCGCGGCGGCTGGTCGAACGGCTCTACGCGGCAGCCGCCTGACCGGAGATGGCGTTGAGAATATGGCGTTGAAATAAAGCGCGATGAGTTCCTGGTCCTGTCCCCACGACCTGAACGGCATCTGCCAGAAAGTCGCCGGCGCCGTTTGCGACCCCGGCATGCGCGGCTGCGTGCTGCACGGCAAGGTGCGCTTCATCAACAAGGAAGAAAGTCCACCGCGCAAACCGGTCAAGGCGCCGCAACCCGCCGCCGCGCCCCCTTCTTCTGCCGTCAAAGCGCCGAAGCGCCGCCTGCCTTTCTAGACAATCAGCGCGTCGGCATTCTGCTGACGCCGAGCGCCGTGAGAATGGCCGCGCCCTGCAAGAGCGCCACGCCCATCAGCACGGCGGTGAAGAGGCTGGCGTCCATCAGCAGCCCGAACGCCAGCGGCGCTATCGCCTGACCGAGATCCAGCCCGGAATAAACGAAGCCGTACACGCGGCCAAAGGCTTGCTGGCCGAAGCGCGCCGTCGCCGCCTGCCGCACCAGCAAGTCGCGCGAAGGCCCGGCAAGGCCGACGCAGAAGCCCATCACACCCATCGCCAGCGATATGCTCCAGGCGGGCAGAACATTCAGCGCGATCACGACAGCCACCGCTGCCGCCGCCGCGAGCGCCCAGGCAATCAAGCGATCATGCGCGCCGCTGCGGCTGACCAGCACGCCGCCGGCGAAGATGCCGACCCCGCCGCCGATCAGGAAGGCCGTCAGCGTTGCCGCCGCCGCCGCGACCGTCAAGCCATACACGTTCTGCATCAGCGGCGTGGCGAAGTTCTGCAAAGCGCCGAAAGCGGTGGTGACGAGCAGGAAAAACATGAAGCACATCCATACCGCGCCGACGCCGAGGAAGTTGAACGTGCCGGCCGCGCCGCCACGACTGGCTTTGACGCCCTCCTCCTCCGCCAACGCCGCGTCGTCGCACCATAGCCACACCACCGCCAAAGCCAACACCGCCACCACGGCGCCGCAAAGCGCCGCCGTGCGCCAGCCCGCCGTCGCCGCGATGCTGGTGAAAAACAGCGGCGCCAGCGCCCAACCGATATTGCCCGATAAATTGTGGGCGGAAAAAGCGTAGCCAAGCCGGTTCGGGCTGACCTTGCGGTTGAGCAGCGTGAAGTCCGCCGGATGAAAAACGCTATTGCCCAAACCGGCCAGCGCGCCAACGGCAAAGAGCATGGCATAACCGTTCGCCACCGACAACAGCAGCCCGGCAAGCACAAAACAGACAATGCCGGCCAGCAGCACACGGCGCGGCCCGACGCGATCCACGACGAAGCCGGACAGAAACTGACCGATCCCGGAGATGACGAAGAAAAATGTCACCGCCGCGCCAACGCCGGTGAAGCTGAGGTTGAACTCCGCCATCAGCCAGGGAAACAACGGCGGCAGCAGCAGGTGAAAGAAATGCGACGTGCCGTGCGCGAAACCGATCACACTGATCACGCGCACATCGCCGCGCAGGGCGGAAGGAGTTGTCGTGCTGTTCATCTTCGCATTATCGCCGCAAACGCCGGCGCGTTGCAGGTCGGCTTGAAATGGAACGGGCAGCGCGGCACAGCGCCGCCCGCTTCGCTTTCCTTCAGAACCGCAACAATCTGGCTTTTGGTAAATCCCGATTTCTTCAAGACAGCAAGCGCAGGGCGGGGGTTACCCCGCCGCAACATTGCCACAACCCCCATTACTTCCCCATTCAACCCCAGAATAGCGAGTTGAAATATCGTGATTATGGCGGGGTAAACCCCGCCCTACTGTCTGACTTCCTCTTCAAAAAAACACGCCGATAGGCGCGATAAACCGCCAGCACCGGACCGTCAGATTTTGATAATGCTATCGCTGTAGCGGGCAACCACAGCGTCGTGAGTAATGAGTCGCATGGGTTCGACCAGCGCCTGCGCGATCAGGATGCGATCAAAAGGGTCTGCGTGGTGCGCGGACAAATCCTCGACCGCGACGACGTGTTCAGGCTCAATGGCCAGAAAGCGGTAGCTGGATTCGCGGAAGTAGCGCAGCGCGTCCTGGCTGGAGACCGGCATGTCGCCGCGCCCAAGGCTGTGCTTGATGGCGATTTCCCAGAGCGTGGCGGCACTGATCCAGATCGTCGATCTTGGCGACGCGATCATCTCGCGGATTTTCTTCGGCAACTTCGGGCTGTCTGTGATCGCCCACAGGGCAACATGGGTGTCGAGCAGCAGGTTCAAGACTTCGCCCCGTTCAGAAACAGATTGGCGACTTCGTCGTTGTGGGCGTCAATGTTGTCCGGCGCCTTGAACTTGCCTTTGGCGACGCCGAGGCGTTTGCCGGCGGGCGCGGCATCCATCGGCACCAGCTTGGCCGCAGGACGGCCATTGCGCGCAATGATGATCTCGCGTTCCTCGCCCTGCTCGATCACTTCCACGAGACGGGACAGCGTTGATTTTGCTTGCAGCATATTGACGGATGACATTTTGATCTCCCGGACTTGAATTAGTCTAGTCTGGCTAAGTCCGCATGTCAAGCGAGCAAGGTGAGGCTTGCCTCACCATTTTTTCAACTACGAGGACGATTTTTTCTTCTTGGCTTTCTTGCCACCGTTGTTACCGCCATTGCGCGCGGCTTTTTTCTTGGCTGGCGACGGTTTCTCCTCCGCGCCGTATTCCGCGGTCGAGCATTTCTTTTTCGACGCGCTGACGCTGCCGTCGTTGCAGATGAATTTCTCGCCCTCGCAGCGGCTGATGCCGCCCTTGCTCCCGCCGCACGGCGCGCTGGCCGCGCTCACCGTGCCGGCGGCGCCGACGGCACACAGGCAAAGCAGCAGGGTAATCGTCGCTTGTTTCATTTGGAATCGTCCTGTTTGTTTATCGATTCGCCGTTGCCGGCGTTCTTGATGTTTTTGTTGCCGCGCTCATTATGGCGCACTGTCAACAAAAAAAGGGCCGCGAAAAGCGGCCCTTTGTATGCCGAAACAGCCGCTGCCTCAGTGTTCACCCAGCACCGAAACGGTGATATGGGCAACCACGTCGGTATGCAGGACGATCTGGATCGAGGCGTCGCCGATGGTCTTGAGCGGGCCTTGCGGCATGCGGATTTCGGATTTCTCGATCTCGAAGCCCTGCGCCGCGAGCGCCTCGGCGATGTCGAAGTTGGTGACGGAGCCGAACAGGCGGCCATCCACTCCTGCTTTGCGGGTAATTTGCGCCATGAGGCCGTCCAGCTTGGCGGCTTTCGCTTGCGCGTCGGCCAGCTTGGCGGCTTGCTGCTGTTCCAGTTCGGCGCGGCGCTGTTCAAATTCAGCCAGGTTTTCCGGCGTAACGCGCTTGGCCTTGCCCTGGGGCAGCAGGAAATTGCGCGCATAGCCGTCGCGCACCTTGACGACCTCGCCCAGATTGCCGAGGTTGATGACCTTTTCCATCAGAATCACTTGCATGGTCATGTCCCCTCTCAGTGCAGGTCAGTGTAGGGCATCAGCGCCAGAAAGCGCGCCCGCTTGATGGCGGTGGAGAGCTGGCGCTGGTAGCCGGTCTTGGTGCCGGTGATGCGCGCCGGCATGATTTTGCCGTTCTCGGTGATGAAATCCTTCAGGATGTCGATGTCCTTGTAGTCGATCTCGGCAATTTTCTCGGCGGTGAAGCGGCAGAACTTGCGCCGCTTGAACATGCCGCGCGAGCTTTTGTCGTCCTTGCGCTTCTTTGCGTCCTTCGCATTTCTCGGTTTAAACGCCATGATTCATTCCTTCCAAAAATTCGATTCGTTCCACATGCAGCACCGGCTGCTTCGAGCGGGCGCTTTGCGCCGCCAGGAAGCCAGTCAGTTCAACGCCGTCGCCCGGTTTGGCGCCCTTCAACAACAGCGCCGCTTGTCCCAGCGCGACGGCCCGCAATTCACATTCGACCTTGCGCGGCTGTCCGGCTTCGATCTGCTCCGAGGCGTGGGCGATCATGAAACTGAGCACCGGCACGCCCGCCGGAGTGTGGCGCAGTTGCGCCAGTTCGATGATGCTGCCGCTGATCGAGAGCCGGTTCCGCGGCGCGGTCACATCAAGCGGCCGGCTGCTCGGCGCTCTCCGCCGCGCCCTCCTCAACCTTGGCGCTTTCAGCCTTCGCGCCCTCGGCGGACGGCGTCAACGACTTGGCCTTCTCCTCCTTCATCATCGGAGAAGGCGTCGTCACGGCATGGCGCATCTTGATGGTGAGGTAGCGCAGCACGGCGTCATTAAACTTGAAAGCGTGTTCAAGTTCGGTCAGCGTTTCGCCGTCGCACTCGATGTTCATGAGCACGTAATGGGCCTTGTGCACCTTCTGGATCGGATAGGCCAGTTGGCGGCGGCCCCAGTCTTCGAGGCGGTGGATGTGACCGGCGCGGGCGGTGACAAGCCCTTTATAGCGCTCGATCATCGCGGGCACCTGCTCGCTCTGGTCCGGATGGACGATGAAAACAATCTCGTAATGCCGCATGCAATCTCCTTTTGGGTTATACCCCCCGTCATGCGCGCGGTGGGGCAAGGTTGTGAAAGCCGGCTATTTTAGCCGTACAGGCGCGGCAAATCAAGAAGTTATGTTCCTTGGCGCGACACTCCCGCTGCCGACCGCTGACGCCGCGCCTCGAACAGGCACAGGCCGCTGGCGACGGACACATTCAAGCTCTCGACGCTGCCGCGCATGGGAATGCGTGTCAGCGCATCGCAGGTTTCCCTGGTCAGCCGGCGCAGGCCGTCGCCCTCCGCGCCCAGCACCAGCGCCAGCGGCGACGTCAAATCAGTGTTGTAAATATCCTCTTCAGCCCCTGCATCGGCGCCGACCGTCCACAGCCCCCGCTCCTGCATCTGGCGCAGGGCGCGCGCCAGATTGGTGACGGTGATGTAAGGCACGCTGTCGGCAGCGCCGCACGCCACCTTGACCGCCGTGGCGTTCAACCCCACCGCCCGGTCTTTCGGCGCGACAACGGCATGCGCCCCGGCCGCGTCGGCCACCCGCAGACAGGCGCCAAGGTTGTGCGGGTCCTGCACGCCGTCGAGCACCAGCAGCAGGGCCGGTTCGTCAAGCGTGTCGAGCACATCGTCCAGCGTGACGTGGCGCGGCCCTGCGCCGACCCGCGCCACGATGCCTTGATGACGCCCCCCGCCGCCGGCCATGCCATCGAGCCGCGCCGGATCGGTGGCGATGACGCGCACGCCGTGCGCCTGCGCCAGCTTGAGCAGATCGTGCGCGCGCGCATCCCGCCGCCCGGCGGCAAAGTAGATTTCCTCCACGCTGCCGGCGCTTTGCCGCAGGCGCGCATTGACGGCATGGAAGCCGTAGATGAAGCGGGTGTCAGCCACAGCGGCGCTCCCGCTTGCGCCCGTCGCGTTCATCTTCGTCGCTCGCCTCGGCGAGGCGGAAATCAATCTTGCTGCTTTCCATGGCCACCCGCACGAGTTGAACGCGCACGCGGTCGGCCAAACGGTAACGCTGGCCGCCGCGCTCGCCGATAAGCTGATGCCGCGCGTCGTCGTAGTGAAAGTAATCGCTGCCGAGATCGGAAATATGCACCAGTCCTTCGATGAAAATATCGTCGAGCGCGACGAAGATGCCGAAAGACGTGACGGCGGAAACGCTGCCGGCGAACGTCTCACCGATGCGATCCCGCATGTAGTAGCACTTCAGCCAGGCTTCGACATCGCGCGTCGCCTCGTCGGCGCGCCGTTCGGTCTGCGAGCAGTGGATGCCGATCTCGCTCCAGTTGCCGGGTCGGTATTTCTCTCCCCGCAGCACCGCCTTGATGGCGCGGTGGATGAGCAGGTCGGGATAGCGGCGGATGGGCGACGTGAAATGCGCATACGACTCGTAGGCCAGTCCGAAGTGGCCGACGTTGTCCGGGCTGTAGACGGCCTGCTGCAGGGAACGCAACATCACCGTCTGCAAAAGCTGCTGGTCGGGACGCCCCTTCACTTTTTCCAGCAGCTTGGCGTAATCCTTCGCGTGCGGCTCCTCGCCGCCGGTCAGTTGCAGGCCGAATTCCTTGAGGAACTGGCGCAGCTTTTCCAGCTTTTCCGGCGTCGGCCCTTCGTGGACGCGGTAGAGCGCAGCATGCCCGTGCTCGTGCAGAAAATCGGACGCGCAGACGTTGGCCGCCAGCATGCATTCCTCGATGATGCGATGCGCATCGTTGCGCGGCGAAGGGACGATGCGCGCAATCTTGCCCTGCTCGTCGAAGATCATCCGCGTCTCGACCGTCTCGAAGTCGATGGCGCCGCGCGCCGCGCGCGCTTTCAGCAGCACGCGGAACAGCGCATCCAGATTGCCCAGTTGCGGCAACAGCGCCGCCTGCCGTTGCGCGGCGGCCGAATCTTTCTCGTAGAGCGCCGCCGCCACTTCATCGTAAGTGAGGCGGGCATGCGAGCACATCACCGCCGGATAAAAACGGTAACGCTTGATGGCGCCGTTGGCGGCAATCGCCATGTCGCACGCCATGCACAGCCGCTCGACCTGCGGATTGAGCGAACACAAACCGTTGGAGAGTTTCTCCGGCAGCATCGGAATCACACGGCGCGGAAAGTACACCGAATTGCCGCGCTCGTAAGCGTCGCGGTCGAGCGGGCGTCCGGCCTGCACGTAATGGCTGACATCTGCAATGGCGACCACCAGGCGGAAGCCGCCGCCCTTGCCGTTCTTGCCCTGCCGCTCGCAATACACGGCATCGTCGAAATCCTTCGCCGTCTCGCCGTCAATGGTCACCAGCGGCAGATGGCGGATATCTTCGCGGACGCCGCCTTCCCACTTCCAGTCGCTCTTGCGCACGACGTCCGGCAGCTTCTTCGCTTCGGTAAGGCCGGGGCGCGAAAACTCGTAGGGCAGCGCGTGCTTTCTAAGGGCAATTTCGATTTCCATGCCCGGATCGGCGTAGTTGCCGAGAATCTCGACCACCTTGCCGATCGGCTGGGCATGCCGCGACGGCTGCGCGATGATCTCAACCACCACCACCTGCCCGGCTTGCGGCCGCTTGCCGCCGGGCGCGACGAGAATATCCTGGCTGATGCGGCGGTTCTCGGCGACGACGAACAGCACGCCATGCTCGTTGAATATGCGGCCAACGACGTGATGATTGACGCGCTCCAGCACCTCGACGATCTTTCCCTCGGGCCGGCCGCGCCGGTCGACGCCGACAATGCGCGCCATCACGCGGTCACCGTGCAAAGCCTTGTCCATTTCTTTCGGGCCGAGGAACAGGTCGGCGCCCTTGCTGCTCTTGTTACTTTTACCGCTCTTGCCGCTCTTGCCCTCCTCGCCCTCCTCATCATCGCGCACCAGAAAACCGTAGCCGTCGGGATGCCCCTCGACGCGCCCGCGCACGAGATCGGCCTTGTCGGGAATCAGGTAATCGCCGCGACGGTTCTGCATCACCTGGCCGTCGCGCTGCATCGCGCCCAGCCGGCGCTGGAACGCCTCCAGTTCATGCGTGTGAATGTCGAGCAAGCCGGTCAGCGTCTCGAAGGACAAAGGCACGCCATGCTCGCCGAGAATCGACAATACATATTCGCGGCTCGGCAGCGGATTTTCGTATTTCCCGGCCTCCCGCTCATAGTGCGGATCGCGTCTGCGGATCTTGCTCGGCTTGTTTGACAAAATCGACCTTTCCTTTAAAATTGCGCCCTCTTTGCCCAGATGGCGGAATTGGTAGACGCACCAGGTTCAGGTCCTGGCGGTGGCAACACTGTGGAGGTTCGAGTCCTCTTCTGGGCACCAACTATAGACAGAACACCATGATTTTATGGTGTTTTTTATTTTCAACAAAATTCCTATACCGAAAACTATACCAAACGGAATTTGTCTGCGCGGATCATAGCATGCTGATTGCGGGGGCTTGCCGCCGAGCGCAGTCCTATACCTCTGCTGTCACCACCCGCAAAATCACAGCGTCACTTCTTCTTCCGCTGACTTAACTCAAACGCCGCCTCGCTCCCGATCTCGATAGCAGCAGTGGCGCAATCAATAGGCTGCGCCAGACCGCCAAGCATATTGCTACCGCTTTTGGTGTATGTGTAGGTCAAGAGTTCAAATCGTTTGTGAAGTCACATTTGAAACACGACCTCACAAAATACGTCAGTGCCGTATAATGCTGCCCATGTACACGATCATCGAAACTCCATTGTTCAGCGCCGACGCGAAGGACATTTGGTGGGAAGATGAGCGCGGAGAGTTTTGCGTTTGGCTGGCACAAAACCCGGAAGCGGGTGACGTGATCCCCGGCTCTGGCGGCTGCCGCAAGGTGCGCTGGACGCGCAAAGGCACGGGAAAACGCGGCGGTGTGCGGGTGATCTACTACAACCGGCTCAACTGTGGCGTGATCTACCTGCTGGTGATCTATGCCAAAGCGATACGCGGCAACATCCCTGCGCATATCCTGAAAGCGATCAAGGAGGAACTGGAAAATGGCAAAACGTGAATTCATGACCGGGGAAGAACTTGGTAACAAACTGCTGGCCTCGGTCAAGCAGATGAAGGCGGGCAAGGGTACGGTGGTGCATACGCCCGTGGCGTCGGCTCGCGCGGCATCCGGCTTGTCCCAAGCGCAATTTGCCGAGCTCATGGGCGTGTCTGTGCGCACCTTGCAAGAATGGGAGCAAGGTCGGCGACAGCCATCAGGCGCGGCGCAAACCCTGCTGAATGTCGCCGTCCGTCACCCGGAAATATTGCGCGAACTGGCGCACTAATCATGGCACTCAAAACGATTCCCTACGACATCGCCAACCCCCTCGACAACGAAAAAGTGATTCAGGAATATTTTTCGCAAGTTCTCGAAGATAGTGACAGCGATAAAATCATTCGTACCTTGGGCCGCATCGCCCGCGCTTTCGCCCGCGCTGCGGCAGGCTGAAAGTCTCGTCCAGCATTTCCGGCGACAAGTCGATTTCCCTTCCCGCTTCAAGCTGATCGTCAATCCATTTTTGCAGCGCAGGTTTCCCCGCCGCTTGCCGATTCGACAATCCAAACCGTGACAGCAGACCAAGAATCTGCTCATGTGCCCCGCCATCAATGCCCGGATATTTGTCCCGGTTGAAGCGCCGCAGATACCGCAGCCCTGTATCCACCTCACCCTGCGCTTCATAGGCTGCTTTGGCGGCGACGTGTTGAATGACCTGATTCCGCTTTTCCGCTGCCGCCGTCGCTGTATCTCCGGCCTTGAATGCCTTTTCCGCCATCCTTCCCGCTCTTGTCTCTGCGCTGGTGAATTGGGCTGGGCGAAGGTTCCTCACCTTGGTTCTGCCAATTAACTCCCGTGCGTACTGTTTGGCCGCGTCCAGAAGCAATCTGCGTCCCCCAACGGCCTTGGCTAGGGCATTCGCTTCAGCAGCCAGAAAACGGGCGCGAACGTCGTTGTGGATGGCTTTGTCGGCTTCCCGTTCTATCGCTTCCGGGGTCGCCAGTTCGCCGTGCTGTTCCAGCATCCTTTGATCCACCAGCGCATCAATCGCGGCTTGCGGGTCTTCCGCATCGGCAATCTTGCGCACCAGTTCATCACCGGATGAGAAGCCGAACAACTCGGCCACCAAGTCGGGGTGAAGGCCGGTTTTGGCCGTCATGCCCCGGTTTCTCATGGTGGAAACAAGGTGGGCCGTACTGCCTAGCCTGTACGCGTAGGCGTCAGCACCTACGCGTAGGTGCTGATCCACGCCTTCCCCCATCGAGGGGGGAGCCGGGGGATACCCCGGGGGGGATAGCGGGTTGTCCCGTGGCGGTACGAGGTTGTCCCGTGGCGGTACGTTAGCAGGCGGAAGTGATTCGCTATTCGACCCAATGCCCGGTTCAGACACGGTTTGCGGCGCGGGGGATAGCGGGTTGCCTTCCCCTTGGCTGTTGGGTATAGTGGGGTCATCGCTTTGGCCCCAGGGAGAAGGGGAACCGGCTAGTTCGGTTGGCGTGCTGGTCCCGGTGCGCTCCCAAAGCGGTTTCTGATTCTTGAACTGATCTGGTCGAATCGGGGATGCAGTCTTAACGTCGTAAAAATCCCCATCCGGCGAAGGCTCCAACTTCACCACCAGCCGTTGTCCGGTACGCCCCGTCTCCAAAACGACATCCATTGAACCGCCGCTACGCTGGTAGATGGCGGTAAAGCCGCTGGCAACAGTGGAGACAAACTCTTCCACAGAGTTAAAGCCCAAGCGCCTGATTTGCTCGCCGTGGCGCTGCTGTATATGCACCAGCCCCCAAGCCTCGTCTCCTTGGCGCAGCCGTATCTTCCCGGCCTGCCGCTTCATTACCGACGCTTGTTCTTGGGTGATCTCCCCAAAGTCCAGCGATCCATCCGGGGCGGGAATGAAGTCTTCGGGATTGGCTGCCCCGTACATCTCCTCCAGCGCGCCCAAATCCAGCCTGCCCGCGCCCAAGCCTTCAGGATTCGCCACCTGATCCCCGGCCCTCGATGGCTGATCCGCGTCGTAATCGTGAGCCTCTGAATACTGCGGGTTCCCCCTCAGTTCATCGAAGAAGGCCGTCTCAAGGTCGCGGATGTTCCATTTGCCGCCCTCATCCAAGGGAAGGTAGCCGTACTGACTCAAGGCTTCAGCCATGCCGTCAATCGACCTTCCCCCTTTTGGTGGAAGAACATGCTTGCCGCGGATTGGCGGCTCGATTTTCTCTGCCGGATCAAGCCCCCATTCCGATTGCACAGCATCTCGGCTCAAACCCCCAAGCTTGGCAATCGCGGTAAAGAGGGAGTCACGGGTTTCATCCACCGCCTTCGAGACGGATGTCTTGGGCGATGTAATCTTGTCGTCCGGCGTGAGCTTTGCGGTCAGGAATTGCCAAGCCCGGTAAATGGGCTGGCTCATCACTTCACGGCGGGCGTCGATTTCAAGCTCATCCCGCATGACTTGGGCTTCCCTTGTCAGGGCTTTCATGGCCCGGCTGTGGGCGTTCCTTGTCCTTAAAGCATCCCGCAAGGCCCGAGCCTGCAATTCCTGAATGGCGGTGTTGGAAGCGTCCGGGTCAAGCCTTTGGTAAGCAGAGAACTCTTCCACCGTCATTCCGGCTTTCTCTGCCGTAGAGAAGAAGGGGCGCATGCTTCGGGCCTGCTGCGCCAACTGAATCTGTTCGTTGGTCGCCAGCATGCGGTCGAACACCGCCCGCACTTCCTTGTTCAGTTTTCCCGCTTCCGGGTGGCCGTCGAGAAAGTTCTTGAGCGAGGTATAGACCTTGAGCAGAAAGGCGCGGAACTTCTGGAAATAGGGCTGTAGCTCAATACTTGGGGCCTGACCGGAGAACAGATAACGCTCAAAGGATTCGGCCATCCGCTCATGGTAGGAACGCTTTTCCTCAAGCCCCATGTTCGCCCACTGCGCCATTTGGGAAGACAAATCCCCCTGAATGCCGAACCAGTTGAACAAGGAGGAAAGGTCGGAAAGGATTTGCTTCTCTCCCTCCGTTCTTTCACTCTCCGGCTTGGATTGAATTTCCCCGGCCAGCCGGATGTCCATTTCCAGAAAGAAATGCCCGGCTTCGTGCAGAAAGGTGGAGAGATTCGCCCCTTTCAGCAGGGACACGGTAAGGGTGTCTGGGTTGAATGCGCCGAGGGGGTCGTTGGGGTTTTGGCGCAGGATGTCCGGGTTTGCCGGATCAAACGCCCCTGTGTTGCCGATGGCGGATTTGATTTGGGTGGGAGAAACAACAGCAATATTCGCGTGCGTATTGCTCTCATGCTCCCTGATCCATAAGGCGTCATGCCCCTTGGCTTTTACGTCAGCGATATGGTTGGGGTGCTCCGCATCATCCCACTTCATACCAGAGGCATCAAATGGATTGCGCGCACTCACAAAGACCGGCATGACATTAGCGCCCGGACCAGTGCCGCCATGCTCATCTATGTAGGTGTTCGATAGAGCAATAATCTCTCTATCTGTAGCATTTGGATGCTGCTGTATGTATTGCTGCCTGTACAAATTAAACGCCGCATTTCGCGCAAACTCCGTAGCCTGATACGCGCTTGGCGAAGCAAACATGAGGCCGGTATAACCCGCCTTGAAAATATTAAAATCCGCCCCCGTCCCGTGATACATCACCATCGGCTCACCAGTCTCCGGGTCGATGACTTTGGAGACGGAATCAGGATTGACCTTCTCGGACAGTTGGCGTATTGTTTCTTCAACGCTCCGAGTGGGAGGTATCCCGCCACCAACAGCTTGTTGATTGGCGAGTGCTTCTAACATACCTTGGAGCGTTTCTATTTCATGTAGCTCCACCGTATAGACGCGCCGCCCGTGCTCTGTCGTCTCCTTCGCCAGCAACGTAGCAAAGCGCGTCTCTCCATTGAACACAAACGGCGTGGCAAATCGGCGTATCCGAATATCCTTGTTACCGCCAGCGTCCGGCCCTTCATAAATCTGTGATGCGTGTTTCCACAGACTTTCAATCTGTGAAGCAACGGCGTAATGCTGCTCACGGGTAAAGCCGTTCGCCATGCTCTTTGCCACAGCATCATTGCTGACTAGCTTGTTGGCTTGATTAACATTGACCTGCGCGGTAATCCCCTGCTCAAGATTCACCAAGTCGCGGCCATTGAGCTTGGCAAGCTCCGTTCCCGCGTCCGCTTTGGACATGGAAAAACTGGTGAAGGCAAGGTCACGCAATGCCTCCCAATCCCCAAACCAATTCCTGAAATTCTGCATCCGCACCTGAATCCACTGGCGGTAATTCAGCTTCGTTTTGCCTTTGGACTTGGCCTTGTCGAAGGCTTCCCGACCGCCGTAGGCTTTCTCTGTGTCGGCGAACTGGCGGGCTTCTTCTGATTGCGGGCGCTGGTAATACGCCCTCACATCCTGATTCAGGCGTGATTCATCCCAAATCACGTAGTTGTGCGAACCTTCTCCCCCTGTTCTGCTCTGTCCGTCGAGATAGCGCAGACCGGGGATACCAAGACTATTCAAGTATTCGCTGGCAGCTTTATGGCTGTAATTATGCGTATGTACAAGGACATTGTAATATGTCCCGCCAGTCATGTCATCGTCGGCCATTCCCTCCGGTAGCTTGGCTTTGACACCTTCCGGCTGCTCACTTAGCGGCTTGTCCCAATCCAGCAGTTCGTGATCGTCGGGGATTTCGGCGCTGTAGAGTTGGCCTCCCGCCTTGAAATGCGGAACAATCTCTTTCTCGAACCAATCCACGGCCCGTGGATCAATCGCGCTATCAGGATCGCGCCCATGAGCGACAACGGCCTCCGGCGACTCGTGCATCATCAGTCGCTCCATCAGCGCCGCCTTGTCGTAACCAAGCTGACTTCCTCTCGCGCCCTCGCGCTCTGCCGCCTCGTAGTAGTAATTCAGGCTGCGGCCACGAACCGTTGGCTCCTCTCCAATCCTCTGCGATAGCTGAACGCGATACCCCTCCGCCACATCCCGAACACCAGCGAAGTAAATCCCCCAGCCGTAAGCCTGCGCCCCTTCTCCCGTGCCGATATTGACAAGCCTGAAGCCATGCTGCTCTATGTCTCGATGCGGGCTTCCGTGCCAGACGGATTGGTTGTATGCCGGAAGCACCTCTGATACACTGAGGCTCAGCCCCGTAAACGGCCAGCGCGGTGAACCTTCAGTCTTCGATTGAACTTCACTACTGGGTAGCCCTGCGGGGCTTTCCATTTGCGTTGCCGCGTGATCGTAGTACCGTGAGCCGTCATGATGATTTCTCACCACAAGATCAGCGCGGAATGGCCTGCCGTCAATAGTGACAACAGCGTGATAGTGCGTTGTTGATATTGGATCGTCGCGCCCGCTGTGATCGGCAACCGTTTCCCCTTCGGCTGCCTTGGCAATTACTTCCTCAATGTGGAGCGCAAGCACACTTTCTTCCAGCGACGGAACGCCGCTGTTCAGTGCATGTTTGAACCCGCGATAGGAAACAATGACCGGCTTCCCGTTCGCATCATGAACCGTCTTTGATTCATTTCCGACCGGATACCGCTCGCGCAGGGTTTTCAGTACCCGGCTGCGGACAGTTTTCCATAACGTGTTGGACTGAAAATATTGCTGACCGCCCGCCTCGCGTTGCGCAAGCTCATTCCTCAATGCTTGCGCTACATCCTCATCCTCGCGCAAATCAAGGTCTGCCGTGTTTTCGTAGTAGCTTGGCAGGTCATGATCCGACACCCGAATCTTGATCCCGCTCGGCTTGTGGGTAATGTAGAACGATGAAGAACCTCTGGCATTGCTGATGTCGTAATCAAATACCTTGCCAAACTCATCCTCAAGGCTTTTGCGAAAAGCCTTGTCGATCTTTCCTGTACGGGCGTTGCGGATACTCTGGTAAGAACGATTCAGTCGGCTATTCGCCCGATCAATGGTTTCGTCTATCGTGTCGCCAAGCACCCAAAAACTTTTGACTTGCTCATTCGGATTCCACGGCGCTAGGTACTCAATCAGGTAACGCCCATCCTTCGTTGCGGAAAGAGTCCCCGGAAAACTTTTTCCAATTCCATTAGCAATCGCTTTTCCGGTAGGCGTGATGTAAAAATCCCCACTTTCACCACGCGACAACATTTCATCCGATGCTCTCTCCGCTATGATTTCCTTTCTGTTCGGATGCCAGCCGTGTTTGGATGTCTTGATCTCGGTCTGATTCAACCCGCCCACACTCCCAAACCCAAAATTGATCCTCCGCCTCTGGTACAAGGATTCAGGGGTTTCTCCGGTCTGCGCAGCCCTTACCGCGTAGTAGGTGGAAAACAGAGTGGCAAAGGTTTCATTCCTCGCCGGGGTGAATTTCCTCAAGGCCAAATCAGACTGAACCACCAAGTTCATCTCATCAAGAATCGCAGCCTTCACCACGTCCTGGCTGGCCTTGAACGCATCATCCCCTTGCTTGTCAGCCAAGGCTCGTTCAACTTCAGCCTCAAACTCCGCGCCTTCATCACTCTCACGCCAAGCCTTTAACTCGGTACGGCTGTACCCTTCAGGGTCAATCCTCAAGTGATCTATAAGCCCCCGTGAGGCTTCTGTGGGGGCTATACGGGCGGCGTATTCTTCAATGGGTATGGAGATCAACCCGCCCGTCTGCACGGCTTCCTGCAACTGCGAAGCGACAGAGGGAGAGACAGACGCGACCTGTTCGGCCATGCCGGATTGCAGCAAGGTTTTGGCGTCAATGAAGAAGTGCTGTACCGGGCCGCTCTCTGCCACCAAACCCATGAACTGCTCGAACGTCTCCGGGTCACGCGCAAGGAGCTTGTCAGCCTGAAAGTGCTTGTCGAGATTTTCGAGGAAAACGGCGTTTTTCTCGGCAGCGCTGGCTTGTTCGTCTCGACGCTGAAAACGCCGCACAGCCCCGCCAAGCCCAACCATCATGAGGGTCTGAATGGCGGTGGTGGCTATGGTGTCCGCTTGGGCGGCGGGTTGCTCTGACAGAAATTGCTCAAATGTTTTGTCGGTTCCGAACGCGGCCCACTCATTGAAATTCTGCACCGCCGTGGTCGGCATTTCGGTTAGCGATTCTCTGGCAATTTGTCTCGACAGCAGATTCCAGATCGGCATTCCGCCAGCGGACAAGCGGCGCGTTATTCAACCACTTCTTGAATTCCAGCGTTTCGGTCTGCGCGGATTGGTAGAATTCCTCTCCATACCGATTGACAAGATGCTGGCGCGTGATAATATTCGTCCTGCTTGTGGATTCACGGTCAACGGTAATAACCCGGTATCCGCCACTCGCCGAAGCCCTCGTCTTTACGAGGGCTTCATCGTTTCTGGCGTAGATTTTCTCCCCGCCACTATTTCTTCAACTCGTTTCCCCATCCAAATCACCCCTACAGATGGCTACTCTAGAAAGGTACCCCGTGGCGGGACGTTTGGATGTCCGAAAACAGAGGGTTTCGTCCCGTGGTGGGACGATAGGTGGTGTTTGGGCCTGTTTTGATGGTGCATGTCATCCCGTGGCGGGACGTTTTTTGGCTGTATCGTCCCGTGGCGGGGCCACCGTTTTTAATTTTCGTACCTGCTTCCAAGTCGCCGGGATGTCGTCTGTTGGGGGGATATCAGCCTTATCAGTTGCCAGACGCCAGCCGTCTTTGGAATAGCTACCGGGCTTCACGTCGAGCTTGTTAAGGTTGCAATCCAGCGGGTACAGCGCCAGCGCCCACAAGCTGCAATCCAGACGCGAACCTTGGCGCGTCTGAACAAGCAGCTTTGCGGCAACCAGTTCTTGAACGGCAGCATGTAATGTCGACCTACTAGTCCAGCCGCGTTTTTTCATCACGCTGGGCGAAAGACAAAAATCACCGTTTCCACTGCCGTTCGTACCCAACGCGGCCAAGCAATCGAGCAGCAACTTTGCGCCGTGCGTGGATAGGGACGCGCAGGAGCGGCTACGCAAGAAGTCCAGCGGAAACGGTTGCCAAGGGCCGGTAACCGCCACACTGCGCTTTTTAGGGCTACCACGACCATTTGCCATCAGGCTTCCCCAAGAAGCGAATACCGCGCCAAACGATCACCGCCCGCCCCCGAGGCGGGTTTTTTCTTTTCAG
>JAITMP010000024.1 GCA_031277315.1 Zoogloeaceae bacterium | reverse complement strand
GCCGCCATGACGGCGGAACTGCGCAAGCTCGGCGCCGTTGTCGAGGCGGGCGATGATTTCATCGCCGTCTCGCCGCCGCCGGCGCTGACGCCCGATGCCGTCATCGACACCTACGACGACCATCGCATGGCGATGTGTTTTTCGCTGGCCTGTCTGGGCGGCGTGCCGGTGCGCATCAACGACCCGCGCTGCGTAGCCAAGACCTTCCCGGATTATTTCGACCGCTTCGCCGCGCTGGTGGCGCCGGTGATCGCCATTGACGGCCCCTCCGCCTCGGGCAAGGGCACGGTGGCGGCGCGGGTGGCGGAAGCATTGGGTTTTCATTACCTCGACAGCGGCGCGCTCTACCGGCTGGTCGCCCTCGCCGCCCTGCGCGCCGGCGCGTCGCTGGAAGACGAGGCGGCGCTGGCGCGGATCGCCGAGGCGCTGCCGGCCCGCTTCACCGGCGGGCGCATCCTGCTCGACGGCGAGGACGCCGGAACGGCCATCCGCAGCGAGGCTTGTTCGGCGGGCGCTTCCAGAGTGGCCGCTTTTCCGGCGGTGCGGGCGGCCCTGCTCGGACGCCAGCGCGCCTACCGGCAGGCGCCGGGTCTGGTGGCCGAGGGGCGCGATATGGGATCGGTGGTGTTCCCGGACGCCGTTCTCAAGATATTCCTCACGGCGAGTGCCGAAGCGCGCGCCGAGCGCCGTTATAAACAGTTGATCGACAAGGGAATGTCTGCTAATATCGACGCCCTTTTGCAGGATCTTCACGAACGCGATGCGCGCGACAGCGCGCGGGCGGTCGCCCCCCTGCAGAAATGCGCAGACGCCGAACTGCTCGATACCACGGCCATGACGGTCGATGAGGCCGTTGCTTGGGTGATCGAACGGGCGCAGCGCTGTTTGCCGCAAACTGCGGCGCGCGCCCGGAAATAGCAGCAAGGCAGCCAGGCGTCGCCAGCAAAGGTGCCGCGATACAGGGGCAAGGAGCACGGAATACCGTTGTTTTTATTGCCATTTTCGCGGTTTGTTCAACTAACGCGCCGTCCGTTTTCGGCCGGCACAAGGTTTCACTCTCCAACACTGTCCATTTATGTCTACCGCAACCTCTACCGTAACACCCGCCGTCGCTCCCGCAGAAAGTTTCGCCGCCCTGTTTGAAGAAAGCCTCTCCCGTCAGGAGATGCGCGCCGGTGAAGTTATCACCGCCGAAGTCGTCCGCATCGACCAGAATTTTGTGGTCGTCAACGCCGGCCTCAAATCCGAAAGTTTCATCGCCATCGACGAATTCCGCAATGATCGCGGCGAGGTCGAAGTCGTGCCCGGCGATTACGTCAGCGTCGCCATCGAAATGCTCGAAGACGGCTACGGCGAGACGCGTCTATCGCGCGAAAAGGCGAAGCGCATCGCCGCCTGGAACGATCTCGAAAAAGCGCTCAACGAAGGGGCGCTGGTGAAAGGCGTCATCAACGGCAAGGTGAAAGGCGGCCTCACCGTCATGACCAACGGCATCCGCGCGTTCCTGCCCGGCTCGCTGGTCGATGTCCGCCCGGTCAAGGACACCTCGCCCTACGAGGGCAAGGAATTTGAATTCAAGGTCATCAAGCTCGACCGCAAGCGCAACAACGTCGTCGTTTCGCGCCGCGCTGTGCTGGAAGCGTCCGCCGGCGAGGAGCGCGAGGCGCTGCTGGCCAACCTGAAGGAAGGCGCCATCGTCAAGGGCATCGTCAAGAACACCACCGATTACGGCGCGTTCGTCGACCTCGGCGGCATCGACGGCCTGCTGCACATCACCGATCTGGCCTGGCGCCGCGTGCGCCATCCCTCGGAAGTCCTCAACGTCGGCGACGAGGTGACGGCCAAGGTGCTGAAGTTCGATCAGGAAAAGAACCGCGTCTCGCTCGGCCTCAAGCAGCTTGGGGAAGACCCGTGGGTCGGCATCTCGCGCCGCTATCCGCAAGGCACGCGCCTGTTCGGCAAGGTCACCAATCTCACCGACTACGGCGCGTTCGTCGAGGTCGAGCAGGGCATCGAGGGCTTGGTGCACGTCTCCGAAATGGACTGGACCAACAAGAACGTGCATCCCTCGAAAGTCGTCCAGTTGGGCGACGAGGTCGAGGTGATGATTCTCGAAATCGACGAAGACCGCCGCCGCATTTCGCTCGGCATGAAGCAGTGCCTGCCCAACCCGTGGGACGAGTTCTCGATCAACCACAAGAAGGGCGACAAGGTGCGCGGCCAGATCAAGTCGATCACCGACTTCGGCATCTTCATCGGCCTGCCCGGCAATATCGACGGTCTGGTGCACCTCTCCGACCTCTCCTGGTCGGCGGCCGGCGAGGAAGCCGTGCGCAACTTCAAGAAGGGCGACGAGGTCGAGGCCGTGGTGCTTGCCATCGACGTCGAGCGCGAGCGCATCTCCCTCGGCGTCAAGCAGCTTGAGGGCGACCCCTTCACCAACTTCATCGCCACCCACGACAAGAACAGCGTCGTCAAGGGCACGGTGAAGAGCGTCGACGCCCGTGGCGCGGTGGTGCAGTTGTCCGACGAGGTGGAAGGCTATCTGCGCGCCTCCGAGGCGGCGCGCGAGCGCGTCGAGGATTTGCGCACCCTGCTCAAGGAAGGCGACGCGCTCGACGCCATGATCATCAACGTGGATCGCAAGTCGCGCGCGATCAACCTGTCGATCAAGGCCAAGGATCAGGCCGAGCAGAACGAAGCCATGCAGAAGCTGCAAGGCGAGTCGTCCGCCGCCAGCGGCACGACCAACCTCGGCGCCCTGCTGAAGGCCAAGCTCGGCAATCCCCAGTCATAACCAGCGCAGGTAGCCATGACGAAATCGGAACTCATTGCGAAACTGGCGGAGCGTTTTCCGCAACTGGTCGCCAAGGATGCCGATTATTCAGTGAAGATGGTTCTCGATACCATGATCGCCGCGCTTACCCGCGGCGATCGTATCGAGATTCGCGGTTTCGGCAGCTTCGCGCTGAACTACCGGCCGCCGCGCATCGGACGCAACCCGAAATCGGGCGAGCGGGTGCCGGTGCCGGAGAAATACGTGCCGCACTTCAAGGCCGGCAAGGAACTGCGCGAGCGCGTCGATCAGATCGGTTGACCGGCCTTGCTGTTCCGCCCCACGGTTTGAGCGGAATGACACAGCGCCAGCCTGCCGTGAAGCCCTGCCATGACGCCTTGGCGCATCACCGTATGGGTCAAACCACATTTCATAAACCCGCCGGCACAGGCATGAAGACATGAAATTTCTGCTCTGGCCGTTGCGGATCGTGTTGTTCATCGTACTGCTCGGCTTCGCCATCAAGAACAGCGGCGTGGTCACGCTGCGTTTCTTTTTCGATACCGCCTGGTCGCTGCCGCTGGTTGCCGTGATGCTGATTTTCTTTGCCTTCGGCGCACTCGCCGGACTGACTGTCGCGCTCGGCGCCTGGCTGCGTCAGCGGCGGGAATTGGCGCGGTTGCGAGCAGAGGCGCGGCCCGGACGGGGCCACTGAGACACGGGCGCGCCGGGCATGATCGAATTCGAACTCTGGTGGCTGCTGGCGATTCCGCTCTTTTTTGCCCTCGGCTGGCTGGCGGCGCGGGTGGATATCCGGCACGTCATGCGCGAGTCGCGCACCCTGCCGAAGTCGTATTTCAAGGGACTCAATTTTCTTCTCAACGAGCAGCCTGACAAGGCCATCGACGCCTTTCTCGAAGCGGCCAAGGTCGATTCCGAAACCGCTGAACTGCATTTCGCGCTCGGCAACCTGTTCCGCCGTCGCGGCGAAACCGACCGCGCCATCCGCATGCACCAGAACCTCGTCGAACGCGAGGGTTTGAAAGAGGAGCAGCGCCTGCATGCGCTGACCGAACTCGGGCACGATTACCTCAAGGCCGGCCTGCTCGATCGCGCCGAGGACATCTTCGCCGGTCTGCGCGGCACCAGCCAGCATGAAGCGGCGCTCGGCTTTCTGCTTGAGATCTATCAGCAGGAAAAGGAGTGGCGCAAGGCCGTCGATATCGCCCGCCAGTTGCCCGATCATTCCGGCTATCTGTGGCAGAAAGAGATCGCCAACTTCTATTGCGAACTGGCCGCCGCCGAGATCAACAACGCGCGGCCCGATGAAGCGCGCCGGCTGCTGGGAGAGGCGCTGGCGATGCACCGCAAATCGGTGCGGGCCACCATTCTGCTGGGCGATCTGGCGGCGGCCGACGGCGATCTGGCGGCGGCGATTGATTACTGGAAGCGCGTCGAGCAGCAGAACCCGGTCTATCTTGCGCTGGTCGCCGTCAAACTGCGCGAGGCGTATCGCAAACTTGGCCGTGGCCGGGAAGGGCTGCAACTGCTGCGCAGCTATCTCGCCCAGTATCCTTCCTTCGATTTGCTCGACGCCACTTTCCAGTGGGTGCTCGAAGACGAGAGCGCCGAGGCGGCTTGCCAACTGGTGCGCGACGAACTGCGCCGCAACCCGACCCTGCTCGGTCTGGACAAACTGCTGGAAGCGCAACTGCGGACAGCGCTGCCCGAACAGCGCGCCGATCTGGATCTGATGAAAAACCTGATCCACAACCACACCCGCCGGGTGGCGCGCTATCGCTGTGACGGGTGCGGTTTCAAGGCGCGGCAATTTTATTGGCGTTGCCCCGGCTGCGGCGCCTGGGAAAGCTATCCGCCGAAGCGGACCGAGGAATTTGATTTGACGCCGTAGGCTTCGCGCGGCGAAGCCCGGCTTGCACGCTGCACACGATAGAGGAATGAATTGAAGATCACGGTTGTCGGCACCGGTTACGTTGGCCTGGTCAGCGGCGCTTGCCTCGCCGAGGCGGGCAACGACGTGCTGTGCCTGGATCTCGATGCGGACAAGATCCGCCTGCTTGATGCCGGCGGCATGCCGATCCACGAGCCGGGCTTGCAGGAGATGGTGGCGCGCAATCGCGCCGCCGGCCGTTTGCGCTTCACCGCCGATGTCGAGGCGAGCGTCGCCCACGGCCTGCTGCAATTCATCGCCGTCGGCACGCCGCCCGATGAGGACGGCTCCGCCGATCTGCGGCACGTCGTCGCCGCAGCGCGCGCCATTGGCCGCCACATGGACGGCTACAAGGTGATCGTGGACAAATCGACGGTACCGGTCGGCACGGCCGACAAGGTGTGCGCGGCCATCGTCGGGGAGCTGTCGGCGCGCGGCCTGCAAACCGGATTCGCCGTCGTCTCCAATCCCGAGTTTCTCAAGGAAGGCGCGGCGATCGCGGACTTCATGCGGCCTGACCGTATCATCGTCGGCGCCGACGATGCGCGGGCGATTGAACTGATGTGCCAGCTTTACGCGCCGTTCCAGCGCAGCCGCGAGCGGCTGATCGTGATGGACGCGCGCTCGGCCGAACTGACCAAATACGCCGCCAACGCCATGCTGGCGACGCGCATCTCCTTCATGAACGAACTGGCGAATCTGGCCGAGAAGCTCGGGGCCGACATCGAGCAGGTGCGCCGCGGCATCGGCGCCGATCCGCGCATCGGCCATCAATTCCTGTATCCCGGCTGCGGCTATGGCGGCTCCTGCTTTCCGAAAGACGTGCAGGCGCTTCAGCGCACGGCGGCGGCGGCCGGCAGCCCGCTCGGCGTGCTGGCGGCGGTGGAGGCGGCCAACGAAACCCAGAAGGGCGTGCCGGGCCGCAAGATCGCCGCCCGCTTCGGCGAGAATCTCGCCGGACGCCGCTTCGCGCTCTGGGGGCTGGCGTTCAAGCCGGATACCGATGACATGCGCGAAGCGCCGAGCCGCGTCGTCATCGCCGATCTGCTGGCGCGCGGCGCGACGGTGTGCGCCTACGATCCGGTGGCGATGAGCGAAGCGCGCCGTGTTTTCGGCGCCGCGCCGGGCTTGGTGTATGCGGATTCGCCGCTGGCGGCGCTCGACGGCGCCGACGCGCTGGTGATCGTGACCGAGTGGCGGGAATTCAGAAGCCCCGATTTCGACGAAATGAAACGCCGTCTCAAAACGCCGCTGGTTTTCGACGGGCGCAACCTCTATGATCCGGCGCAGATGCGCGCCGCCGGCATCGAGTATTGTGCGATCGGAAGACGCTGATGGAGAAACCGGCATGACAAAACTTGCGCTGCCCGACACCGCCTCCGCGCGCATTCTCGTCGTCGGCGATGTGATGCTCGACCGCTACTGGTTCGGCGAGGTGAGCCGCATTTCGCCCGAAGCGCCGGTGCCGGTGGTGAAGGTCGAGCGCGCCGAGGAGCGTCCCGGCGGCGCTGCCAACGTGGCGCGCAACTGCGCCGCGCTGGGAGCGAAGGCGTCGCTGCTTTCGGTCATCGGCGCCGACGAGGCTGGCCAGACGCTCGCCCGGCTACTCGCTAGCGAGGGCATCGCGGCCAGCCTGCACGAGGACGCGGCTTTGTCGACCACCGTCAAGCTGCGCGTCATCGGGCGGCAGCAGCAGTTGCTGCGCGTTGATTTCGAGGAAAACCCGCATCATGAAGTGCTGCGCGCCAAGCTGGCCGAGTTCGGGCGCCGGCTGCCCGATTGCGACGCGGTTATCCTGTCCGACTACGGCAAGGGCGGGCTGGCCCACATCAGCGAGATGATCGAACTGGCGCGCGCCGCCGGCAAGCCGGTGCTGGTCGATCCGAAAGGCGAAGACTATGCCCGCTACGCCGGCGCCACGCTGCTGACGCCGAACCGCGCCGAGTTGCGTCAGGTTGTCGGTCGCTGGAAGGATGAAGACGATCTCCGGCGGCGCGTGGCCGGGCTGCTGAGCGAGCTGGGGCTGGAGGCTTTGCTGGTGACCCGCAGCGAGGAGGGCATGACGCTCTTTCGCGGCGAGGAAGCCTTGCACGAGCCGGCGCAAGCGCGGGAGGTTTATGATGTCAGCGGCGCCGGCGATACCGTCATCGCCGCGCTGGCGGTGATGCTGCCGAGCGGTGCCGATCTGCACGCGGCGATGCGCCTGGCCAACCGCGCCGCCGGCATCGTCGTCGGCAAGCTCGGCACGGCGGTCGCCACGCGCGAAGAATTGCGCGCTGCCCTTTGACAGACGGAAGGTTGAGGAAAATGTATACCATCGTCACCGGCGCTGCCGGTTTTATCGGTTCCAACCTGGTGAAGGCGCTCAACGAGCGCGGCGTCACCGACATCATCGCCGTCGACAATCTCGCGCGCGCCGACAAGTTCCGCAATCTCGTCGACTGCGAGATCGCCGATTATCTCGACAAGCGCGATTTCATCGAGGCGCTGGCGGCGGGCGAATTCGACGGCGCCATCGAAGCCGTGCTGCATCAGGGCGCCTGCTCCGACACGATGGAAACCGACGGCCGCTACATGATGGAAAACAACTACCGTTATTCCGTCGAGCTGCTCGACTTCTGCCTCGATCAGGGCGTGCCGTTTCTTTACGCCTCGTCGGCTTCGGTGTATGGCGCCGGGCGGGTGTTCCGCGAATCGCGCGAATGCGAAGCGCCGCTCAACGTCTACGGCTATTCCAAATTTCTTTTCGATCAGATCGTGCGCCGCCGTCTGGCGGAGGCTGATTTCTCGACGCAGGTCGCCGGCTTCCGCTACTTCAACGTGTATGGCCCGCGCGAGAACCACAAGGGCCGCATGGCGTCGGTGGCTTTTCACTTCTTCAACCAATACCGGGCTGAAGGGCGGGTCAAGCTGTTCGAGGGCTGCGACGGTTATGCCAATGGCGAACAGCGGCGCGATTTTGTTTTCATTGATGATGTCGTCAAGGTGAACCTGCATTTTCTCGACAAGGGACGTTCCGGCATCTACAACCTCGGCACCGGGCGCGCCCAGTCGTTCAACGAGGTTGCCGCAGCGACCGTGAACGCCTGCCGCGCCGCCGCCGGCGAAACACCGCTGACGCTGGCGGAACTGCGCCAGCGCGGCGTGATCGAATACATCGCCTTCCCCGAGGCGCTGAAAGGGAAATACCAAAGTCATACCGAGGCCGATGTCTCGCGGCTGCGCGAGGCGGGTTATGCCGCCCCGTTCGCCGGCGTCGAGGAAGGCGTCGGCCATTACGTACAGGACAGACTGAACCATGAACCCAGTGCTTGAAGATTTCGTCGGCAACACGCCGCTGGTGCGCCTGAAGCGCCTGCCCGGCGCCGGCAACGAGCGGCGCGGTAACATCATCCTCGCCAAGCTCGAAGGCAACAATCCGGCCGGCTCGGTGAAAGACAGGCCGGCGCTGTCGATGATCCTGCGCGCCGAACAGCGCGGCGAGATCAAGCCCGGCGATACCCTGATCGAAGCCACCAGCGGCAACACCGGCATCGCGCTGGCGATGGCGGCCACCATGCGCGGCTACCGCATGACGCTCGTCATGCCCGAGCATCTTTCCGTCGAACGGCGGCAGACCATGCGCGCTTTCGGCGCACAGATCGTGCTCACGCCGAAAGCGGGCGGCATGGAAATGGCGCGCGATGTCGCCGACAACATGGTGGCCGAAGGCAAGGGCATCATGCTCGACCAGTTCGCCAATCCCGACAATCCGCTCTCCCACTACGAAGGCACCGGGCCGGAAATCTGGCGCGATACGGCAGGAAAGATCACCCACTTCGTCTCCAGCATGGGCACCACCGGCACCATCATGGGCTGCTCGCGTTTCTTCAAGGAAAAAAATCCGCAGATCGAGATCATCGGCTGCCAGCCGGAGGAAGGCTCGCAGATACCCGGCATCCGCAAGTGGCCGGAAGCCTATCTGCCGAAGATTTACGATCATGCCGGCGTCGACCGCCTCGAATACGTCAGTCAGGCCGACGCAGAGGAAATGACGCGGCGCATGGCGCGCGAGGAGGGCCTTTTCGCCGGCATTTCCTCCGGCGGCGCGCTGGCGGTCGCGCTGCGCGTGGCCGAGCAGACGCGCGACGCGGTGATCGTCACCATCATCTGCGACCGCGGCGACCGCTACCTCTCCACGGGCGTGTTTCCGGCCTGACATGATGAAACGCGGCGGCTGGCGGGCCGTCTTGTCGGGGCTGGTTTTTCTCGCCGCCTGGCCGTGCGGCGCGGCGCAGGTCACGCTCTCTCTCGGCTCGATCCATCACGCCGTTTTCGAGGCCGAAGATGTTACCGTCGCCTTCGACGCCGCGCATCAGGGCGAGGCCGACATCCGCTTTGGCCGCCTCAAGATCGCCGACACCGAGTACCGCGCGCTGCGGCTGCACTGCTCGGGCTTCTACTTTGATGGCCGCCGCCTCGATTGTCCGCGCGGCGCCCTGCACCGTCAGGACGAGCGCGGCCGCAACCGTCCGGCGCTGCCGTTCTCTTTCGCCTGGCGGGCGGATGACGGCTTTCTCGATTTCTCCTTGCGCGATGTCGACGCCATCGCCTTCTCTCCGCTCGTCAAACGTTTGCGCAGTTGGCAGCCGCAGGGCAAGTTCGATCTTGCCGTCACCGTCGAGGGCGGCCGGGCGCGGCTCGGGCTGGCGGTGCGCGATCTCGAATTCGCCACCCGCGAGGGCGATCTGGCCGGGAAGGGCATCGCCTTTTCCCTGGATGCCGCCGCCGAGCGCGACAGCGGCGGCGGCTGGCGCTGGAATGCCCGTCTCGACTGGCCGCGCGGCGAGTTGTACCGCGCCCCTTGGCGGCGGCTGGCCGGCGTGCGCATGGAGGCCGAGGGCACGCTGGACGAGAAAGCGCTCGGCATTGATCTGGCGCGGCTGGAGATCGCCGGCTTGGGCAGCGTCACCGCCAGCGTGCGCTGGGACCGCGAGCAGGGCGAGGCGACCGACGGCGGCTTCATTACCGACCGCATCGATCTGTCGGCGGCGATGCGTGACTGGCTGCAACCCTGGCTCGCCTCGCTCGACTTTCCCGTCTGGCAGGTGGCCGGTCATGGCCGCTTGTCGGCGGAATGGCGGGGGCGGAAACTGTGGCGCTTCTACGCCGGTCTGGAAGATGCGCGGCTCGCCGACGACACCAATTATCTCGAACTGAACGACGTCAACGCGCATATTCCGTGGGAAGCGACAGCGGCGACCGAGGCCGAGTTCAGCATCGGCAGCGGACGCTTCGGCGATTTGCCGCTGGGAAAGTTCGAGTTGCCGATCAGGATCGAGGGCAACGGAGCGCGGGTGACGAACGTCGCCGCGCCGCTGCTTGATGGCCGTTTGCTGATCGGCGATCTGCATCTGGCGAACGGCAAGTCCGGCTGGCGCGGCGAGTTCGCCGGCGGTATCGAGGACGTGTCGATGCCGAAGCTCTCGCGCGCGCTCAAGCTGCCGGAGATGGCCGGCAGCCTGACGGCGCGCATCCCGCGCATCGCCTACAGGCCGGGTCTGCTGCGGCTCGACGGCGCGCTCAGCATCGCGGTGTTCGACGGCGGCATCATCGTGCACCAGTTGCGCCTGACCGAGCCGTTCAGCGCGGAGCGCCGTTTCCTCGCCGAAGTGACGGCGCGCAATCTCGATCTCGGCATGCTGACCCGCACTTTTTCCTTCGGCGCCATCGAGGGGCGCTTCGACGCCGATCTGCACGATCTGGAAATGCGGGGCTGGCATCCGCTGCGCTTCGAGGCGCGCATCGAAAGCAGCGAAGGCGAGTATCCGCGCCAGCTCAGTCTGGGCGCGCTGGAAGACATCACGGCCTTGGGCGAGCGGGGCCGGCCCGGGGCGCTGGCGCGCGCGCCGGAACGCGCCGGCTTCAGCCTCGGCTATGAACGCATCGGCTTCAGTTGCGCGCTAAAAGACGGCGTTTGCCTGCTTGATGGCGTCGAGCGCGAGGGCGACGGGGTGGTCATGATGCGCGGTCGCGGCATCCCGTCGGTGAGCATCATCGGCTACAATCGGCATATCGACTGGGAGGCGCTGGTGGCGCGCATCCGCGAAACGATCTCGGGCCGTTCCGGCGTTGTCATCGAATGAGCAGAATTCTCTTGCTGATTGCATTTTCCCTGCTGACCGGCTGCGTCAATCTGCACGTCTACTTCCCGGAAGCGCCCGGCCAGCCGGCAGAATCCGCCCCGGCGGAAGAAGAAAAATGACCCCCGTTCTCGCCTTCGACATCGAAACGATTCCCGACGTGGCGGGCATCCGCAAGCTGCACGACCTGCCGGCGGATCTCTCCGACGGCGAGGTGGCCGAGTTCGCTTTTCAGAAGCGCCGCGCCGCCAGCGGCAGCGATTTTCTGCCGCTGCACTTGCAGCGCGTCGCCGTCATTTCCTGCGCCCTGCGCGAAGGGGCGCGTTTCACCGTCTGGTCGCTGGCCGAGCCGCAACTGACGGAAGCCGCCATCGTGCAGCGTTTCTATGACGGCATCGAGAAATTCTCGCCGCAACTCGTCTCCTGGAACGGCGGCGGCTTCGATCTGCCGGTGCTGCACTATCGCGGCCTCATCCACGGCGCGCGCGCGCCGCGCTACTGGGATCAAGGCGAGGACGACCGCGATTTCAAGTGGAACAACTACATCAGCCGCTATCACGCCCGCCATCTCGACTTGATGGATCTGCTGGCGCTCTACCAGCCGCGCGCCAACGCGCCGCTCGATGAACTGGCGAAACTGATGGGGCTGCCGGGCAAGCTCGGCATGGACGGCTCGGCGGTCTGGGGCGCTTGGCAGGAGGGCCGCATCGACGAGATCCGCGATTATTGCGAGACCGACGCGGTGAATACCTTTCTCGTCTATCTGCATTTTCAGCGTCTGCGCGGCGTTTTGAGCCAGCAAGCCTGCGCCGATGAAATGGCGCGGGTGCGCGCCGCGCTGGAAGACCTGAAGCAGCCGCACTGGCGGCGCTTCCTCGACGCCTGGGAGCATTGAAGCCGTGGCGCTCACCGTTCTGGGCCTCTCCGGCGCGCTCTCGCACGACCCTTCCGCCGCGCTCTACATCGGCGGCAAGCTCGTCGCCGCGGCGGAGGAGGAACGTTTCATCCGCGACAAGCACGCCAAGGGCCGCATGCCGTTCGAGGCGGCGAAGTTCTGCCTCGATTTCGCCGGCATCGGGCCGCAAGACGTCGACGCCGTGGCGATTCCCTTCGCGCCGGTGGGCCTGTGCGGGCCGGCGCGCTGGCATTACGCCCGCCGCTACTGGTACGCGCCCGACCGCGCGCTCGACGCGCTCCTGAACGGCAACCGCCGTTACCGCCGCTACCGCAGCCGCATTCTGGCCTGCCTCGCGCAGCTTGGCTTCGATCCGGCGCAGGTCGATCTGACGCCGGTGCCGCACCACGCCGCCCACGCTTCGAGCGCCTATCACTGCTCGGGTTTCACGGAGAAGACCGCCATTCTCGGCATCGACGGCAAGGGCGAGTACGCGACCACTTTCTTCGGCTGGGGTGAGCATGGCCGCATCCACAAGATCAAGGAATTCTACGATCCCGATTCGCTCTCCGGCCTCTACGGCGCGGTGACGGAATACCTCGGCTTCGAGATGCTCGACGGCGAATACAAGGTGATGGGCATGGCGCCCTACGGCGACCCGTCGCGCCACGACTTCTCGCGTCTGGCAAAATTCGAGAACGGCGAGCTGGTCATCGACACCGATTATGCCAACGTGATTGGCCTGCGGCGCTACAAGGAAAACGGCAAGGGCTACTACTTCTCGCCGAAGCTGATCGAATGGCTCGGGCCGCGCCGTCAGGGCGACGTCGCCGACGACCCCTACATCCACTATGCCGCAAGCATGCAGCGGCTGTTCGAGGACATCGCGCTGCGGATGATCGAGCACTACCTCGGCGACATCCTGCGCGAAACCGGCCGGCTCGCCTTCGCCGGCGGTGGCGCGCTCAACGTCAAGCTCAATCAGCGCATTCTGGCGCGGCCCGATGTGAAAGAACTGTTCGTGCAGCCCGCTGCGGGCGATTCCGGCACGGCGGTGGGCGCCGCCGCATACGTTTCGGTGGCGCGCGGCGTGCCGGTGGAAAAGATGGAACACGTCTATCTCGGCCCGGCGTACAGCAACGAAGACGTCATCGCCGCCTGCCAGCGCCATCCCGCGAAGCCGGTCTGGGAGCGGATTGATGTGGATGCAGCGCCGCGACGCATCGCCCGCCTGCTGGCCGACGGTCATCCGGTGGCCTGGTTTCAGGGCCGCATGGAATTCGGCCCGCGCGCGCTCGGCGCCCGCTCCATCCTCGGCTGCCCGAGCGCGCCCGGCATCGCCGACCGCATCAACGCCCAGATCAAATTCCGCGAACGCTGGCGGCCATTCTGCCCCTCGATGCTCGACACGGTTGGCCCGCGCATGCTCGGCTCCACCCATCCGGCGCCGTTCATGACCTTCACTTTTCCGGTGGCGGAAGAATGGAAATCGCGCGTGCCCGAAGTGGTGCACGAAGACGGCACCGCGCGCGCGCAAGTGCTGCGCCGCGAATTCAATCCGCGCTATTACGACCTGATGGCCGAACTGGAAAAACTCACCGGCAACGGCGTCGTCCTCAACACCTCCCTCAACCGCCGCGGCGAACCGATGATCTGCTCACCGGACGACGCGCTCAACATGTTCTACGGCTGCGACCTGCGCTACCTCATCATGGAAGACATTCTGGTCGCCAAGTGATCCCCGGCTTGCCCTCTCTCCCGGCCCCCCGATCAAGTCGGGGGCAGAGCCTGCCCTCGACCCGATCGGGGGCTCTCTCCCGCAAACGGGAGATGGGCAGAGGTAGAGGGAGAGGGAGAGGGTGGGCGAGGAGAACATCAGGATTGTCATTCTGCGCGGAGCGAAGCGCGTCACCCTGCGCGCAGCGAAGCGGAGCCGCAGAATCCACCCCCGCAGATTCCGCGACTTCGCGCGGAATGACATAAGTGCATAGGTTGGCGCTGAGCGCAGCGAAGCCCAACGACAGGCGTTTTGGTAATGCTGAAAGGCTTGTGCCGGGTTTCCCTTCGTTTAGCCCAACACATGTATCTGTCGTGTTACTTCCGCTGTGTTTTTATTTGCATGGCAGTGTTTTGCTTGCGGAAAGCGAATGGCCTCTTTCCACAAAACGAGAAAGTTGTCATAATTGCAAATAAAATAAAATAAAATTGAATTTAGGTGGACGGAATGTGCTGAAAAGCGGTATCCCGTCCGAACTGATTGATATGGCAGGAATAATTGCAAGGGGAACGGGATCATGAATCGCCAATACAAAACTGTTTTCAACCACACCCTGGGCCTCTGGCAGGTGGTGTCCGAACTGGCGAAATCGCGCGGCAAGTCGGGCGCTTCAAAGTCCTCTCCTTCAAGGCAAGCCGGCGCCATCTCTTTCAGAAGGAAGGCCGGGATGGGGGCGCTTGTTCTCGCCATGCTGCCGTTTGCCGGTCAAGGCTGGGCGCAGAGCGTCGTCACTGGCGGCGAGGTGATTGCCAACAATGCGACAATTGTGCCGGGGCCGCAGATTACGCCGTGGAATATCGGCGGCGATCTCACGGTCGGCAACATCGGCAACGGCACGCTTGATATCAGCGGCGGCGGCAGCGTCTCCAACGTCTTCGGCTATATCGGCAACAGCGCCACAGGTGACGGCACGGTCACGGTTAAGGACGCAGGCTCGACATGGACGAACAGCGACGAACTCATTGTTGGCAACTTCGGCAAAGGCAAGCTGACCATTGAGAACGGGGGCAACGTGTCAAGCGACAGCGGCACGATCGGTTCCGCTCAGGGCGCTATCGGCGAGGTCACGGTCACGGGCGCGAGTTTAGGCGCGAGTTCAAAATGGGCAATTGCTGACAGCCTCGCTATCGCTGACGAAGGCAGCGGCACACTGAACATTCTGAATGGCGGCCGCGTTGAAAGCGGTCTTGGCCTGATCGGTAACGACGACAAAGGCAACGGCACGGTCACGGTCGATAGCGGCGGCATCTGGACAAGCAGCGATGACATCGTTGTCGGCGATTTCGGCGCCGGCACGCTGAACATCAAGGGCGGCGGCAACGTCTCCAGCGTCAACGGCGTGGTTGGCAACGGCAGCAACCTCGTCACCGGCAACGGCGCCGTGACGGTTAGCGAGGCTGGTTCGACATGGACGAACAGTGGCGACCTCACTGTCGGCAACTACGGCAACGGTACCCTGAATATTATTGACAACGGGCTGGTCAGCGCCGCCAGCGTTGATGTCGGCGTCAACGGCGGTCAGGGCCTCATCAACCTGAACAACGGCACACTGGATGCACCGGTTGTCATGGTGAACGGCAACGGCACCCTGTCCGGCGCCGGCACAGTGGCCGGCAACGTCACCATCAACAATGGCGGCACACTGAAAGGCGCGGCGGGCGGCACGCTCACAATGGGCAATGTCACCCTGAACAATGGCGCGATCATTGACGCCGCCTTTGGCGCTACCACCGACGCCGCGCTCTTCAAGACTAACGCCCTCAATGTGGCTGGTTCCACCAGCGTCAACGTCAGCAACGCCAACGCCGGCGCTTTTGGCGACGGCCTGTACGCCCTGATCGACTACACCACGCTGACCGGTTTCAACAACCTTGTCATCGGCAGCAACACCACCGGCTCCAGCAGCGCCTTCACGCTGCAAAACGACAACCTCAACACCCAGATCAACCTGCTGGTGGGCGCTGCCAGCGCGACCTCCTACAACTACTGGCACAACGGCAGCGGCACTTGGAACGCCGCCAACACCAACTGGAGCAACTTTGACAACACCCAGACCGGCGCTTATGACCCCACGGCGCAGTTGTTCTTCACCGGCGCTGGCGGCACGGTGGCGGTGGACGGCGGCGGCAATCCGCTTTCCATCGGCCCCGGCATCCAGTTCTTCACTGACGGCTACACCGTGCAAGGCGATGGCCTCGCCCTGACCGAGCCAACCACCACCTTCCGCGTGGGAGACGGCACGGCAGCAGGCGCGGCGATCACCGCCACGATTGCCTCAGACATCAGCGGCAGCGGCGATGTTGTAAAAACCGATTACGGCAAACTGATTCTGACCGGCGCCAACACCTACACTGGCGCGACCAACATCAACGCCGGCACGCTGGCGTTGTCGGGGAGCAGTTGGGACACCATCGCCTCCTCCTCCGGCGTCAATGTGGCGTCAGGGGCGACGCTGGAAGTCAGCGGGTATGTATATCAGGACATCAAGTCGCTCTCGGGCGCGGGTAACGTCAATTTGCTCAGCACCCTGAGGCTGACGGATGCCTCCGGCACTTTCAGCGGCCAGATCAGCAACGCTTTTCTTGAGGTGATCGGCGGCACGCAAACCCTGACGGGGGCGGGCAGCAGTTTTTTCGGCTTCGAGGTTTACGGCAACGCCACGCTAAAGATCACTAACGGCGGCACGGTTTCCGTTGCCGGTGCTTACTTGGGTAGCCCCAGCACAAATGGCGACGGCACGGTGGTGGTCGATGGAAGCGGTTCGACTTTGACGGTGACTAATACCTTCTCCATTGGCAACGCTGGCTGGCCCAACCCTGGCACAGTAATGATCGCCAACGGCGGCACGGTGACCAGCACCAACGCCGTGCAGGTTGACAATGGCACCCTCTACATCGGCAACGGCGGCTCCGCGCCCGGCACGCTCAACGCGCCCAGCGTCGCCCTCAACAGCGCCACCAACAGCGTGCTGCGCTTCAACCACAACAGCGCCGGCTACAACTTCAGCCCGACCATCACCGGCGCGGGCGCGGTCGTGGTCGACAACGGCCTCACAACCTTAAGCGGCGTCCACAGCTACACCGGCGTGACCAACATCAACGGCGGCACGCTGAAAGTAGACGGCTCGATTGCCTCATCCAGCCTCACCACGGTCAAAAGCGGCGGCGCGCTGGCGGGCAACGGCGCGGTCGGCGACACCAAGGTTGAAAACGGCGGCAGGCTCAAAGGCGTCTCCGGCAGCACGCTCACGCTGGGCGACCTGATGCTGGAGAGCGGCGCCATCATCGACGCCGCGTTCGGCTCGCCGACAACCGCCTCGGCGCTGTTCGACGTGGACGCGCTCACCATCAACGGCGCGACCCTCGTCAACGTCAGCAACGCCAACGCCGGCGCCTTCGGCGACGGCCTGTACGGATTCATCGACTACGGCACGCTCAGCGGCAACCTGCTTGATCTCACCGCCATCAACACCACCGGCTCCACCAGTGCCTTCACGTTCCAGAACGACAACGTCAACACCCAGATCAACCTCGCCGTGGGCGACACCAACGCCCTCAACTACTGGGACGGCGCGGACACCGTCGGCAACGGCACAATGGACGGCGGCGCCGGCGACTGGTCCGTCAGCAACGCCAACTGGACCAATGCCGCCGGCAGCGCCAACGGCGTCTACGACCAGACCGCCAAACTGGTGTTTGCGGGCAGCAGCGGCGCGGTCAGCGTAAATAGCAACGTGTCGTTCAAAGGCGTGCAGTTCTTCACCGACGGCTATACCGTGAACAACGGCGGTGGCAATATCGTGCTCAATGACGCGACCGAATTCCAGGTCGGCCAGGGCAATACGACATCCGCCGTCACCGCCACCATCAACGCGGTTATCGAAGGCGCGGGCGGCATCGTCAAGACCGACCTTGGCACGCTGGAGCTAAAAGGCGCCAACACCTACAGCGGCGGCACCGCGATCAACGGCGGCGTGGTAGCGATTACCAGCAACGCCAACCTCGGCGACGCCAGCGGCGCGCTGAGTTTCGACGGCGGCACGCTGCGGTCGGCGCCCCTCGGCGTCTTCGCCAGCATAACCATGAACCGCGCCATCACGCTCAATGCGGGCGGCGGCACGATTGAGGCGGCCGCCGGCGGCCTCTACCTGACGGGCGTTATCGACGGCGTTGGCGCGCTGACCAAAACCGGCGCCAGCATCATGCTTCTGGAAGCCGCCAACACCTACAGCGGCGGCACCATCATCAACGACGGCACGATACAGATGGGCGTGAACGGCACCCTCGGCACCGGCGCGCTCACCGTCAATGCCGGCATGCTCGAACTCTTCGGCACAAACCAGACCGTCGGCTCGCTCTCCGGCGCGGGCGGCGAGATCACCAATAATGGATCGGGAACGAACACCTTCACCGTCAACCAGACCGTCGCCGGCGACTACAAGGGCGTGATCTCCGATGGCAGCTTCAACCCCGGCTTCACTGCGCTGACCAAAACCGGCGCCGCCACGCTCACGCTCACCGGCATCAACACCTACACCGGCGCGACGAATGTCGATGCCGGCACCCTGAAGGTGGATGGCTCGATTGCCAGTTCCAGCCTCACCACGGTAAAGAGCGGCGCCAGGCTGGCGGGCAACGGCACCGTCGGCGATGTCACGTTCCAGTCCGGTTCGTTCTATGAAGTCGGATTCGACCCGACCGGCCCGGTCAGCACCATCAAGTCCACCGGCACGGCCACCCTTGGCGGGGCCACCGTCTTCGTGCAAGCGGGCGGCGCGGTCAGCAGCTACACCCCCGGCACGCAATACACCATCCTCAGCGCCAACAACGTGAGCGGCACATTCAACCCGACGGTAAGCTCCAACCTCGCCTTCCTGAATCCCCTGCTCGATTACGACGCCCAAAACGTCTTCCTGACGCTGGTGCGCAACAACGTCAGCTTCGCCTCCGTCGGCGGTACGCCCAACCAGCGCGCCGCTGCCAGCGGCATCCAGAACCTCGCGGGCCTCATCCCCACCCGGATCGTCGGGCTGTCGGCGGAGCAGGCCCGCACCGCCTATGACCAACTCTCCGGCGAGATCCACGCCTCCGCCCGAACCGCGCTGATCGAAGACAGCCGCTTTGTCCGCGAAGCCGCCTTGGGGCAGCTTCGCGCCGCGCGAGGGCCGGAGAACCACCTCTGGAGCCGCGCCTTCGGCTCCTGGGGCCGCACCGACGGCGACGGCAACGCCGCCCGGCTGGAACGCGACACCGGCGGCCTGTTCATCGGCGCCGACGGACAAATCACGGATAACATCCGCCTCGGCATCCTCGGCGGCTACAGCCGCAGCGACTTCAAAGCCAGCAAACGCGGCTCCTCCGGCGAAGCCGACAACTACCACCTCGGCCTCTACGCCGGCGCCCAGGCTGGCGATCTCGCCTTCCGTGCTGGCGGCGCCTGGACCTGGCACACCCTCTCCACCCGCCGCAACGTCGCCTTCGCCGGCTTCAACGACCGTCTCAAGAAAGACTACAACGCCAGCACGATGCAAGTCTTCGCCGAACTGGGCTACGGCATCGATGTGGGCGCTGCCCGCATCGAACCCTTCGCCAACCTCGCCTACGCCAGCGTACATACCGACAGCTTCACCGAAAAAGGCAACGCGGCGGCGCTCAAAGCCAAAGGCGAGACAACCGGCGTCACCTTCTCCACCCTTGGCGCACACATCAGCGCCAATGTCGGTAGCGCGGCAAAGCTCGTCGGCACCCTCGGCTGGCGCCACGCCTTCGGCGACAGAACGCCCGAATCGAACTTACGCTTCGCCAGCGGCGGCAACGCCTTCGATATTGCCGGCGTACCGATTGCCCGCAACGCAGCGGTGGTCGATGCCGGACTGGATTTCGCCGTGAGCAAGAACGCCACGCTGGGCATCTCCTACAACGGCCAGTTCGGCTCCAGCCTGCGGGACAACGGTGTGCGGGCAGTGCTGAATGTGAAGTTCTGACGCCTTTCCCGGCAAACCCCAACGTTTTCCCTCTCCCTCAATCCCCCCGATCAAGTCGGGGGCAGGCTCTCTCCCACGGGTGCATAGCCCGGCCACATACTGGACACCTGTTCGGAGACATGATGGACACCTTTAAGCTAAGGCATTTGTGGTTTTAGGAGTTACCGATGCCCTGGCAGGAAGTGTCGAAGATGCAGTTACGCAAAGAGTTTGTATTGTTAGCGATGCAAGAAGGGGCGAACATGCGCCAACTGTGTCGGCGCTTCGGGATCAGTCCGACCACGGGCTACAA
>JAITMP010000018.1 GCA_031277315.1 Zoogloeaceae bacterium | reverse complement strand
CCGGCAGAAGCTGATTTCAACCCGGCGAGCCGCTGGCCATCACGCATCAGAATATCTCCGGGCGAAACAGGACAACGAGCATATACCCGATAGCCACAACACAAGCCGCCGCCCCAAGCGCCCAAAGCACCCAAAGCGCCGTCACAGCTTACCCAACCCCCGCGCCAGCCCATCGACGCCGATCAGAATCACCAGCACAAGAATAAAGTAGAGCAGGTCTTGCACAATATATTCTCCATTGTCACTACGAACATACGGTCGTGCTGAAACCGGCCGTTCCACCGCCTGATTGTTCAGTCCCGGCATTTGGTGGATAGGATTCAAGTTAAATCGTTCAGGTTCGATTGTCCATGTTTTGCAGATGAACTCATACATTCAAGTGGCAATAATGTGCCACCAAATGACGGGACTGAACAACTGGTTTCAGCGATCAGCCCAGCCTCACTTTATTCCCCACCCCACGCCGCCAGCCGCCGCCGGATCAGGCCGGCGAGGGCGGTGATCCATTCGTGTTGTTCGTTCAGGCAGGGGATGTAGCGGAAGGCCGCGCCGCCGGCGGCGAGGAAGGCTTGCTTGCCTTCGAGGGCGATTTCTTCGAGGGTTTCCAGACAGTCGGCGACGAAGCCGGGGCAGACGACATCGACGCGCTTGACGCCGCTTTGCGCCAGCGATTCGAGCGTGGCCTGGGTGTAGGGCTGGAGCCATTCCGCCGGCCCGAAGCGGGACTGGAAAGTGATGACGTAATCCTGTTCCGCCAGCCCCAGTTCGGCGGCGAGAAGCTGGCCGCTGGCGAGGCATTGTTCGTGATACGGGTCGCCGCGCCGGATGCTGCTGCGGGGCAGGCCGTGGAAGCTCATGACCAGTTTTTCGGGCCGGCCCTCGCGCATCCAGTGGACATTGATGCCGGCGGCAAGCGCGGAGAGATAACCGGCGTCCTGATGGAAATCGTCGATCACGTTGAGTTCTGCCGCGCCGGGATGGCGCTTCAGCCATGCGTTCACGGCATCCAGCGCGCTGGCGGTGGTGCTGGCGGAATATTGCGGATAGAGCGGGATGATCAGGATGCGGGCGCAGCCGGCGGCGCGCAGCCGGTCCAGCGCATCGGCCACCGAGGGCGCGCCATAGCGCATCGCCCATTCGATGACGAGGTTTTTTTCCCCCGCTTCGCCGAGATAGCCGCGCAGGAGCTTGGCTTGCCGTTCGGTGTGGGCCTTGAGCGGGGCGCCTTCGGGCGTCCAGATCTTCGCGTATTTTTCCGCCGATCGCCGGGGCCGGGTATTGAGCACGATCAGGTTCAATATCAGCCACCAGAGCGGTCGCGGCAGCTCGACGATGCGCGGGTCGGAGAGAAATTGTTTTAGATAAGCGCGCAGTGCGGCCGGCGTCGGCGCTTCGGGCGAGCCGAGATTGATGAGCAGAACGGCGGTTTTGTCCGCGCCGCCGCCGGGGTTGGCTGGCGTCATGGCGTCGACAGCGCGCCGGAGAGCAGCTTGGCGGTGATGTCGACGAGGGGAATCACGCGGTCGTATGCCATGCGCGTCGGGCCGATGACGCCGACCGAGCCGACGATGCGGCCATCGACTTCGTAAGGCGCGGTGATGACGCTGCATTCGTCGAGCGGGGCGAGGCCCGATTCGCCGCCGATGAACACCTGCACGCCTTCGGCGCGGTGGCTCAGATCGAGCAGTTGCACCAGGCCGGTGCGCTGCTCGAAGAGGGTGAACAACTCGCGCAGGCGGGTCATGTTGGAGGAGATGTCTTCCACTTCCAGCAGGTTGCGCTCGCCGGAGATGACGTACTGGCGGCCGGCGGTTTCCGCCACCGCCTGATCGCCGGCTTCCAGCGCGGCGGTCATCAGTTCCGTCATGTCGGCGCGCAACTGGCGCAGTTCTTCGTGCACGCGGCCGCGAATCTCGCTGAAATCGAGTCCAGCGAAACTCTGGTTGAGGTAATTCGCCGCGCTGACGAGTTCAGCCGGGGTGTAAGTCCGCTTCGTGAACAGGATGCGGTTCTGCACGTCGCCTTCGGCCGTGACGATGATGAGCAGGATGCGTTTTTCGGACAGGCTGAGAAATTCGATTTGGCGGATTTTCGGCGCCACGCGCCGTGGCGCCACGACCACGCCGGCGAAGCGGGTCAGCCCCGAGAGCAGTTGCGAGGCGGAACTGATGAGGCGCTGCGGCTGGTCCGGCTGCAATTGTTCTTCGAGTTCGTGCAGTTGCGCTTCGGGCAGCGGCCGCACGGTGAGCAGGCTGTCGACGAAGAAACGGTAGCCGCGCGGCGTCGGCACGCGGCCGGCGGACGTGTGCGGACTGGCGATGAAGCCCAGCTCCTCCAGATCGGACATTACATTGCGCACCGTGGCCGGAGAGAGTTCCAGGCCGGAGTGTTTCGACAGGGTGCGCGAACCTACCGGCTGGCCTTCCGCCACGTAGCATTCGATCAGTGTCTTGAGGAGAATCCGGGAGCGTTGGTCGAGCATCGGGTCATTGTACAAACAATGGCGGCGGCGTGTTGCGAACCGGCGGCCCGGCAGCGCGCCGTTTTGTGGTTAAATCCGCCTCCATGAACCCCGCCTTCCGCACTATCGCCCTGATCGGCAAGTATAAAAGCCCGGAGATCGCCGAGTCGCTGATGACGCTGGCGGATTTCCTCAAAAGCCGCGGCATCGGCGTGCTGGTCGAGGAAGGCACCGCCGCGCTGGTGGGCGCGAACGGCTTTCCCGTCGCGCCTTACGCCAGCATCGGAGAACGCGCCGATCTGGCCGTCGTGCTCGGCGGCGACGGCTCGATGCTGGCCGCCGCCCGGCGGCTGGCCGAGTCGGGTGTGCCGCTGGTCGGCGTCAATCAGGGCCGTCTCGGCTTCATGACCGATCTGGCCCGCAGCGACATGCTGGACGTGATGTCCGATCTGCTGGAAGGGAAATTCAAGAGCGAGCGGCGTTTTCTGCTCGACGCCGCCGTGCGGCGCGGCGAACAGATCATCTTTCAGACGCAGGCGCTCAACGATGTGGTGGTGAACAAGGGCGCACTGGGCCGCATGATCGAATTCGCCGTCTCCATCGACGGCGAATTTCTCTACACCCAGCGTTCCGACGGCCTCATCGTCGCCACGCCGACCGGCTCCACTGCCTACGCGCTGTCGGCCAACGGCCCCATCCTGCACCCGTCGGTGCCCGGCATCGCGCTGGTGCCGCTGTGCCCGCACGCCCTGTCCAACCGGCCCATCACCGTCAGCGACGAGAGCCGCATCGAGATCGTCCTGCACGCGCCGCACCGCGCCCGCGTGCACGCCGACGGGCAGGAGAAATTTGAACTGGAAGCAGGCGACCGGGTCGATGTCGCGCGCTCGGCGCGCGCGATCCGCCTCCTGCATCCGCTCGACTACAGCTATTTCGCCATGCTGCGCGAAAAGCTGCACTGGAGCGAATCGCCCCGCCGCTACTGAGCCGCTGCCCCATGCTGCGCCGCCTCTACATCCGCAATTACGTCATCGTCGACCGGCTGGAACTGGAATTTTCCGCCGGCTTCGGCGCGCTGACTGGCGAAACCGGCGCCGGCAAGTCGATTCTGGTCGATGCGCTTTCCCTCGCCCTGGGCGAGCGGGCCGACGCCGGCACGGTGCGCGGCGGCTGCGAAAAGGCCGAGATCAGCGCCGAGTTCGCGCTAGCCGCCGGCAGTCCGCTCACAGCCTGGCTGCGCGCCAACGATTTCGACGATGACAGTTGCCTGCTGCGCCGCGTGATCGAATCGAATGGCCGCTCGCGCGGCTACATCAACGGCGCGCCGGCGACGCTGGCGCAATTGCGCGAAGCCGCCGATTTTCTCGCCGACATCCACGGTCAGCACGCCCACCACGGCCTGCTGCGCGGCGATACGCAGCGGCAACTGCTCGACGGTTTGGCCGGCCAGCGTCCGCTGGCGGAGGAGGTGGCGGCGCGCCATGCCGTCTGGCGCGAGGCGAAGGCGGCGCGGCAGGCGGCGGAAAAAGACATCGAAACCCATGCCCGCGAGCGCGAGATGCTCGCCTGGCAGGTGAAGGAAGTCGCCGCGCTCGATTTCGATTCCGGCGAGTGGGCGAGTGAGTGGGCCGACATGACGCTCGAACACAAGCGGCTGGCGCATGCCGCTTCGCTGCAAGCCGGCGTTGACGAGGCGCTGGACGGCCTGTTCGAGGGCGAGCAGGCGGCGATGATGCGGGTGGAGCAGGGCGGCGCC
The DNA here is from genome assembly GCA_031277315.1 of Zoogloeaceae bacterium. Lineage (GTDB taxonomy): Bacteria > Pseudomonadota > Gammaproteobacteria > Burkholderiales > Rhodocyclaceae > Desulfobacillus. The sequence continues at coordinate 4,641 of JAITMP010000018.1, read as the reverse complement.
CGGCTGCGCCAGTTGACCGATTACGATCCGTCGCTGCAAGGCGCGCTGGAGATCGTCGAGAGCGCCCGCATCCAGTTGCAAGAAGCGGCCCACGCCCTGCGCCATTACCGCGACCGCATCGAGCTTGCCCCGGAGCGCCTCGCCGAAATCGAGAACCGCATGCGGGCGGTGCATGACATCGCGCGCAAATACCGGGTTCAGCCCGAAGGCTTGCCGCAACTGCTGGCCGGCTGGCGCGCCCGCCTGACCGAACTGGAAACCTTGCAGGATGTCGCGGCGCTGGCCGAGCGCGAGGCGCAGGCGCGGCAGGATTATCTTTCCCGCGCCGAGAGCCTGAGCAAGGGCCGCAAAAAAAGCGCCGTGGCGCTCGGCAAGGCGGTCACGCAATCCATGCAGACGCTCGCCATGCCGGGCGGCTGCTTCGAGGTAGCGCTGGAGGCGTTGCCGGAAGGCGGTGCCCAAGGTCTGGAAAATGTCGAGTTCCGCGTCAGCGCCTATCCGGGACAAGCGACCGGGCCGCTGTCGAAAGTCGCCTCCGGCGGTGAGCTTTCCCGCATCGGGCTGGCGATTCAGGTCATCGCCTCGGCGGCCGGCAATGTGCCGACGCTGGTCTTCGACGAGGTGGATGTCGGCATCGGCGGCGGCGTCGCCGAGATCGTCGGGCGTCTGCTGAAGCAGCTTGGCGCGCAGCGCCAGGTGTTGTGCGTGACCCATCTGCCGCAGGTGGCGGCGCAGGCCGATTGGCAATGGTCGATCGCCAAGGAGGAGGCGGACAGCGGCGTCGCCAGCCGTGTGCGGCCGCTCGACCGCGATGAGCGCGTCGAGGAAATTGCCCGCATGCTGGGCGGCGTCAAAATCACACAAACCACCCGCCAGCACGCGGCGGAGATGTTGGGTTACTGAAGTTGGGTTACTGAAGCTGGGTTACTGAGCCGGATCCGGTATGCCGAATATTGTCACGAGGCCGGTGAGGATGAAGACGCCGGCGGCGGCATAGCGTATCGCTTTCAGCGGCAGCTTGTGCGCCAGCGCCTCGCCCGCCAGCACGGCCGGGATGTTGGCGGCCAGCATGCCCAGCGTGGTGCCGAGCACGACCGCCGTCAGCGAATCGAAACGCGCGCCCAGCGCCACGGTGGCGAATTGCGTCTTGTCGCCCATCTCGGCGAGGAAAAAGGCGATTGTCGTCGTCACGAAAGCGCCGGCCCGATGCAGTTTCGGATCGCCGTCGAACGAGTCGGGATGCAGGGTCCACAAGCCGAAGCCGATGAAGAGCAGCCCCGTGACCCACGGCAGCGCCTGCGGAGGAATCAGCGTCGCCAGCCAGACGCCGACCGAGCCGGCCAGGGCGTGATTGATGACGGTGGCGACGAAAATGCCGAGGATGATCGCGCCCGGCTTGCGCAGCCGCGCGGCGAGGACGAAAGACAGCAGTTGCGTCTTGTCGCCGATTTCCGCCAGCCCGACGAGCACGGCGGATGTGAGAAACGCTTCCATGAGGGGGAAGAAACTTAACGCGCCGGTTTCTTGCGCGGGCAGTCCGGGTCGATGCAGTCGGCGTAGAGGGAGAGCGCGTGCGCCTGCACCTGAAAGCCGCGCTCGCGGGCGATGCGGGTCTGGCGCTTTTCGATTTCCGGGTCGTAGAACTCCTCCACCTTGCCGCATTGCAGGCAGACGAGGTGGTCGTGGTGCTTGCCTTCGTTGAGTTCAAAAACTGCCTTGCCGGATTCAAAATAATGCCGCTCCAGCAGGCCCGCCTGCTCGAACTGGGTCAGCACGCGGTAGACCGTTGCCAGCCCGATGTCCATGTCCTCGGCGATCAGGGCGCGGTAAACGTCTTCCGCCGCCATGTGACGGCTGCTCGCGTTCGCGCCGGCCTTCTGGAAAAGGTCGAGGATCTTCATGCGCGGAAAAGTCGCCTTGAGGCCGGTGCTTTTCAGATCTTGCGAATGGCTCATCGTCGCGGCGGGAAAAGAGAGCAAATGGGGAACAGGCGGTATGATATAGTTTTGCGCGTTGATTGAGAATTTCCGGTTGAATTTCCGGTTCTTTCCTGATCTTTATTTCTCGACCTTTTTCGACCTTTTCCGGCCTTTTTCCGATCCCGTTCCCGCATGCGATTTCTGCGCTTTCTGCCTGTTTTGCTTCCCTTGGCGGCCTGCACGAGCGTGCAGATGCCCGACGTGGCGTCCATGGTCACGCCTTACCGCATCGACGTTCGTCAGGGCAACTACGTCACGCAGGAGATGGTCGCCCAACTGAAGCCCGGCATGACGCGGGAGCAGGTGCGCTTCATCCTCGGCACGCCGCTGGTGGCGGACATCTTCCATTCCGACCGCTGGGACTATATCTACAGCTTCAAGCCAGGCCGGGGAGAAACCCAATTGCGGCGTTTCACCGTCCTCTTCGTCGACAACAAACTGGCGCAGGTGGCGGGCGACGTGGTTGGCGCGGAATCCGGCGAGGCCGAGGCAAGCGCGGCGACGGCTGTCGGCGCGCGCTCGCGGGTGATCGAAATCACCGGCGAGACGCCGGAAAAGAAGGACGAGAAAAAGGACGATGGGGCCGAGGAAAACCAGCAGAAGCCGGCGCAGACGCCAGCCGAAGACAAAGACGCGGGTGAAGGCGCGCCGCCGGCCCCGGCGGAGCGGCAATAAAACGCCGCCGGGCGTCCTGCCCGGCGCGGCAAAACGCGGGAGCGCAACAATGAAGATCGTGATCGCCGGCAGTTCCGGCCGTATGGGACGCACCCTCATCGAAGCCGTGCTGAAAGACGGCGCGATGTCCCTGACCGGGGCGCTGGAGCAGGCGGACAGCCCGTTCCTCGGCAAGGACGCCGGCGAGCTGGTCGGCTCGCCCTGCGGCGTGACGATCAGCGCGGATGTCGACGCGACGCTGGCCGGCGCCGATTGCCTGATCGACTTCACCCGTCCCGAAGGCACGCTGGCGCACTTGGCGGCCTGCCGCCGTCATGGCGTGGCGATGGTGATCGGCACCACCGGCGTGGACGCGGCGCAGCGGCGCCAGATCGAGGAGGCCGCGCGCGACATTCCCGTCGTCTTCGCGCCGAACATGGCGGTGGGCGTGAATGTCGTCTTCAAGCTGCTCGACGCCGCCGCGCGCATTCTCAACGAAGGCTACGACATCGAGATCGTCGAGGCGCATCACCGGCACAAGGTTGATGCGCCTTCCGGCACCGCGCTGCGCATGGGCGAAGTGGTGGCGGCGGCGCTGGGCCGCGATCTGGCCGAATGCGCGGTGTATGGCCGCGAAGGCGTCACCGGCGAGCGGCCCGCCAGCCAGATCGGCTTCGCCACCGTGCGCGGCGGCGATGTCATCGGCGACCATACCGTGATGTTCATCGGCGAAGGCGAGCGGGTGGAAATCACCCACAAGGCTTCCAGCCGCATGCACTTCGCTCTGGGCGCGCTGCGCGCCGCCCGCTTCCTGCGCGGCCGGAAAAACGGCTTTCATGATATGCAGGACGTATTAAATTTGCGCTGAAGTTTGCAGGCCGCCCGGCTCTTGGGGTAGAATTCGAAAGTTTTATCCAGAGCAAAGCGTGGGCCGGGCGCGCAACAAGTCAGTCTTCTGCCCCGCTTCGCATATCAAATATCCGCCGCATGGCGCGGGAGGCCTTCTCCCGCCATGTCCGCGCAGTACCGACAGGAGCGCTTAAGTGCCTGATTTTCCGAAAGCCATCCTCGCGTTAGCGGATGGGACGGTATTTCGTGGCCTCGGCATCGGCGCAACCGGCGCCAGCGTCGGCGAAGCGGTGTTCAACACCGCCATGACCGGCTATCAGGAGATCCTCACCGATCCTTCCTACGCGCGGCAGATTGTTACCCTGACCTATCCCCACATCGGCAACACCGGCGTCAATGGCGAGGACGCCGAATCCGTGAAGGCGCAGGCCGCCGGTTTGGTGATCCGCGATCTGCCGTTCATGGCCTCCAATTTCCGTTCCCGCCAAAGCCTCGATGCCTGGCTGCGCGCCGAGAATGTCGTCGCCATCGCTGACATTGATACGCGCAAGCTCACGCGCATTCTGCGCGAGCGCGGCACGCAGGGCGCTTGCTTGGTTGCGGGCGAACAGCTTGATGCCGATGCGGCCATTGCCCAGGCGCGCGCGTTCACGGGGTTGGCAGGCATGGATCTCGCCAAAGAGGTGACGACGGCCAAGCCCTACGAGTGGCGCGAGGGCGAGTGGACGCTGGGCAAGGGCTACGCGACGCTGGAAAATCCGCGCTTCCATGTCGTCGCCTACGATTTCGGCGTCAAGCGCAACATTCTGCGCATGTTGGTGCAGCGCGGCTGCCAGCTCACCGTGGTGCCTGCGCAAACGTCGGCGCAGGACGTATTCGCGCTCAAGCCGGACGGCGTGTTCCTTTCCAACGGCCCGGGCGACCCCGAGCCTTGCACCTACGCGATTGCCGCGATCCGCGAATTTCTTGATCGCAAGCTGCCTACTTTCGGTATTTGCCTCGGCCACCAGATCATGGCGCTGGCTTCCGGCGCCAAGACTTACAAAATGAAGTTCGGTCATCACGGCGCGAATCATCCGGTCAAGGATCTGGAATCGGGACAGGCGCTCATCACCAGTCAGAACCACGGCTTCGCGGTCGATGCCGCGACGGTGCCCGG
>JAITMP010000022.1 GCA_031277315.1 Zoogloeaceae bacterium | reverse complement strand
ACTCTTCAGTTCAATCCATCTCTTGCTACTCTCAAACTCAACTCATGGAATCACAGAGTCCCAACCTATTCAAGCTGGAACTACTATAACTCAGTATGAGTACTCAATCAGTTCAACCCAACGTCAGAACTCTATATAAATAAAATCCCAACAAAACCAAACAAGTACCCACACCTATCGGCTGTTTATCCGTGTTAAAGAACAGTAGCGCGAAATCCCGCTGTGCAGGTTCAGCGCTCTCAAAGAAGCGGAATTGTATGAGGTTTTACGACTAAAGTAAACCCCTACGTACCGCTGATATCGGAATCCGCCGATGCAGCGCGAAATCATCGCGCCCTCCCCAACCTGCATCCGCTCAAGCATAATTCGGCCCTGAACGCCTTTTACACATCTTGACTTGCACACACCCCGTCACGACATGAGCATTGTCATCAAGACCCCGGAAGAAATCGAAAAGATGCGGGTTGCCGGCCGGCTGGCGGCGGAAGTGCTGGATTTCATCACGCCGCATGTCAAGCCGGGCGTCACCACCGCCGAACTGGACCGGCTTTGCCACGATTACATGGTCGACGCGCAAGGCTGCATTCCGGCGCCGCTGCATTACGCGCCGCCCGGTTACAAGCCTTATCCGAAGTCGATCTGCGCTTCGGTGAACCATCAAGTCTGCCACGGCGTGCCGGGCGACAAGGCGCTGAAAAAGGGCGATATCGTGAATCTCGACATCACGGTCATCAAGGACGGCTGGCACGGCGATACCTCGCGCATGTTCATCGTCGGCGCGGATGCCGCCATTCTGGCCCGGCGGCTGTGCGCGGTGACGTATGAATGCCTCTGGCGCGGCATCGCGCAGGTGCGGCCGGGCGCTTGTCTGGGCGATGTCGGTTATGCCATCCAGCGCCACGCCGAGGCGAGCGGTTTTTCCGTGGTGCGCGAATTCTGCGGCCACGGCATCGGCCGCCATTTTCATGAGGAGCCGCAGGTGTTGCATTACGGCAACCGGGGCAGCGGGCCGGCGCTGCGCCCCGGCATGATTTTCACCATCGAGCCGATGATCAACGCCGGCAAAGCCGCCATCTCCGAATTGCCGGACGGCTGGACCATCGTCACCAGAGATCGCAGCTTGTCGGCCCAGTGGGAGCACACCGTGCTGGTGACGGACACGGGCGTCGAAGTGTTGACCCTCTCCGCCGGCGCGCCGCCGCCACCGGATATCCGGGACTAAGCATGCCGTCGTCGCCGACCGGGGATCGCGCCGGCCTGCGACGGCTCGTCAGCCGCCTCCGCGACGATCTCGCTCAAGCTCAGGCCGCCCAGCGTGCGGATTATGCGGCTGGGGGCAACGCGCAGCGGCTGTTGCGCGATCGCGCCAACTTGGTCGACGCGGCGCTGAAGGCGCTTTGGCGGGAGGCCCGTCTGCCGCCCAGCCTGTGTCTGGCGGCGGTCGGCGGCTATGGGCGGCGCGCATTGTTCCCCGCTTCGGACGTCGACCTCCTGTTTCTGCTGCCGGACGGCGTTACCAGCGCAACCGAGCGGCAACTGGAAGAACTGATCGGCTTGCTGTGGGACACCGGCCTCGACATCGGCCACAGCGTGCGCACGATCCGGCAATGCCGCGACGAAGCCGCCCGCGACATCACCGTGCAGACCAGTCTTCTCGAAGCGCGCCTCGTCTGCGGCAGCCGCGCCCTGTTCGCCGATTTCTCCCGCGACATGCGCGCCCGACTCGATGCGCAAGCCTTCTTCAAGGGCAAACGGCTCGAACAGGAAGCGCGCCATATCCGCTTTCAGGAAACGCCCTACGCGCTGGAGCCGAACTGCAAGGAAAGCCCCGGCGGGCTGCGCGATTTGCAAACCATTCTCTGGATCAGCCGCGCCGCCGGTCTGGGCGCATCCTGGCCCGATCTCGCCCGCCGCGGCTTCGTCACCGATGCCGAAGCCCGACAGTTGCAGCGGCTCGAAGCCTTTCTCGAAAACATCCGCATCCGTCTGCACTACCTTGCCGGGCGGCGCGAAGACCGGCTGCTATTCGACCACCAGGAAGCCATCGCGCGCCAGTCCGGCATTGCCGCCGGCAAAACCCGGCGCGCTTCGGAACTGCTCATGCAGCATTACTACCGGGCGGCGAAATCCGTCACCCAGCTCAACACGCTTCTGCTGCAAAACCTCGGCGCGAAAATTCTCCCCGAGCCGGACAGAACGCCGATCATCATCGACCGGCATTTCCAGATGGATCACGAACTGCTCGACGCGTGCGGCGAAGATGTCTTCGCGCAATCGCCCGGCGCGCTCCTCGAATGCTTTCTGCTCATGCAGCAGCGGCGGGAATTAAAGGGCATGACGGCGCGCACTTTGCGTGCGCTCTGGCGCGCGCGCCGCCTGATCGGCCCCGAATTCCGCCGCGATCCGCGCAATCGTGCCGCGTTCATCCAACTCTTCCAGCAAAAGCATGGACTGGCGGACGCGCTGCGGCGCATGAACCAGTACGGCATTCTTGGCCGCTATCTGCCGGCTTTCGGCCGCATCGTCTGCCAGATGCAGCACGATCTGTTCCACGCCTACACGGTGGACGATCACATCCTGATGGTGGTGCGCAACCTGTGTCGCTTCACGATGCCGGAATTCGCCCACGAATATCCTTTCTGCAGCCGTCTGATGGCGGGTTTTGAAAAGCGCTGGCTGCTCTATCTCGCCGCCCTCTTTCACGATATCGCCAAGGGGCGCGGCGGCGATCACTCGAAGCTCGGCATGGCCGACGCGCGCCGCTTCTGCCGCGAGCATGGCCTCGCCGAAGAAGACACGGCGCTGGTCGCCTGGCTGGTCGAACACCACTTGTCGATGTCGACCGTCGCGCAGAAACAGGATCTCGCCGACCCCGGCGTCGCGCGCGCCTTCGCCGATCTGGCCGGCGACGAACGGCGGCTGACGGCGCTCTACCTGCTCACCGTGGCCGACATCCGCGGCACCGGCCCCAAAGTCTGGAACGGCTGGAAAGGCAAGCTGCTGGCCGATCTCTATAACGTCACCCTGCGCCTGCTGCGCGGCGCCGCGCCGCAACAAGCGCTCGGCATCGCCGAACGGCAAGAGGAAGCGCGCCGCCTGCTGCGCTACTTCGGCCTGCGGCAAGGCGTCGAAAAAACTTTCTGGCGGGAACTCGACACCGTATATTTCCTCCGCCACGACGCCGAGGAAATCGCCTGGCATACTCGCGCCCTCTACCACCGGCCCGCGTCCGCACGGCCGCTGGTCAAGGCCCGCCTGCCGCACATCGACGAACAAGGCTTGCAGGTGATGGTGTACACGCCGGATCAGCCGCATCTCTTCGCCCGGCTATGCGGCTTCTTCAGCCGGCTCGGCTACAGCATCGCCGAAGCGAAAATCCACACCACCCGCCACGGCTACGCGCTGGACAGCTTCATGCTCCTCGATCCGGCCGGCAACCTCGCCTACCGCGACATGATCAGCCTCATCGAACACGACCTCGAAGCCCGGCTGCTGGCCCCGGCGGACGCGGAACCCGCCGCCAGCGGTCGCCTCTCGCGTCAGGTGCGCCACTTCCCCATCACGCCGTCCGTCGACATCCGCCAGACCGAACAACCCGGTCAATACCTGCTTTCCATCGTCGCCGCCGACCGCCCCGGCCTGCTGTTCACCGTCGCCAGCGCCCTCGACCAGCACGGCATCGACGTCCACACTGCCCGCATCGCCACCCTCGGCGAGCGCGTCGAAGACAACTTCCTCATCAGCGGAGAAGAACTCGCCGACACCGCCGCCCTCCTCCGGCTGGAAACGGAGTTGCTGGAAAAATTGCAGGTTTGAAATCAGCGCCGATTGTTGGGCTTCGCTGCGCTCAGCGCCAACCTATGCGCTGGGAGCAAATCGTCGTCATTCCCGCGCGTAGTCGCGGAATCCATGCGGGAGTGGATTCTGCGACTGCGCTTCGCTCCGCGCAGAATGACAAGCCTGACGCTCCCCTCTCCCTCAATCCCCCTCCCGCAAGCAGGCGAGGGAAGCGGTTTTTTCTCCGCTCGCGGGAACGCCGCAGGTTGGCGCTGAGCGAAGCGAAACCCCGCCTGCGGCGTTACGGCGCGGAAGCGTTATGCGTTTCGGGCGTGTTTTGCCCTAAGATACTGGCGCACGCCGATCATGACGGCGGTGGATGCGAGGATGCCCGCCAATGACCACGGAATCACAAAGACGACGGACCAGGACCAGTATTCCGAGGAGTTCGCGCCAAGCCAGACCGGCGACCAGTACAAGCAATAAGAAATTGCGGCGGGAACAAGAATACAGGCGATCCAGCGCAAAGCGGTTGGTTGCAGGCGGCCGGTAAAGAGCGCAAGAACGGATGACATCACCGCCACCACGAAGAAGCCGGAGGTCCAGGTGAGCGATTCAACAAGCGGGCGCATGGCTATCCCGTTTAAACATGCCGTTCAATCAGGGCGATGGCTTGGGCGGCGATGCCTTCGCCGCGTCCGGTGAAGCCGAGGTCTTCGGTGGTTTTGGCCTTGATATTGACGTCGCCGGGCGCGAGGCCGAGGTCGGCGGCGATGTTGGCTGCCATCGCCGCCGCGTGCGGGGCGAGGCGCGGGGCGCGGGCGATCACCGTGGCGTCGATGTTCACCACGCGATAGCCGGCGGCGGCGATCAAACTTGCGGCGTCGCGCAAGAGCCGGCGGCTGTCGGCATCCTTGAAACGGGGATCGCTGTCGGGAAAGTGCCGTCCGATGTCGCCCAGCCCGGCGGCGCCGAGCAGCGCGTCGGTTATCGCGTGCAGCAGCGCGTCGGCGTCGGAATGGCCGAGCAGCCCGCGCTCAAAGGGAATGTCGACGCCGCCGAGAATCAGTTTTCGCCCCGGCACCAGGGCATGGACATCGAAGCCTTGGCCGATGCGCATCATGTGTCCTTTCTTCTTTCCCGCAAGATTGTTTCCGCCAGCATGAGATCCGACGGCCAGGTGACTTTGAGATTGCTGGCGTCAGCGGCCACCAGCAGCGGCCGCTGGCCGAGGGCTTCGACCGCGCTCGCCTCGTCGGTGACGTTGCCGCCGCGCACGAGCGCCTCGCGCAGCAGGCCATGACGGAACATCTGCGGCGTCTGCGCCTGCCATAAATGTTCGCGTGGAACGGTGGCCTCGACGCGCCGATCGGACGCGGCCCGTTTCAGGGTGTCCGCGACCGGCGCGGCGAGAAGGCCGCCCACCGCGTCGTCGCCGACTTGATCGATCAAGGCGTCGAGTTGCGCCGGCGACAGGCAGGGCCGCGCCGCGTCATGCACCAGAATCCAGTCGTCCGCCCGCGCCATTTCGGAAATCGCCGAGAGGCCGTTGGCGACGCTCTCCGCCCGCGTCGCACCGCCGCAGCGCAGCACGACCAGCTTGGCGCCCAACCCGCTCCAGTCGAAGCGTTCCCAAACCGCGTCCGTCCCGGCCAGAATGACGAAAACCCGGGCGATGCGGGGCGAGGCGCACAGCGTGTCGAGCGCGTGCCGGAGCATGGGTTGGCCGGCAAGCAGACGATACTGCTTCGGCTCGTCGCCGCCGACGCGGACGCCCGTTCCGGCGGCGGGTACCAGGGCAAAATTTCGAGGCATGCCGGAATTGTAATCGGAACGGGATCGGGCGGCACCGGGTGGCACTGGGCAGCATCGGCGAGTTGCATCCCGGTTCGGAGTGCTATATTACTTTTCCGGATTTCCGGTCTGCCGCGCAACGGCAGGCATTTTTGACTCAGGAGTATTCAGCATGATTGACCTGCTTCCCTCCGCCCGCGCCCGTTACACGGCCAAAGCCTACGATCCGGCGCGCAAAATTCCCGCGCCGCTGATCGCGCAGTTACGCGAAATGGCGCGCCTTGCGCCCTCGTCGGTAAATTCGCAGCCTTGGCATTTCATCGTCGCCGCCACCGATGCCGGCAAGGCCCGCATCGCCAAATCCGCGCACGGCCCGTATGCCTACAACGCGCCCAAGATTCTCAACGCTTCGCACACCTTCGTGCTGTGCACGCAGCACACGCTGACCGACGCGCATCTCGACGCCATCATCGAACAGGAAGCGCGCGATGGCCGCTACCCTGATTCGCAAACGCGGCAGATCCGCGAAACCATGCTGCGCGGCTACGCCAACATGCGCCGCCAGCGCGGCGACGCGCAGCCCTGGATGGAAAGACAAACTTATATCGCCCTCGGTATGCTGCTGTTGAGCGCCGCCGCGCTGGAGATCGACGCCACGCCCATCGAAGGCTTCGACAGCGCCATGCTCGATCTGGAACTCGGCCTGCCCGGGCAAGGTCTCAACGCCACCGTGCTGATCGCCCTCGGCTACCACGCCGCGGACGACATAAACGTCAGCCTGCCCAAATCGCGCCTGCCGGCGGCAACGCTGTTTACCGATCTCTGAAGCGCCGATCTCTGAGGCCAGGCCGAACGGCGGCGTTTCTTGTTTGGGCCGGCGGCTTGGCGCGAGTACAATAATCCGCCTTTTTTCTTTCCCGGTTTCTTGATCCGTCATGACATCCTCGATTTTCGCAGCGGTGGAGATGGCTCCCCGCGACCCCATTCTCGGTCTTACTGAAGCTTTCAGCGCAGATACGCGCGCAACCAAGGTCAATCTCGGCGTCGGCGTGTATTACGATGACAACGGCAAGATTCCCCTTCTCGCCGCCGTGCGCGCGGCGGAAAAAGCGCGTCTTGAAGCGATGCCCGCGCGCGGTTATCAGCCGATCGAAGGCCTGGCCAGCTACAACCAGGCAGTGCAAAACCTGCTCTTCGGCGCCGATGCCGCCCTCATCAAGGAAGGCCGCGTCCTCACCATCGAGGCGCTCGGCGGCACCGGCGCCCTCAAGGTCGGCGCGGATTACCTGAAGCGCCTGCTGCCCGCCGCGAAGGTCTACATCAGCGATCCGAGTTGGGAAAATCACCGCGCCCTGTTCGAGGCGGCCGGCTTCACGGTGGAGAACTATCCCTATTACGACGCGGCCACCAAGGGCGTGGATTTCAAGGCCATGAAAGCCTGTCTGGACGGATTGCCCGCCGGCGCCATCGTCGTTCTGCATGCCTGCTGCCACAACCCGACCGGCGCCGATCTGTCGGAAGCGCAGTGGCGGGAAGTGGTCGAGACGGTTCGCGCGCGCGGCCTCGTCGCCTTCATCGACATGGCCTATCAGGGCTTCGCCGACGGCATCGGGCCGGACGCCAAGGCGCTCGAATTGTTTGCCGCTTCCGGGCTGCAATTTCTCGTCTCCAGTTCCTTTTCCAAGTCTTTCTCGCTGTATGGCGAGCGGGTCGGCGCGCTGTCGATCGTGACGGCCGGCAAGGACGAATCGGCGCGCGTGATGTCGCAAGTGAAGCGGGTCGTGCGCACCAACTACTCCAACCCGCCGACCCACGGCGGCGCCATCGTCGCGGCGGTGCTCTCCAGCCCCGAACTGCGCAAAATGTGGGAGGAAGAACTGGCCGCCATGCGCGACCGCATCCGCGCCATGCGCGCCGGCCTCGTGGACAAGCTCAAGGCGCGCGGCGTAGCGCGGGATTTTTCCTTCGTGGCGCAACAGCGCGGCATGTTCTCCTACACCGGCCTCAGCGCCGCCCAGGTCGAGCGCCTGAAAACGCAATCCGGCATCTACGCCGTCAGCACCGGCCGCATCTGCCTCGCCGCCCTGAACACGCGCAATCTGGATTACGTGGCCGACGCGATTGCCGCCGTCATTCGCGAGTAGCGGGCCGCTGCCGGCGGGCGGCAAGCGCCGCCGTCGGGTTTGCCCGCGACACATAAGAAAAACTTGTGGCAGGCATAGGGAAGACTATGTTGTTGCGGCGCGATGAAATTTCTATACTTCTCCCAGCACGAGCGCAGGCGGCGTAACCGCGTTGCCTGCGCCTCATCCCGGTCTGGCGCACCACGTCAGGCCGTCTTGTAAGCCGGATCCGATCTCCGGCTGCGCCGTGAGTGGCCGCCGCCGCCGCGCCCGCAAGGCAAAGCCCGTCGCCCCCTGTTCCAGCATTTGTTTGAGTTTGGTCCGCGTTTGATGTGTCCGGGCTGCGCCCGGCGTCTTCGCGCGGACGCCAGACCTTTTTGTTGACGCGGTTATTTGAATCTTGAAGTTTTTTTGATCGGCCCGCTTACGTTTTATGGGATCAATGACGAACCTTGTCTATGCCGGCGCTTTCATGGCGCTGCTCGGCGTCATCCTCGCGGCGGCGCTGGCCGTCGCCAGCCGGCGGCTGCATGTCGTCGAGGATCCGCGCATCGACGAAGTCGAGGGGATGCTGCCGAAATCGAACTGCGGCGCTTGCGGCACGGCGGGCTGCCGCAATTTCGCCGAGAAGGTGGTGGCCGGTGAAATCATGCCGGCGCAATGCACCGTGAACGCGCCGGCGCAAAACGAGGCGATTGCCTCGCTGCTCGGCGTCGATGCCGGTTCGGTGGAAAAGCGCGTGGCGCGTCTGGCCTGCGCCGGCGGACGTCACGTGGCTTTTTTGCGCGCCCGCTACGCCGGCCTCGGCTCCTGCCGCGCCGCCGCGGTGGTGAGCGGCGGCGGCAAGGATTGCGCCTGGGGCTGCCTCGGTCTGGCCGACTGCGCTACCGTCTGCGATTTCGACGCCATCCACATGAACGTCCACGGCCTGCCGGTGGTGGAGGCAGACAAGTGCACCGCCTGCAACGATTGCGTCGAGGTCTGCCCGAAGGAGCTGTTCTCGCTGGTGCCGGTTTCGCAGAAGCTGTGGGTGGCGTGCAAGAACCTCGCCGACGGCGAAACGGCCGAGGCGGCGTGCGAAGTGTCGTGCACCGCCTGCGGCAAATGCGTCGCCGACGCCGAGCCGGGCCTGATCAAGCTCGTCGACAACCTGGCTGTCATCGACTACGCGCAAAACGAGCGCGCGGCGAAGCTGGCGATCGAGCGCTGTCCGACCGGCGCCATCGTCTGGTTCAACGATCCCGATACGCCGGTCAAGGGCGCGGAAGCGAAGAAGATTCTGCGTCAGGATGAATTACCCCTTAGAGCCTTTTCGTGAAGGCGCTTGTTTCCGCTTGAGGTGAAACGATGCTGAAAAAACTCATGGAATACGTGCGGTTCGATACCGGCGCGAACAAAAAAGAAGTCAAATATCCCGGCCTGCCCGACGCGGTGGACGGCAACACGGCGGTCATCCACGTCGAACGCGAGGCGTCCGACGGCGCCGGCGCTTATCCCATCACGCCGTCGACGCAGATGGGCGAATACTGGGCCGAGGCCGCCGCCGAAGGGCATATCAACATCTCCGACCGGCCGCTGATTTTCATCGAGCCGGAATCCGAGCACGCCGCCGCCGGCGTCACCGCCGGCATGGCGATGTCCGGCCTGCGCGCCACCAACTTTTCCTCTGCCCAGGGCGTGGCCTTCATGCACGAGTCGCTCTACGCCGCCGTCGGCAAGCGGCTGCCTTACGTGCTCAACATGGGCTGCCGCGCCATCACCAAGGTCAGCCTCAACGTGCACTGCGGCCACGACGATTACCACTGCGTGGATGACACCGGCTTCATTCAGGTGCTGGCGAAGGACGCGCAAGGCGCCGCCGACCTGAACCTGATCGCGCGCAAGACGGCAGAACTCTCACTCACCCCGGCCGTTGTCGGCCAGGACGGCTTTCTCACCACGCACCTGATCGAATCCGTGCGCCTGCCCGAGCGCGAACTGATCGCGGAATATCTGGGCAAGCCGGACGATCTCATCGACACGCCGACGCCCGCCCAGGCCATGCTCTACGGCCCCAAGCGCCGCCGTGTGCCGGCGATCTGGGACGTCGACACGCCGCTGCTGTCCGGCTCGGTGCAGAATCAGGACGCCTACATGCAGGCGGTGGCGGGCCAGCGGCCGTATTTCTTCGACCACATCGAGGAGATCGCCGACCGCTGCATGGCCGAGTTCGCCGAACTGACCGGACGGCAGTACCAACGCGCCGCCGCCTACCGCTGCGAGGACGCCGACTACCTGATCCTCGGCATGGGCAGCATGATCGTGCAGGCCGAGGCTGTCGCCGACTGGCTGCGCGAGACGCGCCAACTGAAAGTCGGCGTCGTCGATGTCACGCTGTACCGCCCCTTCCCCGGCGATCTCATCGGCGCGCTGCTCAAGGGCCGCAAGGGCGTCGCCGTGCTGGAGCGCACCGACCAGCCGCTGGCCGAAGACCTGCCGCTGATGCGCGAAGTGCGCTCGACGCTCGCCAAGTGCCTCGAAAACGGCGCCGCCGAAGACAAGCCGCCCTACGAGAACTATGCCAGCTACGCCTCCGCCAAGGACATGCCGCGCCTGTATTCGGGCTGCTACGGCCTCGGTTCGCGCGACTTGCAGCCGGAGGCGCTAATCGGCGCCGTCGAAAACATGCTGCCCGGCGCCGCGCAGAAAAAGTTTTTCTACCTCTCGGTCGATTTCGTGCGCGAGACGCCGGTCAGCCCGAAGGACGAGATTCACAACCAGAACATTCTCGAAGCCTATCCGCGCATCCGCAATCTGGCGCTGCGCGGCAGCGAAAATCCGAACCTGCTGCCGAAAGAAGCCATCACGGTGCGCATGCACTCCATCGGCGGCTGGGGCGCCATCACCACCGGCAAGAACCTGGCGATGACGCTCTACGAACTGCTCGGCTGGAACATCAAGGCCAACCCGAAATACGGCTCGGAGAAAAAAGGCCAGCCGACCACGTACTACCTGTCGGCGGCGCCGGAGCCGATCCGCGTGAACTGCGAATACCTGTATGTCGATGTCGTGCTCTCGCCCGATCCGAACGTGCACGAGCACTCCAACCCGGTTTCCGGCCTCAAGCAGGGCGGCGTGCTCATCATCCAGAGCAGCATGTCCGGGCCGGCGCTGTGGGCCAGCTTCCCGACGTGGATGCAGCAGCAGATCGCCGACAACGCGATCCGCGTTTTCTATCTCGACGCTTTCCAGATCGCGCGTGAAGAAGCCGGCTCGGCGGATCTGCAACTGCGCATGCAGGGCATCGCTTTCCAGGGCGCGTTCTTCGCCGCCAGCACGGTGATGAAAAACGCCGGCCTCTCCGAGGAAAAACTGTTCAAGGCAATCGAAGACCAGTTGCAGGCGAAGTTCGGCGCCAAGGGCAAGCGCGTGGTGGAAGACAACCTGCGCGTGGTGCGGCGCGGCTTCAGCGAACTGAAAGAAATCACGGAAAAAGTTGTCGGCGCGCGGCCAGCGCAGGACGCAAAAGCCGACAAGGGCATCAGCCTGCCGATCATGCTCAGGCAGATGCCGGAAGGCGACGGCCACGTCGCCGACATTCACCGCTTCTGGGAACAGACCGGCAGTTTCTACGCCACCGGCAAAGGCTCCGACAATCTGGTCGACCCGTTCATCGGCGCCTCGCTGGTGCCGGCGGCCACCGGTATTTTCCGCGACATGACGCAGATCCGTTTTGAGTACCCGGACTGGATCGCCGAGAACTGCACCGCCTGCGGCAACTGCTACACGGCCTGCCCGGACAGCGCCATCCCCGGTCTGGTCAGCAGCGTCGCCGGCGTTTTTGAAACCGCAGTCACGCGCATCGAGCGCGGCGGACGGCCCACGCGCTACCTGCGCCGCGCCGTGCGCGGGCTGGAGAAAAAGCTGCGCGGCATGATTACCGGCGACGCCGTCGCCGTGCATCCGCTCATCAATCAGGCCATCGACGCCGCCATCGCCGAAGCGCCGGAAGCCGAGCGCGCCGGACTCGCCGAGGAATTCCGCCTGTTCCGCGACACGCTGGGCGATTTCCGCTTCGGCACCACCAAGCCTTACTGGACGCAGAAAGAGAAGAAAGGCAAGGGCAGCGGCGGCCTGTTCTCGATCACCATCAACCCGTACACCTGCAAGGCGTGCGCGCTGTGCGTCACCGTCTGCGAAGACGACGCCTTGCGCATGGTGCCGCAGACCAGCGAATCCATCACGCGCTTGCGCCGCGACTGGGATTTCTGGCTCGATCTGCCTTCGACGCCGAAAGAGTACGCCCGCATCGACAGCCTCGACGAGAAAATCGGCGCGCTGGAAACGCTGCTGCTCGACAAGCACAACTACGGCTCGATGCCCTGCGGCGACGGCGCGTGCCTGGGCTGCGGCGAGAAGACGGCGATTCACTTGTTCACCTCCACCGTCACGGCGCTGATGCAGCCGCGCGTCGAGCAGCATCTGGCGCGTCTGGACGATCTCATCGCGCGGCTGGAAAAACACGTCCGCATGAAGCTGACCGAATCGGTCGATCTGGCCGACACCGGCGCCGTGCTGCGGGCGGTGAATGCCGGCGGCGACGAGGATTTGACGCTGGCGAATCTCGCCTCCCGGATCATGGCCGACAAGCCCTCACGCCCGCTCGATCCGGCCTGGGTGAAGTGGACCACCCAACTCATCGAGAAGCTGCGCGATCTGAAGTGGCGCTACGCCGAAGGCCCGACCAAGCGCGGCCGCGCCGAGATGGGCATCGTCAATTCCACCGGCTGCACCTCGGTGTGGGGTTCGACGTATCCCTTCCACCCGTATCCCTTCCCCTGGACCAGCCACCTGTTCCAGGATTCGCCCTCGGTAGCGATGGGCATCTTCGAGGGACACATGGCGAAGATGGCGGAAGGCTTCAAGGCGGTGCGCATGGCCGAACTGGAACTGGCCGGCGAATACAGCGCCGAGAAGCACGAGGATTTCTTCCGCCGCTTCGACTGGCAGCAGTTCTCCGGGGAAGAATGGCTGCTCTGCCCGCCGGTGGTGTCGCTCGGCGGCGACGGCGCCATGTATGACATTGGCTTCCAGAACCTCTCGCGTGCCCTCATGTCGGGCATGCCGATCAAGGTGCTGGTGGTCGACACCCAAGTCTATTCCAACACCGGCGGCCAGGCGTGCACCTCCGGCTTCACCGGCCAGATCTCCGACATGGCGCCGTTCGGCGCCGCCCAGCGCGGCAAGCAGGAAACGCGCAAGGAAATCAGCCTGATCGGCATGGCGCACCGCACGGCGTATGTCATGTCCGGCACCATCGCCCATCCGACGCATCTCATCGAGAGCTACATCGACGGCCTCAACGCGCGCCGGCCGGCGCTGTTCAACATCTACGCTGTCTGCCCGCCGGAGCACGGCATCGGCGACGACAAGGCGGTCGATCAGAGCAAGCTGGCGGTGGAAGGCCGCGCCTATCCGCTGTTCCGCTTCGACCCGGACGCCGGCACGACTCTCTCCGAGTGCGTCAGTCTCGAAGGCAACCCGGCGCTGGAGCAGGATTGGCCGGTCTACACGCTCAACTACACCGACGAGCATGGCGTGGCGCGGAAGATGGAACTGCCGCTCACCTTCGCCGATTTCGCCGTCACCGAAGGCCGCTTCGGCAAGCAGTTCAAAAAAGCGCCGCCGGAAACCTGGAATGACGACATGCTGCCGGTGGCGGAATTCCTGCAACTCGGCCATGACGAACGCGAAGGCAAATATCCCTTCATCTGGGCCACCGACTCGAAGAACCGTCTGACGCGCCTGCTGATTACCGAAGACCTCGTGCGCGCCACCGAGGAGCGCCTGAATTTCTGGAAGCAATTGAAGGATATTTCCGGCGTCAGCCGCGCCGTGGCGGACACCGAGCAACTCACGAATCAGGTGCGCGCCGAACTGCTGGCGAAGATCACCGCCAGCCTCGGCATGAATGGCGGCGGCGCGCTGGCGGCGGTCGCCAACGATTCCGCTGCTGTTGCTACTGCTGCTACTGTTACCGCGACCGCGCAGCCGTCGGCGGACGGCTACGAGCCGGTGTGGCTGGAAACGCCGGAGTGCACCGCCTGCGACGAATGCACCACCATCGCGCCGAAGGCTTTCGCCTACAACGCGCAGAAGCAGGCCGTCGTCGTCGATCCGAAAGGCGCCCGTTACGCCGATCTCGTCAAGGCGGCGGAGAAATGCACCGCCGGCTGTCTGCACCCCGGCACGCCGTGGAACCGCAACGAGCCGGATGCCGACAAACTGATGGCGCGCGCGGCGAAGTACAACTGATGCCGCCGACGATGAACCGCTTCGCCATGCGCCAATCATCATGAGGCTGCTGTCTTATTTCCGCGGCGAAACCTTCGCTCGCGGCATCCATCCGCCGCATCACAAGGAGACGGCGGCGCTGCCGATCCGCCGCCTGCCCTTCGCACCGCGATTGATCGTGCCGCTCTCGCAGCACGTCGGGCGGCCGGCCAGGGCGCTGGTGCGGATCGGTCAGGAAGTGGCGCGCGGCGAGCCGATCGCCGCCGCCGACGGCTTCATCTCCATTCCGCATCACGCGCCGGCCAGCGGCGTCGTCGAAGCCATCGAACTGCGCCCGACCGCCAACGGGCCGTGGACCGAGTCGATCGTGATCCGGGTGCACGCCGGCTCGACGCAGGAAGTGCTGTGGCGGCGGCCGCGCGACTTGTCGGGTCTGGACGCCGATCAACTGGTGGCGGCGGTGCAGGAAACCGGCGTCGTCGGTCTTGGCGGCGGCGTCTTTCCGACCCACGCCAAACTGAAAGTGCCACCGGAATATCCGGTCGATACGCTGGTGGTGAACGGCTGCGAGTGCGAGCCGTATCTGACGTCCGACCATCGCATCATGGTCGAACGCGCCGACGATCTGCTGCGCGGCGTCGGCATCGCGCGGCAACTGCTCGGCGGGCCGCGCGCCATCATCGGCATTGAGGACAACAAGATGGACGCCTACGAGGCGATCCGCAGCCGTCTGCCCGAAGACGGGCCGGTGACGGTGGAGGCGGTGCCGACCAAATATCCGCAAGGCGCCGGCGAGATGCTCATCAAAACGCTGGTGGGCCGCGAGGTGCCGCCGGATTCGCGCTCCTATCAGGTCGGCGCTTATGTGCAGAACGTCGCCACGCTGGCCAGCCTGGGCCATCTGATGCCGAACGGCGAAGGCTTCATCGAGCGCGTCATCACGGTCGCCGGCAGCGCGGTGACGAAGCCCGGCAATTATCTGGTGCCGTTCGGCACGCCGCTGCGCTTTCTGCTCGATTGCGTCGGCGCCCGCGACGAAGGGCTGCAAGTGGTTTTCGGCGGGCCGATGATGGGTCAGGCCATCGCCTCGCTCGACGCGCCCATCACCAAGGGCGTCTCCGGCATTCTGGTGTTCCGCAGCCGCGATCTGGCGCCGCGCGCCGCGCTGAAAACCTATCCGTGCATCAAATGCGGCGAGTGCATCGAGTCCTGCCCGATGGGCCTGAACCCTTCCACGCTGGGCATGCTGGCGGTGAAGCGCGAATATGATCGCATGGCCGACAGCTACCGCCTCGGCGCCTGCTTTGAATGCGGCTGCTGCACCTACGTCTGCCCGGCCAACATCCCGCTGGTGCAGCATTTCCGCGTCGCCAAGACGGTGCTGCGGGGAAGGAAAGCGGCATGAGTTCAACAACCAAGGTCGAGATCCGCAGCGGCCCCCACATCAAGGGGCCGCGCACCGTCGAACAGATCATGCTCAACGTGGTCGGCTCGCTGATGTTCGTCTGCGCTTTTTTCATTTATCAATACGGCATTTCGGCGGCGGCGTCGATCTGCGTCATCACCGCCGCCTGCCTGCTGACCGAGCATTTTTTCGTGCGTCTGGGCGGCCAGTCCGGCACCCTCTCCGACTGGTCGGCGACCATCACCGGGCTGCTGCTAGCGCTGACCCTGCCGCCGGGCTTTCCGCTCTGGATGGGCGTGGTGGCCGGCTTCAGCGCCATCGCCCTCGGCAAGGCGATTTTCGGCGGCATCGGCCACAACGTCTTCAATCCGGCGCTGGTCGGGCGCGCCTTCGTGCAAGCCGCTTTCCCCACCGCCATCGCCACGTACACGCCGTCTTTCCTGCCCGGCCGCTTCACCGAATTCATTCCCTCGACGCTCGCGCTGCCGCTGATGACGCCGGCCGACGCCCTCACATGGCTGCATGACAAGCAGCTTGACGCGCTGGCCGCCGCCACGCCGCTGGCGCGCTGGAAATTCGAGGGCGTGCTGGCTTCGTCGTGGGATCTGGCGACATCGCTCTCCGGCCATATGGCGGTCGGCCCGTCGCCGCTGCTGATTCTGCTTTGCGGCGTGTATCTGGCCACGCGCCGCTTCATGGACTGGCGCATTCCGGTCGCCGTGCTCGGCAGCGCGGCGCTGGCGGCGCTGGCGCTGCACGCCGTGTATGGCTCGCGCTACCCCGATCCGTCTTTCATGCTGTTCTCCGGCGGCCTGATTCTCGGCGCCGTCTACATGGCGACCGACATGGCGACTTCACCGGCGACGCCGCGCGGCATGTGGCTCTACGGGGCGCTGATCGGGCTGCTGACGGTGTTGATCCGCTACTACGGCGGACTGCCCGAGGGCATCATGTACGCGATCCTGATCGGCAACGCGGCCACGCCCCTGATCGAACGCATCAGCCAGCCGGAAGCCTTCGGCACCGCCGTCAAGCGACGGGAGAAGGAAAAATGAGCTGCCACGCTCCGCAAGCGGCGCCGCCCGCCGCCCAGATCACCTCCACCTTCACGCTGATCCGCGCCCTCGGCATCGTTGCCGGCATCTGCGGGCTGATTATCGTCACCAGCTACCAATTGACGTTGCCGGCGGCGCAGGCCAACCGCCGCCTCGCCACGGAACGGGCCGTGTTCAAGGTGCTGCCCGAAGCCAAATCCATCGCTGAATTCCACATTCCGCCCGGCGGCGCGCTGACGCCGGCCGGCAGCGGCGATCCGCCGCCGGGAACGCTGAAGTTCTACGCCGCTTACGACGGCGCCGGACAACTCGCCGGCATCGCGGCGGAAGGCGCGGCGCGCGGCTACGCCGACACGGTGCGCATCATGTTCGGCTATTCGCCGTCCTGCCAATGCGTGGTCGGCATCGGCGTCGTCTCGATGCGGGAGACGCCCGGCATCGGCGACAAGATCATCACCGACAAGGATTTCATCGCCAACTTCAAGGCGCTCGATGTCCGGCTGAACGACGACATGACGGCGCTCGCCAACGAGATAAAGACGGTCAAGCGCGGCACCAAAACCCAACTCTGGCAGATTGACGCCATCTCGGGCGCGACGATCACCTCGCGCGCCGTCGGCAAGGGCATCAACGACGCAGCGCAAGCCCTGCTGCCGAAGCTGGTGCCGAATCTCGACAAACTCAGCGACAGGAGCAAGCAATGAGCTTCCCCGGCGTACAGGACACCCGCCCGAACTGGGACGAGTTCATGGAAGGCATCTGGCAGCGCAACCCGGTTTTCGTCATGGTGCTCGGCATGTGCCCGACGCTGGCGGTGACGGTGTCCGCCATCAACTCGATTTCAATGGGGCTGGCGACCACCTTCGTGCTGGCCGCTTCCTGCTGGCTGGTGTCGCTGATGCGCAAGATGATTCCGAAAGAAGTGCGCATCGCCACCTACATCGTCATCATCGCCACCTTCGTCACCGTCACCGATTACGCCATTCAGGCCATCAGTCTGGAAATGTACGAGGCGCTCGGCGCGTACATCCAGTTGATCGTCGCCAACTGCCTCGTGCTGGGCCGCGCCGAAGCGCACGCGGCGCGCTTTCCGCCGATGGCGGCGCTGTTCAACGCCACCGGCATGGGCCTCGGCTTTACCCTCGGGCTGGTCATGATCGGCGGCGTGCGTGAAATTCTCGGTAGCGGCACGCTGCTGGGCGTCCCGCTTTTCGGCGCCGACTTCCAGCCCTGGGTCGTGATGGTGCTGCCGCCCGGCGGCTTCTTCGTCATGGGCGCCTGGCTGCTGCTGTTCGCCATCTACCGGGCGCGCAAGCAACGCCCCGACAAACCCGGCATCAAGCCGGACGCAGTCAAGCAAGCGTCCTGAAAACAAGGAGCCGATCATGGCGCAAGAATCCCTCGGCCAGATACTGGTCACCACCATCCTCTCCGGCAACTTCGTGCTGGCGATGTTCCTCGGCATGTGCCCGTTTCTCGGCGTCACCCACAGTCTGGCGGTCGCGTTCCCGCTCGGGCTGGCGACGACATTCGTCATCGCCATCGCCTCGCTCTCCGCCTACCTGCTGAACATGGTGCTGACTCCCCTGCACCTGGAATTCCTGCGCCTGATCTGCTACATCGTCGTCATCGCGGCGGCGGTGCAACTGGTCGAGATGTTCGTCAAGAAACACAGCCCGTCGCTGTTCCGCGCCCTCGGCATCTATCTGCCGCTGATTACCACCAACTGCGCCGTGCTCGGCGTCGCCCTGTTCCAGACCGCGCGCGAATACGACTTCATGCAGTCGATGACCTTCGCCATCGGCGGCGGCGCCGGCTTCACGCTCGCCATGGTGCTGCTGGCCAGCGTGCGCGAGCGCATCCAGCTCTCCGACGTGCCCGGCGTCTTGCAAGGAACGGCCATGTCCCTTATGCTGGCCGGCATCCTTTCGCTCGGTTTCATGGGCTTTGCCGGAGTGGGCGGCTGATGCTTTATCTCGTTACCATCGGACTCATCTTCGCCGTGCTGATCGGCGGCATCCTCGTCGACCGGGGCTACCGCCGCTTCGCCCGGCACAATCCGCAACTCGGCCCTTTCCGTCCCGAAGGGCGTCAGGACTGCACCTCCTGCGTCGCCGGCAGCGGCTGCGACGGATCAGCCGCCGCAGCCGCCTGCGCCACCAACCAGAAAAAGTGATGCCGCCGCGAGGCGGATGGATTGCTGCGGGCTGGGTTGCCGCGATGAGTTACCGCACTTAGCCGGCGGGAAACTCGATCAACGCTGTCGGCAGGAATGTCGGCATGGAGAGCGGCATCGCTTGCTTTTGCGTCATTCCGGGCGTCAGAAGCGGATTCTTGGCGCTGCCGCCGATGGCGAGGCGCGTGCCGAGCGTTGTTACCGAGCCTTTCAGGTCAACCTGCATGGCGCCGCTCAAAGAGCCGGCGCGGGCGACGACGAGATTGCCGGCGGCGGTCAACAAACCCGATGTGAGGCGCAGGTCGCCGAGGCGGCACGCGTCGGGATCGCAGACCACGGAGCCGGACAACTGCTTGAATTTCGTCTCGCCGCCCCACACCGGCCCGTGCGTGGCTTCGGCCAGATTGAAGCCCTTGGCGGTGCCACGATCGACCTTGAAATCGCCGTTGGCATACACCGCCGCCACCAGCCCGGCAAGCGTGTCAGCCTTGGCGGCCAGCTTGAGATGGGCATTCAGATCGCCTTCGGCGATCAGGTCGGAGCCGATCGCCGCCAGCAGTTCGCTCGCATTTTCGTGCTTGAGTTCGATATCGCCGGCCAGCATCGCGCCGCCGGCCCAGCTCAAAGCGGCCTTGCCGGTGAGCAATCCGCCATAGGCCCGCATGTCGATCCTGTGCAGATCGAGGTTGCCGGACCGCAAGTCGCCCTCGGCTTCCAGCCATTCAAATTTCATGTCGGGTTTGAACGACGGCCGCCAGTCGTTTCCGGTGGCGGTGACCCGGTAGGTTTCGTCTTGCGGTTGCAGCCGGACCTTGAGCGTTTCGCCGGCATTGCGCAAATCGATGGCTTCCACCGCGCCCATGGCAGTCAAATCCACCTCGCCGTCGAAACCTTCCAGCAATTCTCCGCCGATCGACAGCGCAAGGTCGTTCAGCGCGATGCGGCGGATGTCCACCGACGGCGTGCCGGCGACGGCTCGGGCCAGCCGTCCGATGCCGGCTTCGCTCACCGCCACCTTGTCGAGACTGAGTTCACGAAACACTTTCTTTTCGCGCAGGAGCGAGAGCAGTTCCGGCGTCGCGCGCGCCTCGGCGATGCGCAGGTAAGGCGCGTCTCCGCCGACCTCGATGTCGCGCAGCACGATATGCGGTGTGGGCAGCAAATCCAGCCCGATGTCGCCGATCTTGACCCGATCCTGCATCATGACTGAAGCATTGCGCTCGATGTCGGATACATGGTGGCCGTAAGGATAGAGCAGCAGCACCAACGTCAGCAGAACGACGCTGCCGGCGAGCGCAGACAGCGTCAGCGTCGGCCAGCCGGATCTCCGCTCCCGCTCGACCTGCTCCAGGAAAACACGCCTGCTTGGCGCTGGCTGGTACGCCATCACCCCGTCTTCCGTTTTCTTCCGCGTTCCAATCGAAGTCATCCGGGTTCGCGGCCTGGAAGCCCGCCGCTCCGATCCGGGAACCGGCTGCTTCGTTACGGCGGCCAGCGCCCTGGCTTGCGCGAACAGGGTCTTGATCCGCCGCCGCCGCGCGCCGACGGCCGGCGCGGCGGCGAGGAACGCCGGCGGCGGGGACGGCGGCATGGATTCGTATTCCAGCATCGGCGATCCCGTCGGCCCCATCTCCTCATGCACCTGTACCGGAGAGGCGACGGTCTTGGTCAGTACCGGCACGTCTTCATGCTCTCCCGCCTCGGCGTGTTGCGTGGGAACGACCAGCTTCTCGATCAAGCCGGCCTTTTCCAGTTTGCGCAGAACGGCTTCGGTGGCATCCCGGTCGCCGATCTGTTTCGATATTTCCACCAGCTTCATCCCGCCATCCACCATGACGAAGACGTCGCGCAGCTTGCGCTTCATTGACCGGACAGACACCTGCCTGCCGCTTTCGGTTTTTACGAAGATCGTTTTCTCATCCATTTTCACCCCCCTCCACTACGATCCATCGGCCTGATTCCGGCGCTTCGCCCAACGCCCAGCCCGATGTCCAGCTCACTGCCCAGCCCAATACCCTTGACGCGCCGGAGCGAACTGTCTAACATTCGCGCCTCGGCAAAGTTGCTTCCGGCGCGGTGTGGCCCTTCCTTCAGCGAACACCACATACCGTGCCCGCAGCCGGATCCCCGATAGCTCAGTCGGTAGAGCAACGGACTGTTAATCCGTGTGTCCCTGGTTCGAGCCCAGGTCGGGGAGCCACCTTCCTGCATCCGCCTGATCATTCTTTCATCATCCGCTTAATCATTCGGCAACTCAAGCTATTCTGGAAACATATTTTCCATTTTGGCTAACAATGTGTGTTGTTTATGCCAACACTCTCCCGGCTCATCTCCTGATTCACCGTCCATGACCGCCGCCCCGCCCGTGTCCCTGCTGCGGCTGCCCGCCTTGCCGAAGCCGGGCGCGCGGCGCGATCTGCCGGCGCTGGCCGGCTCGGCGGACGCGCTGGCGCTGGCGCAACTGGCCGGCGCCGGCCGCATGCTGGCGGTGGTGACGGCCAACCCGCTCGACGCCCAGCGCCTGCTGGAGGAAATCGGCTGGTTCCGGCCCGCCCTGCGTGCGCATCTGCTGCCCGACTGGGAAACCTTGCCCTACGACACGCTCTCGCCGCATCACGACCTGATTTCGGCGCGTCTGGCCACGCTGTACGAAATCAGCCGGGGCGCTTGCGACATCGCGCTGATCCCGGCCAGCACCGCGCTGGCCCGTCTGGCTCCGGCTGAATATCTGGCGGCGCATACCTTTCTCCTCAAACGGGGCGAGCGCCTCGACCTCGAAGCCCTGCGCGCCCAACTCACGCTGGCCGGCTACCAGCACGTCACCCAGGTCGTCGCGCCGGGCGAATACAGCGTGCGCGGCGGCCTCATCGACCTGTTTCCGATGGGTTCCGCGCTGCCCTTCCGCATCGAGCTGTTCGATGAGGAAATCGAAACCCTGCGCAGCTTTGACACCGATTCGCAGCGAACGGTCTATCCCGTCAACGAAATCCGTCTCTTGCCGGCGCGCGAATTTCCGCTCGACGACGCCGGCCGCGCGCGCTTTCGTGGCCGCTACCGCGAAACCTTCGAGGGCGATCCTTCGCGCTCGTCGATTTACAAGGATGTGTCAAACGGTATTGCATCAACTGGCATCGAATACTACCTGCCTTTATTTTTTGAAAAAACAGATTTAATTTTTGATTATTTACCGGAAAATGCCGCGCTGTGTCTGCACGGCGACGTGCCCGGCGCCATCCGCGCTTTCTGGGCCGATACCCAGTCGCGCTACCGGCTGCTCGGCGGCGACCGCAGCCGTCCGCTGCTGCCGCCGGGCGACCTGTTTCTCTCCGAAGAACAATTTTTCACTCATGCCGCCGCGATGGGACGGCTGGTTTTGCCGACCGGAACAACGGAAAGCACAACGGGAAGCGAGGCGGCGGCAATGCCGCTGCCCGATGTCGCCGTCGAGCGCCGCGCCGACGATCCGCTGCACAAACTGAAAACTTTTTCTGCCCGCTTCGACGGACGCATCCTGCTCGCCGCCGAATCGCCCGGTCGCCGCGAAACGCTGCTGCAATATCTCGCCGAGCACGGCCTGCATCCCGCCGTCCACGCCGATTTCGCCGCCTGTGCGGCAGCGGCAGAACCGCTCGCGCTCACCGTCGCGCCGCTCTCCAACGGCTTCCTGCTGCCTGCGGCGAAGCTGGCGCTCATCACCGAGAACGAGTTGTACGCCGCCACTGCCCGTCCGCGCGGGCGCAAGGCGGACAACCGCCGCGCCAGTCTGGAAGGATGGCTGCGCGATCTGACCGAACTCAAAACCGGCGACCCGGTGGTGCACGAAAACCACGGCATCGGCCGCTATCAGGGGCTGGCGCTGCTCGATCTGGGCGAAGGCGAGACGGAATTCCTGCATCTCGAATACGCCGGCGGCGACAAGCTCTACGTGCCGGTGGCGCAACTGCATCTCATCTCGCGCTATAGCGGCGTCGATCCCGAGCAAGTCGAACTGCATAAACTCGGCGCCGACCGCTGGGATCGCGCGAAAAGAAAAGCCGCGCAGCAGGTGCGCGACACCGCCGCCGAATTGCTCGCCCTCTACGCCCGCCGCGCGGCGCGGCAGGGACACGCCTTCCAGTTCCGGGAACACGACATGGAGGCGTTCGCCGACGGCTTCGGCTTCGAGGAAACGCCGGATCAGGCCGCCGCCATCGCCGCCGTCATCGCTGACATGCGCGCCGGAAAGCCGATGGATCGTCTCGTCTGCGGCGATGTCGGCTTCGGCAAGACCGAAGTCGCGCTGCGCGCCGCCTTCGCCGCCATCATGGACGGCAAACAAGTGGCGGTGCTGACGCCGACGACGCTGCTCGCCGAGCAGCACTTCAACACCTTCCGCGACCGCTTCGCCGACTGGCCGGTAAAAATCGTCGAACTGTCGCGCTTTCGCAGCACCAAGGAGCAGACGGCGGCGCTGCAAAATCTCGCCGAAGGGAAAGCCGACATCGCCATCGGCACTCACCGTCTGCTGCAAAAAGATGTCCGCTTCGCCCGGCTCGGCCTGGTCGTCATTGACGAGGAACACCGCTTCGGCGTGCGGCAAAAAGAGGCGCTGAAAGCCTTGCGCGCCGAAGTCGACGTGCTGACGCTGACCGCCACGCCGATCCCGCGCACGCTCGGCCTGTCGCTCGAAGGGCTGCGCGAATTTTCCGTCATCGCCACCGCGCCGCAGAAACGGCTCGCCATCAAGACTTTCGTCACGCCCTGCTCCGACGGCATCGTGCGCGAAGCGGCGCTGCGCGAATTCAAGCGCGGCGGCCAGGTGTATTTTCTCCACAACGAGGTGGAGAGCATCGAGGCGGCGCGCGCACGTCTGGCCAAGCTGCTGCCCGAAGCGCGCATCGTCGTCGGCCACGGCCAGTTGCCGGAGCGCGAGCTGGAGCGCGTGATGCGGGAATTCACCCAGCAGCGCCACAACCTGCTGCTGTGCACGACCATCATCGAAACCGGCATCGACAACCCGCATGCCAACACCATTCTCATCAACCGCGCCGACCGCTTCGGGCTGGCCCAGTTGCACCAGTTGCGCGGCCGCGTCGGTCGCTCGCACCATCAAGCGTATGCCTATCTCCTCACCGACCGCGGCGAGCGCCCAAGCGCGCAGGCGCAACGGCGGCTGGAGGCGATCCAGTCGATGGAGGAACTCGGCGCCGGCTTCTTTCTCGCCATGCACGATCTGGAAATTCGCGGCGCCGGCGAGGTGCTGGGCGACGCGCAAAGCGGCGAGATTCAGGAAGTCGGCTTCAATCTGTACACCGCCATGCTCGATGCCGCCGTGCGCGCCCTGAAGGAAGGCAAGGAACCCGATCTGGCGCAGCCGCTCGGCGTCGTCTCCGAAATCAAACTGCATGCCCCAGCCCTGCTGCCGGAGGATTATTGCAGCGACGTGCACGAGCGCCTGACGCTCTACAAGCGCCTCGCCAACTGCGCCGATGAGGATGCGCTGCTGCGCCTGCAAGAGGAGTTGATCGACCGTTTCGGCGCCCTGCCGCCCCAGACGCGCACCCTGATCGAGACGCACCGCCTGCGCCTGCTGGCGCATCCGGTCGGCCTGTCGCGGATCGACGCCACCGAAAACGCGATCCGCTTGCAGTTCGTCCCCAACCCGCCCATCGACCCGGCGCGCATCATCCAGCTCGTGCAGCAAGACCGCCGCTGGAAGCTGGCCGGCCCGGACAAACTGACGGTGGCATGGGAAAGCGCCGATTTGCCCGAGCGGACGGCGGCAATCCGTGAGATCATTTCACTATTGAGCCGCCCCGTTTCAGCATCCGTTTCAGCCTCATCATCCTCGAAGCAATCATGACCCAGCAACTGCTAGAAAACATCCGCATCGGCGCTTTCGATCCGATGCCTTCCCCGGAAGAAATTCACGCCCGCGCGCCGATCTCGGAACGCGCCTCCGACGCCGTTTTTGCCAGCCGCGAAGCGATCAAGGCCATTCTCGACCGCAAGGATCCGCGCCTGTTCGTCGTCGTCGGCCCCTGCTCCATCCATGATCCGGTCGCCGGTTACGACTATGCCAAAAAGCTGAAGGCGCTGGCCGACGAGGTGGGCGACACGCTGTGCCTCGTCATGCGCGTGTATTTCGAGAAGCCGCGCACCGTCACCGGCTGGAAGGGCTTCATCAACGATCCCGACATGAACGACTCCTTCCACATCGAGGAAGGCATGCAGAAGGCGCGCGAATTCCTCATCCGGGTGACTGAACTCGGCCTGCCGACGGCGACCGAGGCGCTCGATCCGATCGCGCCGCAATATCTCGGCGACCTGATCTCATGGACGGCCATCGGCGCCCGCACCTCCGAATCGCAGACGCACCGCGAGCTGTCGAGCGGCCTGTCCACGCCGGTCGGCTTCAAGAACGCCACCGATGGCGACATCACGCCCGCCATCAACGCCATCAAGACCGCCGCCGGACGGCACAGCTTTCTCGGCATCGACATGCAGGGCCGCTCCGCCATCGTGCGCACCCAGGGCAACCCCTACGGCCATCTCGTGCTGCGCGGCGGCGACGGTCGCTCGAACTTCGACACCGTCAGCGTCTGCATGGCCGAGCGCGCCCTGTCGAAAGCCGGCATCGCGCCGAACATCGTCATCGACTGCTCGCATGCCAATTCGCTCAAAGACCCGGCCCTGCAACCGCTGGTGATGTCCGATGTCGCGCATCAAGTCCGCGAAGGCAACCGCTCCATCGTCGGCCTGATGGTGGAAAGCAATCTCGCCTGGGGCAATCAGCCGATTCCCGACGACCTTTCCCAACTCAAATACGGCTGCTCGGTGACGGACGCCTGCGTCGACTGGGCGACCACCGAAACCATGATCCGCAAGGCGCGCGCGACCCTCAAGGACATTCTGCCGCGCCGCAACGACAGCGCGCGCGACTGACATGGCCAAACCCTGCCCCGCCTGCGGCAAACCGATCGGCATTCTCAAGCATTACGCCGCGCCCGCCCGGCACGCCAACATCTTCCCCTGCCCGCACTGCGGCCGGCAGGTCGTGTTCGGCGGCTACATGGGCGTCCGGCTCCTGCAAATCGTCTCCTTCATCGGCCTCGCCGCGTATGCCTTGTCGACCGGCAACAGCGACATCGGCTGGATCGCTCTCGGCCTCATCGCCGGACTCGAAATTTTTTTCATCCTCACCTCGAAACCGCAACTCATTCCAACCTCAACCGATCCGCGTTAAGCGCCGAAGAAAAATCATGTCCCTGATTCAACCCTTTCCCGGACTACGCCCGGCCCCCGGCCGCGCCGCCGAAGTCGCCGCCCCTCCCTACGACGTGCTCTCCACCGAGGAGGCGCGCCGCATGGTTTATGACGGCGCCGGCAAGCCAAACAGTTTTCTGCACATCTCCAAGGCCGAAATCGACCTGCCGCCGGAAACCGACCCCTACTCGCCGCCGGTGTACGCCAAATCGCGCCAGAACTTCGACCGCATGCTGCGCGAAGGCGTCCTCAAGCGCGACGACGCGCCCTGCTACTACGCCTACCGCCTGATGATGGGTGGACACAGCCAGCTTGGCCTCGTCGCCGCCGCCTCCGTCGCCGCTTACGAAAGCAACCGCATCCGCAAACACGAATTCACCCGCCCGGACAAGGAAGACGACCGCGTACACCAGATCGAAGCCCTCGACGCCCAAACCGGCCCGGTGCTGCTGGCGCACCCCGACGCGCCGGAAGTCGACGCCCTCCTCGCCCAGGCCGCCGCCGGCCAGCCCGATGCCGACCTCACCGCCATCGACGGCATCCGCCACACCCTCTGGCCGATCCGCGATGCCGCCGTCCTGCGGCAGCTTACCGCCGCCTTCGACGCCATGCCCGCGCTCTACATCGCCGACGGCCACCACCGCTCCGCCGCCGCCGCCCGCGTCGCCGCCGCCCGGCGGGCCAAGAATCCGCCCCGGACCGCCGACGCCGGCGCGGCCTGGGAATACTTCCTCACCGTCATTTTCCCGCGCCGCCAGATGCGCATCATGGACTACAACCGCGTCGTCAAAGACCTCAACGGCCTCAGCCGCGAAGACTTTCTGGCGCGCCTGTCCGAGCGTTTCGGCGTCTCCCGCACCACCCGCGCAAAGCCCTCGCGGCACGGCGAATTCAGTCTCTATCTGCCCGGTCAGTGGTACCGCCTCATCATCCACCCGCGCCACATCCCCAGCCGCGACCCGGTCGCCCGCCTCGACGTCAGCCTGCTCTCCGACAACCTGCTCGGCCCGATACTCGACATCCACGACTTGCGCCGCGACAAGCGCATCGCCTTCGTCGGCGGCATCCGCGGCCTCGAAGAACTCGAACGCCGCGTGGATAGCGGCGAAATGGCCGCCGCCTTCGCCCTCCACGCCACCGGCATGGACGACCTGATGGCCGTCGCCGACGCCGGCGAAGTCATGCCCCCGAAATCAACCTGGTTCGAGCCGAAGCTGGCCGATGGGCTGGTGTCGCACGTGCTGGACTAGTTTTGTCTCGGCAGCTCGATGGCGCTTCACCCGCCCAGATAGGCGGCCTTGATCTGCGGCGTGTTGAGCAATGCTTGCGCCGGGCCTTCGGCGACGATTTCGCCGGTGTCGAGCACGTAGCCCCGATCCGCCAGGGTCAGCGCGAGACGGGCGTTCTGCTCGACCACGATGATGGTCAGGCCCTCGGCGTTGAGCCGCTTGAGGGTGCGGAACATGTCGTACATGACGACCGGGGCGAGGCCCATCGAGGGTTCGTCGAGCAGCAGCACCGCGCATTGGGTCATCAGGGCGCGACCGATGGCGAGCATTTGCTGTTCGCCGCCGGAGAGCGTGTCGCTTCTTTGCCGCGCCCGTTCGGCCAGACGCGGGAACAAATCGAAAATGCGCCGGATGGCTTCCTCCATGCCGCCGTCCTGCCCGTCCTGGCGCGACCAGGACGCCAGTTGCAGGTTTTCCATCACTGTCAGGTTGCCGAAGATGCGCCGGCCTTCGGGCGCCAGCGTCATGCGCAGGTCGGAGACGACACAATGCGCAGGCATGCCGAGCAGGGAGACGCCGTCGAAGGCGATGTCGCCGCCGGTGACGACGGGGGACTCCGGCGGCGGCAGCCGCATCAGCGCCTTCAGCGTGGTCGATTTGCCAGCGCCGTTGGCGCCGATCAGCGTGACGATTTCTCCCTTTTCGACATGAAAAGAGATGCCGTGCAAGGCTTCGATCTTGCCGTAGGCGGCTTTGAGGTTCGTGACGCGCAGCATCAGACGGCCTCGTCCCCGAGATAAGCCTTGATGACTTGCGGATGGTTTCTGATTTCTTCCGGCGCGCCGGCGGCGATGACGCGGCCAAAATCGACCACGGTCAAATGCCGGCACAGCGCCATGACGACTTTCATCTGGTGCTCGATCATCCAGATCGTGAGCTTGAATTCGCCGTGAATCCAGGCGATGAGCCGGATCAGTTCGTCGACATCGGCTGAATTCAGGCCCGCCGCCGGTTCGTCGAGCAGCAGCAGCCGGGGCTTGCTGGCCAGCGCCCGCGCCAATTCCACGCGCCGTTGCAGGCCATACGGCAGGTTTTTGGGCAACTCATTGGCGCAATCGGTCAACTTCATCATCGCCAGCACGTCGCGGGCATGGGTTTCGATGTCTCTCTCCGCGCGGCGATAGCGCGGCGCGCGCAGCACGGCGCTCCAGAAGCCGTAGCCGAGCCGGTGGTAGTGGGCCAGACGCAGGTTGTCGAGCACCGTCAAGTCGTTCCACAACCGGATGTTCTGGAACGTTCGCGCCATGCCGAGGGCGGTGATCTGGTGCGGCTTCAGGCCGTTGATGCGCCGTCCGTCGAAAACGATGCCGCCTGCGGTCGGCTTGTAGAAACCCGACACGATGTTGAACACCGTGGTCTTGCCGGCGCCGTTGGGGCCGATCAAACCGGCGAGTTCGCGCTCGGGCAACTGGAAGGAAAAATCCGTCAGCGCCTGCAAGCCGCCGAAGCGCTGCGAAAGACCGGCGACTTCAAGCAGCGGCGTCATTTCAGTGTGATCCAGCGCCGCAGGCGCGGAAACACGTCGCTCAATTCCCGGTTGCCGAGAAAGCCTTCGGGACGGAACTGCATCAGCAGAATCAGCATCAGGGGAATGAAAACCCAGGTCCAGATCTGATCCAGTTGATAACCGGCGGGCAGCAGGTTGACGGCGTGCAGCGTCTCGTTGAGCCAGGGGATGACGAAGCGCAGCACCTCGATCAGCAGCGTGAACGCGACGGCGGCCATCAGCACGCCCGAAATCGAACCCATGCCGCCCAGATATACCATCACCAGCCCCTCGGTGGATTTGAGCAGGCCGAAGGATTGCGCGTTCACGTAACCGTAAATGTGCGCGTACAGCACGCCGGCGAGGCCAGCGAGGCCGGAAGACGCCATGAAGGCCATGATTTTGACGCGATTGGTGTTCACACCCATCATTTCCGCCGCCACTTCGTTCTGACACACCGCCGACACGCCCTTGCCGTAAGTGCTGCTCATCAGCCGGCGAATGACCAGCACGCAGACGAACACGCCGGCCAGCGTCCACATCAGCATCCAGGGCAGTTCGATCACGTCGGCCATCGCATTGACGGTGCGCTTCATGCCGGAAAAACCACGCGGGCCGCCGATGGCGTCGATGTTCTCGATGATGGAAATGATGATGTAGTTGGCAGCGATGGTGATGATGGCAAGATAATCGTCGCGGGTGCGAAAAGACGGCAGGGCCACGATCAGGCCGGCCAGCGCGGCGGCAGCCATGCCGCCGAGCAGGATGACGGGGAACAGCCAAGGGGCCAGCCAGGGCGCGAACAGCGCCTCGCCGAACAACGCGCTGTCGGCGAAGAAGGCGACCGAAATCAGCGCGCCGGCGTAAGCGCCGACGCACATAAAGCCGCCGTGCCCGCAGGAAAACTCACCCATGTAGCCGTTCACCAGATTCAGGCTGACGGCGAAAATGCAGTTGATGCCGATCAGCATCAGAATGTTCAACACGTAGCCATCGAGCATTTCGGCTTGCGCGAGCCACACCAGCGCGACGGCGGCGGCGCAGAACAGGATGTTGAGCGTGTAGCGCCGCATGGAATACCCTAGATTTTGGTCGTCAGGGGCTTGCCGAAAATCCCGGTCGGCCGCTGCCAGAGGATGAACAGCAGAATCGAAAAGGCGAACAGATCGCGGAACGTGGACGGCAGAAACGCCACCACCATGACTTCCACGAAAGCGAGCAGAAAGCCGCCGACGAAAGCGCCGCGAATCTCGCCGATGCCGCCGACGACGGCGGCGATAAAGGCTTTCCAGCCCGTCATCGCGCCCATGTACGGCTCCAGCACCGGGTAAGACATGGCGAACAGCAAACCGCCCAGCCCGGCAATCGCCGAGCCGAGCGCGAAGGTAAACACGATCACCCGGTCAAGCGGAATGCCCATCAGCGGCAGGGCGAATTTGTCCCACGACACGGCGCGCATTGCCATGCCCATGCGCGTGCGCGTGACGATGAAATGCAGCGCGATGAAAACCAGAATCGCCGTCAGCACCACCCACAGTTTGAGACTGGTGACGGCAATGCCGCCGATGTTGTAGATCGTCTTGTCCACCAGTTCCGGCAGCGTCCGGCGGCTGGCGCCGAGCAGGGCCAGATTGCCGTTCTCCAGCACCAGCCCGCACATCAGCGCGGTAATCACCACATACAGCCGGTGCGCGCCCTTGCGCATCAGCGGACGGTACGCGACGCGCTCCAGCGTCACCCCGACCAGCGAGGTGAAAATCATGGTGAGGGGAATGGTCAGCATCAGCGTCAGTTCGCGTGAAAAGCCAAACAGGCCCTCCGGCGCGAGCAGTCCGGTGGAAATGAAAAACGCCAGATAAGCCCCGACCATGAACACATCGCCATGAGCGAAATTGATGAGCCGCAGCACGCCATACACCAGCGTGTAGCCCAAGGCGATCAGGGCGTAGAAACTGCCCCATTGCAAGGCGTTGACGCACTGCTGCAGGAAGAAGTCCATGCCGGCCTGTTATTCAGTGATCGTTTCTGAATGAAATGTGGCTCTACGCGGCAACGCGTTGAGCGCCGCGCCATGCGTCAGGCCAAGCCGGCTAAACGGGCAGGAATTCACAGCAATGGCTGGCGCTCACGGCTCGCATGCCAGAACGCCAGAATCTGCAGCGTCCCGGCCTCGGCCTTGTAGTAGATAAAGTAGCCAACCCGACTCAGGAATAAACGCCGAACGCCGGGAGTTCCGCTCCCTTCATATCTAGCGCCAATGCCGGGTTGTTCAGCAAGCAGGGTGACGGCTTCGCCGAAATCCGCGCTGATCGCACCCGGCGCCGCCGGGCGATTAACGAGCCACCACTCGGCGGCCTTGTGGATTTGGTTAGCTGCGCGGGCGGCAATCTTGACCTGCAGCGCCATGCTCAACTGTGTTTGGGCAAGGATTGCAGCAATTCATCAAGCGATACAAATTCACCCCGCTTAATCTCTGCCATCGCCTCAAGCAATTCGTCTTCCTGATCTTTGGTGAGCGAAAAATCCTCGTCCGCACCGCGCATGATTACAGCCACCACAGCGCCCTCAGCGAGGTGGACGCCGTCAATGGCAATCTTTCCATCAACCACAATTCCGGTAGCGACTTGCATGATGAGATACTACTACCGCTCCAGTCTGTCTGGCAATTCATGGATTGAGGCTGGCATTCAACTCACTGCCTAACTTGCTTTATCCCCCTGCCCTCGCGCATTTCGCGCCGCCAGCCCCGCGCGGCGACAGCAAAAAATTTCACTGCGGGCAGACCGATTCCTTGAACGTGAATTCGCCCTTCGGACTGATCTCCACAATCACCGCGCACTTGACCGGATCGCCGCCGCTGTCGAAGCGCATGTTGCCGGTGATGCCCTTGAATTCCTTCATTGCCGCCATGTTGTCGCGGATCGCCTTGCGCATCTTGCGCGTGCTGCCGTCCACCACGCCGGCTTTCTGAATCGCCGCGACAACAATGCCGATTGCATCCCAAGTCAGCGCCGCCACATCATCCGGCACATAGCCGTATTTCTTGTTGTACTTGTCGATGAATTCCTTCGTCGCGCCCTGCGCGCCGGCGGCGGCGTAGTGGGTGGAGAAGAACTGGCCTTTGCAGGCGTCCTTGCACAACGTCATCAATTCAGCCGAACCCCAGGAATCGGAACCCATGAACGGCCCCTTGTAGCCGAGATCGCGCGCCTGCGGCACGATCAGGGCGACGAAATTGTAGTTGTCCGGCACGAAAATGAAATCCGGTTTGGCGGCGATGATCTTGGTCAGCTGCGCGGAAAAATCCTGATCTTTCGGGCCATGCGATTCAAACGCGACCACCGTGCCCTTGCCCTGACGCTTTTCCCAGGCCGTTCTGAAATCGTCAGCCAGCGCCTTGGAATAATCGTTGGAAATCTCGAACAGCACGGCGGTTTTTCGGGCCTTGAACTGCTTGGCGGCGAAGTTCGCCGCCACCGGCCCCTGAAAGGAATCAAGAAAAGCGGCGCGGAAGACCCAGGGCCGGTTCTTCGTCGTGTCAGGATTGGTCGACCAGGGGGCAACCATCGGCGTTTCGTTGTCGTTCGCCACCGCGCCGGCGGGCACCGCCTGACGGGAAGACTGCGGGCCGATCACCGCCAGCACGTTGTCGCGCGTAATCAGCTTGAGCGTGACGTTGACGGCGACTTCGGGCTTCGCCTCGTTGTTCTCGTAAATGAATTGCAGCGGATATTGCTTGTTGCCGACCTGAAGCCCGCCCCTGGCGTTGACTTCTTCCCGGAAAATTTCGGCGGCATATTTGCTCGATTCGCCGACCTTGGGAATTTCACCCGTCAGCGGAATCGAGAAACCGATCTTGATCGGCGCTTCCGCCGCCGGCGCGCCCGCCGCCGCCAACAGCGCGGCGCAGAGCGGCGCGAATACACGCATGGTCTTCAACATGACTCTCCTCCCGGATCAACACACGCCCATAAAGCGCGAATACTAAACCACCGGGCGAGCCACCGTCCAACCTGCGGCATGGCATACGGGTTGGGGTAAGTCACGGCAGTGGCGCCCATTCACCCGGCATCCCTGCCCGGTTTTCGCGCAAGAGACTGGCGCATCTATTTGTGTTGTCTTCCGCGCCATGCGATACGCAAATTCTTCACGCTCACGGCTTGACGAACTTGAAGACGAACTGATCCGTTTTGCCGCGAATGCTGGCGTCGAAGGCTTTTGCGGTGTGCGGGTCGGCGGGGTTATGCAGGGCGTCGCTGCTGCCAGCGAGTTGAAAGCCGGCGGCGATGGCTTCGGCCTTGATTATTTCCGGATCAATGCGGTGCAGCGTGCGCGCATCCTCGGCGCCGCGCCCGGCGGCGGTGGCGTGATCGATCACGATGTACGCGCCGCCGGGTTTCAACGCTTCAAGCGCGCGCCTGTTGAAATCCACCATGCCCGCGTCGCCCAGGCGGTTGTGAATGTCATGATAGTTGTTCGATGTGAACACGACGTCCACCGGCTGCGGCAAACCCGCAGCGAGCGCGCCTTCGGTGTAGGACAGGGTCAACACCGTGATGTTGCCGTAGCGGGCGTCGGCGGCAATGGCGTTGATTGCGGCGGCGGAATTGGGCACATCCGGGCGCGGCGGCGGGATGAGCGCGTAAACGTGTCCGCCCGGTTTGACGAGCATGCCAAACAGGCGCGTGAAATAGCCGCCGCCGGGAATCAGTTCGGCGACGCGCGTGCCCGGCTTGATGTCGATGAAGGCGAGGATTTCCGCCGGCTTGCGATCTGCGTCGCGCTTCGTGTCTTCGGCGGGACGGGCGCTGTCGGCGACGGCGGCAGATACCGCCGCCGGGATTTCAGCGGCCAGACCGGGCGCGGACAGGCAGGCCGCCAATGCCGCGGCGAGAATGATTCTGGATGTGCGCATGAAAATCTCCTTCGTAAAAATGATCAGGCCGCCAGCGTCGCGTTGTCGATGACGAAGCGGTACTGGACATCGCCCTTCAGCATCCGCTCGTAGGCGGCGTTGATCTGGTCGGCGCGGATGAGTTCAATGTCGGCGACGATGCCGCGCTCGGCGCAGAAGTCGAGCATCTCCTGGGTTTCGGGAATGCCGCCGATCATGGAGCCGGCAATCGTCCGCCGCTGGGTGATGAGGTTGAACACATTGGGCGAGGAATGCGGCGTGGGCGGCGCGCCGACCAGCGTCAGCGCGCCGTCGCGCTTGAGCAGGACGAGGAAGGCGTCGAGGTCGTGCGGCGCGGCCACGGTGTCGACGATGAAATCGAAGCTGCGGGCGTGCGCTTTCATTTCATCCGCATTGCGCGAAACAACCACTTCGTTTGCGCCCAGTTTTTTCGCCGCCGCGCGCTTGGACTCGGAAGTGGTGAAGGCAACCACATGCGCGCCCATCGCGTGCGCCAGCTTGATGCCCATGTGACCCAGGCCGCCGATGCCGACCACGCCGACTTTCATCCCCGGCCATACGCGCCAGTGGCGCAATGGCGAATACGTGGTGATGCCCGCGCAGAGCAGCGGCGCGACGGCGGCCAGTTGCGCTTCGGGATGGCGGATGCGCAGCACGTAGCGTTGATGGACGACGATTTTCTGCGAGTAGCCGCCCAGCGTCCAGCCGGGCGCGTCCGCCGTCGCGCCGTTGTAGGTGCCAACCATGTCCGGACAATAATTTTCCAGTCCGGCATCGCAGTCGGCGCAGTGCTTGCAGCTATCGACTATGCAGCCGATGCCGACCAGATCGCCGGTCTTGAAGCCCGTTACTTGCGCGCCGACAGCGGCAACCCGCCCGACGATTTCATGGCCGGGAACGCAGGGAAAGCGCGTGCCCGCCCATTCCGCGCGCACCTGATGCAGATCGGAATGGCAGATGCCGCAGTAGGCAATGTCGATCTGCACATCCTGCGCGCCCGGCGGGCGGCGGGTGATGCGCAGGGGTTCAAGCGGCTTGTCGCCCGCGTGGGCGCCGTAGGCATGGACTTGCATGACGTTCTCCTTTCCTTCAGATCCGCATGACTATATCACCCCGAAAAAGGGCCGTCGGATCATAAACCCCATCGCAAGCAGGGCCAAATACCGTGCCGGACAAACGCGGAACGTCAAGATTTTTTTATGCCGCTTTTCGGTGCGCACATCAATGATTTGATGCACGTATCAATAATTTGTGGCATCTTGGCGGAGGACGGCGCGCGCTTTTGCCGCCGCCGGACGGCAGGCGGAAAAGCAGGCGGAAAAAACTGTTTTGCGCTGCATGTTGCGGATTCGCTTTTTGTGATTAGAATGAGGTTATGGCAACACGCAGGCAGGGCGCATCGGTGCTTGAGGCGGAGCGGACCACAACCCGGCCGCCGCCGCTGTTCAAGGTTTTGCTGCTGAACGACGATTACACGCCGATGGAGTTTGTAGTCTCCGTGCTGCAAAAATTTTTTGGCATGGGCCGAGAACAAGCAACGCATATCATGCTCAAAGTCCATACGGAGGGCGCCGGCATCTGCGGCATCTTTCCGCTGGACGTGGCAACGACGAAGGTTGAGCGGGTTGTCCGCTTTGCCCGCCAGCATCAGCATCCGCTGGCATGTGTGATAGAGGAAAACTGAAATGATTGCGCAGGAACTGGAAGTCAGCCTTCACATGGCTTTTGTCGAGGCAAGGCAGAAACGCCACGAGTTCATCACCGTGGAGCATCTGCTGCTTGCCCTGCTCGACAACCCCTCCGCCGCCGAGGTCTTGCGCGCCTGCGCCGCCAACATCGAGGAGCTGCGCAAGGAACTGGCCGCCTTCGTCAGCGACCACACGCCGACCGTCGCCGGCACGGACGAGATCGACACGCAGCCGACGCTGGGTTTCCAGCGCGTGATCCAGCGCGCCATTCTGCACGTGCAGTCTTCCGGCAAGAAGGAAGTCACCGGCGCCAACGTGCTGGTCGCCATCTTCGGCGAGAAAGATTCGCATGCCGTCTATTTCCTGCAACGCCAGGGCGTCACCCGTCTCGACGTGGTGAACTTCATCTCGCACGGCATCACCAAGGTGTCGGCGCAGGGCGGCTCGCGCGGGAAAAACGAGCAGCCGGAACAGGAGCAGGAAAGCCAGCAGGCCGGCGGGGCGCTGGAGAGCTACACCCAGAACCTCAACGCCCAGGCGCTGGTGGGCAAGATTGATCCGCTCATCGGCCGCGAAAAAGAACTTGAGCGCGTCATTCAGGTGCTCTGCCGCCGGCGCAAAAACAACCCCTTGCTGGTCGGCGAGGCCGGCGTCGGCAAAACCGCCATCGCCGAGGGTCTGGCGCGCCGCATCGTCGAAGGCCGTGTGCCGGAGATCCTCGCGCACGCTCAAATCTACGCTCTCGACATGGGATCGCTGCTGGCCGGCACCAAGTATCGCGGCGATTTCGAGCAGCGCCTGAAAGCCGTGCTGAAGCAACTGGTGGAGAACAGCAACGCCATTCTTTTCATCGACGAGATTCATACGTTGATCGGCGCTGGCGCCGCTTCCGGCGGCACGCTGGACGCCTCGAACCTGCTCAAGCCGGCGCTCGCCTCCGGCCAGATGAAGTGCATCGGCGCCACCACCTACACCGAATACCGCGGCATCTTCGAGAAGGACAACGCCCTCTCGCGGCGCTTCCAGAAAATCGACGTCAATGAGCCGTCCATCGAGGAAACCGTCTCCATCCTCAAGGGGCTGAAGACGCGCTTCGAGCA
Organism: Zoogloeaceae bacterium; assembly: GCA_031277315.1. Classification (GTDB taxonomy): domain Bacteria; phylum Pseudomonadota; class Gammaproteobacteria; order Burkholderiales; family Rhodocyclaceae; genus Desulfobacillus. Next base: position 94,133 of record JAITMP010000022.1, on the reverse strand, counting down.
GCATCACGGCGTGAAATATTCGGCGCACGCCATTTCCAGCGCCGCCGAACTCTCCGCCCGCTACATCAGCGACCGCCACCTGCCGGACAAGGCCATCGACGTCATTGACGAAGCCGGCGCGGCGCAGCGCATCCTGCCGAAATCGAAGCAGAAGAAGATCATCGGCAAAACCGAGATCGAGGAGATCGTCGCCAAGATCGCCCGCGTGCCATCGCAGCACATTTCCTCCGACGACCGCGCGGCGCTGAGAAATCTCGACCGCGATCTGAAGTCCGTCGTCTTCGGTCAGGACAAGGCAATCGAGGCGCTCACCAAGGCCATCAAGATGTCGCGCTCCGGCATCGGCAATCCGTCCAAGCCGATCGGCAGCTTTCTTTTCTCCGGCCCGACCGGCGTCGGCAAAACCGAAGTCGCCCGCCAGCTTGCCTATTGCATGGGCATCGAACTGGTGCGCTTCGACATGTCCGAATACATGGAGCGGCATGCCGTCTCGCGCCTGATCGGCGCCCCGCCCGGCTATGTCGGTTTCGATCAGGGCGGCCAGCTCACCGAGGCCATCAACAAAAAACCGCACGCCGTGCTGCTGCTCGACGAGATCGAGAAAGCACACCCGGACATCTACAACATCCTGCTGCAGGTGATGGACCACGGCACGCTGACGGACAACAATGGCCGCCAGACCGATTTCCGCAATGTCGTCATCGTCATGACAACCAACGCCGGCGCCGAAATGCTGCAAAAAGGCAGCATCGGCTTCTCCGTTTCGCACTCGACGGGCAACGAGATGGCGGAAATCAAGCGCACGTTCTCGCCGGAATTCCGCAACCGTCTGGACGCCATCATCTCCTTCGCCGCGCTCGACCGCGCCGTCATCCTGCGCGTGGTGGACAAGTTCCTCATCCAGTTGGAAGCCCAACTGCACGAGAAAAAAGTCGAAGCGGTGTTCACCGACAAACTGAAGGACTGGCTGGCCGAAAAAGGTTTCGATCCGCTGATGGGCGCGCGCCCGATGGCGCGTCTGATTCAGGACACCATCCGCGCCGCGCTCGCCGACGAGCTGCTGTTTGGCCGGCTTGCCAGCGGCGGCCGCGTGACCATTGATCTGGACGACGACGAGAAAGTGCGGCTGCTCTTCGACGAAGTGCCCGAGCCGGTCGCCTGAAACACGCCAACCATTCCAGAACGGCGGCTACAATGCCGCCGTTCCTTTTTCTCCCGCTGTTTTTCACCGTTTTTTCGGAGCCACAAAATGAGTTTTCATACCGCCGATCTGTGCGATCAATACGAGGAGCAGGCGCGCGCCGGGCAAGTGCAGGTGCTCGAACCGATGCTCAATTCATATGGCGACCGCGCCGTCTTTCATGGCCGCATCGCCACGCTCAAGCTGTTCGAGGACAACTCACTGGTACGCAAGGCGCTCGAATCCGCCGGCGCAGGGCGTGTGCTGGTAATCGACGGCGGCGGCAGCCTGCGTTGCGCGCTGGTCGGCGATCAACTGGCCGCGCTCGGCGTCAAAAACGGCTGGGCCGGTATCGTCGTTTATGGCTGCATCCGCGATTCAGCCGCCATCGGCGAGATGGACATCGGCGTGCTGGCGCTCGACACCCATCCGCTGAAAAGCATCAAGAAAGGCAGCGGCGAAACGGACATCGCCGTGCGCTTCGGCGGCGTCACCTTCACGCCCGGCCATTACCTGTATGCCGACGAGGACGGCGTGCTGATCTCGCCGACGGAACTGGCTGCCTGAAATCGGTGACGCAATCCAAAATGCGGAAATACATCATTGCCTGCTTGCTTGTCATCGCGGCCCTTGCGGAACCCGGTCCTGTTTTCTCCGGGGAGCAGGCGAGCATCGAACGCGGCTACGCCATCGCGCTTGCGCCGGGCCATGAGGAAACCACCGCACAGGGAAATCGTCCCCGGCAGCAATCCATCAATCAAGGCCCGGTTGCCGTATATCTGATTCCGCTCGCCGACTTCCCGGAAAGTCTGGCGGCGGAACTCGCCCGATCCATGTCGCGGGAGCTTGACTTGCATGTCAAGGCTTCCGTGCGGTTGCCGCCGCTTGCCGTCGATACGCTGCCCGGCTCCAATCAGCTTGTCGCCGACGAAATCATGACCCAGGGATTAAACGCATCGGCGCGGCTTCTCGGCGTAACACCGGAGACGTACCGCGTCTTTCTCACCACCAGCGACATCAATGAGCGTTCCGGAAATTTCCGCTTTCAGTTTTCACGCCATGCTCCCATGCTCCGCAGTTCGGTGGTGTCTCTCGCAAGACTGGTCGAGTACGCTAACCGGCGTCCTGTGCTGACCCAGCATTCTTTGCCCCGGCTGCATAAACTGACAAAACGGGCAATCGGCGAGAATTATTTCGGGTGGCAAAGATCAAGCAATCCGGACGACCTGATGTATGCCCCGCTCATGTCCGTGGCCGATCTGGACCGAATGGGGAGCGATCACACCGAGGCGCCTGTCGTCGAGCATGGAAACCGCTTGATGCAGATGCTCGCCCAAGGCAGGTTCAAGGAATGTGCGGAAGCGTTCCACTACCCGCACGAATATTCGCCAACCGAGCTTGAGGATGACAAAGGCGCGATTGCATATTCACTGACGCATCTGATCGAGGAAATCGGCGGCATCGAGAATATCCAGCACAAGCTCTCAGCGGACGACGGCATGCTGGCGTTCGATTTTGGCGGCGGCTCATTCGAGTATTGGACCGAACATCCGAAACCCGTTCGCACCGTGACGGTGAACTACGAAGCGAAGTCCGGACGCGATGGTCTGGTCTATTTCCATCTTACATACGTGCAATTCAATTCACAGTGGCAGGTGCGCGGATTCCGCTTTCAGCTTCCCGCAGCGCGGATGGGCGCCAAGGAACGCATGATCCAGATTGCCTCGCAAATTCAGCCGCCTGCCCGCCGCTAACGGCGGATACCGTATTACCGCAGCCGATTTTGCATTGCAATATCACTTCATTTCACGAAATGAAGAATATTTCGTAATCCGGGATAAAAGATATAAGTCAATGTATTGTATTAAAAAATAACTTATATATAAGACTTGATTTTTCTTGTTGCTACGCAAAATTCTCTCTATACTTTCACTTTTAAACGACTGCTGGCCGGCGCCCCTCCGGTCGGTTTTTTTCAAATCTCCACGCACTCACGAAAAGGATCGCGATGAACAACGAACTCGAAGTTGCCAAGCTCAAGCAAGACTGGGCCGAGAATCCCCGCTGGAAGAACATCAAGCGCGGCTACACGGCGGAAGATGTCATCCGCCTGCGCGGCTCCCTGCTCATCGAGCACACCCTGGCCCGCCGTGGCGCCGAAAAACTGTGGGAACTGGTGAATCGCGAGCCGTTCGTCAATGCGCTGGGCGCGCTCACCGGCAATCAGGCCATGCAGCAGGTGAAGGCCGGCCTGAAGGCGATCTATCTCTCCGGCTGGCAGGTCGCGGGCGACGCCAATATCGCCGGCGAGATGTATCCCGACCAGTCGCTCTACCCGGCCAATTCCGTGCCGCTGGTGGTCAAGCGCATCAACAACACTTTCCAGCGTTGCGACCAGATTCAATGGTCGGAGGGCAAGCGCCCCGGCGACGAGGGCTATCTCGATTACTTCGCCCCGATCGTCGCCGACGCCGAAGCCGGTTTCGGCGGCGTGCTGAACGCCTTTGAATTGATGAAGGCGATGATCGAAGCCGGCGCCGCCGGCGTGCACTTTGAAGACCAGCTTGCTTCCGTCAAGAAATGCGGCCACATGGGCGGCAAAGTGCTGGTGCCCTCCCGTGAAGCCGTCGCCAAGCTGGTCGCCGCGCGCCTGGCCGCCGATGTCATGGGCGTGCCGACGTTGCTCGTCGCCCGCACCGACGCCGAGGCCGCCGATCTGCTGACTTCCGACGTCGACGCCAACGACAAGCCGTTCTGCACCGGCGAGCGCACCGTCGAGGGTTTCTACAAAACCAGGTCGGGCCTCGAACAAGCCATCTCGCGCGGCCTCGCCTACGCGCCCTACGCCGATCTGGTGTGGTGCGAGACGGGCAAGCCCGATCTCGTTTTCGCGCGGAAATTCGCCGAGGCGATTCACAAGCAGTTCCCCGGCAAGCTGCTCGCCTACAACTGCTCGCCCTCCTTCAACTGGAAGAAGAATCTGGACGACGCCACCATCGCCAAGTTCCAGAAGGAATTGGGCGCGATGGGCTACAAGTTCCAGTTCATCACGCTGGCCGGCTTCCACAGCCTGAACTACTCGATGTTCAACCTCGCCCACGGCTATGCCCGCAACCAGATGAGCGCCTTCGTCGAGCTGCAGGAAGCCGAGTTCGCCGCCGCCGAAAAAGGCTTCTCCGCCGTCAAGCACCAGCGCGAAGTCGGCACCGGCTACTTTGACGCCGTCACCACCACCATCGAGCGCGAAGCCTCCACCGCCGCGCTGAAGGGGTCGACGGAAGACGAGCAGTTCTTCGACAAGAAAGCGGGCCGCTAAACAACGGCCGCGCGTTCGCTGCAACAGCCGCACAAAAGAGCCACGCAAAAGAGCCGCCTTGGGGCGGCTCTTTTTTTGCCGGTAAAATAGCGGCTGAAAGGAGTCACAATGAAACTTTCGCTCTCGCTACGCATCACATATCTTGTCGCCGCCGCCCTCGCCCTCACCCTCACATTCGGCGCGGCGGCGCCGGTCGGCGCCGAAACGCTCGCCTGTCCCGATCCGGCCACCGCCGTGCAGGTCGGCGTCTGCCCCGCCGAGGAGGAATTGAGATACACCTTCACCGCCTATTGCGCCGACGACGCGCGGATGTACGGCAAGGACAAGGAAACCTGCGCCAGCTTCGAGGACTACCGCAAGCTGAAAAACATCGCCCTGTGGGAATCGGCGGATGGCGTGTTTCAGGCTTACATCTCCTGCGATCTGCCGGCGAACACCCTGAAAACGCTGAAGCCGGCATCCATCGCCCTCTCCCGGCAAGGGAAATTGACGCGGCTGGCCTGCGTCTACCCGGAGGATGTCGTGTTCACCTACCGCACCAAGGCGACATGCGCGGTGCGCGGCGACGGCCAATGCGCCGGCAATCCGGCCAACTGCGAAGCCCGTTGCGACTGACGCATTCACCGTGCTCGCGGTTTGTAATGAATTGTTACGTCAGGTTGCTATTTGGGGAAAATTTCCGCAGACTCCACAGCTTGGCCGGCGGCGGTTCATGGCCGGCAGCGCCTTGGCCGGCAGCGTCATCTCCGTCCATTCGCGCCCGCTGTGATTTATAACAAGTTGCATGGCAAATTGTTGTTGATAGATTCTTCTCTCGCGCCTCACCCATGGAAAGTCCAATGCAAAACAAGATCGCTCTTGCCTTGATGGCATCCGCGCTGCTTCTCGTCGCCGCTTGCGGCGACAGCGGCAAGCCGCCGCCCGCCGCCGGCGACGCGCCGCCGCCGCCCGAAGTCGACGTCCTCACCGTGACGGCGGGCAGCGCCATCCTGACCCAGGATCTACCTGGCCGCGTGCAAGCCATCCGCTCGGCGCAAGTCCGGGCGCGCGTCGAGGGCGTGCTGGAAAAACGCCTCTACAAGGAAGGCAGCGACATCGCCGCCGGCACGCCGCTGTTCCAGATCGACCCCCGCACCTATCAGGCGGCAGCGGCGGCGGCGCAAGCCGATCTGGCCGCCGCCAAGGCAACCTTCGACCGCTACAAGCCGCTGCTGGAAACGCGGGCGATCAGTCAGCAGGAGTACGAAGGCGCGCTGGCGCAGTACAAACAGGCCGAGGCCGCCCTCGCCCGCGCGCGGCTCGATCTCGAAAACGCCATCCCGCTCGCGCCCATCTCCGGCCGCGCCGGACGCGCGCTGGTGACCGAAGGCGCGCTCGTCGGCAAGGGCGAAGCAACGCATCTGGTCACCATCGAGCAGTTGAATCCGGTCTACGTCGAGTTCTCGCAAACTTATTCCGATGTCCTGCGCCTGCAACAGGCGGTGAAGGCCGGCACGCAGAAGAAGGCGGACGCGGCCATGGTGCAACTGGTGCTGGAAGACGGCACGCTCTACTCCGAAAAAGGCCAACTGCAATTCGCCGACATGGCCGTCGAGCCAGAAAGCGGCGCCGTCGTGCTGCGCGCCGAATTCCCGAACCCACGCCGCGAACTGCTGCCGGGCACCTTCGTCCGCGTGCGCTTTCCGCAGGCCGAACTGGACAATGTCATCCGGGTGCCGCAGCGCGCCGTGCAGAGCGGGCCGGCCGGACAGTTGGTGATGATCGTCGACGCCGAAGGCAAGGTGATGCCGCGCCAGATCACGACCGGTGCCATGTCCGGTCAGGATTTCATCGTCACCGGCGGCCTCAAGGAAGGCGAGCAGATCATCGTCAACGGCTTGCAGAAATCGCAGCCGGGCAGCGTCGTCAAGCCGATGCCCTGGCAGCCGGGCGCGCCCATCCTGCCCGCGCCGTCCCCAACGCCTCCGGCACAACCGGCGACGGAAAACGGCAAAGCCGAAAAGCAATAAATAACGCGCCATGATCCCCAATTTTTTCATCGACCGGCCCATTTTCGCCTGGGTCATCGCCATCATGATCCTGCTCGGCGGCGCGCTCGCGCTGCGCCAGTTGCCGGTGGCGAGCTACCCCGCCGTGGCGCCGCCGGCGCTGGCGATCACCGTCAGCTACCCCGGCGCTTCAGCCAAGGTGGTGGAAGAAACCGCCGTCGCGCTGATCGAGCAGGAACTGAACGGCATCGAGAACCTGCTCTACATGGACTCCGCCTCCGAGCAGAACATCGGCACCATCACCCTGACATTCCAGCCCGGCACCAACCTCGATCTGGCCTCGGTGGAAGCGCAGAACCGCATCAAGCGCGCCGAGCCGCGCCTGCCGGAAGAAACCCGCCGCCTCGGCGTCACCGTGGTCAAGTCGGCGCGCAACTATCTGCTTTTCATGTCCCTGTATTCGCCCGACAAGTCGCTCGACAGCGTGGCGCTCGGCAGCTTCGCCGCCGCCAACGTGCTGGAAAGCGTCCGGCGCACGCCGGGCGTGGGCGAGGCGATCCTGTTCGGCACCGAGTATTCAATGCGCTTGTGGCTGAAGCCCGAGCGCCTGCAATCCTTCGGCCTGACGCCGGCTGACGTGGCGCAAGCGGTGCGCGCACAAAACGCGCAGATCGCCACCGGCGAACTCGGCCAGGTGCCGGCGGCGCCCGGCCAGGAATACAGCGCCACCATCATCGCCCAAGGGCGCCTGAACACCCCGGAGGAATTCGGCAACATCATCATCAGGAGCGACGAGTCCGGCGCCGCGGTGCGCGTGAAGGATGTCGCCCGCGTCGAACTCGGCGCCCAGGACTACAACATTTCCGCCCGCGTCGACGGCCAGCCCAACGCGGCCATCGCCGTGCGCATGGCGCCGGGCGCGAACGCCCTCGACACGGCAAAAGCGGTCAAGGACAAGATGACCGAACTGGCCCGCTATTTCCCGTCCAGCATATCGTGGATGGTACCCTACGACACCTCGACCTTCGTCGACATCTCGATCCACGAAGTGGTGGTAACGCTGATCGAGGCGATGGCGCTGGTGGTGCTGGTGATGTTCCTGTTCCTCAAGAGCGTGCGCGCCACCTTCATTCCGACCGTCGTCGTGCCGGTTTCGCTGTTCGGCGCGATGATCGGCCTCTATCTGTTCGGCTATTCGATCAACGTGCTGACCTTGTTCGCCATGGTGCTGGCGATCGCCATCGTGGTGGATGACGCCATCGTCGTGATCGAGAACGTCGAGCGCATCATGAGCGAGGAAAAACTCGCCCCGCGCGAGGCGACGCGCAAGGCGATGGGACAGATCATCAACGCCATCATCGCCATCACCGTGGTGCTGACGGCGGTCTTCGTGCCCCTGCTCTTCTTCGGCGGCTCGGTCGGCGCCATCTACCGCCAGTTCGCCCTGACGCTGATCCTGACGATGGGTTTCTCGGCCACGATGGCGCTGACGCTGACGCCGGCGCTGTGCGCCTCGCTGCTGAAACACCCGCTCGGCAAAGACGGCCAGATGCCGCCGCCCGCGACCGGCCTCTCCGGCGTATTCCACCGTTTCTTCGACTGGTTTGACCGTTCCTTCGCCGCCACCGTGCGCCGTTACGTCGACAGCGTGCGCAACATTCTCGGCCGGCCCGGCCGCTGGCTCATCGTGTATGGCGCGGTGCTCGCCGTCACCGGCGGACTGTTCATGAAACTGCCCGGCAGCTTCCTGCCGAGCGAGGATCAGGGCTATTTCCTCAGCGTCATCCAGTTGCCGGCCAGCGCGACCTACGAGCGCACCCTCGAAGTGCTCAGCACCGTCGAGCAGCACTATCTGGCGCAGAAGGAAGTCGATCACGTCATCGGCGTCGCCGGCTTCTCCATTTTCGGACGCGGCCAGAACAGCGCGATGGCCTTCATCCGCCTCAAAAGCTGGGACGAGCGGCCGAACAAGGAGAACCAGGTCGACTCCATCGTGCAACGCGCCAACATGGCGCTCTTTCAGATCAAGCAGGCCGTGACCTTCGCCATGAACGTGCCGCCGATCCCGGAACTGGCCGCCGTCGGCGGTTTCGATTTCCGCCTGCAAGACCGCGGCGGTCTTGGCCGCGCCAAGCTGATCGAAGCGCGCAACATGGCGCTCGGCCTCGCCGGACAGCATCCGGCGCTGACCGGCGTGCGCCCGGAGGGGCAGGAACCCGCCCCGCAGTTGTCCCTCAGCGTAGACCGCGTCAAGGCGCAGGCGCTCGGCATCGACATCGGCGCGCTCAACGACACCTTGCAAAGCACGCTCGGCACCGCTTACATCAACGACTTCGTACGCGCGGGCCGCATCCTGCGCGTGCAGATGCAGGCCGACGCCGACATGCGGCGCACGCCGGAAGACATCCTGCGGCTGCCAGTCAGAAACGCCAGCGGCAACATGGTGCCACTGGCTGAAGTCGCCAGCACGCAATGGATCATCGACAGCCCCAAACTCGACCGCTACAACGGCCTGCCCTCGATGAAGCTCTCCGGCAACCCGTCGCCGGGCCGCTCGACCGGCGACGCGCTGGCGGCGATGGAGGAAATCGCCGCCAAGCTGCCGCCCGGCATCGGCTTTGAATGGTCCGGCACATCCTACGAGGAGCGGCTCTCCGGCACACAGGCGCCGGCCCTGTTCGCCATCTCCCTGTTCGTCGTCTTCCTCTGCCTTGCCGCGCTCTACGAGAGCTGGTCGATTCCTTTCGCCGTCATGCTGGTGGTGCCGCTGGGCATCTTCGGCGCCGTGCTGGCCGTCCTTCTGCGCGGCCTGCCCAACGACGTGTACTTCAAGGTCGGCCTGATCGCCATCATCGGCCTCTCGGCGAAAAATGCCATCCTCATCATCGAGTTCGCGCGCGAATTGCAGGAGCAAGGCAAGGATCTGATCGAGGCCACGCTCGAAGCCTGCCGCCTGCGCTTCCGCCCGATCCTGATGACCTCCATCGCCTTCATGTTCGGCGTGCTGCCGCTGGCCGTCTCCACCGGCGCCGGCGCCAACAGCCGCCACGCCATCGGCACCGGCGTCATCGGCGGCATGCTCACCGCCACCGTGCTGGCAGTGCTGCTCGTGCCGGTGTTCTTCGTCGTCATCCGGCGCATCTTCCCCGGCCACGCGCGCCATCATGCGGAAACCAGCCATGAATAAGCCTCTCCCATTCACGCGCAATCTGGCATGCGGTCTGGCGCTCCTTCTCGCCGGCTGCTCGTTCGTGCCCGACTACCTGCGCCCGAGCGCGCCCGTGCCCGACGCCTGGCCCATCGCCATCGACGGCAACGACGCCGCGCGGCCGATGCCGGAAGACTGGCGCGCCTACTTCACCGACGCCCGCCTGCAAGCCCTGATCGACGCCGCGCTTGAACATAACCGCGATCTGCGGATCTCCATCGCCCGCGTCGCCGAAGCGCGCGCGCTGGCCGGCCTTGCCCGCGCCGACCGCTTTCCCGCCATCGACGCCAATCTTCAACGCCAAGCCGCCAGCACCCCGGCCGACCTGTCGCAAACCCGCGAACGCACTTTCGCCCAGCGTTTCGACGCCAACCTCGGCATCACCGCCTTTGAACTCGATTTCTGGAGGCGCGTGAAAAGTCTCGACGACGCGGCACAGGCGAACTTCCTCGCCAGCGAATACGCCCAGCGCGCTTTCCGCCTGTCGCTCGTCAGCGACGTCGCCTCGGCCTGGTACGTTCTGCAAGAACTCGACGCGCGCGCCGCCATCGCCGAAGCCACCGTCGCCACCCGCGCCGAAAGCCGCAAGCTGATCGCGCAACGGCGCGACGTCGGCCTCGCCGGCGATCTCGACTACTACGCCGCCGAAGGCGCCTGGGCCACCGCCCGCGCCGAAGCCGCCAGCCTGGCGCAACAAAAAGCCGCCGCCGAAAACGCCCTGCGCCTGCTCGTCGGCGCCGACTTGCCGCCCGCGCCAGGCGCTTCCGATGCCCCGCTCGCCGCCATCCCGGCGGTGCGCGTCGACCTGCCCTCCGAAGTCCTGCTGCGACGGCCCGACGTGCTCGCCGCCGAGCAAAGCCTGATCGGCGCCAACGCCAACATCGGCGCCGCCCGCGCTGCCTTCCTGCCGCGCATCCTGCTCACCCTTGCCGCCGGCAGCGCCAGCCCGGCCCTCTCCGGCCTTTTCAGCGGCGGCAGCGGCGCATGGAGTTTCATGCCGCTCCTCACCTACCCGCTCTTCGACGCCGGCCGCAACCAGAGCAATCTCGATCTCGCCGAAGCGCGCAAGGACATCGCCGTCGCCAGCTACGAAAAAACCATTCAGCAAGCCTTCCGCGAAGTCGCCGACCTGCTCGACGCCCGCCAGCGCCTCGCCGAACAAGCGCAAGCCCTCGACACCGCCAGCGCCGCCCAATCGGAACGCCTGCAACGGGTCGACGCCCGCTACAAGGCCGGCATGTCCAGCTACCTCGAACTGCTTGACGCCCAGCGCGAACTCTTCACCGCCCAGCAATCCGCCCTCGCCGCCCGCCGCGCCCTCGCCACCACCAGCGCCAATCTCTACAAAGCCCTCGGCGGCGGCTGAGCGTCCACGCGGCGCTCAACGCCTCTCTTACATTCCCCGTATCCATGCCGCCGGCTGACAACCGGCTTGCGCAGCACCGGCGCAACCCCGAAAAACCCCCGTGAAAACCTGCGGCAGGTTTTGAAAGCCCCCATTCAGGGGTATGACATAATCGCCGCCTCGTTATCCGTTCGCCGGATTTTCCGGTGCGTTTATTCTTGGGAGAAGTCGATGTTGCGTCCGCTTTTGCGTGGCCGGGGTTTTGGGGTCGTGCCGTTTTTGCTGGTGGTGGTATTTCTGGCAGTGGCGGGAATCAGCATCTATTGGCTGACGACGCGAGACGGGGGGCGCGATGGCGGCGATGGCGGCCAGGCCGAGGGGCCGTTCCAGGTCGCCGATTTCGGCAACCGGGAATTCGATGGCTCGCCGGCGCTGGCCTTGAGCTTCACGCATCCGATGGACGCACGCGGCGCTTATGACGCGCAGATTCAGGTGTTCGAGATGCCGCCCCGTCCGGGCGACGCCAAGCCGCGCCGGAGCGGCGACGACGAGGAGGAAGAGGGCTACTACGACCATGATCGCCGCCCCGCCGACGCGGCGAAGGCGGTCAGCAGCGCGCCGGAAGATGTCGCCACCGAGGGCGGCACGCTGGTGAAGGGCGCCTGGGTGGTGGGCGAGAATCCGCGGCTGCTGTATTTCCCGCACGTGAAACCGCAGACCCGTTACGTGGTGCGCGTCGCTGCCGGGCTGCCGTCGGCGGGCGGCGAAAAGCTGACGGCAGAAAGCCGCTATTCGGTCATCACCGCCAACGTCTCGCCGGCGTATTACTTCGCCAGCCAGGGCATGGTGCTGCCGGCGCAGCAAAACGGCGGCCTGCCGGTGGTGACGGTGAACGTGCCCGAGGTCGACGTGCAGTTCCTGCGCGTGAAGCCGGATCAGTTGCCGCGTTTTCTCGACCGCGTTATCAACGGCCCGCGCACCCGCTACGGCGACAACGAAGGCGGCGGCGACGATGAAGACTGGTGGTATGGCAACGATAGCGTGCTCAAGGGCGCGGTCGGCAACTGGGCGCTGGATCGCGTTCACAAGCTGACCGACAGCGTTTTCGCCGGCCGCTTCCTGACCGAGCAGCAGACCGACAAGCGCAGCGTGACTTTTCTGCCGGTGGAACACATCAAGGCGTTGCACGAACCCGGTGTTTACATCGCGGTGATGAGCCAGCCGAACCGCTTCCGCTACGATTATCAGGTCACTTATTTCTATGTCAGCGACCTTGGCCTCTCCGCCCGGCTGTTCGCCAAGGGCGCCGATACCTGGGTCAGTTCGCTCACCAGCGGCAAGGCGATTCCCGGCGCGGAAATCACCTGGCTCGACGCGCATGCCAAGGTGCTCGCACGCGGCGAAACCGATAGCAACGGACGGGCCAATTTCGCCGAGCGGCCAGCGGCGGCAAAGGTCATCGTCGCTCGTCACGGTCAACAGTTGTCGATGATCGCGCTGAAGGAACCGGCGCTCGATCTGTCCGAATACGCCATTTCCGGCCTGCCGGGGCGGCCCGTGCGCCTGTTCCCTTATGCCGGACGCGATCTCTACCGGCCCGGCGAGAGTTTTGAAATTTCGGTGCTGGCGCGCGACGCCGACGGACGGCCCATTCCGCCGCAGCCGTTGCAGGCGATCCTGAAACGCGCCGACGGCAAAAACCAGTTCACCGCCACCTGGCAACCCGACGCCAAGGTGGCCGGCTATTACCGGCAACGTATCGAACTGCCGGTCGACGCTCCGACCGGCTCATGGAATCTCGAACTGCGTGCCGATCCCGCCGACCCGTTGGCGACCGCCGGCTTCCGCTTCGGCGTCGAGGAATTCCTGCCCGAGCGCATGAAGCTCGATCTGGGCAGCCCGCAAGCCGTGTTGACGCAGAAAGAACCCTTGCGCATCAACGTCAAGGGCAGCTATCTCTACGGCGCGCCGGCGGCGGGCAACCAGTTGCTCGGCGTCGCCGTCTTTGAGCGCGAGAAAAATCCGCTGGCGAAGCAATTGCCCGGCTTTGAATTCGGCGACGCGAACGAGGAAGGTCAGCACCAGCGCGTCGAACTGCCGCCGTCCGCGCTCGACGAAAACGGCGCGCTGGAATTGTCGGTCGATCTCGATCCGGCGCAGGGCAAGCGTTCGCCCACCACCGTGCGGACGACACTGAGCCTGCTCGAAAGCGGCGGCCGGCCCGTGGTGCGCAACTTCGAGCGGGTGATCTGGCCGGCGCCGGCGCTGATCGGCATCCGGCCCCTGTTCACCGGCGACTACGCGCGCGAAGGCAGCATGGCCGAGTTTGAAGTGGTGCGCGCCAATGAAAACGGCGAACTGAGCGCCGGCAACGGTCTGCCGGTGCGCCTGTTCCGCGAGAACCGCGATTATTACTGGCGCTTCGACGATCAGCGCGGCTGGAACTCGGGCTTCACTGAAACCGACGAACTGGTCAACACCGCCACGGTCAGCATTCCCGCTGGCGGGCGCGGCAAGCTCGGCGTCCCGGTCAAATATGGCCGCTACCGTCTGGAAATTTTCGATCCCGCCACCAACCAGACCGTCAAGTACCGTTTCTATGCCGGCTGGAGCGCGCGCGGCGACGAAACCCAGGGCATCCGCCCCGACCGGGTGGCGCTGAAATTCGACAAGCCGGCCTACCGCGACGGCGAAACGGCGAAACTGACGATCACGCCGCCGCACGCCGGCGAGGCGCTCATCACCGTCGAAAGCGACCGCACCCTGTGGGTGAAACGCACCGCCATGCCGCTCGACGGCGCAACCGTCGAGATTCCGGTCGACAAGGAATGGAAACGGCATGATCTCTACGTCGCCGTCACCGTGCTGCGGCCCGGCGGCAGCGGCGAAAAAGTGACGCCGGCGCGGGCGCTCGGCCTGGCGCATCTGCCGCTCGAACGCGGCGAGCGCAAACTGACGGTCAACCTCGACGCGCTGCAGAAAATGCAGCCGGACGCGCCGCTCAAGGTGAAAGTGAAAGTGCCCGGACTGAGCGGGCAAGCCGCGCTCGTCACGCTCTCCGCCGTCGATGCCGGCATTCTCAACATCACGCGCTTCGCCACGCCTGATCCGTTCGCGCGCTTCTTCGGCCAGTTGCGCTACGGCGCCGACCAGTACGACGTCTACGGACGCCTGATCGAGAAAATGGCGGGGCGCAAGGGCAAGCTGAAATTCGGCGGCGACGCCGCGCCGGCAGCCACCCGCAGCCTGCCGAAGAAAGTCCGTCTGGTCGATCTGTTCTCCGGCCCGGTGCAACTCGACGACAAAGGCGAAGCCGACATCACCCTCGCCGTGCCCGACTTCAACGGCACCCTGCGCCTGATGGCGGTGGCCGCGTCCGCCGACCGCTTCGGCAACGCCGAGAGCGAAACCGTCGTCGCCGCGCCGCTGGTGGCGGAACTGCTGACGCCGCGCTTTCTCACCGTCGGCGATCAGGCCGCCATCGCGCTCGATCTGCACAACCTCTCCGGGGCCGCGCAAAAGCTCAAGGTGCGCGTCGAAAATGCCGACGGCCTGAAGATCCACAACGCCGAGCGGGAACTGAGCCTGAAGGATCAGCAGAAGCAAACCCTGCGCTTCCCGCTCGAAGCGGGCCAGGCGTTCGGGCTGGCCGACGTGCGGGTGCGCATCACCGGCAGCGACGGCTTCAAGCTCGAACGCAGCTTCGGCCTGCAAGTCCAGGCGGCGACGCCGCAACAGCAGCAACTCAAGCTGCTAACGGTGGCGCCGGGCGAAACCGTCGACATCCGCGAAGCCGATCTGGGCGGCTTCATCCGCGGCACCGTGCAGGCGCACCTGACACTCTCCGATCAGGCGCCGATCGACGTGCGCGGCGCAATTCAGGGCTTGCTCACCTATCCCTACGGCTGCGCCGAACAGACCATCAGCACCGCTTATCCCCATGTCCTCATCGACGAAGACGGCGCCCGGCTGTTCGGCCTCAAGCCCTACAGCCGCGAAGAGCGGGCGGCGATGCTGGAAAAAGCCATCGCCCGCCTCGGCGCCATGCAAGGGCCGGGCGGCGGCTTCAGCCTGTGGGGCAACGTCTCCGAATACCAGTACTGGCTCACCGCCTATGCCGGCAATTTCCTCCTCGACGCGCGCGAGCAGAGTTTCGCCGTGCCGGAAGCGATGCAGCAGAAGACGCAGGAATTCCTGCTCAAAAATCTGCAAGAAGGCGCCGCCGGCCTGCCCTCCGGCAGAATCGCCTACAACGCCAACGGCTGGCAGGATTACCGTTACGCCGGCTCCGGCCGCTTCGGCGTGCTCGCCTACGGCGCTTACGTGCTGGCGCGCGAAGCGAAAGCGCCGCTGTCGACCCTGCGCCAGATGTTCGATCTGCGCGAGCAGGCGCACAGCGGGCTGGCGCTGGTGCACCTCGGCCTCGCCCTGAAACTGATGGGCGACGAAACCCGCGCCCAAACGGCGCTCGCCGAAGGCGTCCGAAAAGGCCGCGATCCCGGCTACTGGTGGGGCGACTACGGCAGCCCGCTGCGCGACGCGGCGCTGATCTACGTGCTGCTCGACCGCCACAAGCTGAAGGTCGAAGGGCAAGGCAATCTGGTCGCCATCGCCGCCGGCGAACTGAACCGCAACCGCTACACCAGCACGCAGGAAAAACTCGCCCTGTTCCTGCTGGGCCGTCATTTCGCCAACGCCGGCGCGGACGCGGACAAGACCAGCTGGACGGCGGAAGCCCTCGGCGGCGGCGACAAGCCGGAAACGCTGCGCGGCGCCGGCAGCCTGATCCGCCCGCTGACGGCGGCGGCGCTGCAAAACGGCATCCGCATCAAAAACACGCACAAGGACAAGCTCTACCTGCAACTGAGCCTGAGCGGCCATCCCGCCAGCATGCCGTCCGACCGCAGCGATGTCATCGCCCTCGACCGCGACCTGTTCGACGCCGACGGCAGGCCGCTCGGCAGCCGTCCGCTGCGGGTGGGCGAATCGGTAATCGTGCGCGTCAGCGTGAATGCGCGCGGCCGGATCAGCAACGGCATGATTGTCGACCGCATCCCCGCCGGCCTCGAAATCGAAAACCTCAACATCGCCCAAGGCGAGGGCCTCGCCAGCGTGAGGATCGGCGACGTGAATCCGGCCGAGGCGATGCAATACGCGCAACTCCAGCACATCGAGTTCCGCGACGACCGCTTCGTCGCCGTCGCCCCCCTGAGCGGCAAACTGGTCCTGTTCTACCGCGCCCGCGCCGTCACGCCCGGCAGATTCATCGTCCCGCCCCTCTATGCCGAAGACATGTACCGCCCCGACACCTACGGCCTCTCCGGCGGTAACGCCATGCTGACGGTAACGGACGGCAAGGAAAACCCGGCAGAGGAATAGGATTCGACGCGGAACCTCCTTGGAGACGCCCTCTCCTCTGCCCTCTCCCCCAACCCCTCTCCCGCAAGCGGGAGAGGGGCGTGATTTTCTCCTTCCCCCGCTTGCGGGAAAAGGGAGTGTCAGGGTTGTCATTCTGCGCAAAGCGAAGCGTGTCACCCTGCGCGCAGTCGCAGGGCGCGGAATGACAAACGCTACTTGCCTTCATCCTGAACCCATCCCCATCCCGGCCTTCCCGGTGCCGGCTTTGCACAGCCGGCCCGCTCAGGCGGCGCAAAGCAGTGCTTTGCGAAACCCCGCCTTCGCCCCCTTGAAGGGGAAGGAGCACAAAGCCCTCCCCTTCAAGGGGAGGCACAGCTTACGAACCCTCCCCTTCAAGGGGAGGGTTGGGTGGGGATGGGGCAATGGAGAAAAAATTCAAGGCGCGGCTGATCCGTCATGAAAATCCGTTTTAAACAGCGGCGCTGGATTTGGGTTCTGCTGTTCGCGCTGACCTGCCTGATCGCGCTCGATCAGATTTTTCCGCCGCCGCTGCCGGACGGCGGCGCGTCTCAGGCGCTTGTCATTCTCGCCCGCGACGGCACGCCGTTGCGGGCGTTTCCCGACCGCGATCATGTCTGGCGTTATCCGGTGGCATTGCGCGATGTCTCGCCGCTCTATCTGGAGGCGCTGCAACGCTACGAGGATCGCTGGTTCCGCTGGCATCCCGGCGTCAATCCGGTGGCGCTGGCGCGCGCAGCTTGGCAGTGGGCGCGCCACGGGCGCATCGTCTCCGGCGGCTCGACCTTGACCATGCAGGTGGCCCGCATCATCGAGCCGGCGCCGCGCACGCTGTTCGGCAAAACGCGGCAGATTCTGCGCGCGCTGCAACTGGAGCGGCGTTATTCGAAGGACGAAATTCTTGCGCTCTACATCAATTACGCGCCGATGGGCGGCGTGCTGGAAGGCGTCGAGGCGGCCAGCCGCGCTTATCTGGGCAAACCGGCGCGGCGCTTGAGCCACGCCGACGCGGCGCTGCTCACCGTGCTGCCGCAAGCGCCTTCGCGGCTGCGGCCCGACCGTCAATCGGCGCAGGCGCGGGCAGCGCGCGACAAGGTACTGGCGCGGATGCGCGGCCTGTGGCGCGAGGATGACATCCGCGATGCGAAGCAGGAGCCGATCATCGCCCAGACCTTGCGCGAACCGCTCTTGGCGCCGCTGCTCGCCGAGCGGCTGCGCAAGGAGGCCAGCCAGGGTTTGCATGAGCGGCGCATCGACACGACGATCGACGCGCCGACGCAGGAGACGGTGGAATTGCTGCTCACGAGCCGCCTCGGCATGCTGCCGCCGCGTGTTTCGATGGCGGCGCTGGCGGTCGACAACGCCACGCTGGAGGTGCGCGCCTACGCCGGCTCGGCGGATTTCGCCGACGCCGACCGCTTCGCCTTCGTCGACATGGTGCGCGCGCCGCGCTCGCCCGGCTCGACGCTGAAACCCTTTCTTTACGGGCTGGCGCTGGATGAGGGCTTGATTCATTCCCAATCGCTGCTGGCCGACGTGCCGCAATCCTTCGGCGGTTATCAGCCGGGCAATTTCCAGCAATCTTTTCACGGCCCGGTCAGCGTCTCGGAAGCCCTCGCCAAATCGCTCAACGTGCCGGCGGTCGAAGTGCTCGACCGTCTGGAGCCGAACCGTTTCGTCGCCGCCCTGCGGCGCGGCGGCCTCAAACTGGATTTTCCCAAGGGCGAGACACCCAATCTATCTGTCATTCTCGGCGGCGCGGCCACGACGCTGGAACAACTCGTCGGCGCGTACACCGCCTTCGCCCGTCAGGGCATGGCCGGTAAACCGCGCTACCGGCCCGGCGAGCCGTTGATCGAACAGCGCATGCTGTCGCCGGGCGCCGCCTTCATCATCCGCGACGTGCTCGAATCGGGCGGCCCGGTCGGTCGCGCCGTCGAGCAAGGCGCGGGCATCCGCCGCGGCATCGCCTGGAAAACCGGCACCAGTTTCGGTTTCCGCGATGCCTGGTCGATCGGCGTCTCCGACCGCTACACCATCGGCGTCTGGGTCGGCCGCCCGGACGGCACGCCGAATCCCGGCTTCTTCGGCGCCAACA
The DNA here is from genome assembly GCA_031277315.1 of Zoogloeaceae bacterium. Lineage (GTDB taxonomy): Bacteria > Pseudomonadota > Gammaproteobacteria > Burkholderiales > Rhodocyclaceae > Desulfobacillus. The sequence continues at coordinate 75,622 of JAITMP010000022.1, read as the reverse complement.
TCGCCGCGCCGCTGCTGGTCGACCTCTTTACCGCCATCGACAACCAGCCGCCCGCGCCGCGCGCGCCGCCGCCCTCGGTGCGGCAGGAAACCATTTGCTGGCCGCTCGGCGTCCGCTTCGATCCGGCGCAAGCCGCCCTCTGCCACCGGCAGGCCGTCGCCTGGCTGCTCAACGACACCGCGCCGCCGACTTTCCCCGATCGTCTGCACGGCGGCGAAGCCCGCATCGTCTACGAAGTCGACGCCGTCAGCGGCCTGCGCGTGAGCGCCGCATGCAGCGACCGCCCGCGCCGCCGCGTCGAAACGGCGCGCTGGCCGGCGGCGCTCGAACCCTGGCTGACCGCCGACATCCAGACCAAGGCGCGGCCCCCGGCCTGGGACGCCCGCTGTCCGCCAACGCCCGAACCCGAGGCCGGCCTGCGCATCGTCGGCCTCAGCCAGGGCGAGATCATCCGCCGCCCCCGCCCCGATCAAGCGCCCGTCATCCGCCTCGAACTGCGCGGCGGCGCTCAGGGCAACGAAGTGTATTGGCTCGTGAATGGCCGCCTCGCCGCCCGGCAGCCGGCCCGCCAGCCCTTCATCCGCCGCCTCGAAGAAAGCGGCCGCGTGGACATCACCGTCATGGACGGCGCCGGACGCCACGACCGGGTCAGCGTCAGCGTGCGCTGAATTTCGCGCGCCAGCGCATGCCTCCGGCAGCCCATTGACTTGATATGTCTTGATTGGCATAGTATGCCAATTCTTGCCGGGAGCGCGCTCATGCCCACTCGTAATGTCGTATTGACCGATCATCAAGCCGTCTTCGTCGAGCAGATGGTGTTGAGCGGCCGCTATCAGAATGCAAGCGAAGTGCTGCGCGAAGGCTTGCGGCTGATCGAGCGTCGGGAACAGGAAGACGCCGGTCGTCTTGAGCTATTGCGTCAGGCCGCAAACGCGGGCATGGCAGATATCGCGGCAGGGCGTTATAAAACCTTTACCACCGCTGAAGCGCTCGGTTCGCATCTTCAATCGCTTGCCGCCCAAGCCATTACGCCGGCATGAACCGCAATGACCCAATGGGCCGTTCGCCTGACGCGGCAGGCAGAGCAGGATTTCACCGATATCGTGCGCTGGACAGCGCAACATTTCGGCGCGCTTCAGGCGCAAAGATATGCCGATACGCTGGGACAGGCGCTTCAAGCGCTGACGGCCGGCCCCGATTTGCCCGACATCAAAAAGCGCGATGAAATTGCGCCGGGGATCCGCACGTTGCACGTCGCGCGCCATGCACGCAAAGGCCGGCACTTCGTCGTGCTGCGCGTTGCGGCATCCGATACGCTTGATGTTCTGCGCATCTTGCACGACAGCATGGATTTGGCGCGTCATGTAGATGCTGCCAGCACAGACATGGAAAATTAGAGATTGCGCCATGACCGACTGCTCCGAGCCTGTTCCCCATCCCGATGCCGCCGGCATCGGCATTCCGCGCCAGCATGCGTTCGACGCGGCGGCGTTCGAGCGCGCGGTCGGCGATCTGCTCGCCGCCTGCGGCATCGCGCCCGACGCGAAGCACATGGGCCGCACGGCGGAGCGCGTGCGGGCGCTATGGCAGCGCCGTCTGCTGGGCGGATACGATCTCGATCCGGCCGAGGCGCTGGGCGAAGGCTTCGACGATCCGCGCCGCGACATGGTCGTGGTGCGCGGCATCGCCGTGCATGGCGTATGCCCGCATCATCTGGTGCCGTTTCGCGGCGTCGCCCACGTCGCCTACCTGCCGGGCGGACGCTTGCACGGCTTTGGCCGCATCGCCCGCATGGTGGACGCCATCGGCCATCGCTTCACCTATCAGGAATGGATGACACACGACATCGCCGAGGCGCTGGTGCGCCACGGCAAAGCCGCCGGCGGCGCGTGCGTGATTGAAGCCGAGCAACTCTGCCTGCTGCTCGGCGAAGACCGGCGCGGCGACGAGCGCGTGGTGACGCAGGCTTTCAGCGGATGCTTTGAAGAATCCGCGCCGCTGCGCATGGAATTCCTGCGCGCAATTTCCGGCAAGCTACCGTGAAACAAGCAGATTGAAGTAAGCCCAGCGAACGCCCATCACGTCATGCCGCGCAGAATGACAGGTTCATGTTGGGCTTCGCTGCGCTCAGCCCAACCTATCTTGCTATCTTGCTTCAGCCCCAAACATTAACAAACAACTCACGATCACCTGTGCGTAGCAGTAGTTTAATGTTGCATGGCAATGTTGGGCAGATCGTTTCAGACCCAAGCGGCATTTCAGCAACATAAAGCACGTAACCCTCCAACGTCTTTGCAAACAGCCGAGAAAACTCAGCGGAATAGAATTCTTGATCCGCAGAATCAGCAATAGCAAACTCAGAGGCAATACGCAGCAAATCTTCCTGATTGACAGGCGCAGCAAGGCGAATTCTCCATGTGGCGCCAACATCAAATCCGGCGTCCTCGATAAGTTGCTGTTCAACAGCGTAACCAAAGTGTAGTCGAACGCCAACTACTGCATTTATTGTTTGCTCCAATTGATCTACGCGGCGATAGCTCGACCAAGCATAGCTTCCTAGCGTCACAAGAACCAGCACACCGATTATCACAAGACTCAGTGCACCTATCATCAACCACGGCTTCATCCTATTTGTCACAGCATGTCCCCCGTTAAAGGCCACTCTCCCATTCTTATGGATCATTCTTGGGAGAGCAGCTAGAGGCTATTAGGTTGAAGTAAACGCAGCAAACGCCCATCACGTCATGCCGCGCAGAATGACAGGCCCTGCTGCAAACCCATCCCCATCCCGGCCTTCCCCTTGAAGGGGAAGGAGACGACTCCCCTCGCCCGCTTGCGGGAGAGAGCCTGCCCCCGACTTGATCGGGGGAGTCGGGGGAGAGGGTATGCGGCGGTGCTGCGAACCCATCCCCATCCCGGCTTTCCCGGTGCCGGCTTTGCACGGCCGGCCCGCGCCGGCGGCGCCTTTATTCCATCGCTTCGTAGAGCGGCAGCGTGAGGAATTCGGGGTAGTCGGGCGACAGGCTCATCTTCTCGAAGATCGTTGCCGCCTGGTCGTAGGTGGCGGTTTTCTCGCCGCCGGCGCTGACGGCGGCTTTCACCTTGGCCAGTTCTTCGGGGATCAGCGCCTTCACCATTTCGGCGGTGATCTTGCGCCCGTCATCGAGTTTGCCTTTCGGGCTGACCACCCATTGCCACACTTGCGAGCGCGAGATTTCGGCGGTGGCGGCGTCTTCCATCAGATTGTGAATCGGCACGCAGCCGTTGCCGGCAAGCCAGGAGCCGAGGTAGTGGATGCCGACGTTGATGTTGTTGCGCAGCCCGGTCTCGGTGATCGGCTGCTCGGGCTGGAAGTTGAGCCAGTCTTTCTGGCCGAAGGATTCCTCGCGCTGCTTCTCCCACTGGTTGGGGCGCGCGCCGAGCACCTTGACGAATTCCTCCATGGCGATGCCGACCAGCCCCGGATGCGCCACCCAGCCGCCGTCGAAGCCGTCCTGCGCGTCGCGCGTTTTGTCATGACGAATGCCGGCGAGCGCCTTCTCGTTGGCGGCCGGATCGTTCTTGATCGGGATCAGCGCGCTCATGCCGCCGATGGCGGGCGCGCCGCGCTTGTGGCACGCCTTGATGAGCGCCAGCGCGTAGCTGCGCATGAACGGCACTTCCATCGTGATGGCGCTGCGGTTGGCGAGGCAGAAATCGCCGTTGCGCTTGAATTTCTTGATGCAGGAAAAAATGTAATCCCAGCGGCCGGCGTTGAGTCCGGCGGAATGCTCGCGCAGTTCGTAGAGAATTTCTTCCAGCTCGAAGGTGGCGAGGATGGTTTCGATCAGCACGGTGGCCTTGATGGTGCCGCGCGGAATGCCGAGTTCGTCCTGCGCCATGCAGAAGACATCGTTCCACAGGCGCGCTTCGAGGTGCGATTCCATTTTCGGCAAGTAATAGAAAGGGCCGGCGCCGCGGGCGATCTGCTCGCGGGCGTTGTGGAAGAACACCAGCGCGAAATCGAAAATGCCGCCGGAGACGCGGCCGCCGTCGACCCTCACGTGTTTCTCGTCGAGATGCCAGCCGCGCGGGCGGATCTGCAGGGTGGCGACCTCGTCGTTGAGCTTGTAGGTCTTGCCGCCCGATTCGACGCTGATGACGCGGCGGATGGCGTCCTTCATGTTCACCTGACCCTGCACCTGATTGAACCAGTTCGGGCTGTTGGAATCCTCGAAGTCGGTCATGTAGGAATCGGCGCCCGAGTTGAAGGCGTTGATGATCATCTTGCGTTCGACCGGGCCGGTGATTTCAACCCGGCGGCATTCCAGCGCCTTGGGCAGCGGCGCGATTTTCCAGTCGCCTTCGCGGATGTGTTTCGTCTCCGGCAGAAAATCCGGCATCTCGCCGGCGTCGATGCGCGTCTGGCGCTCGATGCGTTTCTTCAGCAGTTCCTGCCGGCGCGGCTCGAAGGCGCGGTGCAGTTTGGCGAGAAAGGCGAGCGCCTCGGGCGTGAGGATCTCGTCGAAACGGGGATGCAGAGGGGCGTCGACGCGGACGCCGGCGGGCAGGGCGAGGCTCATGATGGCTCCTTGATTGAATGCGCGTTGCTATGTGAAACGGATTGCGGGCGCGGCAGCCAGCCGAGGCCGGCCTCGGTGGCCGCCGCGGGCCGGTATTCGCAGCCCACCCAACCGGCATAGCCGATGCGGTCGAGGCAGGCGAAAAGGGAAGCGAAATCGATTTCGCCCGTGCCCGGCTCGTGGCGGCCCGGCGCGTCGGCGATTTGAATGTGGGCGATGCGGTCGATATGCGCGGCGAGCGCGCCGATGACATCGCCTCCCATGCGCTGCACGTGATACACGTCGTATTGCAGGAACAGGTTGTCCATTTCCGACCGGATTTCAGCGATCAGTTCAAGCGCCTGCCGCGTGCCGTGGAGAAAGAAGCCGGGCATGTCATGCGTGTTGATCGGCTCGATCAGCAGCTTCAGCCCGTGCGCTTTCAGCTTCGCGGCGGCAAAACGCAGATTATCCGCCAGCACGCGCCGCGCCGTTGCTTCCGGCGTCTCCGGCGGGCGGATGCCGGCCAGACAATTCAACTGCGGAACGCCGAGCGCCAGGGCGTAGTCAATCGCCCTGTCCACGCCGGCCCTGAATTCCTCCATGCGATCGGGATGGCAGGCGATGCCGCGCTCGCCCGCCGCCCAGTCCCCCGCCGGCAGATTGTGCAACACCAGACGCAGGCCGCTGCGGCGCAGCGCCTGCCGCAACGGCTCTATTGGCGTGTCATAAGGAAACTGGAGTTCCGCCGCCGTGAAGCCGGCCTGCGCCGCCCGCTCGAAGCGGTCGAGCAGCGGCGCCTCGGTAAACAGCATCGACAGATTGGCGGCGAATTTCGGCATCGGGCAAAGATACATGCACTTGTCAGTTCATAAAACAGGTATAAAATCAAATCATTGTTGCAATAAAAGCAAAACTGAAGGAGCGCCGCGCATGGGCCGCTTGAAACAGATCGAAACCTTTGCCTCGGTGGCGAGCCGGGGCAGCCTGACCGCCGCCGCCGCCGCCGAGGGCGTCGCGCCGGGCGTCGTCAGCCGGCGGCTGGACGCGCTCGAAGCGCGTCTTGGCGTCAAGCTGCTGCTGCGCACGACGCGGCGGGTGACGCTCACCTTCGAGGGCAGCGCCTACCTCGAAGACTGCCAGCGCATCCTGCGCGAGCTGGGCGACGCCGAGGCGTCGGTGAGTCTGGGCGGCGTCAAGGCGCGCGGCCATCTGCGCGTTTCAGCCCCGGCCGGCTTTGGCCGCCGCCACGTCGCGCCGCTCGTCATGCCGTTTCTCGACGCGAATCCCGAAGTGACGGTGGATCTCGATCTCTCCGACCGCCTGGTCGATCTGGTGAACGAAGGCGTCGATTGCGCCATCCGCGTCGGCGAGTTGTCCGATTCCAGTCTGGTCAGCATCCGGCTGGCGGAAAACCGGCGCGTGGTGGTGGCCAGCCCCGATTATCTGGCGCGGCACGGCATGCCGCGCGCGCTGGCCGATCTCGCCGATCACCGCTGCCTGTCGCTCGGCCAGCAGCGCGGCTGGCTGTTCCGCGACGGCGAGCAGGCCATCAGCATCAAGGTTTCGGGCCAGTTTGAATGCAATGACGGCGCCGTCCTGCACGAATGGGCGCTGGCCGGACGGGGACTGGCCTGGCGCTCGCTGTGGGAAGTCGGCGAAGACTTGCAGCGCGGCGCGCTGATTCCGGTGCTGCAAGCCTTCGCCGCCCCGCCGACCGGCATCTACGCCGTCTTCCCGCAACGCAAATACCTGCCGTTGCGCGTGCGCCTGCTCATCGACCATCTCAAGCACGCCTACGGCAACCCCGACTACTGGAAAACCGCCCTCGCCGCCTGATGCCATTACACGGCGGCGTCAGGAAGCGCCGCGCGCGAGACGGTCAGAAAATACGCCAGCACGCCGCCGCTGGCCAGCGTGAGCGCGGCGGCGGCGGCGAGCCAGAAACCGGCGGCGCCGCGAGCGGGGCCGAGAAGATCGGTCAGTCCGAGCAGGTAGCCGCCAGCCAGCCCGACGCCCCAGAGCGCGACGACATACAAGAGCATCGGCACCAGCGTCCGCTTGTAGCCGCGCAGGATGTTGACGACGACGGCTTGAAAGGCGTCGACAAAATGATAGACGGCGACGAGGGCGATCAGGGCGGCGGCGGCCTGACGCACGGCGGCGTCAGGGGTGTAGAGCGCGGCGATATGCGCCGCGCCGAACCAGAGGCCGACGCTGACCAGCGCGGCGACGGCGGCGCCAAGCGCGATGCCGGTAAGGCCGGTGCGCCGCGCCCTCGCCGCCTCTCCCGCGCCGAGGGCGTGACCGGCCAGCACCAGCGCGGCTTGACCGATGGAGAGCGGAATCATGTACGTCAGCACGGTGACGCTGGCCGCGATCTGGTGCGCCGCCGCCACGCCGGGGCCGAGACGGGCGATGAACAAGGCCATGAACGTGAAGGCGGTGACGTCGACCAGCATCGTCAAGCCGATCGGCAGGCCGATCCGCACCAGTTCCAGCAGCGCCGCCGGTCGCGGCCAGGAGAAGCGCGCCAGCACGCCATAGCGCGCGTCGCCGCCCCGCGCCGCATACCAGGCCCACGCCAGCACGCCGACCGGCCACGAGATGACGGCGGTCGCCACTCCGCAGCCGGCGGCGCCCATGCCCAGCCCGTACACGAACAAGGCGTTCAGCGGCACCTTGGCCGCCACGAAAATCACGTTGAACACCATGATCGCGCGCGGGCGGCCAATGCCCGTCATCAGGCCATAAAAGACGCGGAAAGCGAGGCCGGGAATCATGCTCCATGAAAGCGCGCGCAGATAAGCGCGCACTTTGTCTTCCATCGCCGGCGTCAGCTTCGCCAACGCGATGAAAGGCTCGGGATAACGCAGCAGCAGCATGCCGAGCAGCGCCACCAGCAACGCCAGCCAGCCGCACTGACGCACGTCCTCGCCGATGTCGGCGTAGCGGCCGGCGCCGTAGTGCTGGGCGGCGACGGGCGTCAATGCCATCAGCACGCCCATCGCGGTGACGAAAATCGTGATGTAGATCGAAGCGCCGACGCCGACGGCGGCCAGATCGAGCGCCGACAAACGGCCCGCCATGATCGTGTCGATCAAGCCGTTGCCCGCGATGACGAGCTGAGCCACCAGCACCGGCCAGGCAAGGCGCAGCAGACGGGTGAGCGGAGCAGCGGAGGCAGCGGCGGAGGCGACAGTGGAAGCGGAAGCGGAATGACTCACGGATTGCGCGGGGATTATGCGGGGATTGCGCGGAGATTGCGCGATTTGGACGGTTTGGGCAGTTTGGCGATGGTACTACAACGCTCGCGTCACCTGCCCGGCTTTGCGTGCAAACCCGGCGGAGCGACGGGCAATCCGGCCCGAAGGGATTAGAATCCAGCCTGATATTCCAGAAGGATGCCGGAACATGTTGACCGATATTGAAACATGGCTGGGGCTGGACGCCGACGCCCTGCCCTATGCGCGATCCGCCCTCATCGTGCTGCTGGCCTTCCTGGTTTTCATCGTCTTCCGCCGCGTCCTGTTCGCCTCGATGCAGCGCGCGACGAACAATCTGTCCAACATCTGGGCGCGTTCCCTGCTCCATTCGCGCTTTCTTTTTCAGGCTTCATGGATTCTGCCGATCGTGGCGGTGGCGGTGGGGATTCACGGCATCGCCGATTTTCCGGCGACGACGCAGCGCGTCATCGAAAAAACCTTGCTGATTTTGCTGACGCTGGCCTGCGCCCGCTCGCTCTCGGCGCTGTTCTACGCCATCGAGGAAAACTACGCCAAGCTCGACATATCGCACAACAGGCCGATCAAGGGCTTCCTGCAAGTCCTCACCCTGCTCGCCTATCTGGCCGCATGCATTCTGATTTTCTCGATCGTCTTCAACAAATCGCCCTGGGTTTTTCTCAGCGGCCTGGGCGCCGCCACGGCGGTCTGGCTGCTCGTTTTCCGCGACACCATTCTTTCCTTCGTCGCCGGCATCCAGTTGACGACCAACCGCCTCATCAAGGTCGGAGACTGGATCGAGATGCCGCAATTCAACGCCGACGGCGACGTCATCGACATCGCGCTGAATTCAGTGAAGGTGCAAAACTGGGACCGCACCATCACCATCATCCCGACGCATCACTTTCTCGAACATTCATTCAAGAACTGGCGCGGCATGTCGGAATCCGGCGGCAGACGGATCAAGCGGGCCGTCCTCATCGACATCGGCTCGATCCGCTTTCTCGAAGAAGCCGACATCCAGCGGCTCGGCAAGCTGCAAGTGCTGGAGGATTATCTGCAAAACAAGCTGCCGGAACTCGAACAGCATAACCGCCAACTGCAAAACGCCAGCAGCGTGAATTTCCGGCGCCTGACCAACATCGGCACCCTGCGCGCCTACCTGAACATCTATCTGCGCCACCATCCGCGCATCCGCCAGGACATGACGGTGCTGGTGCGCCAGCTCAACCCCGAAGCCACGGGCCTGCCGCTCGAAGTCTACGCCTTCACCAACACCACCAAATGGGGCGAGTACGAAGCGATCCAGTCGGACATCTTCGACCATCTCTACGCCATCCTGCCGCTGTTCGACCTCCGCGCCGTCCAGGAACCAACCAGCAACGATTTCTCCCGCTTCATCGACCGGTTCGCGGACAGGCGGGAACGGTTTTCAGAGTAAATCCCGCATCGGTTTATCAAGCCGTTTGCCGAGGCGAAGACAATGATTTTTGCGATATTGTGACGGGTTTCGGGGCTGGCGATGAGGCGCAGCGCCGCTTCCCAAGCGGCGCTGGCACAAAAAACCATGAACAGGCGCTTACAGAAACCGGTCCAGCAGTCTGCGGCTGGTGGTGTCGAGGGCGGCGAGGTCGCGCACGAGGAAATGGATGCCGTGGCTGTCTTCGATGAGCAGCCAGGAGGGGCCGAGGCGGCGGATGAATTCTTCTCCCCGCAGCACCAGGTTTGTTTCGCCGCGGTCGGTATCGACGCGCCATGTGCTCGGCGTGGCGAAGCTGGAGACGCTGTGCAGGCGGCGGATCTCGGGCATGAATTCGCGTTCGGCGAGGGCTTCTTCCAGCAGTTGCCGTTGCGCCGGCGGCAGCGCGTCGAGACGTTCAATCCAGCCCGCTTCGTGGCCGTCCGCGCCGACGAGCGCGATACCTTCGCCGGGCGCGGCGATGGGGAAGGCGCGCACCGGCGCGACGCCCTGGTGGACGGTGCCGTCGGCGGCGGTTAGCGTCAGGCGGCCAAAGGCGTCGCGGGCGAGTTGAAAATCAATTCCCATCCTTATTGCCCTCTCGGTTTGTGTTCGACGCGCAACGGCGCAGTGTTGCTTTCCGTTTCTTCGTCGATGTTGCGCGCCTGCGCCTGATAGAGACGCCAGTAGGCGCCTTCGCTTGCCATCAGTTCGTCGTGGCTGCCGGTTTCGACGATGCAGCCGCGTTCCATCACCACCAGACGGTTGGCCTTGCGCAGGGTGGACAGGCGGTGGGCGATGGCGATGGTGGTGCGTCCGCGCACCAGATTGTCGAGGGCGGTCTGGATTTCCTTTTCGGTTTCGGTATCCACCGACGAGGTGGCTTCGTCGAGAATGAGAATGCGCGGGTCGATGAGCAGCGCCCGGGCGATGGAGATGCGCTGGCGCTCGCCGCCGGACAGCCCTTGTCCGCGCTCGCCGACGAGCGAGTCGTAGCCGTGCGGCAGGCGCAGGATGAATTCGTGGGCGTGGGCGGCGCGGGCGGCGGCGACGATTTCCTCGCGGCTGGCGTCCGGTTTGCCGTAGGCGATGTTGTCGGCGACGGTGCCGAAGAACAGGAACGGTTCCTGCAACACGAGGCCGATGTTGCGGCGATAGCCGGCCAGCGCCAGTTGACGGATATCGATGCCGTCGAGACGGATCGCACCTTCCGTCACATCGTAGAAGCGGCAGATCAGGTTTACCAGCGTGGTTTTGCCGGAACCGCTGTGCCCGACCAGACCGATCATTTCACCCGGCGCGATGGCGAGATCGACGCCGCGCAGCACCGGGCGGCTGCCGTAGCGGAAGGCGACTTCGCTGAGTTCGATCCGCCCTTGCACCGCCGGCAGGCGGATCGGGCTGGCCGGTTCCGGCACGCTGGAGGTGTGGTCGAGAATGTCAAACAGGCGCTTGGCGCTGGCGGCGGCGCGCTGGGTGGTGGAGACGATGCGGCTCATCGAATCGAGCCGCGTGTAGAAGCGCGAGATATAGGCGATGAAGGCCGTCAGCACGCCCACCGTGATCTGGTTTTCCGATACCAGCCAGATGCCGAAGGCCCACACCACCAGCAAGCCGATTTCCGTGAGCAGGGTAACGGTCGGCGAGAAGAGCGACCAGACGCGGTTCACGCGGTCGTTCACCGTCAGGTTGATGGCGTTGGCGGCGCGAAAACGCCGCGCCTCGCGGCGCTCCTGCGCGAACGCCTTGACGACGCGGATGCCGGGAATGGTGTCGGCCAGCACGTTGGAGATTTCCGACCAGATCCGGTCTGCCTTCTCGAAGCCGGCGCGCAGGCGGTTGCGCACCTTCTGGATCATCCAGGCGATGAAAGGCAGCGGCAGCAGCGTCACCAGCGCCAGCCAGGGATTGATGGAAAACAGGATCGCCGCCGTCATTGCGATCATCAGCATGTCGGTGGCGAAGTCGAGCACGTGGAGGGAAAGAAACAGGCAGATGCGATCCGACTCGGAGCCGATGCGCGCCATCAGGTCGCCGGTGCGTTTGCCGCCGTAATATTCGAGCGACAGCCCCATCAGGTGCTCGAAGGTGGTGGTGCGCAGATCGGAGCCGATGTGCTCAGCCACCAGCGACAGGATGTAGGTCTTGGCCCAGGACAAGCCCCAGGCCAGCACGCTGGCGATCAGCAGGCCGCCGAGCAGCAGCGCGACTTGATGAACGTTGATCGGCTGCCCGTTCTGATAGGGAATCAGCACGTCGTCCATCAGCGGCATGGTCAGGTAAGGCGGCACCATCGCCGCGGCGGTCGAGGCCAGCGTCAGCATGAAGCCCCAGAACAGCGGCCAGCGGTAGGGCCGGGCGAAGCGGCCCAGTCGCAGCAGGGCGCGCGGCGACGGCGGCGCGTCGCTTTCCCGCGCGCAGACCGGGCAAGCGCCTTCCGTGTCCAGCGCGGCGCCGCATTTCAGGCAGAGTTCTTCTTCCGTCCGGGGCGATTCGGCCGGCTGGCCGCTCAGATGGCGCGCCAGTTGCCGCTCGAAGGCGGCGGTCAGCCGCAGCGCCGCCGGATCGCGGCCAAGCGTGAAACGCCAGCAGGCGAGGCGGCCCGCCGCGTCGAGCAGTTCCAGACTGCCGACGCCGGCATGGTCGGCATGCGTCAGGCGCAATCCGGCTTGATACGGCCATTCCCGCCACCCGGCTTGCCCCGGCAGCCGCGCCAGCAGACGCCGGTCGGTGACGGCCAGCAGGCCGCCGGCGTAGCGCAGGGTATCGTCCAGATCGAGTTCCAGTCCCGCTTCCAGCGTCTCGCCCGGATGCAGACGATGCATTATTTCGCCGCGCCACGGTTCTTCCGTGACAAGCCGTTCCGTTTTATCAGAATGATTTGAATTCATGGAGTTATTCGACTACCAGGGAGCTACCGGGGAGGTTCTGCGACATGGGCGGACCTCCGCTTTCTCTATATTTTCACTTAACGCGCCAAGCGCCGGAAAGGATACAGGCCGGCGGCAGAATTATTTCCCGTTCCGGTAAACCTAACACGGGGTGCGTCGTTATTTCGCCTCAGAACGACATATCCCTTGCTGGGGCCGCCGGTTCCGCGACAAGGTTTCATGAAATACGCAGACATCGCTTTGCTACGCATCGCCGCTTTGCGCGGACCGAATATCTGGACTTATCGGCCCGCCATCGAGGCTTGGGTCGACATCGGCGCACTCGAAGAAGCGCCGTCGAACACCATCCCCGGTTTTTACGAACGCCTCTCCGCTTGGCTGCCTTCCCTCATCGAGCACCGTTGCAGCGAAGGCGAGCGCGGCGGTTTTCTGCATCGCCTGCGCGAAGGCACCTGGGCCGCTCACATCCTCGAACACGTTACCCTCGAACTGCAAAATCTGGCCGGACAGCGCACCGGCTTCGGCAAGGCGCGTGAAACATCGCAGCGCGGCGTGTATAAAATCGTCGTCCGCTCGCGGCAGGAGCAAGTAACCCGCGCCTGCCTTGCCGCCGGGCGCGATCTCGTCATGGCCGCCATCAACGACACGCCCTACGACGTGCCGGGCGTCATCGGGCAACTGCGCGAACTGGCCGACAGGCTCTGCCTCGGCCCCAGCACCGGCAGCATCGTCGAAAGCGCCATCGAGCGCGGCATTCCCTTCATCCGCCTGAACGACGGCAATCTGGTGCAGCTTGGCTACGGCGCCCGCCAGCGCCGCATCTGGACGGCGGAAACCGATGCCACTTCCGCCATCGCCGAGGGCATTTCACGCGACAAGGATCTGACCAAGCGCCTGCTGGCATCCTGCGGCCTGCCGGTTCCCGACGGCCGCGTCGCGGCCAGCCCGGAAGACGCATGGGAAGCGGCGGAGGACATCGGCTTGCCGGTGGTCGTCAAGCCGACCGACGCCAACCACGCGCGCGGCGTTTCGCTGCTGTTGACCGCGCGCGATCAGGTCGAAGCCGCCTGGCGCATCGCCGACGCGCAGGGCAACGCCGTCATGGTCGAGCGTTATGTTCTCGGCATCGAGCACCGCCTGCTGGTGGTCGGCGGCCGCCTCGTCGCCGCCGCGCGCGGAAAAATCACCCAGGTCATCGGCGACGGCGCATCGACCATCGTTCAACTCATCGACAGCCAGGTCAATTCCGATCCGCGTTGCGGCGCGGACGAATCCTTTCCGCTCGAACCCCTGCTGCTTGGCCGCGAACCGGCGGTGGCGCTGGAACTGGCGCGGCAGGGTTATGACGCCACTTCCGTGCCGCCGGCGGGCGAGACAGTCCTGCTGCGCCGTTACGGTCAACTCACCGACGACGTGACCGACAAGGTGCACCCCGACACCGCCGCCGCCGCCGCGCTGGCGGCGCGCGTGGTCGGGCTTGACATCGCCGGCGTCGACATCGTCGCCGAGGACATCGCCCGCCCGCTCGACGCGCAGCGCGGCGCCATCGTCGAAGTCAACGCCGGCCCCGGTCTGCTGATGCATCTCAGGCCGGCCGGAGGCAAGCCGCAGCCGGTCGGCGCGGCCATCGTCGACAGCCTGTTCCCCGCCGATGAGCGGGGCCGCATTCCGATCGTCGGCATCGCCGGCGCGCAGGGTACGCAAGACACGGATGGCGTGACGCTCATCGCGCGCCTTGTCGCCTGGCTGCTCGGGCTGACCGGCAAGCACGTCGGGCTGGCGTGCCGCGACGGTTTGTTCCTCGATCAGCGTCAGGTGGACAAGCAGGACAGCGCCAATTGGGCCGCCGGCCAGCGCCTGCTCATCAACCGCACGGTCGACGCCGCCGTGTTTGAAAACGGCGCCGCCATGATTCTCGGCGAAGGCATCGCTTACGACCGTTGTCATGTCGGCATCGTCACCGATGTCGAGGGCGCGGAAGCCTTGGGCGATTTCGACATTCACAACGCGGAGCAGGTTTATCACGTGCTGCGCACGCAAGTCGACATCGTTCTGCCGGAAGGCGCCGCCGTGTTGAACGCCGCCGATCCGCATGTCGTGCGCATGGCCGAACTGTGCGACGGCGAAGTGATTTTCTACGGCCTCGGCCCCGAGCTGCCGGCCATCGTCGCGCACCGCGCCAAGGGCGGCCGCGCGCTGTTCCTGCGCGATGGCCGCATCATGCTGGCGAGCGGCGCCGTCGAAGGCCCGTTTCTCGAACTGCCTGCCTTCGCTTCCTTTACCGCCGGCGCGGATGAACGCAGCGCCCGGCGCGCCGCCAGTCTGCTGGCGGCGGTCGGCGCCGCCGTGGCGCTCGATACGCCGGTCGAAATGATCCGCGTCGGTCTTGAAACTTTCGCTCAAGGTGACCCGCGCCCCGCGCGCGGCTGCCCGGAGCGGGTGGTGAATCAATAGAAAAACGATTTTTGAGGAGGAGTCGATCATCATGGAAATCTCCCGTATCCGCGCTTTGCGCGGCCCCAATCTGTGGAGCCGCCGCACCGCGATCGAAGCGGTGATTCGCTGCGACGGCGCCGAATGCGCCCTGAGCGCCCTGCCCGATTTCGAGGATCGCCTGCGGGCGCGCTTTCCCAACATCGGGCCGATGCGTCCGACCGGTCATCGAGGCGAACTTTCCCTCGCGCACGCGCTGGCTTACGCCGCGCTCGGCCTGCAAGTGCAAGCCGGCTGCCCGGTGACGTTCGTCCGCGTCACGCAGACCGTCGAACGCTGCGTGTTTCAGATCGCGGTCGAATATTCGGAGGAGGAAGTGGGCCGGCTCGCCGTCGAATTGGCCGAGCGGCTGTGTCATGCCGCCCTCGCCGACGCGCCGTTCGATCTCGCCGACGCGCTGGCGCAATTGCGCGCGCTCGACGAGGACGTGCGCTTCGGCCCGAGCACCGGCGCCATCGCGCACGCCGCCGCCGCGCGCGGCATTCCTTTCCGCCGCCTGACGCAGGGCAGCCTGGTGCAATTCGGCTGGGGTTCAAAACAGCGCCGCATTCAGGCCGCCGAAGTCGACCGCACCGGCGCCATCGCCGAAGCCATCGCGCAGGACAAGCAACTGACCAAGCGCCTGCTCGAAGCCGCCGGCGTGCCGGTGCCGCAGGGCCGTCCGGTGACGGACGCCGAAGACGCCTGGGCGGCGATGCAGGAAATCGGCGCCGCCGTGGTGGTCAAGCCGCTCGACGGCAATCAAGGCAAGGGCGTCACGGTCAACGTCACCGCCCGCACGCAACTCGACGCAGCGTTTGCCGTTGCCGCCAAATACGGCTCCGCCGTGATCGTCGAACGCTTCGTGCCGGGACATGATTTCCGCCTGCTGGTGGTCGGCGACCGCCTCGTTGCGGCGGCGCGGCGCGATCCGCCGCACGTCATCGGCGACGGCGCGCGCAATGTGCGCCAACTGGTCGATGCCGTGAACAGCGACCCGCGCCGTGGCGCCGGCCATGCCACTTCGCTGACGCGGATCCGTCTCGACGATGTGTCGCTCGCCTGCCTCGCCGCGCAGGGCTTCACGGCTGAATCCGTGCCGCCGCGCGGCATGCGCGTCGTTCTGCGCAACAACGCCAATCTTTCCACCGGCGGCGCCGCCACCGATGTCACCGACGACGTGCATCCCGAACTGGCGGCGCACGCCGTCGCCGCCGCCCGGATGATCGGCATCGACATCGCCGGCATCGACATCGTTTGCGAAACCATGCAGAAGCCGCTCGAAGATCAGGCCGGCGCGGTCGTCGAAGTCAACGCCGCGCCCGGCTTGCGCATGCACCTTGCGCCGTCTTTCGGCAAATCCCGCGCCGTCGGCGAAGCGGTGATCGCCGACATGTTCCCGGCCGGCGAGAACGGCCGCATTCCGCTGGTGGCGGTGACCGGCACCAACGGCAAAACCACCACCGTGCGCCTGATCGCCCATCTGCTGGAAAGCAGCGGCCTGCGCGCCGGCATGACCTGCACCGACGGCGTGTATGTCGGCGGACGGCGCATCGACACCGGCGATTGCAGCGGCCCGAAAAGCGCCCGCAACGTGTTGATGCATCCCGATGTCGACGCGGCGGTGTTCGAAACCGCGCGCGGCGGCCTGCTGCGCGAGGGCCTCGCCTTCGACCGCTGTCAGGTGGCGGTGGTCACCAATATCGGCGAGGGCGATCACCTCGGCCTGAACTACATCACCACGGTGGACGATCTTGCCGTGCTGAAGCGCGTCATCGTCAGCAATGTCGCGCCGGACGGCATGGCGGTGCTGAACGCCGCCGATCCGATTGTGGCGAAGATGGCGGAGAACTGCCCCGGCGCGGTGACGTATTTCGCCGTCGACCGGCATCATCCCGTGATGGCCACGCACAACGCGCAGGGCAAGCGCGTCGTCTACATCGAAGGCCAGTCGATCGTCTGCGTTGAAGGCGGCAAGATCGCGCAGCGCATTCCGCTCGGCAACGTGGCGCTGACGCGCAAGGGCACCATTCCGTTTCAGGTGGATAACGCGATGGCCTCCGTCGCCGCCGCCTGGGCGTTGAATCTCGACTGGGCCGCGATCCGCGCCGGGCTGCAATCGTTTGCCAGCGACACCGAAACCGCGCCCGGCCGCTTCAACGTTTTCAGCTATCGCGGCGCCACGCTGATTGCCGATTACGGCCACAACCCGGACGCCATTCTGGCGCTGACGCGCGCCGTCGAAGCCATGCCGGCCCGACGGCGCATGATCGTCATCAGCGGCGCCGGCGACCGTCGCGACGAGGACATCCGCCGTCAGTCCGAAATTTTCGGCGACGCCTTTGATGAAGTCATTCTCTATCAGGATCAGTGCCAGCGCGGTCGCGCCGACGGCGAAGTGCTGACCTTGCTGCGCGACGGCCTCGCCCGCGCCAAGCGCGCCACCGCCATCGAGGAAATTCGCGGCGAATTTCTCGCCATCGACACGGCGCTGGCGCGCGTCCGTCCCGGCGATCTGTGCCTGATTCTCATCGACCAGGTGGATGAGGCGCTGGCCCACATCGCCCGCCGTCTGGCCGAAGTGCCACTCGACCGCCTGACCCGAATCACGCAAGGCGAAACCGGGGAAGCGCCCAAAGTGGCTGCTTGAGCGCGTGCCCAAGCACGCACTCAAGCGCCCGCGTATTTGAACACCATCAGGGCCACCACCAGCAGCATCGCCGCGAACGCGGGCACGCCCAGCCAGAACCACAGCCGCGCCATGCGCCAATAGGCGGGCGGCAAGGGCATGTTCCGACTTGCGGCGTCGGCGGATAAATTTTTCATGCGGATTTGCAGCCATACCACCGGCAGCCAGCACGCGCCCGCGACGGCATAAAGACCGAGACTGAGCGCGATCCACGGCGTCGTCAGCGGCCAGCCTGCCAGCGCCGCCAGCCACACGCCGCTGATCGGTTGAAAGATCACCGTCGGCGCGGTGAACAGCCAGTCGGCGAGAACGACATGCCGATTGGTTGCGGCGATGTGCGCGACATTGCCGCTATCACTATCCTTGCCCTGCCTGTCCGCCATCCATTTGTAGAAGGCGCTGCCCAGCCCCGCGCCGAACAGCAGCACCATGCTGAGAATGTGCAGCGTTTTGAGCGTGAGATACGTCATGGCCGTTCTCCGGCGGCAAGCGCGTCGGCAAACAACAGGCCCGGAGCGAACGGCAGCGGCGGACGGCCAAGAAAGCGCGTCAACGCTTGCGCGTCCGCGTGATAACCGGCGGCGAGCATGCGCAGATTGTCCGGCGACAGCATGGGGCTGAAGCTGCGGCCCAGATGCGACAAGGCCAGCGCCGCAGCGAACGGCACGCGCAGCAAAGGCGCGCACGGCAAGCCTTGCGCCTCGCGCACCCGTTGCAGCCATTCGGCGAACGTGAAGATTTCCGCGCCGGCCACATCCAGCGTTTGCCGTGTTTCCGTTGCCGTCAGGCTTTGCAGCACGGCGGCCACCACGTCACTGATGTGCACCGGCTGCACGCGCTGCCCGCCATCGCCCGCCACGGGAATCAGCGGCAAACGCGCCAGCCGCAGAAACAGTGCCGCGCTGCTTCCGCCCAAACCGTAAATCAGCGAAGGGCGCAGCACGAACCAGTCCAGATCGAGCGCGCGCAGGTGATCGTCCGCCGCGCGCTTGCTCAAGTGGTAGGCGGAAAACGCCGTCTCATCTGTACCCAGCGCCGAAATCTGCACCACGCGGCGCACGCCGGCGCGAACGCAGGCATCGAACAGCGCGATGGGCGCTTGCGTGTGCAAGGTTGCGAAGCATTGCAAGCGCGTTTCGCCGATGATGCCGATGCAGTTCACCACCGCATCGACGCCTTCCAGATGCGCGAGCCAATCGGCGGGCGCCAGCATCCGGCTCACATCGACGCCATCGCGGCGCGAAATCGGCCTGACGCGATGCCCGGCGCGAACCAGCGCCGCCGCGACATTGCCGCCGACGAAACCGCTCGCGCCGGTGAGCAGGATGTTCATGACACGGCTCCTTTCAGTGATTGGCGCCTTCAGTATGGCGATAGGCGGCGGGGAAAACCTCCGGGTTGATCGGAACGGAGCAATTTTTTGCTCCAAAAAGATGAATCGGAAGAGGGAGTTCCTTTTCGCGCTTACCGGTTATCATGTTTGCAATCGGTGAACATTGTCCAGCCGGGCTATGCTCAAATACCCTCCACAAAACTAAGCTAAAATTACCAGAAATCAGGAAAGGAAAAATCATGGGCATCGTTTACGCGGATATCAGGCTTGCCAACGACGCAAGAACTGATCTGGAAGAAATCAACGCAAACGCATTGATAGACACTGACGCGTTGCATTTGTGCATCCCTGAGCATGTGGCATTGCAATTACAGCTCAAAACACTGGAAATGAGAGAAGTCATACTGGCGGACGGGCAATCGAGGCAAGTACGGTATGTATCACCCGTCAGAATAGAAATGCTGAACCGGCATTGCGTAACAGGAGCGCTCGTCTTTGGAGATCAAGTGCTGATGGGGGCAATACCGATGGAGGACATGGACTTGGTGATCGAACCGGCCAGGCTCAAGGTTACAGTGAACCCCAAAGCACCCAACATCCCCTTGTCACTGGCCAAGGGAAGTAAATAATCAAGTACCCATGAAATAAAAACCCGGCTTGGACCGGGTTTCTTTTTTCATGCATCAATCCTAAAAATCTCCAGGCTTTGTCAAACCGTCGAATATTAACGGTAGTCGCAAGAACAACGGGGAACTCTGCGGCGTGATCCATCCGTAGCCAGCAGCATCTGCAGAGCTTGCTTGACGTTCATGGTGTATTGGCTATCACAACGTCGCGTCGGGCTGTGCGCATTAAGCGCACTCGATCACACCGCAATCTGCCAGTGCAAGCCATAAGGCAGCGCGGGCGGCCCGAACAGGAAATGCAGCACACGGCGGCGGCTCGTGCTGCTGTCATCCGCTTTTGACGAGGCATGCAGCAGCAGCGGGCGCATTGCCAGTACCGCGCCGGGCGCGGTTTCACAGATCACTTCGGCATGATGGGCGCGTTGCGCGGCAGCTTCCTGCGCGGTAAGGCGGCCCATGCGATGCGTGCCGGGCCAGACGCGCAGCGCGCCGTCCTGCGCTGAACAGGGGTCCAGATGCAGGCGCAAGGCCAGCAGTTGGGCCAGAACTTCCGCAGGCGGCTGCACGAAGACCGTTCCTTCCTTGATCGAGGCGCCGCGCAGCGCCGGATGTTCCACCTGTTCGGCCACCGGAATACTCGGGTCTTGATGAATGGAAACCAGCCAGTTGCGGGCGGGCGATTTCTCGAAATAAGTGCACTGCACGGCAACGTGCGTTTGCGGCATCAATTTCGCGAGTACCGGATGCTGGCGCAACCGGCGCGCCAAGGCGGCGCACCATGCCTGCGACAGCAAGCTGCGTGAGTTGCCGGAAAGGGTTTGCGCGCGGGCCGTGTGTTCAATCACCGCCGCGCACTCGGCGGCGGATAACACATCCGGCGCCAGCGCATAGCCATCCGCGTCCAGCGTCTGTTGAGGGTTGGACATGGTCGCGGGCAGTGTTACTTGCCTCTCTTGGCCTGCTCGTACAGCGGCATCACCTTGGGGATGAGCGTTTTGATGTCGTCGATGCGCGACTGGTCGGAGGGGTGGGTACTGAGGAATTCGGGCGGTTTCGCGCCGCCTTGCGCGCCCATTTTTTCCCATAGCGTGACGGCGGCGTTCGGGTTGTAGCCGGCGCGGGCCATGAGTTCGAGGCCGAGATCGTCGGCTTCCTGCTCGGCGGTGCGGCTGTTGGGCAGGGTCAGCGCGACGGCGGCGAGCGATCCGCCGAGCGCGATGGTATTGACCGCGTTGTCGCTGCTTCCGGTCGAGATGCCAATGACTGCCGCGAGGCCGAGCAAACCATATTGCTGCACCTTGGCGCGTGACATTTGCTCGCGCACGTGCTCGCGCAGCGCGTGCGAGATTTCGTGACCCATCACCGCCGCGAGTTCGTCGTCGGTCGGCTTGATCTGGTCGAGCAGGCCGGTGTACACCATGATCTTGCCGCCCGCCATGCAATAGGCATTGACTTCCTTGCTCTCCATGACGTTGACTTGCCAATCCCACTTCAGCGCGTCTTCGCGGAACACGCCGACCTGGGCGATCAGCTTGTTGGCGATTTGGCGCACGCGGCGGGTTTCCGCGCTGTCCTGATTGAGCAGCTTTTTGGCTTCGGCTTCCTGCAGGGTCTGCTGGTAGGCGAGCGCGGATTGCTTCTCGGCTTCTTCCTCGGAAACAAGGCCGACATATTGCTTGCGGTCGACGCCGACGACGCCGGCATTCGTGGTTTGGGTGGTGGCGCAACCGGCAAGCAGCGCGGAGGCGAACAGCGCGACAAGCAGCGCGGTGAGTGATTTGCTCATTTCAATTCTCCACATAGTGTTCGTAATTCGATAAACGATTCCGCTCAAACGATTCTGTTCAGCGCGCGGCCGGACGATGAATAGTCCACTGACCATTTTGCAATATTCGCGTTTCGCCGTGTCGCATAACGAAGAAATCCGCCTCGCCGAGGCCCGCCTCGGTGCGCGCCTTGGCCAGATCACGCGGCGGCTGATCCGGCGCTTCGTCGGTCAGCGTGAATGTGCCCCAGTGAACGCCCATCGCCGCTTTGGCTTTCAGATCGTCCCGCGAGCGCACGGCCTCGGTCGGGTCCATGTGCGCGTAGCGCATGAACCAGCGCGGCAGATAAGCGCCAATCGGCAGCGCCGCCAGATCGAAGGGGCCGAGCCGCTCGCCTGTGGCGCGGAAGCCATCCCAATAGCCGCTGTCGCCGCCGAACAGAAAATTGAAATCCGGGTTGCGCGCGCGCACCGCCCAGCCGCCCCACAGCGTTTCGTTGCGGTCGAACAACGTGCGCTGGCTCCAGTGCTGCGCCGGCGTCAGCGTCAGCGCGACATCCTTGACCACCGTCTGCTGCCACCAGTCGAGCGCCCGCAGATCGAGCGACGGCGAAACGTTGTCGCGGAACCAAAGTTCGACGCCGAGCGGCACGGCGAACACCGGCGGGCCGCCCTTTTGCGCCGCCAGGGCGCGCACCGAAGCCAGATCGAGATGGTCGTAGTGATTGTGCGAAATCACCACGACGTCGATGCGCGGCAGATCGGCCAGCGCCACGCCCGGCGGTTGCAGGCGGCGGTGTCCGCCCATGAAAGAGATCGGTGAAGCCCGGTCGGAGAACATCGGGTCGGTCAGCAGGTTGAAATCGCCGATCTGCATCAGCAGCGTCGAATGCCCGATCCATGTCATGCGGATGGCATTCGATGTTTCATGCAGGAACGGAACGTCGCCCGGCACGCCGACGACAGGCTCGCGCGGCGGCGGCGGCAGGTTCTCGCTCCAGCGCTCGTACCGCCAGCGCAGCATGTCCAGCGTGCCGGGAGTGAAGCCGGCGTTCAGGTTGCGGAATCCCTTTTGCGTGTGGTGCGGCTGCGCGGGGTCGTAATACGGGTTGACCGATGAACAGCTCGCCAGACACATCACGCACGATACCAAGATGGCATACAGCGAACGAAACGGACGCGGGGACGGGCTGTTCATCTCAACAAGGGGTCATTTATTTGAGCAGCCCTTCCGCTTTCATCACCGCCTGCACCGCCGGGCGGGCGGCGACGCGGCCACGGAAAGCGTTGATGTTGGCGAGTGCCGAGATGTCCAGGCCGACCGGCTCGGCCCAGTTGGTGGTGGTGAAGAAATAAGCATCGGCGACAGTGAAATGCTCGCCCGTCAGATAGGGCTTGTCCTTGAGTTCGCCGTCGATCCACTTCAAGCGCGCGAAGAGGTTTTTCCTGGCGATGGTTTTGTACGCGTCGGGCGTGGCCGGATTGAACATCGGCCCGAAGCCCTTGTGCACTTCGGTGCCGATGAGCGCCAGCCATTCTTGCAGCCGGTAACGCGCCATTGTGCCGTTGGCGGGCGCGAGGTTCTTTTGCGGCGCCTGATCGGCGATGTATTGCACGATGACCATGCCTTCGCGCAGACGGCTGCCGTCGGCCAGTTCCAGCACCGGCACGTAACCGAGCGGATTGATGGCGCGGAAATCCGCGCCGTCCGCCAGCGTATGCGTCTGCAGGTTGGCGAGTATCGTCGTGTAAGACAGCCCCGCTTCTTCGAGCGCGATATGCGGCGACAGCGAGCAGGAACCGGGAGCGTAATAGAGTTTGAGCGTCATGATATGTCAGGCGTCGAAGCGCGGGAGTGAATGAAGTATTTAGCGTAGCAGAATCCGGCTGAGGCCGGCAGGGGACAGCAGGGAGCGGACAGGGGCAGGATTAATACGGGTGCCGCTGCGCCAAGGCGCGAATCGCCGCAATTTTCGCCAATATCCACCCCGCCGCTTCTTCCGCGCCTTTCAGCATGGAAAGCAACCATGCTTCCCGTTTCTACTCGCGCGTTACTTGCTGCGGCAGACGGTTGGCTTGTGCTCCCGGAATATCTGCCGCTGATCTGGCTGTGACTTCCAGAACAAAGGATTCAAGCAGCCTCTCCTGCTATTTTCTTAATGTTTTACAGCTAGTTAGATTCACGTGATTGGCTTGGCGCTCAAGCCGATCCGCTTCAGTTCCAAATAGCAAATAGTGGCTTGCATAACACCAGCATAGATGCTATCGTAACGCAACTTAATAGTTTGGATAGTCGTTATTTAAAAGGAGGAAACCAGATGTCAGCTGGGCAAAAATTCGACACAATCGTTATCGGCGCAGGAGTTGCGGGCTTGGCTACCGCTGCTTTGCTGGCCAAGGATCACGGCAAACGTGTACTCGTACTTGAGCGCGCCCCTTTCATCGGTGGACGCGCCCTGTCCTATGTTGGCAAGGGAAAACACGTTATCGCCGACGGCGTGGAGATGGATGCCAAGACCTTCCGCAAGTCACTGGCCTATGCCCACTGCTATCTGGGCAAATGCGAACCCCCGATTGAGCAAATTTTCGAAGACGGCCTTCTCGATGGCCGCACCTTCGAAGCCGGAGGCCACGGTTTGTTCTGGGGGAATAAGGGGCGTGTCGATTTCCTCATGAAGCATCTCGGCGTCAGCCACAATCTGCCGCTGAACAAGGGACTTGGTTTTGTCAAATGGCAGGGCGAAGGTCAGCCGACAAAACAATTTCAAGTGCAGAAAGGCCAACCTTACCAGTGGATGAGCGAGGAAGGTTTCGCCGCCACCATGCAGCAGCTTGGCCAGATGGCGACCTCCTCCTTCGAAGATATGGCGCGCCTGATGCACACGCCGCTGCAAACATGGCTGGAGCAACGCAATATGCATCCCGAGGCCTACGCTTACATCAAGGTGTTGGCAGCCTCACAGACAGCTCAAGCAGAGCCTGCAATGACGCCCACCGGTGACTTCCTCGGCTACATGGCGATTGCTGGCCAGATCAAGATGAATCTGATCAGCGGCTCGGTGGCCACAGCAGACGAACCGGGCTGCATCGCCATTCCCCAGCAATTCGAAACCGTCGTGCTGGCTCATGGCGGCGAAGTCTGGCGCAATACTCCGGTGAAGGAGGTGCTGATCGAAAATGGTCGCGCCATTGGTGTGCGTATCAAGGGGGAGGATAACGATTACGAAACCGAGCGCACCATTTTCGCCAACAACGTAATCTGCACAATTCCCCCGAAATATATCTTCCGTGTCCTGCCGCGCCAGAATTTCCCCAAGGAGTATGTCGATCTGCTGGAGAAGAAGTTCTGGGGCGCCGGACTATTGACCGGCTGGTACGGCATGAAGCGTCCACAGTTCCCGGATGCCGGAATCGAAGAGGGCAGTTTCGTTTATATGCCGGGAATCACTTCGCCCGATGAGGGCTTCATCGGTGTCGTCGACATGGTAATGGCCGACTTTACCGCTTGGGGTGACGGCACCGCCAAACGCGGCCCGGCCGGAAAGCGTGAATATCTCTTCTCAACGGCGCTTACCGACGAGGAAATGCGCAATCCGGACCGCGTCAATCGCGTAATACAACTGTGCGAAGACTGGGCCAAACGTACTTTCCCGAGTTGGAACAAGGATTTCGAGTTCTGCCTGTGGACGCCGAGCCCGGAAGCCTATGGGCTGTGGCGTCCGGTCGGCGAAGATCGACCGGATGTCAAGTCGCCGCACGTCGAGGATCTGTACTTTGCGGGGGATCAATATGGCCGCCGCCTTTGGGGCGGTGGCGTCGATGGCGCCGCGCTGTCGGCGGTGATGTGCGTGGACAAGATGATGGGTAGCAACTACGAAGAGCAGATCATGCCGGCTTATCATCGCGGCATTCCGGATCTGCTGCCCAGATAGCAAGAGCGACTAACGCTGCCCCGCTATCAAGGACAAGCCCATGAGTAGTAATCGTGGAAAAACCGCTATCGTCGGCATCGGTGAAATTCCGACTGGTCGTTATCCGGAACAGAATGCGATCAGCTTCGCGCTCGACGCTGCGCGCATGGCTATCGCCGACGCCGGCATTGCCAAGGACGAAATCGACTTCGTCATCCCTACTACCGCCGTTTTCAGCTTCCAGTTCAGCAACGAACTCACTACCTGCCGACTGGTCGAAGAACTCGGACTAAAAGGCGTTAGCGCCAATACCACGGTATTTTCGGGCGGTTCTTCGAGTACTAACGCACTGCGCATCGCAAGCGCATTAATCGAAACCGGGCGCGCGCGCAACATTCTGTTTGTCCATTGCGAAAAGCTGGGCACGGGGGTCAGCACTCAAGGCGGCATTGATCTGTTCTCCACCGCAGGAATATCCATGGAGTGGGAGGTGCCCTACGGCCAGCACTATTCCACCGTGGCGGCGCTTGCCACCCAACGCTACAAGCACGAAACCGGAACGACTGATGAGGAACTGTCAGCCGTATGCGTTTCCAACCGCAAATGGGCTGAGCTGAACCCTAACGCCTTCTTTCGCAAGCCGCTAACGGTAGCTGAGGTAATGGGTTCAAAAATGCTCGCCACTCCCTTGCGCGCAAAGCATTCAAACATGCTCTTCGACGGTGGCGCAGCCTTTATTGTTACCTCGGCTGAGCGCGCTCGTAATCTTACGGACAAGCCAGCCTATGTCCTCGGCGAAGGCGGTGCTGTAACCCATTTCGCGTACCACCAGGAGCCCGACCTGACGCGCTTTGGTTGGGCCAAGGCAGGCCGCGAAGCCTTCGCCGAAGCCGGCATCACGCCCGCCGACATCAATGTCGCCGAGATCTACGATTCTTATCCCATCTTCCAGTTGATTGCCTTCGAGGAAATCGGTCTGTGTCCGCGCGGCGAGGCCGGCGCCATGCATCTGCATGGCGACACTTGGCCGGGTGGTCAGCTGCCAACCACTACTGATGGCGGCATGTTGTCAAAAGGTCATACCGGTGCAGGAGGCTCAGTATCCCTATTGGTCGAGGCGGCACGTCAGGTCATGGGCCGCGCCGGACAACGACAGGTGCCGAACTGCCGTTTTGCCGTCGAAACAGCAGTGGGCGGCACCTATATGGATGCGCAGGTCACCATCCTCGGCAACGAAATTCCGTGAGGAGAAATATCGTGAGTGACGCACAGCATCCCACCAAACCCCGTCCCGTCGTACAACCGTGGGCGCAACCGTTCTGGGATGCCGCCCGCGAAAAGCGACTAATACTTCAGCACTGCGAAGACTGCAACAAGCCCATCCATTATCCGCGCATAGCCTGCCCCCATTGTGGCTCAGCGCGAACTGGCTGGCGTGTTGCCAGCGGCCGGGGGCAAATCTATAGCTATACCGTGGTGGTTAGTAACGCGCCCTCAGCCTTTGTTGCCGACATGCCTTACGTAGTCGCGGTAATCGAACTCGATGAAGGTGTGCGCATGCTCAGCAATATTGTCGATTGCGATCCACAGCAGTTGCGATGCGATATGCCGGTAGAAGTGACGTTTGAGCAACTCGATGCGGAATTCATGCTACCCAAGTTCCGGCCACTGACTTGAAGATGAGGTGCAAATGACACAGCAAAAATATGGCGACGACTTCAAGGTTGGCGAGGTCTACGGCACGCCACGCATTACTGTTACCGAAGCACACGTGGTGAATTGGGCGGGGCTTACCGGTGACTACTATCCCCTGCACATGGACCAGGTCTATGCCGAAAAAACCCAGTTCGGCGAACGTTTGGCTCACGGACCAATGATCTTTGCGCTGGCGGTTGGCTTGGTGGCGCAGGCGGGTTTCGGTGGCGATTCAGTAATCGCTTGGCTGGGAATAAACAACCTGCGCATGACTTTGCCCGTAAAGATAGGCGACACAATCAACGTTCGTGTCGAAATCAAGGAGCAAAAGACCACCAGCAATCCAAAAAAAGGCGTGCAAACCTGGCTATATACGGTGCTCAATCAGCACGGCGAAACAGTGATGAGTTTCGACTATCTGATGATGTTCCACCTTCGCGGTGAGGGCGCAGCATCGTGAATCCGCTTACCGTCGGACAGCTTTACGATCGAGCGGTGGCCAACGGGGGGGATCGCATCGCCATAACAGACGGCAACCGCCAAATCAGCTACGCCGAACTGGGTAAGCAAGCCGCCCGTTTGGTAGGCGCCTTTGCCGGACTAAGCATTGGCCGCGGTGAGCGCATTGCCTTCCTGATGGCCAACTGCGCTGAATACGTCGCCTGCGAATACGCGGTGGCCAAGCTCGGCGCCACGCGCGTACCCCTGGCTGTGCTGCTGGGCGAGGAAGATCACATCTACATGATAAATTTCGCCTGCTGCAAGGTGCTGGTTTATCACGCCAAGCTCCAGGCACGGGTACTCGCCATGCAGCCACGCCTGGAAACAGTGGAGCACTTCATAAGAGTCGGCTCTGGCGAGGCGGCGCTACCGCCGGGCCATTTCTCGCTGGAAAACCTGCTCTCAAGCGGTAGCCCGACACAAGGCGCTACCGACATTGATCCTGAGGAAATCGCCGGCATCTACTTTACCGGTGGCACTACCGGCAAACCCAAGGGTGTCATGCTCTCGCATCGGTCCTGGTTTTATACGTATTTCATGGAGATGCTGGACTTCGGTATTGGACCTCGCGAAACCTTTGTTTTTGCAACACCGATGACGCATGCCGGTGGCTGTCTGATCCTGCCTGTGCTGCTGCGGCAAGGCCGTTGCGTTGTACTCGATCGCTTCGAGCCCAATCTGTTGCTTTCCGTCATTGAACGGGAACGGGCCACCGCCACGCTTCTCATACCGACCATGATCTATGTGCTGCTCGATTACCCACAGCGCAGCGAGTACGATTGTTCCAGTCTGCGCAATATTCTCTATGGCGCTTCCGCGATCGCGCCGGAACGTCTCAAGCAAGCCTTGCAAGTCTTTGGGCCAGTCTTTACACAGTTTTTTGGCCAAACCGAGGCGCCGATGGCGCTCGTCGCTTTACAGCGCGAAGATCACACCGTCGCCAATCCAGAGCGTGAGCAGGTTGTACTCACCTCGGCCGGAAGACCAACCTACGCCACTGAAATCCGCTTGGTAGACGAGACTGGCCGGGACGTACCGTCGGGCGAGGCCGGCGAAGTGGTCGCGCGCGCACCCAACATGATGAGCGGCTACCTGAATGATCCCGAGGCGACAGCATATGCCATTCGCGACGGCTGGCTGTACACCGGCGACATTGCGCGCTTTGACGATGAAGGCCTGATAACCATCGTCGACCGCAAGAAAGACATGATCGTTTCGGGCGGCTTCAACATCTACCCGCGTGAAGTCGAGGATGTGCTGTTCGAGCACCCGGCTGTGCGCCAGGCAGCGGTAATCGGCATACCGCACGAAAAGTGGGGTGAGGAAGTGAAGGCGCTGGTGGTCCTTCAGCCCGGCGCGACAACCGGAGAGCGCGAGCTGCTCGACTTTGTCAAAACAAGAAAGGGCAGCGTCATGACGCCCAAAAGCATTGATTTTGTCGACGCGATTCCGCTTACCAACTTGGGAAAGATGGACAAGAAGGCCATGCGCGCCCGCTATTGGGATGGACGCACCCGCAACGTATGAGGATTACTGATGAATTTTGATGAATCGGCGGAAATTACATTATTGCGCGATACGCTGCGGCGCTTTCTCGACAAAGAAATGCCCCGTGAACTGGTTCGCGCGCTGGACCTGAAAGCAGCCTACGACCCGGTCGTATTCGCCAAGTTGTGCGAACTCGGCGTGACGGGAATGACGGTGCCTGAAGAGTACGGTGGTACCGGCATCGACATCCTGTCGGCCATCATCGTTATCGAAGAACTCGCCAAGCGCGGCACCTCGCTGGCTGGGCCATACATCCATTGCGCCTTCTACGGCGCGATGAACATGGTCGAAAACGCCAGCGAGGAACAAAAGCGCGAGTACCTGCCCAAGCTGGCAGAGGGCAAGCTGCTCTTTGCCTATGGTCTCTCGGAACCGGATGTCGGCGGCGACCTCGCGTCGACGGCTGTTAGCGCGCGCCTTTCCGTCGATGGTGAAAAAGTCATCATCAACGGCACCAAGCGCTGGTGCACCGGCGCACGCATCGCCGACGTGATCTACACCCTCGTACGCAGCGGTCCAAAAGAAGATCGTTATCGCAACTTATCACTGGTGCTCGTGCCTGCGGCGACGCCGGGCATCTCTATAGTCGACATTGACCACATTGGTCTGCGCTATTCGGAAACCACCGACGTAATCTTCGACGAAGTCGAAGTATCGACGGCTAACATCGTCGGCGGGCGCCAAGCATGGAACAAAGGCTGGCCGATGCTGGTCGGTCGCGGCCTCGATGTCGAACGCCTCGAGATAACCGCGGTCGCCCTGGGCATCGCCACCGGCGCCATGGAAGATGCCTGGGCCTATGCCCAGGAACGCGAACAGTTCGGCAAGAAGATTTGCGCCCACCAAGCAGTGCGCAACATGCTCGTCGAGGCGCGCACGAAGCTTGCCGCGTGCCGTCACATGCTCTACCACGCTGCTTGGCTTGCCACAGCAGGCCGCGATTGCAGCGTCGAAAGCTCAATGGCCAAACTGTTTGTTGCAGACAACGCAGTCGATATCGTGCTTGCCTGCCAGCGTGTCATGGGCGCTTACGGCTGCGCTCGCGAATACGACATGGAACGCTATGTGCGAGACATTGTTTGCATGCCCATTGTCGGCGGATCTTCCAACATGCAAAAAAATAATATCGCCAGCCGTCTTAACTTGCCTACCCGTTGACTATCATGACTGATGCGTATATTTACGATGCCGTGCGAACTCCGCGTGGCAAGGGGCGCAAGGATGGCGCACTCCACGGTACGACGCCAGTGCGCCTGGCTGCCACGGCGCTGACTGCGCTGCGCGATCGTAATCGGCTCGACACCGCCAACATCGACGATGTGATTCTCGGCTGTGTCGAACCGGTTGGTGAACAGGGCGCCAACATCGCTCGCATCGCCGCGCTGTATGCCGGCTACGACATCGCTGCCGCGGGTTTCCACGTCAACCGCTTCTGCGCCTCTGGACTCGAGGCCTGCAATATCGCCGCGGCACAGATCATGTCGGGTCAGGCTGACCTTGTCATCGGCGGTGGCGTCGAGAGCATGTCACGGGTGCCGATGATGAGCTCGGGTGGCGCATGGGCTGCCGATCCGGACGTTGCCCGGCGCACGCATTTCGTGCCCCAAGGCATTTCCGCCGACATCATCGCCACACGCTGGGGCTATCGTCGACGCGATGTCGACGCCTATGCCGTGGAAAGCCAGCGCCGCGCGGCGGCGGCACGCGATGCCGGTTATTTCGGACGGTCCCTGGTGCCGGTACGCGACATCAACGGTGACATCGTTCTTGATCGCGATGAATGCATCCGTCCGGAAACCACGGTGGAATCTCTGGCTGCGTTGAAGCCATCGTTTGTCGAGCAAGGCACGAAAATTGGCTTCGATGCCATTGCCTTGCAGCGCTACCCGGACATGGAAGCCATTGACCACGTACATCACGCCGGCAACAGTTCCGGCATCGTCGATGGCGCTGCCGCCGTGCTATTCGGCTCGCGTGCCGCTGGCGACCGCCTCGGACTTGCCCCGCGTGCCCGCGTACGTGGCTTCGCCTCGATCGGCAGTGAGCCGACGATCATGCTCACCGGCCCAAGCTACGCCACCGAGAAAGTACTCAAGCGTGCCGGCATGAATGTCGGCGACATTGATCTGTTTGAGGTAAACGAAGCCTTTTCCGCAGTCGTATTGCGTTTTCTCGATGCCTTGTCGGTGTCGCCAGAGCGGGTCAATGTCAATGGCGGCGCCATCGCGATGGGGCATCCGCTCGGCGCGACCGGCGCCATGATTCTCGGTACTCTGCTTGACGAACTGGAACGCCGCGACCTCTCCACTGGACTGGTAACCCTGTGCGTCGGCGCGGGTATGGGCACCGCCACCTTGATCGAACGGGTCTGACCATGAACGCCAATATCGTCCGTTACTCCGTCGACACCGAGGGAATCGCCACGCTGGCCATTGATTGCCCCGGGCGCGCCCTTAACGTGCTTAACCGGGAAGCGCTTGCCGCCATCTACGCCGCCATCGCGCGCGCCATCGCCGATCCGGCGGCCAAGGCCATCCTGCTCGCCTCCGACAAGGAAGATTTCATTGCCGGCGCCGATCTCGACATGGTGCTGGCTATAACCGATGCCGCCGAGCTGAAGGCAGCGACACTGGAACTTCATCGCTACTTGCGCGCGCTGGAGACCTGCGGCAAGCCGGTGGCGGTAGCCATCAACGGCTCGGCATTGGGCGGCGGCTATGAATTGTGCCTGGCCTGCCATTACCGAGTTGCAGGCAACCGGCCAAGCGCATTAATCGGCCTGCCGGAAGTCACGCTTGGCTTATTGCCCGGCGGCGGCGGCACCCAGCGGTTACCACGACTCATCGGCATCCGGGCGGCACTCCCCCTGCTCTTGGAGGGGAAAAAACTCAAACCGGCAGAGGCGCACAAAGCCGGACTGGTACACGAAGTCGTTGCTGCCGGCAATGAACGCGAGGCGGCACGTGCTTGGCTGCGGGGACGCATCGGCCAAGAGACACTGCAACCATGGGACATTAAAGGCTACAAGCTGCCGGGCGGCCCGGTGCAGTCGCCTGCCGGGTTTGAAACTTTCTATGCTGGCAGCGCCATGACCTTGGCAAAAACGGCTGGCAACTATCCGGCGCCCCACTACATTCTCTCGTGTGTTTATGAAGGCCTGCAAACCGACTTTGACACCGGTTGCCGAACGGAAGTCGCATATTTTGCCGCAGCAGCAATGACGCCAGAAGCCAAGGCGATGATGCGTACCCTGTTTTTCCACATGAATCAGGTGAATTCGCTGGCCCGCCGGCCGGCCGAAGTGCCGCGCCGCAAGTTCTCCCGCGTTGGTGTGCTGGGCGCCGGCATGATGGGCTCTGGCGTTGCCTACGCCCAAGCCATGGCTGGTATTGATACGGTTTTACTGGATACCACCCTGGAAGCTGCCGAGCATGGCAAGAGCCATACCCGCCGTCTGCTGGATACGCGGGTCCATAAGGGCTATATGTCAGCGGAGACGCGCGACGCCGCACTCACGCGCATCTACCCGACAACGCGCTATGCCGATCTCGATGGTTGTGACCTTGTAATTGAAGCCGTTTTCGAGGACCGCGGCGTCAAGGCCGATGTCACCCGCCAAGCTGAGGCAGTGCTGACGCCTGATGCCATTTTTGCCTCCAATACTTCGACCTTGCCGATTGGCAGCCTCGCCGAGGTTAGCATTCGTCCGCAGCGTTTCATTGGTCTGCATTTCTTCTCGCCGGTGGACAAAATGCCGCTAGTGGAAGTGATTGTCGGCGCCAAGACATCCCCTGAAACCCTGGCCCAAGCCATGGACTACGTGCGCGCCATTCGCAAAACACCGGTGGTAGTTAACGACTCGCGTGGTTTTTACACCAGCCGGGTCTTCTCCACCTATGTGCGCGAAGGTTTAATGATGCTGGCCGAGGGAGTGGCGCCGGCGCTCATCGAAAATGCCGGCAAGCTTGCCGGTATGCCGGTCGGCCCCTTGGCCATCGCCGACGAAATCGCCCTTGATCTTGCCGATCGCGTCAATCGCCAGACAGCGGCCGACTTGGGCGCCGCCTACGTGCGCACTGCGGCGGAAGACGTCACTGAAACCATGGTGAACGTGTGCAAGCGGATCGGTAAAAAGGTTGGCGCCGGTTTCTATGACTATCCTGCCGAAGGCCCCAAGCGGCTATGGAGCGGCCTTATGCGGCATTTTCCGTCAACGGCGCAGCAACCAGCACTGGAGCAGGTACAGCGGCGGCTGCTCTACATCCAGTCAATAGAGGCTGTGCGTTGTCTGGAAGAGGACGTGATTGCCAGCGCATGCGATGCCGATGTCGGCGCCCTCCTCGGCTGGGCATTTCCAGTCTGTCACGGTGGCCCCATCGGGCATATCCAGCAACTGGAACTGCCTCGGTTCCTCGCCGCTTGTCGCGAGCTTGCTGTTAGCTTCGGTCCCCGGTTCACGCCCCCGGCCTTGCTTGAGAAGATGGCGGCTGCCGGCGAGTCTTTCTATGTGGCGTGACATGCTTGCCGGAAGTGCGCGCAAACCTGGGGGCGAATGGTATGACCGTCTGCGCCTGCCCGTCATTGTCGCGCCCATGTTCCTGCTGTCGGGTCCCGAAATCATTGTTGCCGCCGCCAAAGCCGGTGTCGTTGGCGCCTTTCCAACACTCAATGCCCGAACCATCGGCGATCTGGAGAAATGGTTAAAGGACATCACAGAACGGATTGTCGCGCTAAAAGCAACGGGGGTTTGCGATGGTACCTGGGCGGCAAACATCATTGCCCACAGCAGTAATCGACGTTTGGAGCAGGATCTCGAATTGCTCTGTGAATACAAGCCGCCAATCGTCATTACCGCGTTAGGCAGTCCCGAGCGCATTGTTGAGCGTGTTCATGCCTACGGAGGAATGGTAATCGCCGATGTGAATTCGATCGCTTTTGCACGCAAGGCGGCTGATACGGGGGTTGACGGGTTACTGCTGGTGGCTAGCGGTGCCGGCGGACATACCGGCCAGTTGAACCCCTTCGCTTTTGTCGAAACCGTGCGCATGTTCTGGAACGGTCTTCTTGTGCTGGCGGGATCGATCTCCACCGGCAGAGCGCTCAAGGCAGCCTTGATGCTGGGAGCCGACATGGCAAGCCTCGGCACGCGTTTCATCGCAACGCCAGAGAGCATGGCGCATCCGGAATACAAACGCATGGTGATCGAGGCAAACTTCGAAGACATCCTGTGCACCAATGCCTTTACTGGCGCTTGGGCCAATATGCTGAGGCCGTCCATCATTCGCGCGGGCCTTGACCCGGACAACCTGAAACCCGCCGGACGCATGGATGTCACCGACGATCCGCACGCCAGCAACCGCGCTTGGCGCGACATTTGGTCCGCCGGTCATGGCGTCGGATTGGTGCGGCACGAGCAACCAGTAGCGGCTATCGTCGCCGAACTCGAGCAGGAGTTCGCCATGGCGAGTTGAAATGCAAATGGACGCAAACAGGAGGAGCACATGATTCAGAGTTCGCAAAGCAAGATCGCCGAATACACAGCACGGGGCTGGTGGGGCGATATAACGCTGGACGATCTCTTGACAAAGGCAGTCAATGCATGCCCGGCGCGCTTGGCCGTGGCCGATGCGCCTAACCGTGCTGCCATTGCCGGCGGTGCCTCCCTGCGTCTCCGCTACGCTGAGCTCGATGCTGCGATTGACTCTATTGCCGCCCAGCTTATCCAACTCAATGTCGGCGCCGACGACATTGTCCTTGTGCAGATGCCGAATATCGTCGAGGCACTGGTGTTGCTGCTGGCCTGCGGTCGCATCGGCGCTATCGCCTCACCGGTTGCGGTGCAGTATCGTGAGCATGAGTTGAGCCATATTGTGGGTAAACTCAAACCCAAGGTTTACGCAACAGTCTGTCGCTGCGGCGACTTC
This sequence comes from Zoogloeaceae bacterium, assembly GCA_031277315.1. Taxonomy (GTDB): domain Bacteria; phylum Pseudomonadota; class Gammaproteobacteria; order Burkholderiales; family Rhodocyclaceae; genus Desulfobacillus. Next base: position 41,043 of record JAITMP010000022.1, on the reverse strand, counting down.
AAACAGGCCAATATGGCCGCCCGTGTCATTGCCGAGCACGACGCCGAAATACAATTGGTAGCCTTGGGTGAGGACTTGCCGGCAACCGCCGTACCACTCACCGGTCTCGTGCCAACCACGGAAGCGCGCGCCCGCGTCGCCCGCTACCTGCAAACCGGTCGCCCCAGCGCGAACGACATCTTCACCATCTGCTGGACCTCCGGCACGGAATCGCAGCCCAAAGGCGTGCCCCGCAGCCACAATCACTGGATTGCCATCGGCAAAGTCGTCGAGTCGGCGCCCCAACTGCGTGACGGCGATGTGCTCATGGGATCATTTCCGATGACTAACATGGCCGCCATCGGCGGCGTCATGGTGCCTTGGCTATTGTGCCGTGGCACTGTGGTCCTGCACCACCCCTTCGATCTCGGCGTTTTCCTTGGCCAGATTCAAGACGAGCGAATAAATTACAACTTGGCGCCGCCGCCCATTTTGAATATGCTCCTCAAACAAAAGGAACTGCTCGCCAAGTTCGATATCTCTTCCTTGCGCGCCGTTTGCTCGGGTTCGGCGCCGCTGGCGCCCTGGATGGTGCAGGGCTGGCAGGATGAATATCACATGAACATAATCAACTATTTTGGTTCCAATGAAGGTGTTGCCCTGGCCAGCAGCTCCGTCGACGTACCCGATCCTGTCGAACGTGCCGGTTATTTCCCGCGCTACGGGGTTGCCGGTTTTACATGGGCCGCCGGAAAAACAATAGCTTTTGAGACTCGCCTGCGCGACACCGCCAACGGCGAGATTATCGTTACCCCCGGCCGTGAGGGTGAACTGTGCATTCGCGGCGCGACAGTTTTCGATGGATACTACGACGAGCCAGAGATGACTCGCGCGGCATTCGACGAAGAGGGCTTCTTCCGCACAGGCGACTTGTTCGTCATCGCAGGCGCAAAAGATAACCCCAAGTATTACAAATTTGTTGGGCGCTGCAAGGAGATCGTCATCCGTGGTGGACAGAATATCTCCCCGGCCGAAATGGATAATTTGATCGCCAGTCATCCTGCGGTGACAGAGGCGGCTTGCATTGGCATTCCGGATGAGGCGATGGGCGAACGCCTGTGCGCTGTCGTCGTTCTACGGCCGAATACCGGTTTGACGTTGGAGGAGCTGACGGCATTCCTCAAAGATCACCAAGTCGCCATTTTCAAGTGGCCAGAACGCCTGGTGATCGTGAACCAGCTGCCGCGCAATCCGGTCGGCAAGGTGGTGCGGCGCGAACTTCGGGTCACGGCGCAAAATACGCAACAGAACTGAAGCGCAAATGCTTTCACTGCGGAAATTTCTATTTACGCAATCTCCCCACGACTTCTATCGCGGTTTTTTATCACTGCATGCAGGGAGAACGTCCCAACACCATGAATACTTCCACCGCCTTTCCTCATGGCACGCGGCCGGTCGCGTCGCGCCACATTTTCGATCCCAAGCCCCTGGAGGCATGGCTGTGCGCGAATCTGATGGAATATCGGGGCCCTTTGAAAATTTCCCAATTCGAAGGCGGACAATCAAACCCGACTTTCCTGCTTGCCACGCCCTCCAGTGAATACGTGCTGCGCAAGCAGCCGCCGGGGCAACTGCTGCAATCCGCGCATGCCATTGACCGGGAGTTCCGCGTATTGCGCGCATTGGCCAACAGCCCGGTGCCGGTCCCTGCGGCGCTTGTCTATTGCGATGATGCAAGCGTAATTGGCACACCGTTCTACCTCATGCGCTTCCTTGCCGGGCGCATTGACACCGATCCCCTGCTGCCGACACTGACACAAACCCAGAGAGCCGCTGCTTATGACAGTATGGTCAAAGCAATGGCCGCCATACACCGCTTTGACTGGCATGACAACGGCCTGATTGACTACGGGCGTCCGGAAAACTATTTGGCGCGCCAATTGGCGCGTTGGAGCAAGCAGTACGAGACGTCGCGCACAGAAGACCTGCCGGCAATGGAACAGCTCCGTGACTGGTTAACCGCCAACTTGCCCACTGAACAGCATGCCTCGCTGGTACACGGGGACTACCGGATCGGCAACCTGATCTATTCGCTCCACGACAATGCCGTCACAGCCGTTCTGGACTGGGAGCTATCAACCATCGGTGATCCATTCAGCGATCTGGCGTTCAACTGCATGACATACCACCTGCCAATGGGGCATCCCGTTTCGGCCGGATTCCTTGGCGCCAACTTGGCTGCGCTTGGCATTCCCGACGAGGCAAGTTACTTGGAGGCCTACCATCGTTACAGCGGACTGGACCCACGACCGCATTGGCGTTACTACATGGCGTTCAGTCTCTATCGCACTGCGGCAATCCAGCAAGGCGTGTATGCGCGCGCCCTCAAGGGGAACGCGAGTTCGCGCACGGCGCATCTGTTCGGCGAAAGCTATCGACTGGTAGCCCAAACCGGTCAGCGCCTGACGGCATGACCCGATGGCATTGCGCATCACCGCAGACTGCATCTCATGCGGCGCCTGCGACTACATCTGCCCAAACGACGCGATCATGTCATCGCCATTAATTTACAGCATTGATGCTGCACGCTGTAGTGAGTGTGAAAGACATTTCGACGAACCACAGTGTCTGCTTGTCTGCCCTGTTGATTGCATTGTGCGCAAGGAGACGAAGCATTCTGGGGGCTAAGAGACGCCGCGGTTCCGAGCATGCCTTCCCGGGCTTCAGCGGCAAGCAGGCAACCGCCGGCGTCTTGTAACGCATCGGCACTCAGTGCCGCGGATCGTGTAAATGAGGCAAAACGCGCTCGCGATAAGTGTCGACCAGCGCCATCTCCTGACGCGCCACCGTGCGCAGATGCACCTCATCAGGCCCATCCGCGATGCGCAGGACGCGTCCCCACATCCACAGGCCTGAAAGCGGGGTATCGGGACTCAGCCCCATGGCGCCATGTACCTGCATGGCGCGATCGCAAACCGCTACCTGGACACTTGGCACCACCGCTTTAATCATGGCAATTTCCTTGGCTGCCGCCTTGGCGCCGTGACGATCGATCATCCAGGCGGCCTTGAGCACCAGCAGCCGGGCCTGATCAATTTCCAGACGGGAGCGCGCAATCCATTCGGCGATATTCGCATGCTGGTGCAAGTAGCGACCGAAAGTTTTGCGCTCGGCAGCGCGCACGCACATCAATTCCAATGCCAATTCGCATTGACCGATGGAGCGCATGCAGTGGTGAATGCGCCCGGGACCGAGACGCGCTTGGGCAATGGCAAAACCGGCACCCTCGGCATGAATCAGATTAGTCGCCGGTACGTGTACATCGCGGAACAGCAATTCGCAATGCCCCTCCGGGGTAGTGTGATGCATCACCGGGATATTGCGAAGTACGGTCAGGCCCGGTGCATCCATGGGTACGATGACCATACTTTGTCTTTCATGCGGGGAAGCGTCCGGGTTACTCACGCCCATCACGATGGCAAAGCGGCATGCCGGATGCGCTGCCCCGGAAATAAACCATTTGCGCCCGTTGATAACGTACTCGTCGCCTTGGCGGCGGATACTGGTTTGAATGTTGGTCGCGTCCGAGGAAGCGACATCGGGTTCTGTCATGGCGAAACAGGAGCGGATTTGCCCCTCCAGCAAAGGTCGCAACCACAGCGCCTTCTGCTGTGGTGTGGCAAACAGATGCAGGATTTCCATATTGCCAGTATCCGGCGCGCTGCAGTTGAACACTTCGGGAGCCCAAATGACGCGGCCCATGATTTCCGCCAGCGGTGCATATTCGAGATTGGAAAGTGCCTGGCCGGGTTCGTCCGCGGCGAGACCAGGCAAGAACAGGTTCCACAGGCCTTCATCGCGCGCCAACGTCTTGAGGTCTTCCATCAATGCAGGATGAGCATGGCCGGCGGCAACCTCCTTCTCCCACTCGGGGATTGCTGGCATGACATACTGCTCCATGAAGCGAGCAAGCCGCGCGCGTAACGTTTCAACTTTATCGCTATAGGAAAAATCCATTTTTCATCTCCGTGCCACTTCCTCATGCCGAATACGCGGAAGTCGGCTATACTCTTGTAACGCAATCAATAAGAACATCCATGCTGTAGATATGGGTGCAGTCACATCCCTACGTCATGAGCATAAAGAAACTAATACCGGCCAACTCCGTCGCGCGTGCACTCACACAGGTCGGCGACCGCTGGTCGCTGCTGATTCTCGGGGCGGCCTTCTGCGGCATGCGCCGCTTCGACGAGTGGCGCAAAGGCATCGGTATTGCCAGCAACATCCTTACCAACCGGCTGGCCCGACTGACGCGCATAGGCTGTTTCGAAAAGCTGCCGGCAAACGAGGGCGGGCGTCAGATCTACCACCTCACGGAGATGGGACGAGAGCTGTTTCCAACCGCCCTCATGTTCTGGCGCTTTGACCGCCTCTGGTCGCAAAGACACCCACTGCAGCCGAACACCTTGTTGCATATGAGCTGCGGTCAAGCAACGGTACCGACCATTATCTGCCGCCACTGCCGCAGTGGCGTGGTGGCGCGCGACGTGCGCTACGCCGACGGGCCAGGGGCGGGCATGGAGCGTCTGCCGCCGCCGAAAAGCAGCCGACGCTCCAGCATTACCCTTGATGACGGCGCGGTCGCCCCCATGCTGTTCGGAGACTCGATTGATCTCTTCGGCGACCGCTGGACACAATTGGTGCTTGCCTCGTTTTTCCTCGGTGAACGCCGCTACAAGGAGATACAGGCACGCTGGCATATCTCGACCAACGTGCTGGCTGACCGTCTCCACCTGCTCGTCGAAAATGGCATGCTGCAGCGGCGAATCTACCAGACCAATCCAGAGCGCAGCGAATATGTGCTCACGCCCAAGGGAATGGATGTTTACCCGATCATTCTTATGCTGACCAAATGGGGCGATCACTGGCTCGCTCCGAAGGGCGCGCGCCCGCTGCTGCTGACGCACACCCGCTGCGGCGCCGAACTCGACCCGCTCGTCGTCTGCAACTGCTGTGACGTCGAACTGGATCCTCACGAGATCAACTTCCGCACCAAAACACAGGAAGCGCTTACGCTGGCTCTTTGACGGTAATGCCACCGTCAACGACAACTGTCTGTCCTGTTATATAGGCAGCGGCACGCGAGGCCAAAAACAGGGCTACGCCGCTAACATCCTCGGGCAGTCCAATGCGGCGAACCGGCGTGCCCTCCTCGACGTTCTTCAGCAATTTGGCGTTTTCCCATAGCGCGCGCGAGAAATCTGTCTTGATCAAGCCCGGCGCAATACAGTTGGCGCGAATACCCTTTGGACCCCATTCGATGGCCAGATTTTTCGCCAGCGAAAAGTCCGCCGCCTTCGAGATGCCGTAGGCTGCCAACGTCGCGCTGCCCTGATTACCGCCAATCGACGAAACGATGATGATCGCGCCACCGCCATTGGCCGCCATGTGCGGTGCTGCCATATTGCATAGCAGAAAGTTCGATTTGACGTTGCAGTTCATAACCTTGTCGTAGACATCTTCCGGCATCTGCGCCATTGGACCGTAGTACGGATTGACGGCCGCATTACAGACAAGGATGTCAATTCGCCCCCATGTAGACAACGTTTTGTCGACCAAGGTCTGCAACTGGAATTTGTCGGAAACGTTGCACGGTACCGTGATGGCCTCCCCGCCCCGAGCGCGGATTGCCGCGACGACTTCTTCGCACGCTTGCGCTTTACGGCTGGAAACCGTCACCCGCGCGCCTGCTGCGGCCATCTGTTCGGCGATGGCACGCCCGATGCCCCGACTTGAGCCGGTAACAATCGCCACTTGATCCTTCAGGTCGAATATCGCATTCACTCTATTAGCTCCAATTGATACTGCGCCGCACCCAAAGGGATGCAGTCTTGGGTGGATTGTAGCACTAATAAGTTGCATTACAGAAGTTATTGAGGTATTGCGCCTATATCTCTAATGCAATGAATATAATAAACAAATTGTTTTTTTAAACCATGATGGGCATTATCATCACGTATGCGACAGCATCTCAACGCAGTGCCATCTCACTTAACATGCTCAATAGATTCATGATAATATATTGATATACAAGTAAAAAATTAGATGCTTGCATTACGAAACTAATACGACTACCATGCAAACGTAGCTTGCGTTATGCAACGCTATACGCCGGGTACAGCACGGAGAACGAAACCGCTGCACGGTGGCAGAAAAACGGACATAAGCTAAAAAGAGGAGGGTGTAATGGTGCGAAATCTGCTTGGAGGCGGCGGCAAGCATCGGCGTGCGCAGTTGCGGCAGAAAAACTGGGCGATCGCAGGCATGCTGCTGTCGATGACGGGAACAGCATGGTCCTTTGAGATTGACACCGGCAATGCTGACATCGCGATTCGCTGGGACAACAACTTGCGTTATACCTATGCGCACCGCGTGCACGACCAGGACAAGGTCATTCTGCGCAATAACAATAATGACGACGGGGACCGCAACTTCAACAAGGGCACAGTCCTCAACCGCATCGATTTGCTGAGCGAGTTTGATTTCACTTACAAGGGCGTGCACGGCTTTCGCGTAAGCGGCGCCGCATGGTACGACCCAACCTACGGCGGCGGCTTCGACAACTCTTCGCTGGCAACCTCCAACCGCTTGCGTAACGGCACGCCAGCCCATGGCATCAGTTCCTATGCCAAGAGCCACTATTACCGTGGCGGTGAGCTTCTCGATGCTTTCGTGTTTGGCCAGGCCGAACTGGGCGAGATGAAGCTGAACGCGAAATTTGGACGTCACGCCGTTTTCTGGGGTGAGAGTTTGGGCTTTGGCGGCCTGCTCCACTCCATCGCCTATTCACAGGGGCCGACGGACGTCGCCAAAGCATTCGCCACACCGGGCGTCGACGCCAAGGAACTGTTTCGCCCGCTCAACAGCCTCTCCCTCCAGCTTCAGGTAAATGAGAGCCTGTCGCTCGCGGTCCAAAAGATGCTCGACTGGGAGCCGGTGCGGCTACCTGAAGGCGGCACCTATTTCGGCACCAATGACGCCGCGCAGTGGGGCGGCCAAACGGTGTTCGTTGGCGCGGCGCGAGTCCTGCGCGCTGACGACATCACGACGAACAACAAGCGGCGTGACTACGGTCTCGCGCTGCGCTGGAGCCCCGAAGCGCTGGACGGCACCCTCGGCGTGTACTACCGCAACTTCACGGATACCTTGCCTCAAGTATTGGCGGACCTGCGCAGCACGCCTGACAGGTGGCGCTATCGCATGGCTTACGCCGACGATATCGACCTCTACGGGCTGAGCCTGTCGAAGAACATTGCCGGAATCAGTTTTGGCGTCGAGTTGTCCTACCGCAAAAACATGCCATTGGTAAGCGACACGGCGGCAGTCGGTGCAGCGATCGCCGGCCCGTTCAACACCACTTATTTCCCGGTCGACGGGGATGTTCCCGGGGCGCGCGGCAATACAGCACACGCGGTATTTAACATGCTCGGGGTGCTCGGCAAGACACCGATCTTCGACACGGCCAGTTGGAACGCGGAGCTTGCCTACAGCCGCTGGCTGAAGGTTACCGAACGCGAATATCTGTTCAAGGGACGTAACGGTTACAACCTCATTGACCGGGTGAGCAAGGACGCCTGGCAGTTGTCCCTGGGCTTCACGCCGACTTGGTTTCAGGTCTTTCCCGGCGTCGACCTGCTGATGCCTCTGAGCTGGAGCCAAGGCCTGAGCGGCAACGCGGCGACCCTGCTCGCCGGCAGCAAGGACGCCGGCACCTATAGCATCGGCGTGGCTGTGGACGTTCAGCAAAAATACCGCTTCGACCTGAAATACACCACCTACTTCGGCAAAGACGCCCGTAACGCGACCAACACGGCGGATGTCTTCAACGGCACCTACGCCCTGCTGCGCGACCGCGCCAACGTTTCGCTGACCTTCAAAACTACATTCTAAACAGATATCAACAAGGCCTCGGCGCATCCACGCAGGGGCCAAAAGGAGACCGGACATGCAAGTGAATACCCAGATCATGACGGCAACAATCTGCCTGATTCTGGCCCAAGCCGTCGGGGCGGCCGTAACGCCTGAGGAAGCGAATACGCTCGGCACTCATCTGACGCCGATGGGGGCGGAGAGAAACGGCAACCGCGACAATACAATCCCTGCTTGGCAAGGCGGCCTGAAAACACCCCCGGCTTGCTATAAGAAAGAAGAAGGGCGGCTCTGCGATCCTTTCGCCAATGAGAAGCCACTATTCTCGATCGATGCCGGCAACATGCAGCAGTATGGAGACAGGCTATCCGAAGGGCAGAAGGCGTTGCTCAAACGCTACCCTGGTTATCGCATGGACGTCTACCCGTCCCATCGCACGGCGGCTTTGCCGCAATGGCTCTATGAAAACACTGCCAACAATGCCGTTCGGGCACACACGACAGGAGGTGGCATCGGTTTACAAAATGCCAGCGCCGGCACCCCCTTCCCTATTCCAAAAGACGGCTACGAGGCGATGTGGAACCACCTGACGCGTTATCTGGGCCAAGCGCGAACCTCCATTTCGGACACCTACAACGTCGATGCGGCAGGCAACGCCACGCTTGCCGTAAGAACGAAATCGCTGGAAGATTTCCCCTATTACGACAGGAAAAAAACCGATGCGGAAGTGCTCTGGCGCTTGCGCCACAACTATGTGGCACCGGCACGACAAGCTGGTTGGGGCATCATCTTGATCGATTATGTTAATGCCGCCAGCAAGGGGCGCCGCGCTTGGCAGTACCTGCCTGGCCAGCGCCGCGTCAAACTCGCCCCCGACTTGGCCTTCGACACGCCGGCGACACAAAACGCTGGCGCCGCCTTCTACGACGACATATTCATGTTCAATGGCTCAATGGAGCGCTTTGACTTTAAATTGATCGGCAAGAAAGAAATATTCATTCCCTACAACACCTATAAGTGGGGCTGGACGGCCACCGTCAAGGACATTCTCAAACCGCAGTTCGTCAACCCCGACGTCATGCGCTGGGAGTTGCACCGGGTCTGGGTCGTCGAGGCCACCCTCAAATCGGACGCTCGCCACGGCTATTCGAAACGCCGCTTCTATCTGGACGAAGACACCTGGATTGCGGTGCTGAACGAAAATTACGATGCACGGGGCGAACTCTGGCGCACTGCGGCGATGAGCGTGACGCCAAACTATGATGTTCTCGTACCGGGTGGCAACACGCACGTCTATTACGATCTGAATTCCGGTGCGTATTCACACATCTCCATGGTGAACGAGCACAAGATTGACTACCTCGGCCCGCAACCCGACACAGCCTTTGCACCGGACGCGCTAGCCGGCGCGGGCATTCGCTGAGCCAGGGTATGCGCCGCAGCACGACCGCAGGGCACGGCTCATCGCTTGCCGCGGTCATCTTGGCCGCCGCTTTGTGCCTGCCAAGCGGCGCGATGGCGCAGTATGTCGACGTCCTTGAGCGGCCAGCGCAAAACTCGGCGCGGGCCGCCAGCGCCCTGCTCAACGGGCTGGCCTTGGCGGGCGCACGCCTTGTCGCGGTGGGGCAGCGTGGGCATATCCTCTATTCCGATGATTCCGGTTTGAGTTGGCGTCAGGCGCGCGTGCCGGTAAGTTCGGATCTCACTGCGGTGCATTTTCCGTCGGAGTCGCGCGGTTGGGCTGTCGGTCATGACGGCGTGGTACTGCACAGCGAGGATGGCGGCGTCAGTTGGCAGCTTCAGCTCGACGGCATGCGCGCTATTCGCATCATGGAAAACTATTACCGTAACTTGCCACAGCAAGCAATCTCCCCGGATGAAGCCGCCAAGCTCACCGCAGACTTGGCGCAGTTCGCCGCGGAAGGGCCAGACAAGCCTTTCCTGGATGTCTGGTTCGAAAACGAGCATACGGGATTCATCGTCGGCGCTTTTGGCCTTATCTTCCGCACCGAAGACGGCGGGCGCAACTGGCAACCTTGGTATCACCGCGCCGACAACCCTCGCGGTCTGCATCTGTATGCGCTGAAGCCGGCCGACGGCGCGCTCTACGCGACAGGTGAGCAGGGACTGGTGCTGAAGCTGGACCATGCGACGCAGCGTTTCCGCGCCCTGATGACTGGCTACGGCGGCACATACTTCGGCGTCATCGGCAGCGGCAATGCGGTGCTGGTCTTTGGTCTGCGCGGCAACATCCACCGCAGCACGGACGGCGGACTTAACTGGCGCAAGGTTGACGCCAGCGTCCTCGGCAACATCAACGCCGGCAGCGCGGCCCCGGACGGCAGCCTCTATCTCGTTACCCAAACCGGGCAGATACTGATGAGCCGCGATACAGGTATCAGTTTTGCCGTCTCCGCCATGGAAACGCCAATGTCAGCCGGGGCGGTGGCGGTTCAGGACCAGACGCTCATCCTGGCGGGACGGCGCGGCGTACGCACCCAGCGCTTGCAATAAGAGAAACGATAATGCAGGGAGGCAGCAACATCGACCACATGCCAGTGGTGGCCGACTACAACCATTTCGATGCCAGTAGCGGCAACCGGCTGGAGCGCGCGATCTTTAACAATCGCGTTGTCGTCGTCTTGTTCTGCCTCTGCGCCACCCTGGCGCTGGCATGGCTGGTGGCAACGCGCATCGACATCAACGCCAATTTTGAGAAGATGCTGCCGCAGGCGCATCCCTACATCAAGAACTATCTCGCTCACAAGAACGACCTGCGTGGTCTCGGCAACGCGATCCGCATCGTCGTCGAGAATCCGCATGGAACAGTATTCGAGCCCGACTACCTTGAGGCGTTGCGCCGAATCAACGACGAGGTCTATCTGACGCCTGGCGCCGATCGTGCCTGGATCAAATCGCTATGGATGCCGGCGGTACGCTGGACCGAAGTAACGGAGGAAGGTTTCCGCGGCGGCCCGGTAATGCCGCCGGACTATGACGGTTCGGCGCGCAGCATCGACCAATTACGCGCCAACGTAGCCCGCGCCGGCATCGCAGGCGCGCTCGTCGGTAACGACCAGCGCTCGAGCATGATTGTCGTGCCGTTACTCGATATTGACCCGCAGAGCGGCCAGGCACTGGATTACGTCAATTTCGCCAAGCATATCGAGTCAATCCGGGGGCGCCACGACGGCGCCCAGAGCGGGGTGCGCATCCATGTCATCGGCTTCGCCACCCTGGTTGGCGATCTGGTGACCGGATTGCGCGACATGCTGATTTTCTTCTGCGCTTCAGTCGCCATCGCTATCGGTCTGCTGTACGGCTATACACGCTGCCTGCGCAGTACGCTGCTGGTTGTGTTCTGCTCGGCGGTGGCTGTCTTGTGGCAACTGGGTATTGTTACGGCTCTTGGCTATCCGATTGACCCATTTTCCATCCTGGTGCCCTTCTTGATCTTCGCCATCGGCGTCTCGCACGGCGCACAGAAAATGAACGGCATCGCCCAGGATATAGGACGTGGCACACACCAGCACGTCGCCGCACGCTACACCTTCCGCCGTCTGTTTCTCGCCGGCTTTACCGCCCTGCTCGCCGATGCTGTCGGCTTCGCCGTGCTCATGCTGATCGACATCCCGGTAATCCGCGAGCTAGCGCAATCAGCCAGCATTGGCGTCGCGGTGCTAGTGATCACCAACCTGGTCCTGCTGCCGGTGCTGCTGTCCTACACCGGTGTCAGCCGGCGTGCCGCCGCGCACCGGCTTTCGATCGAGGCCTGCGAGGAAGCCGGTCGCGGCTTGGGCGTGTTGTGGAGTTGGCTTGAGCGCTTCACCGAGCGGTCTTGGGCAGTCGCCGCGCTTGGTTTGGCGGGTCTCGCCACCGTGATCGGTTTCGTCGTCAGCCTGCAGCTCCAGATCGGAGACTTGGACGAAGGCGCGCCCGAACTGCGCCCCGACTCACGCTACAACCGCGACAATGCCTACATCACCACTCACTATGCGCTATCGAGCGATGTCTTTGCGGTAATCGTCAAAACGCTGCCGGAGCATTGCCTGACTTACAAAGCACTACAACAGGCCGACCGTCTGGCTTGGATGCTGGAGCAGTTGCCGACTGTCCAAGCCACTCATTCACTTCCCGGCAGTGTGCGTCAAATCGTTGCCGGAACCTATGACGGCAATCCAAAGTTTCTGTCACTGCTGCGAAATCAGGAAGTTCTCACCAGCGCCGTGCGCCAAGCCGCCGTAAACAATGCCGACCTGTACAACACCGACTGCTCGGTCATGCCGGTGCTCGCCTACCTGCAAGACCACAAGGCCGCGACGCTTGACGCTGTGGTGGACGCCGCCGAAACCTTCTCGCGCACCAACAATGACGAAGACGTTAACTTCGCCTTGGCGGCCGGATCGGCAGGCATCGAGGCAGCCACCAACATCGTAGTCCGGCAGGAAAACCGCACCATGCTCCTGTCAATCTATGCCGCAGTGGCTCTGCTGTGTCTGGTAGCCTTTCGCAGTTGGCGTGCAGTCATCGTGGCTATTGTGCCCTTGGCGATTACATCGGTGCTTTGCGAAGCCCTGATGGTCGCGCTGGGCATCGGCATTAAGGTGGCAACCCTGCCAGTGGTGGCGCTCGGTGTCGGAATCGGCGTCGACTATGCGCTCTATCTGCTGAGCGTGCAGTTGGCCCATCAGCGCCGCGGGCTGTCCCTGCGTGAGGCTTACAAGCGCTCGGTCGAGTTCACCGGTCGCGTCGTCGGTCTGGTCGGCGTCACCTTGGCCGCCGGCGTCGTTACCTGGGCTTGGTCGCCAATCAAGTTCCAGGCCGACATGGGCATTCTGCTCACCTTCATGTTTGGTCTTAACATGATCGGCGCCTTGATATTGATACCGGCGCTCTCGCACTTCCTGCTCAACAGCCGGCAGCCAAGCTTGACCGCAGGAGAAACCGGCTTGGAGAAATCCTGATCGAACGGATATTTCAGAGTGGCGCCGCCCTTGAAACAGAGGGGCTTGAGCGGGCGTTTTCAGCTTGCCGCTGTGCCCATTTCGACTTCTCTTTCCAGCACCGCCAGCACCGGCGCGAAGCCGCCGCCGGGGGTGCGGAAGTTGGTGGTCTGGCCTTGGTAGAGCCGCGCCGATACGAGCTGGACGCGGCCACGATAGACGTAGTTGCGCAGGTCGACCTTCAATTCCGTCGGCGCCGCGTCGACGCTCAGATGCCGTCCGGATGGCGGCACCAGCGCCTGCGCGACGTAACCGCCGGTGAGCACTTCCTCGAAGACGCGCTTCGTCAGTTTGTCACCGCGATACGCCGCCTTGCCGCCGAAGCCCGCCGCCGGTTTGAAAAACAGTTGCCGCCGCGCGGCCCATAACACCTCGGCATCCTCGCGCCGCACCAGCCGCGTGCGCGGAATGCCGGCCAGCAGCGCGGCGCGAACGGCGGCATCGACGCCGAGCGCGGCCAGCGCCGCTTCGTCGCTCAACAGCGTCAGGTTGCGCTTGTCGGCGTACAGGGCATGCGCATGCGGATGCGGCGTCACTACCGCCGCGCCGCTCAGCCAGGCCTCACGCAGGGCGGCGCTGGCCGGCGTCTCAAGGCTGAAATCCGTGAGGCGGTTGTAGACCAGGTCGATGCGCTCGCCGCCGCGCCAGAGCGCGCCGTCGCGGCAGACGAGTTCAGTCGGATCGCACACCGTGGCGGCGATGCCGTGCCGCTCGAACAGGCTGCGGAAGAGCAGAAATTCGGGATAGAGGAATTGCGTTTGCGGCTGCTCATCGACGATGGCGATGCGGCCAAGCGGCACCTCACCTTGCCCGGCCCGCTCGGCCCGCCATTCGGCGCGGAACATGTCGACGTAGTCTTGCTCGACCGCCGCCGCCGGGGGCGCGCCGGAAACGATGGCCGGGACATCTTCGCAGCATGCTTGCTGCGCCTGCGCCAGCACGGCGTTGAGCAAGCCGCCGCCGGCGTTGGTGTTGATCTCGATGAGTTGCGGGCCGGCGGCGCTGAGATGGAAATCGTAGCCGAGAAACACGCCGGGATATTTCGGCGCGTAGCGCGCTGTCGCCGGCGCCCAGGCCAGCACCCGCTCGCGCCAAGCCGGCAACGCCGCCACCGCCTCCACCGCCGCGACGATTTCCGCCATGCGCCGCAGGCAATCAGCGCCGACGAACACCGCCGAATCGGAAAACAGGTTCGGGCAGCCGGCGTCGATCAAGGCATGCAGATCGGCGCCGGCGTCATGCGCCGTCAGCGCCTCCGTCAAAGCGCGGCGCAGCGCGGCGCGGTCGAGGCTGACGCACTGGCAATCGCGGTTGAGCCGCTCGGCGATGCCGCCGCAGATGTCGTTCACGCCGTCTCCAAAGCGAAAAATTCGAGCGCCTCGTCGAGTTCGCGCGTGCGCCGCATCGGCGGCAGGGAACGCCAGACGCGCTTGCCGTAGGGCTTGGTAATCAGGCGCGGATCGCACAGCATCAGCACGCCGCGATCGCGCTCGTCGCGGATCAAACGGCCCGCGCCCTGCTTGATGCTGATGACGGCGCGCGGCAACTGGTATTCCATGAAAGCGTTGCGGCCCGCTTTCTTCATGTGTTCGATGCGCGCCGCCAGCACCGGATCGTCGGGCGGCGCGAACGGCAGCTTGTCGATGACGACCAGCGACAAGGCCTCGCCGCGCACGTCGACGCCTTCCCAGAAACTCTGGCTCGCCACCAGCACGGCATTGCCGAGGCGGCGGAAACGCGCCAGCAATTCGCTCTTCGCGCCCTCCCCTTGCAGCAGCAAGGGATGATCGAAATCTTCGCGGATGAAACGCGCTTGCAGCAATTCATGGATGCGGCGCATGGCGCGCAGCGACGTGCACAGCACGAAAGCGCGGCCCCGGCTGGCGCGGATCAACGGCCAGGCCGCGTCGGCCACCGCCTCGTTGTAGTCGCGGCTGTTCGGGTCCGGCATCGCTTGCGGCGCGTAGAGCAGCGCCTGATTCGGATAATCGAAGGGGCTGCCCCAGCAGCCGGTATCGGCTTCCGTCAGCCCGAGTTCGGCGCGGTAGTGCGAGAAATCGCTCTCTACCGCCAGCGTCGCCGAAGTGAAAATCCAGGCGCGCGGATGCCCTTCCATCTGCTTTCTGAAAATGTCGGCGATGTCGAGCGGCGTCGCGTTCAGCGCCAGCGCCTGACTGAACACCTCGGCCCAGCGCACCAGACCGGCATCGTCGACGGCGCGCCAGCGTTCCAGCACCGCCGCCAATTCCCGCGCCCGCCGCCAGCAGCGCTCCAGCCCTTCCGAGCGGCCCGCCTGCGATTCGAGCAACGCGCCGAAGCGCGTCAGTTCCGCCATCACCGCGTCGAGCGCGGCGAAAAAAGCCGGCGGCAATTGCGCGGCGGCGAAGCGGGCGTTCTCTCCCGGCACGGCCAAGCGCGCATCACGCGCCGCTTTCTCCAGCGCCCGCGCCCCTTCCGGCAGATCGAGACAATCCTTCGCCCCGGCCAAGCCCTCCAGACGCGCATCACGCGCCAGTTCCAGCAGTTGCGCCGTCGACACGCTCTCGCCGAAAAACAGGCTGGCCGTCTCCGGCAACTGGTGCGCCTCGTCGAAAATCACCGTATTGCAAGCCGGCAGCAATTCCGCCACGCCGGTATCGCGCAGCATCACGTCGGCGAAAAAAAGATGATGATTCACCACCACCACGTCAGCCGCCTGCGCCTCGCGCCGCGCCGCCATGACAAAACACTCTTTCAGATTCGGGCATTCCTGCCCGAGGCAGTTGTCGCGGGTCGACGTCGCCGCCGGCCAGGCGCCGGAATCCTCCGGCGCCTCCACGCATTCGGCCTTGTCGCCGGTGGTGGTGACGCGGGCAAAGCGGTCGATGGCGAGCAGGTGGCCCGCCTCCTCGCGTGAGGCGAACCGGCCCGCCTCCTTTGCCCGCGCCAGATGGTAATGACAAACGTAATTCGCGCGGCCCTTCAGCAGCGCGATCGTCGCCGGCACCCGCAGCGCATCGCGCACCGCCGGCAAATCGCGCTGGAAAAGCTGATCCTGCAAGGTTTTGGTGCCGGTGGAAATGATCGTCTTGCCGCCGGCCAGCAACGCCGGCGCCAGATATGCCAAAGTCTTGCCGGTGCCGGTGCCCGCCTCCGCCACCAGCACCCCGCACGCCTCGATGGCGGCGGCGATCCGTTCCGCCATCTCCACCTGCTGCGGTCGAAAACAATAACCCGGAATGGCGCCCGCCAACGCGCCATCGGCGGCGAACAGGGAGGCAATTTCAGCGGAAGAAATTTCAGACATGCCGGCACGGAAACAATACCGCGCATGGTAGCACGCCGAGAATGGTGCTACAGGCTCCCGGATGGAATCACGCCAAACCGGGTAATTAAGTAAGCACAGCGGGGAGCCGCGTCAGACAAGGTCGATGACAAGATCAAATGGCCGACATTCTGGGGCATGAGGCCAAACGATGGATAAGGTAACCAACTGATTGAGTTTTGAACTACAGCTGAATACGAATACCTTTGAAGCCGGGCTACGCCAGTTCAATGTAGTTTGAGAAGGCTTGATTTGTCGTCCAAGAGAAAAAGAAAAGCAAGCCGTATAACTGCCTTAGCTAACAGTAATACGATGTATACTTATTTTTCCCTATCTTCAACCACTGTTCAGCCCTGCTTGAAGGCAAAATCATGCTCAGTGATCGACAAATCGTTTGTGACCTCGACAGCACTTTGTGTTTTTCGCAGAGCGGCCATTATTCCGAAGCAAAACCCAATGAGAAAGCAATCCGCGTCTTGCGCGAGTATAAACAACAGGGTTTCGACATCGTGATTTATACCAGCAGGAACATGCGTACTTATGCAGGCGATGTGGGCAAGATTGCTGTCCATACCCTGCCGGGCATCATTACCTGGCTGGACAAGCATGGAGTGCCTTATGACGCAGTGCATATCGGCAAGCCTTGGTGCGGTCGTGAAGGCTTTTATGTCGATGACAAAGCTATCCGACCGGATGAATTGGTATCTCTTTCTTATCAGGAAATCCGCAAACTGATCGGCGGCGGTGACTAATCATGATTCTCATCAATTCCGGCGCTTATCTTACTCAGGAATTACAGGCCGAATTTGGCCCTCTGCCTGCGTGTTTTATTCCATTGGCCAATAAGAAACTGATTGAATTCCAGGTGCCGAGACTCAGGGCTGCCTTTCCCGACGAAGAAATTGTGGTATCCCTGCCGGAGTTGTACCCAATGACTGCCCATGAGCGGAGTTTGCTGGAAAGTCTTTCTATTTCCAGCATCACCACCCCGGAGGATTTCAATCTAGCCGAAGCCCTGCTGTATGCCCTGAACACCATCGCCCCCGCTGATCATTTGCGAATGCTTCATGGCGATACGCTGTTTAACGATTTCCCTCGCAGTCTTGACCTCATTGATATTGCCGTCAGCCGTGATAATTACAACTGGACCAGGGAAGTGGCATCGGGGGAAGACTATATCTGGACAGGATATTTTGCCTTTTCCTCCCCAAGAGACTTGGCGCGCTGTCTGGCTCTGGCGCGCGGCAACTTTGTGGCCGGCGTCCGTCAGTACATGAAATTACATCTCATGACCATGCACATTTCCACCGATTGGATGGATATGGGGCATGTTAACACCTACTTTAAAGCCCGTTCCGCCATGACCACGGAGCGCGCCTTCAACGCTCTGCAAATTAATAATCACGTTGTCACAAAAAGCGGAGATAACCCGATCAAAATCAGAGCGGAAGCCGCTTGGTTCAAATCCATCCCGCCGGCACTGAAGAAATATATCCCCCAATTCATTACCAGCGGCCAGAAAGATGAGCGGGAATTTTACCAACTGGAATATCTGCCTTTGAGTCCCCTGAACGAGCTTTTTGTTCACGGTAAAAACCCGCTCTTTTTCTGGACTCAGGTCTTCGAGCAAGTCAGAACTTTTTTTGATGAAGCACGCATAGCTACCGAACCTGAAGAAGCTTTAAAGGCCTTGGCAGAAAAACTGTATATTGAAAAAACTCGGAGCCGTCTGGACGATTTCATCCAGAGCAGCGGTTTACGCAAAGGACAACCTTTGTACTATGCCGGGAAACGCATCCCCTCTCTGGAAGCCATCTGCGTGGATTGCTTTGCCCGCGTCACCGCCCTGCCGTGCATCCCTGGCGTTCTGCATGGGGATCTCTGTCTCAGCAATATGCTCATAGACCTGCGCTCCGGCGGAATCAAGCTGGTGGATCCGCGGGGGCTGGATGCGGACCAGAATCCAGCGATTCTAGGCGATCAAAAATACGATCTGGCCAAACTCACGCACTCCATTATTGGTTTATATGATTTTATCATCGCAGGATACTACACGCTAAACAGCAAGGATCTGTATTCCTATGAACTGACGTTTACCCTGGAACCGCGCATAGAAGCCATTCGGCAACAATTCTGGAATGAGCAATTCATCTCTGGAGTGCATGTGAAAGACTGCCTGCCTCTGGTCATCCTGCTGTTTCTCTCCATGTTGCCGCTGCATGCCGACAATACAAATCGCCAACGGGCACTTTTCGCCAATGCGCTGCGCCTTTACGCCACCTATTGCCATGGAAAGTGAAACATGATCGTCATACCGATGGCCGGACTCAGCAATCGTTTCTTCACGGCCGGCTATGACTTGCCCAAATACATGCTTCCCATCGGCGGCGAGACTGTTTTCGCAAAATCCGTGCGCAGCTTTGAAAAATACTTCAACACGGATGAATTTCTTTTCATCTTGCGGGATACCCACCAGTCCATTCCCTTTGTGCAGGAAGAAATCACCAGACTCGGGCTGCGGCATGCCAGTCTGCATATTCTCTCGGGTATTACCGGTGGTCAAGCCGAGACGGTTCACTTGGCTATTGCAAAACGCCAAGACAGCTTCCCTTTATTCATTTTCAACATTGACACCTTCCGCCATCACTATGAAAAGCCGCTATTCATTGATGACTGCGACGGCTATCTTGAAGTATTCAGGGGCGAAGGCGAGCACTGGTCTTTTGTTGAGCCTGCTAACAAAATAAGTGTGGCAAGAACAACGGAAAAAGAGCGTATTTCTGATTTATGCAGCGATGGACTTTACTACTTCAAGGATAGCAGGCAATTCAACGAAGTGTTCTTGCAGGAAAAATCCAAAAACAGAATGTCCAAAGGGGAATATTACATAGCGCCACTCTATAATATTTTCATAAAAAATGGATACAAAATTTTTTATCAAGTTGTACAACATGAGCACATAGAGTTTTGCGGCACGCCGGAAGAATACAAATATCTCATCATGAAAGAAGATGCAAAAAGCGAGCACGGACAATGAGTCAGAGCGACCTCACCATAACGTGGTTTCTGGATAATTTACGCATCCATGATGAAAACTGGAATTTTGATGGCGTTCAGGAAACCTATCGACGTCTGTGTTCCCTGGATAATTACTATTACGCCAACTTTCTGATTTGGTTGGCGGAAGCCAGTTTTCTCGAAGAGATACATGCCCTGCTGGAAGATAAGGGAACCGATTTTTTTCTGACCCTGCTTTCTGATCCAAAGTATTCCGAGAAACAAATACGGGCAGTACGCGCCATAATCAATTGGTATTCAAAAATCTTTCTACCCATCATGAAGGGTGGAACAGCGCCGCATGCTGACCCCTATGAGCAGACCATTCTTGCCCTGTACCGGGATCGGGATTTCGTCGAAATGAAGAAGTATGTGCGGGCAAGTTTTGTCCCTATATTCAGGCGATGGAAATGCCGGCAAATGACAGGCGTCTTTGCCCTGTTCGCTCTGGCGCAATACGGTGACTTTGACTTGGAAATGCGCAAACTCAGCAATAGGGTATTCCCAACACCTCTCCGGAGTAAACGCCTTGCCAAGCTGTTGGTTGATGGTCTGGATTCCGACCAGTTTTTTGGATGCAGTCCGGTCAATATGCAGCACATTATTCAGCTTCTCACCAAGATAGCCCGTAGTCAGGAAACTCACTATCAAACGAGACTTCTTGATCTTGTATACAGAAAACTCGGTCAAGCGGTGGAATACAAAACACCCTTACGGCAAATTCCTCTGAAAGATGCCTATGTTGTCGAAACACAGAATGCCCCAATAGTCAGCATCGGCCGGCCAAGCTCGACAAAAAAGCCGCGCATTGCCGTGTGTCTTACTGGTCAAACCCGCGGAACAAGCGCTTGTTTGGAAAGTCTCCGCAACAATGTCATTGCTCCCCTTCAGGCAGATGTCTTTCTTTCCACTTGGGATAAGGCTCCAGAATGGCCAGGAGTATTCAAATCCAGCCAGTTGATCTGCAGAACCTTCGGATCCGAGCTGGAATCACTCTTTCCTATCCCTGAACTGGATAATGCTGCGGCATTTCAAGCCGCATTCCCTCATCTTTTTGCAACCTTCAGTGAAGGTATTGTCAAAGATCTCAACGTGGATTTTTATGAAAATCATTTTCCGTTGGCCGCATACAAAATAGAAAATGAGAGTGATTTTTTACGGTCCATTCCCTTTGACATAAAGAAATTGGAATACCAAGGCACGCATAATCAGGCCAAAATGTTTTATAAAAATTACTCTGTCATGCAGTTGCTTCTGGAACATGAAAAACAACATGGAATAAAATACGATTACATCATCAGGATGCGCCCTGACTTGCGCTACCCGATTCCCGCCCATAGCGATTCGTTCGAGATAATAAAAGAAGGCGTGGTTTACTTAAGTTATCTTAGAGCCGGTTTTGGACCTGCGGACAACATATGGGTGGCACGGCGAGACACGATGTTGAAAATGTGCTCTATTTGGCAGTCGATGTTAGACGCTCAAAGTATTTTCGTATTTAAAGATCAAGAGTGTGTCTCGCACTACCTTACCGCCATATGGATTGGCAAACAAGGGCTGACCTCGCGAGACCGCAGTATGGTTCGGCATGGGGGATACTTCTCCTTTAAAGATATGGGGATGAAATTCTCTGGCATGCATGAAGCACTAGAAAAAGATTTAAATACCACAGCAATAAAATGGCAACCGATGCGACAAAAAATGATCGATTTTATTAATGTTATCCAGTGATATTTAAGATAACCTATCTATCATTATTTAAAATTCATATAATATTTATTACATATCGGTTAATTGAACCAATAAAATGAATCTGTCCATAGTAATACCGCACTACAATCGAATTAATTTGCTTTTGGAATGCCTCGATTCGATTGTTGCTAATAATTACCCGCAGGAGCTTTATGAAGTCATAGTTATTGATGATTGCTCTACACAAAACATCTCTCCTATCACCCAGTATGCAAAAATTAAAAATTACAAATTTGAACAACTAAAAGAAAATTCCGGAACTGCTTCTGCTCCGAGAAATCATGGTATTGACATCGCTACTGGTGAGCGTCTTTTATTTATTGATTCTGACGATAAAATTTCAAATGGATTTCTTCAAAAGGGAATGGCGCTAGCAGAAAAGGGGGATTGCGATATTGTCGTTGTAAAAAGAGTCGATAGACACGCAAGTTTCTATAGTTCTTATAAAGAAGATAGCCACGAAATTAGCGCAGATGATTTAGATTTATTATTAGATGATAACCATATACATAGTAAATTTTATCGAATGGGTATTATAAAAAAATATGGGATAAAATTTGATACTAATATTAAGATATGTGAGGATTACCATTTTAGCTTGCGAGTTTGGCCCCTTCTTAAAACTGCAGGAATATGCGTGTCCGAGTCTTATATTTTTATGGTTGCCGACTCTATCGGCCTATCTAGAAGCAAATTTGGCAAAAATGAAGTGGCTTATTTAATAAGTAAAATAGTTCATGATATTTTCGAGCTGCCTGAAGATGTGGTTTCCCTGGATAAAAAGGCAAAAATAATAAATAGAGTTTTCAAATATTCATTCTCAGGCAGATTAATAGATTCACCAAAACATTTACTTCGATTGAAACGAGAAATTGGCGGGTACTTATCCCTCGTTAAAGACTTTCAGCTTAGCGAACGATCGCGTGAGAGACTTAACGTGATTTTGGACTGCCCGCCTGATGGCAGATCAAAGTTCGCTGATTTCGAATGGAAGCTTGACGACGCCCCCACCAGCGAAGGCAGAAAGATTCTATTTCGCGCCAACAACGAGGAGTATTGGCAGGCTGCTCCAAGCGAGGCCACAGCCATCGGTGATGGCTGGATGCTCGGTACTGACAAGCGAAAAGGCGGCTATGGCATCTATCGCTGGAATGGAAACGGCTGGAACCGAATGCCCGGTGCGGCAATACAGATCGGAGGGTCTTACCAGCGCCCATGGATCATCAATGACAGTGATGTCCGCTATGTTTGGAATGGCGGCACCTGGAAAAAAGCTTAGCCCGTCATTCAGAATCCGACTAGCGGCGCCTGCCACCAGCAGGCCGGGTTATCGAAAACAATTATGGCGCGTACTCTTCAAGCGCTCGCAGAAAAAATTCAAGCTCTGCATTCTTTATGCCTATTTTCTGAACCTGACGCCTTGCTGCTGCCAAAGTGGCGCGAGCAACATCCGCGTCATGTGACGGATCCTTCTGATCTGCTTCCCGCCACTTGTATCGGTCCCATCCTTTTTTCTGCGAAACTTCCAAGCTGGCCTTGTCCAATTCCTCCAGCAGATCTTTCATGAAGGCCGCGCCATGCAGCACATCGTCTTCCACTACCACCGCTCCGTCTAGGTAAGTTTTCTCGCGGAGATCCGGTGAGAGATGTAGGCGGCCTGCCGGATCCAGTAACACCCCAATACGATTCCACACCTCGCTGGCCGCGTATTTCTTGGCAAGCAATTTCCGCTCAAGCTGTGCTTGATCAGACGGCAAAGCGGGCGCAGGCACCGAGGCCGATTGGAGCGCATTTTGCGCCCACCTCGCACCTCCCTC
Organism: Zoogloeaceae bacterium; assembly: GCA_031277315.1. Classification (GTDB taxonomy): domain Bacteria; phylum Pseudomonadota; class Gammaproteobacteria; order Burkholderiales; family Rhodocyclaceae; genus Desulfobacillus. Next base: position 18,202 of record JAITMP010000022.1, on the reverse strand, counting down.
CAGAAACCAGGGCGCCTTGAACATGCTGTAGCCATATTGATAGAGATGAAAAAGCTCGTGTGCCGGAGTAATGTTTGAATTGGGGTGGTCAATGCCCACATCGATGCGTAGCGCGCAATAACCCTTGCCATCCCGATCAGCCGTGTGATTATGGATTTCATCGTAGGCAGTTCCCGATCCCTTGCTGAAGCGCAGAAGAAAAACATCGATATTGCTGGCGCTGGCATAGCGCGGCTGCTGCAAAGGATGCCGCAACCCCATAATCTTGGAAAATATATCTCTGCTCGCCGTCAACTGAATCGCTACATCCTCGACCGCATCTGGAATTTTGTTGAGATTGCGATCAGTTCTGTCCGACAGCGCGTGCGCTCCCTTCAGGGTATAGAAAATGCGAAACTCATCGCGCTCGAATATTAATTCAAGTTGACCGGTATTTTTGTCATAGCCCATTCTGCATAAAGCAGGCGCGCGCGCTTGGGCGAATGCGATGGACCCACCAAACAATGCCGCCAGGCCAACGGCCAAAAGCAACCATTCTCTGAATCTCCACGGCATGTGTTGTTTCCCCATGATATCCATTCGATTGATATGCTTTTCTTCATGCCTGCATGAATTCCGCGAATCCCTCGAACAAGGGTCCGATCTCCCATCCCAGAATCAAGCGCACCCCAATACAGGCGAGACTGTTCTGCGCCATAGTTTCATCAGCGCCAAGCTTGTATTCAACTTCTTCGCCACCGGGTAAGCAAGCGCGAACCCGGCCGTTTTGCCGGTCATGGCCAAGTAATCTCAGATTCGCGTCCTCACCCTGTCCATAGGTCATCAGCCGCAGCCCTTTCTCCCGCGCGCGTTTGCAAATGAAATCAAAGAACGCGGTTTCGCGATAAAGCAGCAAGGTGCCACCTGACTCCAGACTCTCGACGACGTTGGCTATTCTTCGTGCAACAACATTCAGCTTCTGCTCCGAACTGCTTAAATGGGGCGGCAAAATACTGGTGATGATGCCGATATCCGGGCGCAGCAAACGGCTATTTTGAAAGTGCCGTGCGTTCAGCGCCTCCTCTTTCGCCTCAACGACCACCAAGTCCGTGCATTCCGGCACATTAGCCATAGTGTGCAGAATTCCAACGCGAGAATGATCGTTCGGAACAAAATCGCCAATAACGGAGTGATCCACCGCCATCACCTTGACGAGCATCCGGCACAGTGAAGTTGTTTCCGCGCCGCCCGTTACCGCCACAACGCGGCCTTTGAGTCGATTGCGCGCGACCACGCCAAGCTGCATCACTGCACGCAAAGGATCGGCAACCAGCAACAAGGACAAATCAGGGGCAAGTCCATCGACAGGGCGCGCAACAATGGCGCCGGCGATCAGTTTCTGCTTTGCCGGTAACTGGTCATGAGTGTCCCAGTATTTTTCAGTCCACACATTTGGTGGCAACTCATGCCGCATGGCCATCCGCTGGTCCACGGCGGCCAGCAACATGGGGGGCGTAAAGTGCCCGTTTTCAAGCTGCTCCGCCTTGTGCGTCACCGAACGGACGAACCAAGTCTCCGGCGGCCTGACCAGCCAGGTTCCCCCGGTAATTTCTTCGAGTTGCTTCGCGCTCCAAAGGACACCCGGCGGAGTCGGGCTGATTTCCTCTGGTGGCGGAACCACATATTTCACCGGATGCGCGCGAGACAGTTTAAGTCCAAACTCCTGTGAAAGCTTGACCTCAATCCTGCCTGGCAGGCGGTAGCGTGCCGTTGAGCCATCGTCATTGACCAAGCGAACCGACAGTATCAGTGACAGGTCTATCCATTCCCGAAGATCGGGCCAGCGCAGACTGCAAAAATCACGGTAAATCAAACCCGGCCGCCAACGGCTGGTCGGCCACATCCAGTCGCAGGGATCATGATTGCAATATCCCCAGCCTTCGCTTAGCCCCGGCTTGTCCGGCGCCGCGAGAAAATCGATACGCCAGTCCACCGTAGTCGATTCCGCCAGACGCCACCATGACTCAACATGAATTGACCCGATCCGCTCCAGTTTCCGCGGTAAAACCCTGACGCCCAGAAGCTCCAAAGGCCCCATGCGCAAAGGTTCAGGCAAGAGCGCGTCTTTGGGAACCGCATCAACCAACCATTCGGGTCTGGGTTCAGAAAGCGGCGCCGGACTTTGACGCGCCTTAGCGATAGCCGGAACTGGCGGATGCAAACCACGAACCAGACGCTCACCGGGCAAGTCGATAATACCTTGCCCTTGTTGCGTGATTTCGAGCCGGGTTCCCAGATCGGCACATTTCTTGGCAAACCGCTTGGTTGCAGCAATCGCTTCAAGTAACGCCGGCGGCGTGGTTTCGCAGAAGCCGATTTCCAAAGGTGTAAAAACGATGCGCCGAACACCCGAGCCATCCATTTCCAAAGTAAAAATACCGCTATCCTTGTTTTTATTGATCCGCGAATCGAACAACAAATTCCCAGCATCATGCACGATCAGCTTGTTCTTGTAGATTTCGATGCCCTGCAGAAAATGGGATGAGGCGCCCAAAATGGCATCGGCGCCCGCATCAATCAGCGCATGGCCGCCGGCAATCTCCTGCCTGTCGGGCTGCTGAAGGCCATTCATACCCCAATGCATAACCAGTAAAACGATGTCGGCCTGTTCGCGTGCGGCCTCGATCCGGGGCCTCATGATCGCGGCCCAACTCTTAGGCTTGGTCGGGTCCAGCCAAGCATGCCCAGGCTTTGTCCTGCCGGCGGCAAAGTCCGGCTGTGTCGCATCCAGCCCAAACAGCGCAATGTTCAGACCGCCGACGCGCCGAATGACGGGACTGAAGGCTTCTTCCAGATTCCGCCCAGAACCAATATGGTCGATGCCCGCCAGATCGAGCCAGTGATTCTGCTCCATCAACGCTTCCGGACCGTAATCCCCGCTGTGATTGTTGGCCGTCATCACCAGATCCACTCCGCCGTGCAGCAAGGCCGCAAGCATCTCCGGACGAGCGCGGAAATAGAACGGCGAATACTCATTCCTGCCGGTTCCAAGCTGAAGTTTATTGATCCCCTGCTGCCCGGAAGTCGTCACGACGCATTCCAGGTTCACAATGCCAAGATCAGCCTCGACCAGTGGAGCGATCCGCCCCAATCCGCCGAGTATTCGCGCGTCAGCGCTGCGGTAATGAAAACGACGCCCCAGGTTCACGTCTCCCGCCCAAGCCACCGTCGCCAGCGGCCTGGATTGATCGTGTTTATCATCAAGCTGAGTCATGCCGCGTCCACTTCTTGCATTGAGGAAGAACTCGATTCGTGCGCTTGAGGTTGAACCGCCTCCCCGGCGTTCACGCAATGGGTGAATTCCGTTTTGAGCGCATCGAGCATGCCAAACATACCCGCATAATTCCCTGCGGCATTCAATTTTCTGAATTCCCCCAGACGCGCGATCAGGCAGACATCATCCGCCGTCACGGAAAGCAAAGCTGAACGCTTCACCGCCGCCTCCGCCAATACTTGTTCCAGTTCTTTTTTCGAACGCTCCCGGAAGGGCCAATCGATCCCGAGCGGCTCCAAACGCCAGCGCGTCCAATTGCAGATCATCGGCATGCCATCCACGCCCTTCGCCATCAATCGCCAGCGCAAGCGATCCAGCGCCACCTGCGTTGGCTGACAGTCCAGCCAGCGCAGCAGCGCCGGCCAGTTTTCACACAGCCGGTCGCACTCCGCCGCAACCTCCGGCGTCGGAGCCAGCTGCCGCAGCAGCGCCCAATCAATCCGCGCCAGATACTGTCCAAGCTGGATATTTGCGCGCTTATAGCGATCGGCCAGTTCTTCCGGAATTTCGCAAGAAAACAAGGCTGTCCGCAGCGCCAGCATCATCTGTCGGTTGAGTGCCTGATGCGCGAGCCAGTCGCGTCCTTTGGCCCATTCAAAAACCAGCGCCAGATGCCCCTCCAGCAGCTCGCTTTCGCCGAGGAATTTCGGCGCGGGCCAAGCTGCTCCAGCGTGTGCCAGAATATTGCGCTCATGGCGCCCCAGTTCGAGACTGTCCTTGTGAAACACCCGGATCATGAGCGCGCCATCCTGCCCCGGCCTGGTGTCTTCCAGCACCAGACAGAACCGCTCGCCCTTCTGCTCCCACTGCGTCGCCTGCTCACGCACCACATAGGCTTCGGCGCCATAAATCGCCAACAACGCCGGCAGCCAGGCATCGCGCCCATCGCGTTGCGCCAGCCCGGCAAAGCCGTCACTTTCACGGCGCGGCGGAGCCAGCGGCGTATCCGGAAGAAACAGCGCCTCCACCCGTTCCGTCCGTCCCAGCAAAAACATCACGATAGCCTGCAATACCGTAAGGAACACCAGAATTTGACGCCCCAGCAACAGGCTCGGGAAGAGCGCCCAGAAATGCGGCAAGACGCCATGCCAGGCATCGTAGATAACGTAGCCGACCAGCCAGATAAAACCGACGCCCCACCATGCCTTGCCGCGCAATTCCGCCGAAATGACCGCGCCCCATCGCTTGCCGGGCCGCAGCGCCGCAACGACCAGCGTGCCCACTACAACATAACCGATCAGCGCCACGAACAATACCGGATAAAGCCAAGCCATGATCGCAGCGGCCAGCAGCAGCCACCCCAGCGCCGAAAACAGCCGCAGCAAACGCCCGAGAAAAGGCGCTGCCTGACCGCGCAGCGCGTCCGAAAGACCGGTCTTGTCATGCCGTTCGACAATCTGACGCGCAACTTGCCGCACCAGCCGGACTTTGCCGGCCTCCGCCAGCAGATGCGCAACGAAACAACCCACAACCAGCGCCATCAGGATCGGCACCGCTGTCGCGGGGCCGTAACCATCAAAGAGCCACGCCACACGCCAGGGAAGCCTGTCCATGGCCAGACTCGCCAGAATGTTCCAGGGCAATAGCAGCGCCAATAGCAAGGTAATCTGCGACAGGACGAAGAGCGCGAAATGCAGCACCAATACGCCCGGAATCATCCGCAGCAACGCCCCCTCCATCCGCGCAACCCATGACACGGCGCGCAAAGGGCCTTCCAGCCGCATCACGGCGGCGCAAGACGTGATCCTGCTCACGGCGTGGTTTCCCCCGTATCGAACACTGCGGACTGGATACGACTTGCAGGTTCAGATTTGCCTGCGGAAAATCGGTCTGATTTCAGTCTCAAGGCCAAATGCGCGGATGATAACGTCTTGCTGCTCATCGCCGTCCACCATCGTCAATCGCGCGAGTTTGTTTACGTAAAAATTCAATCGTCAGAAGTTCTCGCGGTCCAGGATATGTTCTGCGTCAAGACGCGGCATGGGTTGCCGGCGGCGGAACAATTGTTCGGCACCTTGCCCGCCAATACGCTGTAAGCGCCTATCACCGAACCGTCTCCCACGCTTGCCCCGGCGAGCAACTTGACGCCTTGTCCTATCCACACGTGATTGCCCACTTCGAGCTGTCTCTCGCCGCGTCGCTTTCCATCCATGTCATATAGCGTATGGGAACCAGAGCAGTACATGAGAACATCGCGGGAGATTTGGCAATCTTTTCCAACGCAGATCGCCGTCTTGTGGGTGGCCATGATCACGGCGCCCCGCACAACCAGCGGACTCCTTATCTGGACCGTTGATCCATCCACGCAGGCAATCTCCAGCTTGGAAACGTTCTTCAATCCATCCAATAAAACCTCGTTCCCCTTGCCACTGAAATAGATGTAGGTATTTTTAAGTGCGACAACATCACTGATACCCGTTATGGTTATCTTGTTGTTGTTTGGTGAAATGAACAAGCCGTTGGCGCGCTCATACACCTCCAGCGCGCTCACTCTCCAAAGCGGCACATCCGGGAAACCCGCCAAGACGCTCTTGGTAATGGAGATTTTCTTTTTCGGCATCTGCAACACCGCTTCTGATTTCGCCTTCGTATGTTCTGTTTTTATATCCGCCTCCGTCGGAGGGGGAACCACTGCATCATCGCGCAACGCCATCCTCAGCATAGCCATGTTCGATCCACGCAACAGCCAACGCAGGGCGAGGCGCTGCTCTTTCGTCATCTCGCCAACAACTCCGGCAAGGTCAAAATTTTGCCGCGCAAGTTGAGCAAGCAAGGCATTCAATTTACCGCTGCTGTCGCGTCCCGCATTTGTCATGTTCTTCAGGATTCTCAGGGAACCGCGCAACCGCTTTCCGAGAGTCCGCGCATTCCTCGCCTCCTTCCAATAGAGGAGGCTCTTCGATCTCGTCCTTTCCCTCAATATTTGAATCAACGCATCCACCATTGAGCCGCCCCGAAGTAGCCTGGCCCGGATGACAGGCAGCGGAAAATCCAGAAAACGTCTCGCCGACCAAGCACGAAACTTGATGTTGTTTTGACGATGCCTGAAACCACCGCTTTGTGATTGCACGATCCGCGCAGCCGTCACGTCATCCAGAACAAGCTCTCCTGATTCAAAGCCCTCACGGATGATTCTTTCGGCCAATGCCGAGCGTGTAATCACCACATTGTTGCCCAACCCATCCTGCTTGTATTCCGGCAGCCAGGCATCCCCCAGAGAAATATCCGCAAGCTCCGCGACTACGTCAGTACAAAAGTCACATGCCCTGGCCTTGAATAGCCCCGTCCCCCACATATCGCCCAAGCGCAGCATTTTCACGCTATTCAGCTTTCCATGTGCATCTTCCGCAGATTTCGCGGAAAAGGAATAGTCGATGGCCGAGCTTTCCGGATCCTTAACCCGGTATTCAGGCTGAATGTAATCGCCTTGAATTCCGGCGCTTTGCGCCAGGAAATCAGTGTACCAACGGCTCTTCAGGCCGCCGCAGATGATGCCCAGTAAAAACGGAATCTTTTTCTTTAGTTCCGGATCATAGTGCTGCTTGAGCCGGATCGCCTTCAAAAAGCATGGAATCCCCGATACGGCCACCCTCCCCTCAAGTCGCGCAATGGTTGAGAAGAACTGATCCAGAGATACCGGGAAATAGCGCGTCTTGGAGATCGCAAGGATATCGTCGTCCTTGCGGAATACCTGGTACTTATATTCAGTCGCGCCGGAACTTTGCACTACGAAAAGATAATCCACATACCCCTGATCAAGCAGCTTTTTAAAAACATGCGTGGCGATGCCGCCGGAAGACGAAGTTGATCGAAATTTCTTGCTATAGCCTGCGTATGTCTTTTCAAATCTTCCGATTCTCGCATCGAAATTCGATGCCGCAGGCAGAAATATCTTTGCGAGCGCATCCTCGTCCCGAACTGCCTCGTCAGGCTGGGGATTGAAGGGGCAGACCTTGATCGCTCTGGCGGGAATGTGGGGCGATTTTGCCTCCGGCGCCAAAAAGCCATCGCCATTCCACGCCATCGCAAGCAAACCGTCAGACTCAGACACGCATACGCCACATCCAGTACACAACACATTTAGAGGATGGTTCCGCACCTCCTCGACTTTTGCCCTGGTGACGAGAACAGGTTGGATCAAGGCCGCCGCACCTTGTTTTTTTTCTGTTAGGGCTGAAACAAGAAAATCAAATGATTTTTTACGCCACATCGCAAGGCGTTTATTGACGGCTTCCCAATCAATCGGTTTCAGCATTCCCTGAAGATCAACTTCAGAGGAATCGACAACCAGCCTTTGCTCCAACCCGAATATTTTCAACAACGAGGTAAAACGCGCCATTCCGCGCTGCGGATTGCCATAAGCAATAAACGGTTTGTTGAATAAAATAGAGAAGACAACACCATGAAAGGAATCGGTAACAACGAATCCGGCGCCCTCCAGGGAAGACAGCCACTGTTGCACCGACTTGTCATTTGGCGCATTCACCGGATTGTTTTGCTGAAGGAATGGCGACCCCGTCGTGGTAAAGGCATTGAGTCCAAGCGCGGCTGACAGCTTCTGTACAACGGCCTCCTTGTCAGGCGCAGAATCCAGAATATAGGTAACTATCTGGCCGTTATGCGACCGATGTTTTGCCTCGGCTATTGCGGGCGCATAGTCACTGCGATCGAGCAGCAACGTCGGATCGAGCACATGCTCGGCTTTTACGCCCAAGTGTCTGGCGCAGAGATCGACCGCGCTATCCTCGCGCACGCTGACCGCGTCAAAATTCTTTATCAACCGACAGGCTGTTTGAGTTTGCTCCCCTTTGAATTCCCAAACGGGCGCCCCGAATGACGCCGCATAACTGATCCGCCTGATTGAACTATCCGCCGGCAAAAAGTCAAAAAAATAATCGGCAAGAATTGATTGCGAATACCTGGGCCGCCATATTTGATCGCTTCCGGCGATAATCGCGTCGAGTCCAAGGCGATCCACATTCCGGGCCAGCGATTGAGTCGAGCGAAAAGGCACGGTCATCGGCGCCAAGTGTTTATCAACAAATGCGCTGTTTGGCGAACGCGCGCCAAGCCCAACACTGTTCGTCCATAACGATCGTGACGGATCAACCGAATCAACAGGCGCCACATCACGAAGCGGACGCCTGCGGTTTATGAAAACGGGCGAATGGCCCAGTTTTTTCAAAGCCTCCATCATCGCGTAAGCCTGCAAATTGCCGCCGATATTATTATTAAGCGGCAGCGTCAGGACGCCAACCCGGAGACTCTTGGCTGGATGAGGCGCAACTGAATGGCCGGGTGAAGAAGATCGATCTGTTTTATCCACACGCCAATCATCAATCAACTTGACCAGCCGGGCAATGGCGTCATGGATCTTGTCCACGGCTTCATCAATTGATGCGTCTCCGCAGAGTAACCGCCTCTTGTTTGCCGCGCTGATGAGTTCGATGCCCGTTTCGTGGCGTCGCTCAACCAGTTCCAGAATCACACGGCCATTATCCAGCGGGGTAATATCGAATCCGAATTTGACGCCTTGGTAAACATAATCGAGTACATGGCAAACACCCCGATACGTCCATCTCCTCACAAGATATTTATCCAGTCCTGCGCTTTGCAGAAGCGAATCGAGCTTCTCGGATATGTCCTTGCGCATGTAAGGATTCCAGCTTTTTTATTCAGTCGAAAAGTGGAAGCAGATTAGAACCTGTTTCAAAATCGAAAGGGCATGAATTTTTATGCCGTCATTCCCGCACAAACGGAAACGACGGTTTTCATGGGCGGTTTTTACTCTGCTGCAGCAGATATTTGCGGTACGCCACATACCCGGACAAATAATGCTCCACGTCGTCGATGCGCACGCGGAACGAATGGTGGCGGATGAAAAAGCTGCCGACAATCGTCGAGGGCTTGGAGTAGAACATCGCCAGTTCCGGCCAGAAATAGCCGTTGAGCATGTAATGCGCCCGTTTTTCCAGCGCGTGATAAAACTTGTCGATATCCACCTGCTGCAACAGATCGGCGTTGGCGGGATCGTTCTTGAGCCGCGACACCATCTGCTCGGCCGCCATCATCAGTTCGAGCAGCGTCGGATAGGTGGTGATGCGCTCGCTGACGAAGTTCAGGTGGCCATTGAAGTTGCGGATGCCGAATTCAAAATATTTGCGCTCGGGACGGTATTTGGTGATTTCATTAACGCAGTAGCTCAGCCAGTGATCGTGGGCCTTCCAGTGCTGCTTCTCGATAAACCAGGCAAGGGCGCGTTCAGCCGCGTCGATCCAGCGCGGATTCCTTGTCAATCCGTACAGGCGCATCAGGCCAAACGTCGCTTCGCCGTCATAGTAGATCGTCCTGAACGCATCCTTCACTTCCAGCGAGGGATAATGCAGCACATGCACGAAGCCGCCCGTCTCGGGGTTCTGCATGCGCAAGATCCCCTCCCCAAGCTCATTGAGCAAAGGCAGAAATTGCTGGTCGCCGGTCAGTTCCGTGTATTTCACCAGCGCCAATATTGAAACCGCATTGCCGCCGAGCTTGATCTGGTCGCCCACGTCCACCAGAAAAGCCGCCGGCTTTCCCGATGGCAGCGTCATGCGCCGGATCAGGTTTTGCGTGAGATAAGCCAGACCGCGCTCGAGGGCGGCCTTGATCGCGTCGCCGCCCGTATTGCCACGGATCACTTCCCAGCCTTCCAGCGTCGCGTACAGGGAACTGGCATGGCGCAGCGCGTTATACGATCTCACCGGACGGTGGAAACATGGAAACCAGCCGTAATTGAACTGGCCGTCCTCCTTGATCTCGCCCGCCAGATAACAGGTGCTTGACGCGATCAGCGATTCCACGTCAGCCAGCGTCAGTTTTTCGATCACGCGCCGGCCCGCGCTATCCATCGGCAGTATTATTTTGTCGAGATTGGGTCGCGGCCCCATGTCGACACCCGCCCCTTGCAGCGCGTGCGCCTTCAAATCCTCGCCGACGAAAATTCCGCGCGCTGAAAATAACCACACTGGCGCATCATCACTGAAATCCAGCGCGTCCAGCCCATGCCGGCGTTTCGCGTAAGCCAGAAAGAGCTTTTCGTTCGGCACGCACTCCGCCACATCGCCGCCCATGTAGAGCATGACGTTGCTGTTGAGTTCGTTTTCGAGAAAGGCTTTGCGGCAAGCGGCATCGAGTGAAATGCCGAAGCGGAAATAATTGCGCTTGGTCGAAGCCAGACGCTGACGCAGCACGCTCCAGGTCATTGCCTCGATGGCCTCGACGTGATCGACGCGCAGCCAGCGCACATCCAGTTTCTGGCGCTTCACCAGATCGCGGATTTCGGCAACGCCAGCTTGCCAGGCGGCATCCAGGGAATCGCCCCGAACCGTCATCACCTTCGCCCGGCTGGCGCCGTCGCTCACCGAGAAAAACAAAATCCACGGCGCGCCCAAGCCTGCCACCGGCGCCGCCGCGCGGCGCAATTCGGGAAGAACCGCCGCAAGATAAAGCTCAAGCCTGTTTTTATTCGCCATTACCGCTCCATGCCCTCATTCCCGCCGCCAACTTCGAAAGATCAACCACGCCGAACACGACGAGGCGTGCGCCCTTGGTCTGCCATCATTGCAGCAACAGCGCAGACAAGCCGTTTTTTGCCAGCTTGTTGACTGCGCCCTTATCGAAGGAAAAAAATGTTGTCGTCGTATTGCGAACGAGGGTTCGGCCTGTGTATTCGATAACACCGTCTGCAAAATCGCCGCCTGCTTCAAGCATTTTCAAACCGGCTTCAACCTCATCATCAGCGATTGCCACGTAGTCGAATTCGATAAATTCACGGATGCTTTGAGCAATCATTTTTTTCGTAAATTTCTTTGTGCCCGCCTTGTTCTTGACCGTTTGCAGAACCCATGCGAATTCACAAAAAACCGGCGTCGGAACAATGATTGACGTTGCGGACTCCACCAGTTCGAAGGCAACCGCGGACTGGTGCGAGTCGTCATCCAGCACCAGCCGGATCAGCACGCTGGTATCGAGAATGGCGGCTGTCATTTCAACCCGGCCTTGCCAGCGTTCATGTAGCCTTCCGAAATGGCCTTGTCGATCTCCTCAAGGCTCAACGGCTCAACGTCTCCGAAAATGTGGCGAAATGCGCCGCGCATCTCGCTCAAGGGACGTTTTTTGTTTCGCGCCGTGACTGAAAAACTGCCGTCCGGCATGGGGCGAACGGAGATGGGATCGCCCGGCTTTACGCCGATGTGCTCCATGAGGGATTTATTGACGGTGAACTGTCCGTTACGGGTCAAGGTCAAGTACATGGCGGTTTCCTCGCCTATCGATATATAGTTACATTATATATTAATATTATAATTCCATAAACCTCTACATGTCGTCATGCTGTGGTCGCTGTTGCACTCGCTCTTCTGCGCCGCGACGTGTCCGTGTTGCGGCTACCGCTTGAATGCGTCGCGGCAAGCCGGCGCTGGACGAGGCGAACGGCATTCAACACGCCATCTCCGTGCCACCGCCGCATGCCCTCTCCCCCGGCCTCTCTCCCGCTTGCGGGCAAGTGTAGGTTGGCGCTGAGCGAAGCGAAGCCCAACATCGAAGGACGTAGGCTGGGATGGAGGGACGTAGTGGCGTAGGCTGGGATGAAACGTAGGCTGGGATGAAACGAAGTGGAATCCCAGCATGCCGAAGCTGGGTTTCGCCATGCTCAACCCAGCCTACCGCCGCTACCTCATCGTCATTCCCGCGAAGGCGGAAAGCAAGCAGCGCATAGGTTGGCGCTGAGCGTAGCGAAGCCCAACATCGATCCCAACATCGAGCGGCGTTTACTTTCCGGCCACGATGACAATCGTGCGCGCATTCCGGTTGCGCGCCAGCGCATCCGGGCCGGAGCCGGAGTCAATGGGCTGGGCCTTGCCGTTGGATGCCGTGCTGATGCGGGATGCCGCGATACCGTGGTCGACCAAATATGCCCGCGCTGCTTCAGCGCGGCGGCTGCCGAGGGCTTGGTTATAGTCAGTTGAGCCGCGCTCGTCGGCATTGCCTTCAATGCGCGCTTGTGTGTCTGGATGCCGGCGCAGCCAGTCAGCTTGGCGATCCAGCGTATCTTTTGCTTCGGGACGCAAGGCGGATTGGTCGGTATCGAAATAAATGCGGTCGCCCGCCCAGGCGATGAAATCCTGGGCAAGGTCAACCGTCGGCGCGGGCGCCGGGGCTGGGGCTGGGGCTGGAGTTGGGGCTGCAGCTCTCTTGGCCGGTACCGGATTCGGAACCTGCACCCAGTCATAGCGTGTCTCCGTAACGCAGGCGGCGAGAGTCAGCGCAGCGCAAGCAAGAGTTGTAATTTTGAGTGTTTTGAAGCAAGTCATTTCATAGCTCTCCAGTAAATTCGCCGCAATGCTTTGATGCTTTCTTGTAGCTGCCTGCCGTTGGGCTTCGCTGCGCTCAGCCCAACCTATATGCTTATTCCCTCCCCCGCTCGCGGAGGAAAGAGAAGTTATCAATCTCCTCCCCGCAAACGGGAGTAACCACACCCAACGATCAAAGCAAGGCGATGTTCGTTATCGTGTCCTCGATCAACAGGGTCGCCATATCGGGGCCGCTTTGGGCGACGTAGGCGTTATAAATCTTGTCGCCGATCTGCTGCGTGCCAGCGGCGGCAAAGCCAACCGCCTCCACCGTATCGTCGCTGCCGCCGTCAATCACCAACTCGTCGGCTCCGCCCGAAACGTCGAGCACGTCTTGCAACGTCAGCTTGACGGTGTTGGCGCCCGTGCCGTCGATGTTGAGCTTCTCGATGTCAAGCACCGCATCCGCCGCCAGCGCCGAGAAGTCGAGCACGATGCCGCTGCCGCTCAGCGCCAGCGTGTCGAAGCCCGCGCCGCCGTCGACGCGCAGGAAGCCGGCATCCCCCACCGCGAGCAGGTCGTCACCGCCGTAAGCCAGCAGCACATCCGCCCCGCCGGCGTTGCCGTTGAGCACGTCGTTCGTCTCGGAGCCGGTCAGCCAGTCATCGCTCGCCGTGCCGACGCGGGCGATGCTGCCCGGATCGGCAAAATTCTCGTCGCCGCCGAAGTAGATGTAGGCTTTGCCGGAAACAACGTCACGGAGGGGGCCGCCCGCATCAATAAAGCCTGCCGACATGACAGCGAAATCGACATGACCGTCGTCATTGATATCGCCGGCGCTCGATACCATGTAGCCGAGTATAGAGAGGGCATTCAGATCCGCATCACCTCGAATAAAGAAGCCCTCGTCAGCGGAGAGGTTGGCGAGATCAAGCACCTGCTGCCCGCTGTTGACATCAAGGCTGCCGAAGGGGTTGGGAGCCGTGGCGCCGGTGTCGTATTCCTTGCCGTACACCATGTAGAACTGGCCAGCGTAGTCAGCCTCGCTAAACAAGAGCGAAAATCCCATTGGCGGGAGATTACCCAAGTTATCCTGGAGCCATTCCCAGTTTATGCCGGCGGTCGGCGCGCCAAGCATGAAGTCGTTGATGCCATCCTCGTTGAAGTCGCCAACGCCGGCGACGGTATAGCCCAGCAATTCTCCCCTGGAGGCGCCCTGAATGAGGAAACCATCCGTGGGGGCGAGGTTATCCAGATCAAGCACCTGCTGTCCGCTAACCTGATCGAACTGGCCAAATGTGCCGCCCTGCTTGCCGAATATCACATAACTGGTGTTGATCGGCGGCGTCCCATTGATGATTACCCCGTCATTCCTGGGCAAGGCAACGATCAAATCGTCATGACCATCGCCGTTAATATCGCCGATGCTGGTAACCGTCAACTGCGAGTCAGCAGTGTTCCACTCCGTTTGGATGACGAAGCCGTCGCTGGGGGTGAAACTGGCCAGATCGAGCACCTGCCGCCCGCTATCGGCGTCGTAAGCGCCGAATCCGCCGTTCTTGCCATAAAGGACGTAAGCCTTGAGTTGGCGGTCGGTAGTGTAGGGAGTGGTGCTGTCGTCGTAAGAGGAAGCCTGCGACGTGAGCACCAAGTCACCGTAGCCGTCGCCATTGATGTTCCCGGCAGAGAATACATCGTAATAATGGGTAATGTTACTGGAATAGGTGCGGCTATCGTTGATGACGAAGCCATCGGCTGGCGCCAGGCTGGCGATATCCAGCCCGCTGCCGAATGGGCTGGCGTTATCCTTGCCGAAGACAACATAAGCGATGGACGAATCAGTGTTTACAGAGACAAATTCCGAGGTCGTCTCATCATAATAACTAGTAGGAATCCGTACAAGGTCTACACCGATCAGATCGGCATGACCGTCACCGTTTATATCGCTGGCGGACACCGACGCATCAAGACCGTTAATATTCCCGCTGTCATTGATAATAAAGCCATCGCTGGTCGTGAGGCTGTTCAGATCCAGCACCTGCCGCCCGCTGACGCTGTCGTAAGCGCCAAACGTCTCGCTCTCCTCTTTGCCAAAGACGACATAGACTTGTGACGTGTAGGTGGCACTGCTGCTACCGTCATACTGGTACTCGTACCAACGGACGGCGAGATCGTCAATCGTGTCTCCATTCACATCGCCGATATGGGTCAGGAATGATCCTGGATCACTACCAATGAGGCTGTCGGCGTTAACCAGACCACTGGGGTAAGGTTTGTTGATGACGAAGCCGTCGCTGGGCGCGAGATTCTCGACGCTCACCTTCCACTGGCCGCTGACGGCGTCGAAGCTGCCCCAGCCGCCACTTTCCTTGCCGAAGAGGACATAAAGCTCGGCATAATCATTGGGGCCATCCGCGCCGGTTCCGGGCACATGGTTTGCCCCGATTACGAGATCGTTGATGCCGTCATGGTTAATATCGCCGGCATTTACCATGGAGCCAAGCTGGCCATCCGTATCAAGCCCCAGATCCACGACGATATCCGCCCCCATGAGATCCACCACCGGCGTCGTGCGCGCGATGGTGAAACCGGTGGCCGGCGGTGAGCTGATGCCGCCGATGGTTTGCGTGGCGGTGAGCGTGATGCTGTTGCCGACGGCAACGGCGGAGAGATCAACGCTCGCCTGCCAGATGCCGGCGCTGTCGGCAACGGCAGAGGCGACGGCGTTGGCGCCGTTGTAAATCGTGATCGCGGCGCCCGCTTCAGCCGTGCCGGAGAGCACGCTGTGATCGGCCGGCGTCTTGTGCTCGGTGGCCAGCGTGGCGTAGTCGTTCGACATGGCCTTGATGAGAAGCGGCTCAAGGGGCGGCGGCGCGCCGGTGATATTGACGCCATCTTCAATCAACACGGTGCCGACAGTCGTTGAGCCGGCTTCGTACTGGTAGTAGACCACGCCGCTGATGGTCTGGTAGCCGGTCTGGACGAAGCCGTCCGCCACTGCCAGATTCACCGTGTCGTCGCTGCCGCCGCGCACGATCACCGTGTCGGTGCTGCTGGACATGGCCAGCACGCTTTGCAGATCGAGCGACACTTGATTCGCGCCGCTGCCGTTGAGGTTGAGCCGCTCGATGTCGATGACGCGGCCCGCTTCGAGCGCGGCGAAATCGATCAGCGCGCCGCTGCCGCTCAAGGCCAGCGTGTCCGTGCCCGCGCCGCCATCCACGCGCAGGAAGTTTCCGTCCGTCACGGCGATCGTGTCGTTGCCGCTGTAAGCCAGCAGCACATCCACGCCGCCGCCGCCGTTGAGCACGTCGTTCACGTCGGAGCCGATGAGCCAGTCGTCGCTGCCGGCGCCAAAGCGGGTGATGCTGGCAAGATAATCCTCGGAGGCAAACCCGGCCGGGCCGCCGAAGTAGATGTAGGCGGCGGCGCCCAGAACAGGATTATTAAGATCTTCAAGATTCAGGATCATGCCCGTGACGCTGAAATCAGCATAGCCGTCATCATTGATATCGCCGGCGCTCGCCACATTCCAGCCTAACCAACTCATGTTAGAAGAGGACAGACCGAAGCCTTCATCACCGGCCAGGGTGTCGATATTCAGCACTTGCTGCCCGCTGACGGCATCAAGACTGCCGAAGGGGTTGGAGGCCGTGCCGTCGGTGTCGTATTCCTTGCCGTACACAATGTAGAACCGGCCAAGCATCTCGTTATCCAGGAGGTACTCGCCAATTTCCCCATTGGGATGATCCAGGACCCATTCCTCGTTGATGCCGCCGAATAGCGAACCAACGATGAAGTCGTTGAGGCCGTCCTGGTTGAAATCGCCGATGCTGGCGGAAGGGGTACTGTAGAAACTCCCTATTTCACCCTGAATGCGGAAGCCATCCGTCGGGGCGAGGCTGTCCAGATCGAGCACCCGCTGCCCGCTGACCGGATCCAGCTCGCCAAACGCGCCGTTCTCCTTGCCAAACACGATATAACTGGTAGTCGTGAAACCGTCCATGAAGTCATTATCGTTCGGCTCCCCTGTGGCGACCATCAGATCGTCATGACCATCGCCATTGATATCGCCAATGCTGTTCGCCGACAGGTTGTACGCGCTGGTAACCTGAGTTTGAGCTTGAATGACGAAGCCGTCGTTGGCGGTGAAACTGGCGAGATCGAGCACCTGCTGCCCGCTGACAGGATCGTAAGCGCCGAACGCGCCCGCGCCGCCAGCCTTGCCGAAAACCACATAAGCAGTTATGGAACGCTCATTCTCATTAGTAGTCGTGACGCCATCGTAGGTGTAGGTAGAAAAGTTAGTGTTGCGCACGACGATCAGGTCGTCATAGGCGTCGTCATTGACATTGCCGGCAGAGGAGACAACCCAATTATGGGAGGTGCTGTTGCTGTTGCTGGTGGTGCCGGTGCTGGTGTTGGTTTGGTTGCTGTTGCCGCCGGAGAAGCTGCTGTCAGTGATGATAAAGCCAGCGCCGGGCGCGAGACTGGCGATATCCACCCCGCCGCCAAACGGGCTGGCGCTGTCTTTGCCGAAAACGACATACGCAATCGACGAATAGGTCGCTACGTTTGTGGATGTATAAGTAGTGGTTGTTCCATCGTTAGTGCTGGTACTAGTGCTAACAGTGCTGTATTCAATGTTCGATCCGATCAAATCGGCATGACCGTCGCCGTCAATGTCGCCGAGGGCATGCACTCCTGCGCCAACACCCGGACCGCCGTAATAGTAAGTGGTCGTAGTGGTATTGCCCGTGGTATCGCTAACAGTAGGCAACTGGGGGGTGCTGTCGCTGATAACGAAGCCGTCGCTGCTTGTAAGGCCGGCGAGATCGAATACCTGCCGCCCGCTGGCGGCGTCGAAAGCGCCGAACGCCTCACCCTCCTTGCCGAACAGGACATAGACCCGGCTCTCCGAGACGTTGCTTGAATTAGCCTGCCACCAGAGGGCGATATCGTCGATCCCGTCGCCATTCACGTCGCCGTAGTCATCCAGGCTGGCTCCGTAATAATTCAGATGGCCAAGGTCGCCGGAAGAATTGTTGATGACAAAACCATCTTCGGGAGAGAGGCTGGCGGGATCCACCTTCCACTGGCCGCTGGCGGCATCAAAGCTGCCCCAGCCGCCGTTTTGCTTGCCGAAGAGGACGTAGAAATCGTCAGTGTAATAATTATTGCTGCTGTCAGGTATCAGGTTGCCAGGCCCGACCAGGACATCATTAATGCCGTCGTGATTGATGTCGCCGATATTCGCCAAGGCGGTTACTATCGCATCGCCAGTGATTATATTCAGATCAACAACGACATCCGGCTCTACCGTATTCGGCATCGATCGGGTGATGATGAATTCGTCTGTTGGCAACGAAAGATCGCCGCCCAGCGTTTGCGTGGCGGTGAGCGTGATGCTGCTGCCGACGGCAACGGCGGAGAGGTCAACGTTCGCCTGCCAGATGCCGAAGCTGTCGGCAACGGCGCTGGCGACGAGAACGTTGTTGGCATCGTAGAGATTCACCGTGGCGCCAACCAGCGCGGTGCCGGAGAGCACACTGTGATCGGC
>JAITMP010000027.1 GCA_031277315.1 Zoogloeaceae bacterium | reverse complement strand
AGCGTGCCAGTCACAGTGAAGCTCAACATCAGCTCGCGATCGGAGGTCACAAAGTCCTGCGCGCTCTCGCCCGTGTCTTCGGTGACTTCGCTTAGCACCGCCGTGGCAGCAGGGGCAGCGGTATCCACCTCGATGATGATCGGGTCGGAGTGATCGCTCTCATTACCCGCCTCATCCTTGAGCGTGTAGGTGATCTCGTGCTCGCCTTCGGGCAACGGATCAAGCGGGGTCAGCGTGCCGGTGTCCGGATCGTAGTCGGACGGAACCTCTTCGCCGTCAACGTAGAGCACCGGCGTTTCGCCGTCTTCCACGTTGCCGATATTGATGCCGGGCGTGTCGTCATCGGTGGTCGGCGCAGTGCTGTGGTCGTCCTGCACCGAACCAGCATCATCGGCATAGCTCTCCGGTGCATCCGGCTTGGCCGGCGGCGTGGTATCTACCTCAATGACGATCGGGTCGGAGGGGTCGCTCTCGTTGCCCATCTCGTCCTTGAGCGTGTAAGTGATTTCGTGCTCGCCTTCAGGCAACGGATCAAGCGGGGTCAGCGTGCCGGTGTCCGGATCGTAGTCGGACGGAACCTCTTCGCCGTCAACGTAGAGCACCGGCGTTTCGTCATCCGCCACGTCACCAATGTTGATGCCGGGGGTATCGTCGTCGGTGGTCGGCGCGGTGCTGTGGTCGTCCTGCACCGAACCAGCATCATCGGCATAGCTCTCCGGCGCATCCGGCTTGGCCGGCGGCGTGGTATCCACCTCAATGACAATCGGGCCGGAGTGATCGCTCTCGTTGCCCTCGCCGTCCTTGAGCGTGTAAGTGATCTCGTGCTCGCCATCCGGCAGCGAATCAGTCGGCGTCAGCGTGCCGGTATCCGGATCGTAATCGGACGGAACCTCTTCGCCGTCCACGTAGAGCACCGGCGTTTCGCCATCTTCCACGTTGCCGATATTGATGCCGGGCTTATCGTCGTCGGTGGTCGGCGCGGTGCTGTGGTCGTCCTGCACCTTGCCGACATTGTCGGCGTAGCTCTCCGGCGCGTCCGGCGTATGCAGCACCGGCGCAGGAGGCAAAGGCGGGGGCGCGGGATTGTCAGAATCAGAATCGAACACGCCGCTCAGCGCGGCGCCGCCGCCCAGTCCGAGCATCCACAAGGCAAGGTTTTCATCGGAGTCATGAATCAGCAGCGGCTCGATGCTGTCGATCGGGGTATAGCTGACCGCCAAGTCGCCCTCCCCGCCCAGCAGATCAGCCAGCCAGAGTTGTTGATTCTGGTCTTCGAAAACCAGACTGTTGCCGACTCCGTTGACGACCGTAAAATAATTTTTGATGACAATGACGGAATCATCGCCCTCGACAGTGATAATCAGATCGTTTCCCGCCCGCGCCATGCTCTTGATGGCGGTATGCGGCATTTTCAGTTTTACGACCGACGGTTCCGTGAGATTGATCTGGTGCTCGCCGGTGGTGCTGGAAAGGATGGCGGCAGTTTTCTTGCTGATGACATTGGCGATAATGCTCATTTGAAAGGGCTCCTTGATTTTTGCGAGCAGTCACGCCTGCCCGGATGCCCCCAATGTATCGAAATCCCTTTGCCATATGCAAGGACAATTAATGTCAATGGATTACGGATTCGGACAATATGATTTTTCCTGTCGAAAATTGACAATGGTTGACGTTGCGCAGACGCAACGGCGCCCGGTCAGGCGCGTTATCTGATTTTCATGAAATGACAAACTCTTGCCGCAGCGACGGTAAAAAAACCGGCTCAGGCAATGGCGCGGCGCCGTTGTTTCACGGCATCGGCACATGTGTTCCGGATTGCGCCAACAAAAACCCCCTCGAAATCCGGATTTCGAGGGGGTTCGTTTGTCCTGAACTGGCGGAGAGAGAGGGATTCGAACCCTCGATGCAGGTTTTGCCCGCATACTCCCTTAGCAGGGGAGCGCCTTCGACCACTCGGCCATCTCTCCGGAAACTTCTTTTACCGCCAATCCGCCCGCGCGACGCGGCGCAGACGATGCAACGAAAGGGCCGGCGATATTATCTTTTTCGCCTTGCCCGGTCAAACCGAAACGCTTATGCCGGCACCTGATCCAGATCAAAGACCTTGTGCAGCACGCGCACGGCCAATTCCAGATATTTCTCGTCGATCACCACCGAAATCTTGATCTCGGAAGTCGAAATCATCTGGATGTTGATGCCTTCCTCGGCCAGCGTGCGGAACATTTTGCTGGCAATGCCGACGTGGGAGCGCATGCCGACGCCGACGACGGAAACCTTGGCGGCCTTGTTGTCGCCGGTGATCTGGCGCGCGCCGATATGCCCCTTCACCTGCTCCAGGATGGCGGTGGCCTTGGCAAACTCGCCGCGCGGCACGGTGAACGAAAAATCGGTCGAGCCGTCGTAGCCGACGTTCTGGATAATCATGTCGACATCAATGGCGGCTTCGGCCACCGGACCGAGAATCTGGTAAGCGATGCCGGGACGATCCGGCACGCCGAGCACGGTGAGCTTCGCCTCGTCACGGGTAAAGGCAATGCCGGAAATGATCGGTTGTTCCATCTTGACGTCTTCCTCGAAAGTAATGAGCGTGCCCGGGCCTTCCTGGCCGAGTTCCTCCAGACTGGAGAGCACGCGCAGCTTGACCTTGTATTTGCCGGCGAATTCCACCGCGCGAATCTGCAGCACCTTGGAGCCGAGGCTGGCCATTTCCAGCATTTCCTCGAAGGTGACGGTTTCCAGCCGGCGCGCTTCGGGCACGATGCGCGGATCGGTGGTGTAGACGCCATCCACGTCGGTGTAGATCTGGCACTCATCGGCCTTCAACGCCGCAGCGATGGCCACCGCCGAGGTATCCGAACCGCCGCGCCCCAGCGTCGTAACGTTGCCGCTCTCGTCGACGCCCTGGAAGCCGGCCACGACCACGACCAGGCCATCGTCGAGATCGCGCCTGATGTTCTCCTCATCAATGCTGAGAATGCGCGCCTTGGTGAAGGCGCTGTCAGTCAGAATGCGTACCTGGCCGCCGGTATAGCTGCGCGCCTTGACGCCGATGTCCATCAGCGCCATCGACAGCAGACCGATGGTCACCTGCTCGCCGGTCGAGGCGATGACATCCAGCTCGCGTGAATCCGGGTTCGCCTGCACTTCCTTCGCCAAAGCGAGCAAGCGGTTGGTTTCGCCGCTCATCGCGGAGACCACAACCACAACCTGATCTCCCTTCGCCCGCCAACTGGCGACGCGCCGGGCGACGTTTTTGATCCGCTCGGGCGAGCCGACCGATGTCCCGCCATATTTCTGAACAATGAGTGCCATGTACCGCTACCGTCTATTTTGCAGTGTGTTGCGTGGGGGGCGAATTTTACCTGACTTTGAAATTTAAGCGCATATCTATCCTTATTACCCGACATAATTAATCATTATTTGTCATTGTTTGCCATCCTGCTAATCGGAATTTGATAGCCAGGAATATTTTCAGCATAACAAATATATCAAGCTTATACATCCATGCTATTTAGGGTCTATAATCTGAATCACCTTGGCTTGATACCCTGTTTTAAAATCGCAGTCTCAAGCACTCAGCCAAGCATTTTTTCATCTCAAAATTAGGACCGCACATCATGAAAAATGAAACCGTCGATGCACGTGGAATTCGCCGCAAGCTCGGGCTTAACCAGCAGCAATTCTGGTCCAGGATCGGGGTTACCCAAAGCGGCGGCTCCCGTTACGAGAGTGGCCGCAACATCCCCCGTCCGGTGCAGCAACTGCTGCGCCTGGTATATGTCGAGCAGATCGACATCAGCAAGATCAGGCGCGATGACTGGGAGGTGGTGGAATACCTGAAGTCGAACGACTCGGAATTGTTCAAGTCGCTCAAGAAAGCGGCGAAAGCCAAACCCAAGAAAGGCTGAAGTTGGCTAGCTGGCTCAGGGGCTGACGCGCACCGTCAGCCCCAGCGCCCGCAAACGGTCGGCGAAAGCCACAAGCCGTTTTTCCGGCAGGCAGGAAAGCCGACTCGCTTCCGGTTGCATTGATGTGCGCGCCAAGCCATAGAGGTGCACACCCTTCAGGTTTTCGATGCCGGCTTGCGTCAGCAAATCAACATAAGCATCCAGTTCCGCTTCCGTCGGGCCTTGGCCGTCGAAGGCGAACAAGCACGTCTGCACCCAGGTTGAACACAGCCCGCTGCAAAGACGCAAGTGACGCGCCGCCGTCGCCGGCGTCAATGCCACGCCGTTGATGCGTTGATATCCCGCAGCAGTGCCCGCATCGACCTTGAACCAGACTTCCCCATCCAGTTCTTCCAGTTTGCGCAGGCCCGCCTGAACCCGGCTGCGGGCAACCAGACTGCCGTTCGTAATCAGCCGCAGCTTCACGTCTGCGCCGAGTCCGGCTTCCCGCCGGACCCGTCCGGCCAGCGCAACCGCATCGGGAAATGCCCGCGCCGAAGTCGGCTCGCCATTGCCGGAAAAGGCAATATCGACGATACGCCGCGCCGCCGCTTCGGCAATCTGCGCGCGCATGAAATCCCCATGCAGCAAGGTGTCGATGAAGCCGCGCAGTTCCCGTTCGAGCAGTTCCAGATCCACCGGCGGCGCCGCGCCGCGCGTCAGCCCCGGCACCTGGCAATACACGCAGCGCCAGTTGCAGGCTGAATTCGGATTCAGGTTGATGCCGATTGAAACGCCGCCCGCCCGGCGCGAGACAACGGGATAAACATAAGTCAGGCCGGCGCTGTCGCGGCTATGATCGCTCACCACAAGCTTGCTGGTCACTCCGGGCGTCTCCGCTTACACAGGAATCAACAGGAATCAGAGGAATCAGGCAGGGGATGAATGCTATAATTTCCCAACCATCATTTTCGCATCATGCGCACCATGCGCGCTACCCCAACGACCCCGACCCGCATCACCCGCCGGCTCGAATTCGATGCCGGCCACCGCATTCCCGACCACCAGAGCCAGTGCCGGCATCTGCACGGTCATCGGTATGCCATCGAAATCACGCTGGCGGGCGACATCATCCAGCAAGCCGGCTCGCCCCTGAACGGCATGGTGATGGATTTCTCCGACGTCAAGGCGCTGGCGCAACAAAATCTCGTCGACGCCTGGGATCACGCTTTCCTCGTCTGGCGCGGCGATGCCGTTCTGGCGAGTTTCCTCGAAAGCCTGCCGGGACACAAGACGGTCGTGCTGGATCTGGTGCCGACAGCCGAAAATCTGGCCTGGCTTGCTTTCAACCTGCTCGACCGCGTATACCGCGACACCTACGGCAACCGCTTGCGTCTGGAGCGGGTGCGGCTCTACGAAACCCCCAATTGCTGGGCGGACGCGACAAGCAGAGAAGCGGCCTCCTGAGAGCCTGTACGCAGTCTTTTCGAGGCTGCGGCAAGGCCGCCGCGCCGCAGGTTGCCGCATGCTTGAAACTTTTACCCGCCTCAGTTATCTTACCCCGTTGATACCGTGCCAAGGAGGCATTCAATGCAAACCCATGTTCAAACCGTCGGACAAGTTTCGGAGCGCGCGCTCCAGCAGAATCGCGTCTTGCGCAACACCTATCTGCTGCTGGCCCTTTCCCTGATCCCGACGGCGATCGGCGCTTTCGTCGGCGTACAGCTCAATTTCTCCTTCATGGCGGGAAGCCCGCTGCTTTCCTTCCTGCTCTTCCTCGCCGTCGCCTGGGGCCTGATGTGGGGCATCCAGAAAAACAAGGACAGCGGCCTGGGCGTCGCCCTGCTGCTGGGCTTCACGTTTCTGATGGGCGTCATGCTGGGGCCGATCCTGCAAGTCAGCCTCGGCTTCCGCAACGGCGCCGCGCTCATCTTCACCGCGGCGGCCGGCACCAGCGTGATTTTCTTCGCGCTGGCGGGCATCGCCACCGTGACGAAAAAAGATTTCAGCTTCATGGGGAAATTTCTTTTCATCGGCCTGATTCTGGTGCTGCTGGCGATGGTGGCCAACATCTTCCTGCAACTCCCCGCCCTGTCGCTCACCATCTCGGTCGTGGCGGTGCTGATCTTCTCGGCCTACATCCTCTATGATGTCAGCCGCATCGTCACCGGCGGCGAAACCAACTACATCATGGCCACCCTGTCGATTTATCTCGACATCTACAACCTGTTCGTGCACCTGCTCCGTCTGCTGCTGGCCTTCGCCGGCGAACGCGACTGAGCAACAGCGCTTGCGGAAAAAGGCGACCATCATGGTCGCCTTTTTTATTGCCTCTCAAAAAGCGCGATGGATTCGACGTGGGAGGTGTGCGGAAACATGTTGGCGATGCCAGCGCCGCGCAGCGTATAGCCTTTCTCATGCGCCAGCACCGCCGCGTCGCGCGCGAGCGTGGCCGGATTGCAGGAGACATACACGATGCGGCACGGGCCGTCTGCGCCGATTGACTTCACCAGTTCGATGGCGCCTTCGCGCGGCGGATCGACCAGCCATTTGTCGAGCCGTCCCCAGCTTGCCGCAAGTTCTGGCGTCGCCTTGAAAAGATCGGCCACGGAAAACGCCGTCAAGTTCGCGAGGCCGTTGGCGGCGGCATTCTGGCCGGCGCGATTCACCAGCGCCTGACTGCCTTCGACGCCAAAGGCGAACGCGCCATGCCGCGCAATCGGCAGCGTGAAATTGCCCAAGCCGCAGAACAGATCGCCGATACGCTCGCCCGGCCGCGGATCGAGCAAGGACATCGCCCGCCGCAGCAGCATGCGGTTGATGCCGTGGTTGATCTGTGTGAATTCATTGGGACGGAATTGCAGTTCGAGGCCGTAATCCGGCAGCGCGTAACTGAGCGGCGGCGCAGCGAGCGGATGGAAAGGATGGGCCGACTCCGCTCCCCCCGGCTGCAACCAGATCTGCACGCCCGCTTCATCCGCGAAATCGCGCAACCGGCTTTCGTCGGTGTCCGTCAGAGGTTGCAGGATGCGGAAAACCAATACCGTCACCGCTTCGCCCAGCGCCACTTCGATCTGCGGCAGCCGGTCGGGAAACGATAATCCGCCGACCAGACGCCGCAACGGCAGCAGCAATGCGGAAACATGCGGCGGCAGCACCTCGCAACTGTCCATGTCGGCGATGTAACTGCTGCGCTTTTCGTGAAAACCCGCCAGCACGCCGCCTTTTTTCGGCACGAGACGAACCGAGAGGCGCGCCCGCGAACGATAGCCCCAAGCCTGCCCGTGTATGGCCGGATAGATCACCTCCGGCCGCAAGCGCCCGATATGCCAGAAGGCGTCTTCCAGCGCCCGCTGCTTGGCCGCCGCCTGCCCGGACGCATCGAGGTGCTGCATGCTGCAACCGCCGCAGATGCCGAAATGCCGGCAGCGCGGTTCGACGCGCAAGGCGCTCGGCTCAAGAATCTGCGTTGCGGTCGCCAGTTCGTAGTTCGGCTTGCGGCGATAGCTGGAATAGCACACCCGCTCCCGCGGCAGGGCGCCTTCAACGAAGATCGTTTTTCCTTCCTGGCGGGCAATGCCCCTGCCTTCGTTGTCGAGCGATTCGATCAGTGCGGTGGGCATCGGCGCGGCGTCGGGAAACGAGGGGGCATAATTGTAGTATCCCTATTGACCGGATAAAACTATCGGATGGTTTTTTTATACAGTTTTGCTAAAATTACAGCTTGACCCGAAGTTACTTTGGTCAAGATCGAGTAAAAGCTGTCCTCGTCAAAGCAAAATTGTTTTCTTATCGATAAGGGAAATCAAATGAAACACGCTCTCCTCGTTGCTGCAATGGTTGCCGTGGCGCTGTCCGCCTGTGGCAAGAAAGAAGAACCCGCCCCCGCTCCCGCTCCCGAACCTGCCGCTGCGGCGCCCGCTCCGGCCCAGCCGGCCGGCATGGAAGGCGGCATGTCGGGTATGGAAGGTCAGCAAGGCATGGCCGGTCAGGAAGGCGGCATGGCTGGTCAAGAAGGCGGTATGGCTGGTCAGCAAGGCATGTCCGGCATGGAAGGCGGCATGTCTGGCATGGAAGCCAAAAAAGAAGAAGAGCCGAAGAAGTAATCCGGCTTTGCTTCAGACTAAAGCCGGCCTTCGGGCCGGCTTTTTCATGCCTTCCGTTGACTCAATCCCGTACAATGACGCGGGAATGGTTTGACGCATGGCTTGACGCATGGCTTGGAGTGGCCGGAACCGCCTGCAAACCGGATCCCGATAAAATCCGGCGCAGCCACAACGTCAACGAACTTCAAATTGGCAATGAAGAACGAAACGACATTGAAAAACTGGATTGTCGCCGTCCGCCCGTGGTCGTTCCCGGCTTCGAGCATGCCAGCGCTGGTGGCGTTCATTTATGTTTTTTTCCTGAGCCGCCACAACCCGATCGACGTCAACTGGCTGTTCGGCGCCTTGTCGATCATCGGCGCGGTTATTTTTCAGGCCAGCGGAAACCTGATCAGCGATTATTTCGACTATCAGCGAGGCGTCGACCGCGAAGACACTTACGGATCGAGCCGCATGCTGGTGGACAAGGTATTCCGTCCGCAAGCGATTCTGTATTACGGCCTGTCGTTCCTGCTGGCCGGCATGGCGCTGGGCTTGTTCCTGCTTTCGGAAACCGGAACGCCGCTTTTGTATATCGGAATAGCCGGCGTCATCGCCTCGGTTTTTTATTACCAGTTCAAATATCGCGCCCTGGGCGACTTCCTGATTTTTGTCGTGTATGGCCCGCTGATCGCGCTGGGCACGTTTTACGCGATGACTTCTGCGCTCGACTGGAAAATCGTTGCCCTCAGCCTGCCCTTGAGCTGCATCACCGTCGACATTCTCCACGCCAACAACACCCGCGACATCGCGCACGACAAGCGCGCGCGTATCAAAACCTTCGCCATGCTGATCGGCATCAGGGCCGCCATCATTGAATACAAGGCTTTGCTCTACACGGCTTATCTGCTGCTGATCGTTCTGGTGGCGGCCGGCATTCTGCACTGGATCACGCTGAGCGTCCTCGTCACGCTGCCGCTCGCCATGAACAACTGCCGGATCATGGAAAAAGCCGCGATTGACCAGCCGGACAAAATCGCCGACCTGGATGTGAGAACCGCGCAATTGCAGTTGGCGTTCAGCGGCATTTTTTCCGGCCTGATCTTCATCTCGGCCTGGCTATGAATCCGCCGCTCACTGCCAGAAACACCAAGGGCGCCAAGGACACCAAGGGCGCCGCCGTGCCGCTGGTTCCCGCCGCTGTCGCCGTCGGCTTGTGGTTCATCATGTTCTCGCCGTGGACAGCGCCGCATCTGAACTTCTGGCTGTCCATGCTGTTCTCGGCCTGCGTCCTGCTGTCCATGAGTTTCGGACTGGGCAAGGACTGGAAAGCGCAGTTCTCGCTCACCCCCCGCGCCGTTGTCGTGGGGATTCTGTCCGCAATTCTGCTGTGGGGAATTTTCTATCTCGGCAATTTTTTTTCCAATCTCCTGTTCGACTTCGCCCGGCCGCAGGTTCACAACATCTATGGCTTGCGCGACGGAAACAATCACGGACTGATCGCGCTGGA
Organism: Zoogloeaceae bacterium; assembly: GCA_031277315.1. Taxonomy (GTDB): domain Bacteria; phylum Pseudomonadota; class Gammaproteobacteria; order Burkholderiales; family Rhodocyclaceae; genus Desulfobacillus. The sequence continues at coordinate 23,216 of JAITMP010000027.1, read as the reverse complement.
ATTATTGCTGGTCATCGGCCCGGCGGAAACGGTTTTCTGGCAGGGCTTCATCCAGCGCAAGAGCATGGACGCGCTCGGCGCCTGGCCGGGGTTCATCGTCACGACGCTGATTTACGCTTTCGCGCACATCTGGTCGTTCAATTTCATGCTGCTGATGGCGGCGCTGGTGTGCGGCGCTTTCTGGGGCTTCATGTACATGGCGCTCAAGCCGCGCAATCTGGTGCCGCTGCTGATTTCGCATGCAGCTTGGGATGTCATGGTTTTCATCCTTTTCCCGATCATCTGACTTGAGCGAAAAATAACCCGACAGGCAAGCATGGCGGAGTTATCATGCTTGCCGTTAACCTGATCCGCGCCATGCGTTGATCAATCAAGCCGTCATGACACAGCTGTAACGCGACAATCATCCAAAACCCTCCGGGAGCCTGCATGGAAGACACGGCCTGCATAGAAAACCGCACCTTCGACGAGATCCAGGTCGGCGACAGCGCCACGCTGGTGCGCACCCTGAAGCCGGAGGACATCCAGCTTTTCGCCATCATGTCGGGCGACGTGAACCCGGCGCACGTCGACCCCGAATACGCCCGCAGCAGCATGTTCCACGAGGTGATCGCCCACGGCATGTGGGGCGGCGCGCTGATCTCGACCGTGCTCGGCACCCAGTTCCCCGGCCCCGGCACCATCTACATCGACCAGACGCTGCATTTTTCGCGCCCGGTCGGCCTCGGCGACACCATCACCGTCACGCTGACCGCGACGCGCAAGTTCGATCACAACCGCCACATCCTGTTCGATTGCGTCTGCACCAACCAAGACGGCAAAACGGTGATCCACGGCACCGCCGAAGTGCTGGCGCCAAGCGAAAAAATCAAGCGGCCGCGCGTTGAACTGCCGGATGTCACGCTCGTCGACCGCGAGGCGTGCTATCAGGATCTGCTCAACCGCGCGCGCGGCCTGGCGCCGATCCCGATGGCCGTCGTCCACCCCTGCGACAAGGAATCCCTGCTCGGCGCAATCGAAGCGACCAAAGTCGGCCTCATCATCCCGACGCTGGTCGGCCCGCTCGCCAAGATACGCGCCGTGGCGGCGCAGGAGGGCATCAACCTCGGCGGCCTGGCGCTGGAAGACGCCGAACACAGCCATGCCGCAGCGGCGAAAGCCGTGGCGCTGGCGCGCGCCGGCAAGGTCGCGGCGCTGATGAAAGGCTCGCTGCACACCGACGAACTGATGGGCGCGGTCGACGACGCCAGCGCCGGCCTGCGCACGGAACGCCACGTCAGCCATATTTTTCTCGCCAATGTGCCGACCTATCCGAAGCCGCTGCTCATCACCGATGCCGCCATCAACATCGAGCCGGATCTGAAATGCAAGGCCGACATCGTCCGCAACGCCATCGACCTCGCGCTGGTGCTCGGCATCGTCGAACCGAAAGTCGCCATCCTCGCCGCCATCGAAACGGTAACGCCGAAAATGCGCGCCACGCTCGACGCCGCTTCCCTGTGCAAGATGGCCGACCGGGGCCAGATCGCCGGCGGCGTGCTCGACGGGCCGCTGGCTTTCGACAATGCCGTTTCCATCGTCGCCGCCAAGACCAAGGGCATTCTGTCCGACGTGGCCGGCCAGGCCGACATCCTGCTGGTGCCGGACATCGAATCCGGCAACATGCTGGCGAAACAGCTCGAATATCTGGCCGGGGCGCTGCTCACCGGCGTGGTGGCCGGCGCGCGCGTGCCGATCGTGCTGACCGGCCGCGCCGATACTGCCGAAACCCGCGCCGCCTCCTGCGCCATCGCGCTGCTGATGGCGCATGCAAAACGCACAACCGTGAAGTAACACGCCCGTGAAGCAACACGCCATTTGACGACGGCAATCCGGCGCCGACCCGAAGGAGAAGCCCGACATGACGCAAGCCATCCTCACCATCAACGCCGGCTCATCCAGCATCAAGTTCGCCCTCTTCGAGCGCGGCGAACCGTTGCAACAGCAAGCGGCGCTGCGCGGCCAGATCGACGGCATCGGCGCCCAGCCGCGCATGAAAATCAAAGACGCCGGCGATGCCGTGCTGGCGGACCTGACATTCACCGAACTCGCCGCGCTTCCCGCCAGTGAGCAGCACCGCCGCACGCTCGATCTTCTCGTCCGCTGGCTCGCGGAACACGGCGCCGGCTGGCAAATCGCCGCCGTCGGCCACCGCATCGTGCATGGCGCCGACCGCTACGCCGCCCCGGTGGCGTTGACGCAAACCGATATCGACGCCCTCACCAGCTTCATCCCGCTCGCGCCCCTGCACCAGCCGCACAATGTCGCCGGCATTCATGCCCTTGGCCGGCTCCTGCCCGGCGTGCCGCAAGTCGCCTGCTTCGACACCGCCTTCCACATGACGCAGCCCGAGCAGGAACGCCACTTCGCCCTGCCGCGCCGTCTGACGGAAGCCGGCATCAAACGTTACGGCTTCCACGGCCTCTCCTACGAATACATCACCAACATGCTGCCGCAACATCTCGGCGCGAAAGCCGATGACCGCGTCATCGTCGCGCATCTGGGCAACGGCGCCTCGATGTGCGCCCTGCGCAACCGCAAAAGCATGGCCACGACGATGGGCTTCACCGCGCTCGACGGCCTCGTGATGGGCACCCGCTGCGGCGCCATCGACCCCGGCGTGCCGCTGCATCTGATGCAAGCTCACGGCCTCGACTCCGCCGCCGTCATGAAACTGCTCTACGAGGAATCGGGCCTGCTCGGCGTCTCCGGCATCAGCCCGGACATGCGCGTGCTGCTCGCCAGCCCCGCGCCCGAAGCGGCGCAAGCCGTCACCCTGTTCTGCTACCGCGCCGCGCGCGAACTCGGCTCGCTCGCCGCCGCACTCGGCGGCCTCGACGCGCTGGTATTTACCGGCGGCATCGGCGAACACGCCGCGCCGGTGCGCGAAGCCGTCTGCCGCCAGACCGAATGGCTCGGCGCGCGGCTCGACGCCAGCGCCAACGCCCGCCACGCCACGCGCATCTCCACGGCAGACAGCCAAGTCGACATCCTCGTCCTCCCCACCAACGAAGAATGGATGATCGCCCGCCACGCCGCAGCGCTGATTTAGCGCCGGTTCAAACACCAACTCCCCCGGCTTCGCCAAACGTTCCGGGAGCGCAAAAACCTCGGCGCACAGCAATCGGGTACTAACCTGTCACACAGGTAACAGATCAAACCGGCCACATGAGTAACGCCTGCACGGGAATGACGACACAAAAATCATGTGTCTTCATGTGTCTTCACTTGCCAGGCAGGTATCAAGCGTCGCCCTTAAATGTCAATGGCAAATCAGGGCGGGCAGCTTTGAGAACGCGGCGGAAGTCGGCCTGGATGCGGGCGAGTGCGGTTTTGTTGTCGGCCTCGAAGCGCAGCACCAGCACCGGCGTGGTATTGGAAGCGCGCATCAGGCCGAAGCCGTCCGGGTATTCGACGCGCAGGCCGTCGATGGCGATGATCTCCCGCGCGCCCTTGAACTTCGCCGTCTCGCGCAGTTTGGCGATGAGCGCATGCGGTTCGCCTTCCTTCATTTTCAGATTCAGTTCGGGCGTCGATATCGCATCGGGCAGATGCTTCAGCGGCCAGTTGGCGCCGCCTTGTTCCGGCTGCCAGCGCGAGACGATTTCGAGCAGGCGCGCGCCGGCGTAGAGGCCGTCGTCGAAGCCATACCAGCGTTCGTTGAAAAACGTGTGGCCGCTCATCTCGCCGGCGAGCGGCGCGCCGGTTTCTTTCAGCTTGGCCTTGATGAGGGCGTGGCCGGTCATCCACATCAGCGGCTCGCCGCCCTGATAACGGATCGAGCGCGCCAGATTGCGCGAGCATTTCACGTCGTAAATGATTTGCGCGCCGGGATGGCGCATCAGCACATCGGCGGCGAAAAGCATCAACTGGCGGTCGGGATAGATGATCTCGCCGTCCTTGGTGACGACGCCGAGGCGGTCGCCGTCGCCGTCGAAGGCGAGGCCGAGTTCGGCGTCGGTTTCACGCAGGGCGCGGATGAGGTCTTGCAGGTTGGCCGGCTTCGAGGGATCGGGATGATGATTGGGAAACGCGCCATCCACGGCGCAAAACAACTCGACCAGTTCGCAGCCCATGCGGCGGAACAGTTCCGGCGCGAACGCACCGGCGACGCCGTTGCCGCAGTCGACAGCGATCTTCATCGGACGCGCGAGCTTGACATCATCGACGATGCGTTTGAAATAGGCTTCGCGCACGTCCACCCGCGAGAGTTTGCCGCTGCCGGAGGCGAGCCGCCCTTCGACGATGCGTTCGCGCAGGGCGGCGATGGCGCCGCTGTGCAGCGTCTCGCCGCCGAGCATGATTTTGAAGCCGTTGTACTCGGGCGGATTGTGGCTGCCGGTAATCATCACCGCGCTGCCGGTCTTCAGATGATGCGCGGCGAAATAGGCGAGCGGCGTCGGCGTCATGCCGATGTCGACGACATCGGCGCCGCTGGCGCGCAGGCCGTCCGCGAGCGAGCGCGCCAGCGCCGGGCTGGAGAGGCGGCCATCGCGGGCGACAACGATGGCGCCGGCGTTTCTTTCACGCGCTTCGGAGCCGATGGCGCAGCCAATGGCATGGACGGAATCGCGCGTCAGCGTTTTGTCGACGATGCCGCGAATGTCGTAAGCCTTGAAGATTTCAGGAGCGGGAATGAGCATGGCGCGTGTCTCGATGAAAAAATGGCCGCATTGTCGCAGGATGTTTTCAATGCAGCACGGTGGGAACGTCGCCGGCAGGCGGCGCCGGCGCGCTGGAAGCGTGGCGGGAGAGCAGATGCCAGCCACGCGGGCCGCGCACGTAGACGTGGCTGGCGATCACCGGCAGCCGTGGCCGTGTTTCGCCCGGCAGGGAATAATGTTCATGCGCGCTGCGCAGGGCGAGCAGAATGCCTTGCCGCTGCGCTGCGCCGGACAGGCGCACGCTGATGCGCGGACCGCCGACGAAGATCCGCCGCCAGCTTTCGCGCACGGCGGCGAAGCCGGCGATGCGTTCACCGCCGGGGTGGACGCACAGCACGTCCTCGTCCTCGGCCCAGGTCGCCATCATGGCGTCGAGATCGGCGCGTTCCAGCGCCTCGTAGAAAGCGGCTTCGGCATCCTGCGGCGTGGCGAAAAAACGCATGGTCATGGCAGGGCTTTCCGGATTTCGTCCAGCACCCGCTCGGGCATCAGGTCGTTCAGGCATTTGAAATGTCCGAGCGGACATTCGCGCTTGAAGCAGGGGCTGCATTCGAGGCCGAGGCTGACGAGGCGCGCGCGCGGCGAGAGCGGCGGCGTGTAGACGGCGCTCGATGAGCCGTAGAGCGCCACCAGCGGACGGTCAAGCGCGGCGGCGACGTGCATCAGGCCGGAGTCGTTGCTGACGACCAGACGCGCGCGGGAGAGCAAGTCAATGGCTTGATCGAGATCGGTGCGGCCGCACAGATTGCGGGCGAGGCCGCCGGACAGTTGCGCGATTTCGTCGCCGACCGGCGCGTCCTTGGCCGAGCCGACGATCCAGACTGGCATGCCGTCCGCCGCCAGGCGGCGCGCCAGTTCAGCGAAGTGCGCCGCCGGCCAGCGTTTGGCCGGGCCGTATTCGGCGCCGGGGCAAAAGACGATTGGCGCGGCGGCGGGATCAAGGCCGAGCGCGCGCAAGGTGGCGCGGGCGCTGTCGTCGTCGACCCGCAGACGCGGCGCGGCGAGCGGCGCCGGCGTTGTGACGTTGTCATCCTCGGCCAACAGGGCGTAACGCTGGGCGAGTTGCGGCAGCGCCGGCGCCAGTGCGTCGGGCCGCCGCATGCGGTTAAGGAGAATGTGGCGCGCTTCGCCCCTGAAGCCGATGCGCTGCGGGATGCCGGCGAAAAAAGGCGGCAGCGCCGACTTCCACGAGTTCGGCAACACGATGGCGGCGTCATAACCTTCCCGCGCCAGCGCGCGACCGGCGCGCCAGCGGCCGGCCAGATTCAATTCACCGTGAGCAAACGGATTCGGAATCACGCGGCGGATCTCGTTCATGCGCGCCAGCACCGGCGCCGCCCAGGCCGGCGCGAACGCATCAAGCGCGAGGCCGGCATGCCGCGCATGCAGCCGCGCAAACAGCGGCTGCGCGAGAATGGTGTCGCCGATCCAGGAAGGGGCGACGATCAGATAGTTCATGGCGCCGTCCCTTGCCGGCCGCGTCCGCTCATGGGCGCTTCGCCGGAAAGGGAAAACTCAGTGATGCCCCTCAGTGATGTCCCGTGGGCATTTCGCCCGCGAACGTGTAGCGCTCGCCGCAGTACGGGCAGACGGCGGCGCCGGTTTTCAGCGGATCGAGAAACACGCGCGGGTGGCGCGCCCACAGCGGATCGCTGGAGCGCGGGCAGTGCAGGGGCAGATCCTGCGCGGTGACTTTGACTTCGCTCATGCGAACCTCCTTATGCTATGCGATTCAGGCGACGGGCGTGAGCCAGCCCTTGCGGGAGGGCGAGCGGCCATTCACCGCGTCGAAAAACAGGTTTTGTATTTTCTGCGTCACCGGCCCGCGCTTGCCGGCCCCGATCATGCGGCCATCGACTTCGCGGATCGGCGTGATCTCGGCGGCGGTGCCGGTGAAGAACGCTTCATCGGCGATGTAGAGATCGTCGCGGGTGAGGCGCTTGGCGCGCACTTCGAGGCCGAGTTCCTTCGCCAGATCAATCACCGTGGCGCGGGTAATGCCGACCAGCGCCGAGGCGATTTCCGGCTCGTAAATCTGCCCGTCCTTGACCATGAACAGGTTTTCGCCGGCGCCCTCGGCGACGAAGCCGTCCACGTCCAGCAGCAGCCCCTCGTCATAGCCGTGCTCGGTCGCCTCCAGATTGGCGAGAATCGAATTGGCATAGGTGCCGGAATATTTGGCGCGGCACATCGACACGTTGACGTGGTGGCGCGCGTAGGAGGAGGTCTTGACGCGGATGCCATTGGCAAGCGCGTCCTCGCCCAGATACGCGCCCCAAGGCCAGGCGGCGATGGCGACGTGCACGCGGGCGCCTTTCGGCGAGACGCCCAGCTTTTCGGGGCCGTAGAAGGCAATCGGCCGCAGGTAACAGGAATCGAGCTTGTTCACGCGCACCACTTCACGGTGCGCCGCCATCACGGTTTCCTTGTCGTAGGGAATCTTCATCATGTAGATGTGCGCCGAGTTGTAGAGCCGGTCGGTGTGCTCCCTGAGGCGGAAGATGGCTGTGCCGTCGTCAGTTTTGTAAGCGCGCAATCCCTCGAACACGGCCAGGCCGTAGTGCAGGGAATGGGTCAGCACGTGCGTCGTCGCTTCGTGCCAGGGCACGATCTTGTTGTCGTACCAGATGAAGCCGTCGCGGTCGGCCATGGATGCCGTGGACATGGGGATTCTCCCGCTGTGTTTTGGAAGCGGAATTTTAGCTGATTTCGCTTTCCCCGGCCCACGGAGGGTACGCGAGGGGGTACGCAGGGGGCACGCAGGGGTGTCCCCGCCCGGCGGCAGGCATGCGCAGCCGCGAAAAGAGCATGAACAGGCTCTATGAACAGACCCTAATGGCGCGAAAAGAAAATTCGATGCCGTTTCCGGCTTTGACGGGTTGCGCCGGAAACAGGGCGAACGTATATTCGCCGTCTGTAACAGGTTTCGCTTTGCTCAAGCGGCAGGCGGGTTTGAATCAGATCACATCGGATCACTCTTGGGAGGAATCGTGGATTTTGACAAGGAACTGGATGCCAAAGGATTGAATTGCCCGCTGCCTATCCTGCGCGCCAAGAAGGCGCTGGCGGACATGGGCAGCGGCCAGGTGCTGCGCATCATGACCACCGACCCCGGCTCGGTAAAAGACTTCGCCGCCTTCGCCAAGCAGACCGGCAACGAACTGCTATCGTCCGCCGAAAAGGGCAAGGAATTCGAGTTCTACATCAAGCGGAAATAAATCAGATCAGGTTCAAGAAAAACGGCCCGGGCATCCGGGCCGCTTTTTTTGCGCGGCCCCCTTCGTGACCCCTTCGTGCCCCCTCCTCGTGGCCCCTTTCGTGACCCCTCGTAACGCTCTCGCGGCGCAACATACACGCCCGATATGGGCCGATAAGAAGATTCAACTGGCAGACGAAGCTGCATTAGCACATTATTATCTACTTCAAGACGGCAGGGGAAACCCGCTTTGCTGCCGTCCTTGCACGACAGGGAGACAACAATGAACATGCCTACCGACCAAGCGGCGCTGGATGCGCTGATCCGGCAGCGCCTCGACGAAATCCTGCCGCAAAAGCTCGAAGAACTGAAAGCCGCCAAAACGCCCTCGATGTCGATCATCGCCACCAAGGGCACGCTGGACTGGGCTTATCCGCCCTTCATCCTCGCCTCGACCGCCGCCGCGCTCGGCTGGGATGTCAGCATCTTTTTCACCTTCTACGGACTCAATCTGCTCAAGCACGACATCGGCGGGCTCAAGGTCAGCCCGCTCGGCAACCCCGGCATGCCGATGAAGATGCCTTTCGGGCCGGACTGGTTCAAGGGAATCAACTGGAACATTCCGAATTTCGTGCAGGCGGGCATTCCCGGCTTTGAAGCCGTGGCGACGCAGCTCATGCAGCAGACCATCAAGAACAACGGCGTGGCGACGATCGGGGAGTTGCGTTCGCTCTCGCAGGAAGCCGGCGTCAAGCTGATCGCCTGCCAGATGACGGTGGAGCTGTTCGGCTTCAGCCATGACGATTTCATCGACGGCGTCGACTATGCCGGGGCCGCGACCTTCCTGCCGGTGGCGCAGGAATCGGATGTGTGTTTGTTCGTGTAACTTTAAAAACGAAAACGGAGGAGACTGAAATGAAGAAACTGATGGGTGCGCTGGCAATCACCGGCATAACCGGCGCGATGCTTCCCGGCATGGCGCTGGCGACCAACGGCTATTTCTCACACGGCTATGGCATCAAAGCGAAAGGCATGGCGGGCGTCGGCATCGCCCTGCCGCAGGACGCGCTCGCCGCCGCCACCAATCCGGCGGGCATGGCCTTCGTCGGCGACCGGCTCGATGCCGGCCTCGATTGGTTCAGGCCAATCCGCGATTCGGAACTGGTTCCCGTGAATGCCATGCCCGGCGTGACGGGCAAGTTTAACGGCAGCGGCAAGAAAAACTTTTTCATCCCCGAGTTCGGCTACAACAAGATGCTCAACCCGAGCATGGCGCTCGGCGTCAGCGTGTACGGCAACGGCGGCATGAATACGACTTACGGCAACGGCGGCATTCCCCTGTTCAATGGTTTTAGCGGAAAGAAAACCAGCATGAACATGGAGCAATTGTTCATCGCGCCGACCTTCGCCTGGAAGCTCAACCAGGATCACGCCATCGGCGCGTCCGTGAATCTGGTGTATCAGACTTTCGAGCTAAAGGGTCTGGACGGTTTCGTCGCTTCTTCGATGGATCCCGCCCGCTTCAACGATGAGGGCAAGGATTCCTCCACCGGCTGGGGCGTCAAAATCGGCTACACGGGCAACCTCACCGATGCCGTCACCGTCGGCGCCACTTACCAGTCGCGCACCTGGATGGGCAAGTTCAAGAAATACCGGGGCCTGTTCGCCAATCAGGGCGAGTTCGATATTCCGGAAAACTACGGCATCGGCATTGCCGTCAAGGCGACGCCGAAGCTGACCCTCGCCGCCGACATCCAGCGCATCAATTACGGCAGCGTTGATTCCATCGCGAATCCGGTATCCCGGCTGCTTGCCGGCAATCCCCTCGGCAGCGATAACGGCCCCGGCTTCGGCTGGCGCGACATGACGGTCTACAAGCTGGGCGTGAGCTACGCCTGGAGCAACGCGCTGACCCTGCGCGCCGGCTTCAGCACCACGCGGCAGCCGGTGCCGAAAAACGAAACCCTGTTCAACATGATCGCACCGGGCGTGGTGGAAAAACACCTGACGCTGGGCGCCACCTGGGCCGTGTCCCCCTCCTCCGAACTGACAGTGGCCTACATGCACGCCTTCAGCAAGAAAGTGAAGGGTTCCGGTTCCGTTCCGCTCTTTCCGCCGGGAGCTGCCGAAGCCAATCTGAAGATGTATCAGGATTCGCTCGGCATCGCATACGGCATAAAGTTCTAAGCCCTGTTTTTTAAACCACGCTGCGGCGCGGCGCACAGCCGGAGGGCGAACCCCTCCGGCTTTTTATTTATTTATGCCGGGCGTAAAGCGGTTCAAGCGCGGCGCGCAGACGATGCAGATGGGCTTGCGACCAGGCGGCACCGAGCAGGCAGACGATGCCGCCGATGGCCAGCGCCACGCGGGCGCCGAACTGTTCCGCCACCCAACCCGAGGCGAAATGGCCGAGCGGCGCGACGCCGAGGAAAGCGACAACGTGAAAGCTCACCAAACGGCCGCGCAAGTGATCGGGCACCACCGATTGCAGAATCATGTTGGCGGAAGCGGTGTTGACCATGATGCCGAAGCCGATCAGCGGCAGAATGGCGAGCGACAGCCCGATCCAGTGCGATTGGGAAAAAATCAGCAGGCCGATGCCGGCGCAGCCAGCGGCAATCGGCGTCATTCCTTCCAGCCCGGCGAGATGCCGTCTCGCGGCGAGATACAACACGCCGGTCACCGCGCCGACGCTGCTGGCGCCGACCAGCAGACCGAGCAGATCGGCGCCGCCGGCGAAGATGTCGCGGGCGAAAACCGGCATCAGCGAAGCGTAAGGGTTGGCGAAAAAACTGACCAGCGCCACCAGCGCCAGCATGTTGCGGCTCGGCAGAAAATCCCATGCGAATCGCGCCGCCTCCTTCAGGCCGTGCAGCCAGCCGGCGGCGTGCGGCGCGCGCGGCAGGCTGCGCGCGCGGATCGCCAGCAGCGAAGCCATTACCGCCAGATAGGAAAGGGCGTTGATCGTGAAGCACCAGGCTTCGCCGGCCAGCGCCAGCACGACGCCGGCGATGGGCGGGCCGATCAGGCGCGAAGCGTTCATCATCAGCGCATTCAGCGCGATGGCATTGGGCAGGTAGTCGCGCGACTCAATTAGTTCGAGCAGGAAGGATTGGCGCAGCGGCGTATCCACGGCGTTCACCACGCCGAGAAAAGCCGCCGCGAGAAGCAGATGCCAGACTTCGATCAAACCGGCGAACGTCAGCCCCGCCAGCACGGCGGCTTGCAGCAGCGACAAGGTCTGCGTGACCAGCATGCCGCGGCGGCGGTCGAAACGGTCAGCCCAGAGTCCGCCGAGCGGCGCGAGAAAGAGAATCGGAATATGACCGACGAAATTCGCCAGACCAAGCATGAAAGGCGAGCCGGTCAGACGATAGACCAGCCAGGCCAGCGCGATCTGCTGCATCCAGGTGCCGACCAGCGAGGCGCTCTGGCCGATGAAATAGACGCGAAAATTGCGCTGCCCGAGCGCGCGCAGCAGATGTCTCACGCCGGCCTCACGTCGGCTTCACGCCGCGCCGCCGTGGCGGCGTAGCGCGGATGTTCGTGTCAGCGAAGAAGAAAAGAACGAAAAAGCGGCGGCGTCCACGCTTACAGCCGGGCGAGTTGCGCCCGCAACTTGTCGGCAAGCGCGCCGAAATTCGCCAGCCGTTCCTTCTCCTGCGCCACCACGGCGGCGGGAGCGCGTTCGACGAAGCCGGCGTTGCCGAGCTTGGCTTGGGCTTTGGCGATTTCGTTTTCGACGCGGGCGATTTCCTTCGTCAGCCGCTCTTTCTCGGCCGCCTTGTCGATTTCGATTTTCAGCATCAGACGGAAATCGCCGACGATCTGCACCGGCGCGTCGCCCGCCGGCAGATCGGCGCCGACCGCCGTGACCTCGGACAGCTTGGCGAGCGCGGCAAGGTAGGGCGCAAACGCCGTCACGCGGTTTTGATCGCCGGCAACCAGCAGCGGCACTTTCTGCGCCGGCGAGAGATTCATTTCGCCGCGCAGACTGCGGCAGGCGTTGATGAGATTTTTCAGCAACGCGATGTCGGCCTCGGCCCGCTCGTCGATGCGCGACAGGTCGGCCGCCGGGCAGGCTTGCAGCATGATGCTCACGCCCTGCCGTTCGGCGACCGGCGCCACCTTCTGCCACAGTTCTTCGGTGATGAAGGGAATCAGCGGATGGGCCAGCCGCAGCGTTGCTTCCAGCACACGCGCCAGCGTGCGCCGCGTGGCGCGCTGCCGCGCCGGCGCGCCGGTCTGAATCTGCACCTTGGCCAACTCCAGATACCAGTCGCAATATTCGTCCCAGATAAATTCGTAGAGGGCGCGCGCGGCCAGATCGAAGCGGTAGTCGGCGAAGTGCTGCGCCAGTTCCGCTTCGGCGCGTTGCAGGCGGCTGACGATCCAGCGGTCGGCGGCGGAGAAATCGAGCCAATCGGCGTTACAAGCCTCCGGGCCGGCGCGTGAAAAACCGCAATCCTGCCCCTCGCAGTTCATCAGCACGAAGCGGGTGGCGTTCCACAGCTTGTTGCAAAAATTGCGGTAGCCCTCGCAGCGCTGCATGTCGAAGCGGATGTCGCGGCTCGGGCTGGCGAGCGAGACAAAAGTGAAACGCAGCGCGTCCGCGCCGAAGGCGGGAATACCGTCGGGGAATTCCTTGCGCGTGCGTTTTTCGATTTTGGGCGCATCCTGCGGCCGCATCAGGCCGGTGGTGCGTTTTTTCACCAGATCGTCGAGGTCGATGCCGTCGATGAGGTCGATGGGGTCGAGCACATTGCCTTTGGATTTCGACATCTTCTGGCCTTCGGCATCGCGGATCAGGCCGTGCACATAAACGTGTTTGAACGGAATTTTTCCGGTGATGTGCCTGGTCATCATGACCATGCGCGCCACCCAGAAGAAGATGATGTCGAAGCCGGTGACCAGCACCGAGGAAGGCAGGTAGCGTTTGAGAAAATCGTTATGCGCGTTTTCCGCTTCGTCGGCGCTCCAGTCCAGCGTGGAAAACGGCCACAGCGCGGAGGAGTACCAGGTATCGAGCACATCCTCGTCGCGCCTCAGCTTGCCGGTGCAGCCGTCCCGCGCCGCCAGCGCATGCGCCTCCGCTTCGTCGTGGGCGACATAGCATTTGCCGTTCTCACTGTACCAGGCCGGAATCTGGTGGCCCCACCACAGTTGACGTGAAATGCACCAGTCCTGAATGTTGTTGAGCCACTGGTTGTAGGTGTTCACCCAGTTTTCCGGCACGAAACGAATCTCGCCGGAGGCGACAACCTCAAGGGCTTGTTGCGTGATGCTCTTGCCGTTTTTACCCGGCTTGCTCATGGCGACAAACCACTGATCGGTGAGCATGGGTTCGATGACGGCGTGGGTGCGGTCGCCGCGCGGCACTTTCAATTTGTGTTTGTCGGTCTTGACCAGCAGCCCTTGCGCTTCGAGATCGGCGACGATGGCTTTGCGCGCCTCGAAACGATCCAGACCGCGATATTTTGCCGGCGCTTCATCGTTGATTTTTCCATCCAGCGTGAGGACACAAAGCATGGGCAGCTTGTGGCGCTGGCCGACCGCGTAGTCGTTGAAATCGTGCGCGGGCGTCACCTTGACCACGCCAGTGCCGAATTCGCGATCCACGTAGTCGTCGGCAATGACCGGAATTTTCCTGTCGCACAGCGGCAGCTTCACCGTCTTGCCGATCAGGTGCTGGTAACGTTCATCTTCGGGATGCACCATCACGGCGGTGTCGCCGAGCATGGTTTCGGGGCGCGTGGTGGCGACGATCAGGCTTCCGCCGCCCTTGTTTGCGTCACCTGCCAATGGATAGGCGATATGCCACAGCGAGCCGTCTTCTTCCTCGCTCACCACTTCGAGATCGGAAACGGCGGTGCGCAGCACCGGATCCCAGTTCACAAGGCGCTTGCCGCGATAGATCAGCCCTTCGTTGTAGAGGCGGACAAACGTCTCGGTGACGATTTTCGACAGCCCCGCATCCATGGTGAAACGTTCGCGCGACCAGTCCGGCGACGCGCCCAGCCGCCGCATCTGGCGCGTGATGGTGTTGCCGGAATATTCCTTCCACTCCCAGACTTTCGCCATGAATTTTTCGCGGCCCAGATCGTGACGGGAAACGCCTTGGGCATCGAGTTGGCGTTCAACCACGATCTGCGTGGCGATGCCGGCATGATCGGTGCCGGGCTGCCACAGCGTGTTGTCGCCCTTCATGCGATGGTAGCGAGTCAGCACATCCATCAACGTGTGCTGAAAGGCATGGCCCATGTGCAAGGTGCCGGTAACATTCGGCGGCGGCAGCAGTATGCAGAAATTGTCTGCTTGCGCGGGATCGAGGCCGGCGGCGAAGCTGCCGCTGTCCTCCCAGAAGGCGTACCAGCGGCGTTCTATGTTGCCGGGTTCAAAGGATTTGTCGAGTTCATTCATGGGCCGCGATTCTATCATTCCCCCGCGCCCGTTCCTCCACGCCCGTTTTCACGTCCATCCCTGGACGATGCCGAACCGGATCAGCGCGGCAAGGCTGACGAAAAAAATGCCCAGATGCAGCGCGCCCCAGAGCAGATATTTGCGTCTCAACTGCTGCGGCGACAGATTGGAAATAAGAAACAGGCGGCCCGAAGCCGGCTTGCGCATCACATGCACGCCGGGCTGCTGGCGCAGTTCGCGGTGCTGCTTCTCGACCTCGCGCGCGGCGGCCTTGCGCGCCAGTTCCCACTCCCGCATATCGATCTCGCCGTTGCCGTCGAGGTCGAATTTTTTCAGCAGCGTCACGCGGTCGCGCTTCCATTCAGCCAGCAGCGCGGCGATATCCTCGCTGGCGCTGAGCGGCCCGTAGGCCCCGCCTATGGTTTGAAATTCCCCCAGCACATAAATGCTGTCGGTGTTGAACAGTTGATCCTCGACATACTTGTAATCGCCCTCGCGCCAGGTGCGGCGGTGCGTGGCAATGACTTCCGCATCATCGGGATCCACCATGCAGCGGCCGCTGTCGTCGGCCACCTCGAACAGGGTGTCGCTCACCGCGTAGTCGATCTGCCGCCAATTGTTGCTCGGCGGTTCCATGCCCTCAACCTTGCGGAAGGTTCTGCAGCGAAACCAGACGCAGGGCAGGCTGCCAACCTTGGCCGAGACGAGATCGTGATTGCCGTCGGCGCGGCCATAAATTTCGACGTAACCCCGCGCCGCGGAGCCGATTTTCGATGTCGGCACATTGGCGATGGCGCGCCCGCGGCGGAAATTGCCCATCCACGCGAAAAAGCTGATGACGGCGACGAGCGCGCCGCAGACGATCCACGCCGGGCGCTCATTAATGCGGGCCGCCGCCAGCAGCAACAGCAGATGGCTCGCGGACGTGATGAGATTGACGTAACCGTCGCGCAAGCGCAGCGGCATTGCGGCAACTCCGCAGCGTTCAGTCGAACTGCCTGGCGATATCAACGTCCGTCACTTCGCTGGAAGCGAAGCGCAGCGCCGATTGCGGCGTGAAGTTGAACAGGCGCGCGACGATCAGATCCGGAAACTGCTGGATGCGCACGTTGTTGATGTTGACCGATTCGTTGTAGAACTCGCGCCGGTCGGCAATGGCGTTTTCCAGCCCGGTGATGCGCGCCTGCAAATGCATGAACTGCTCGTCGGCTTTCAGCTCGGGATAGGATTCCACCAGCGCGAATAGATTGCCAAGCCCGGCGCGCAACGCCCCTTCGGCGGAAGCCAGCGCCCCCAGATTGCGCGTCTCGCGCGCATCGGCCACGCGGGCGCGGGCATTGATGATTTTTTCCAGCGTTTCCTGCTCGTATTTCATGTACTGCTTGCAGGTATCCACCAGCTTCGGCAATTCGTCATGGCGCTGCTTCAACAGCACGTCGATATTGGCCCAAGCCTTGGCGACGTTGTGCTTGATCTCCACCAGATTGTTGTAGATCAGAACGAAATACACGACGCACACCGCGATCAACCCGAGAATCAGAACGCTGACCATATCCCCTCCGCAAAGCATGGATAATTGCCGCGTGGCGAGTATAACCCCTGCCCGAAGCGCATGCGCAGCCGCGCGCGCCTGTTGAAACCGGGTTGGCGCCTGAAGACGGAAAGCGTGCTGTTGGCGGGGGAAATTGACCGAAAACGGCCCCCATGAGAGAATGCGCGCCTCCCAAACGAGCAGCTAAAAATGGGCGGCTAGCTCAGCGGTAGAGCACTGCCTTCACACGGCAGGGGTCACAGGTTCAAACCCTGTGCCGCCCACCAGTAAAATCAAGTGGTTAGCGTCATTTCGCTAACCTCTTTTTCTTTTCCGGTGCACTTTCCGGTGTAATTTTGGCAGTAACCGCCTTGCCAATCTTGTCGAGTGCTTCGCGTTTTCGCTTGAGTTGCAGGTGGGCATAGCGTCTTGTCGTCTGCACTTGGGTATGTCCGAGCACTTCTCCGATTGCGTAGAGGTCTTCGCCTGCTTCAATCAACAATGAGGCGCAGGCGTGACGAAGATCGTGGAAGCGGACGGTTGGATACCCTGCCCTTTCCCGCGCTCGCCTGAATGCTGACTTGACGCCATCGACGGTAATCGTGAGCGGGAAGTGTTTGAGCCAAGGCCGCATGGGGGCGATGATGGGGAGGCTTCTTACACGCAGGGTTTTTGTGTGACTGGACGGGATATCGAGTCTGTTTCCGTGAACATGTAAGGAGGGGTCTATTTTGCAAACCTCTCCCCTCCTCGCCCCTGTCAGCAGCGCCATCCAGATTGCGGCTTGGGCTTGCATTCCACAATGGGCGGTGATGGCATGCACGGCTTTTATTGTCGGGTATTCGTGGCGCTCGTTATGCTCTGGAATGCGTTTGATTCTGGCCCCGTAGTTGTCGGCTATTTTTCGCTCTCGCCATGCGAGGGTCAGGGCGGCTTTGATTGTGCCGAGGCTTCGATTGATGGTGGCTGGTTTGTAGCTTCCGAGCATGTCTTTGACCATGTGTGCAGCGCATTGGTCGGCTTCGCTGGCTCGGTACTTCTCTGCCCACGGTGCTGCTCTTTGGGCGTGATACTCGGCTGTTTCGGGGCTTCTCAATGTGACCCGCGCATTGTCGATGTAGGACGCAAGCAGATCAATCAGGGGCGGATCGTTCGGGATGGAGGGGGAGCGGCCACGTCCGAGCGCGTTTCTTAGCTCTGCGTCTAGCCGCTTGGCATCACGCGCAGTTGCCCCCTCCGGCAAACGGCGGTGAGCGCGCTGACCGCTGACCATGACGGAGACGTGCCTACGGCCCTCTTTGTCGATCCAGTGTGACATGCCCTCCCCTTTAGCCAGATTTTACATTCGTCGAGGTCGTAGCGTTTTCCCCTATTGCCTATCGGAGTATAGGGGAGGCCGTCGATTTCCCAGCGGCGAACGGTGGATTCGCTGACTTTCATTGCAACACAGAATTCTTGACGGGTGAGCATGGTGCTACTTGCCTTTGATTTTTTCAGAAACCGCCGTAGCAACACCAGTAACAACACCAGTAACAAGCATCCATGCGCCGACACATAATCCAATAACGCAGACTGCAATCATGATGCTTACTATAACCACGAATGTGAATAATGCACTCATCACATCTTCCCCGGATCAACTCTCGGCACACGGGCGTTCTTGGGGTAGTGGCCGCTCCACTTTATCTCGGATTGACAAGCAGCTTTCTTCCGCGCGAGTTGCTGCGCAACGCTACTATCCTCGTGATTGAATACTCCCCACGACCAGTATTTGCCGTCCCACCAGCGCCAAGCGTGGCGATTGCACATGACGCAAGCATTCCACCAGCCCACATGCGGCGGCGGGCGCAGGCCGCGTTATTGGCGACATTGCAACCGCTTTCGTTCCCGGCACGGGGCAGGTTGCGGCGGCAAAAAAGATCAATGATTTGTGGCGGGGCGGGCAGCGGATGAAGTCACTGGCGGCAGCCTCGGGTTTGGGGGCAGCGCAAGGGGCGGTCTATGGGACGCGGACGGACGATGATTCTTTGCTGACGAATGCGGCTATAGGGGCAACGCTGGCACCTGCGGCGGAGCTTGTCGGCGCAGGAGGTAGCAGGCTGATTCAGGCGGGTCGTGAGGCGCTGGCGGGCAAGGCGGGGCGGGCGGGACGGGTTCTCGCCGAGGCCGGGAGCATTTCGCCCGAGGAACTGGCGGCAAGAATCCGGGCGGGGAATATCGAGCTTGTGCCGGGGTCGATGCCGACGACGGCGCAGGCGGCGAATAATCAGGGCATGAGCCAGCTTGAGCGGACGTTGGTGAACCGCAACTACGGGCCGCTGACGGAGCGCGAGGCGGCGCAGAACGCGGCGCGGCTGGCGGCGATAGACGGGGTAGCCCCCACCAGCGGCATGACGCGCATTGAAGCGGCTGACTTGGCGGGAGATGTGATTGGGCGGGAAGCGGCGGCGGCGCGGGATGCGCTCAAGGGGGAAATCCGCGCTCTTTACAACTCGCCTGAATTGTCCGCTGCGTCAATCGGGATACCAGGCAGGAATGCGGTTCAGTCAGTGATTGACCAGTTTTACCCCGGTGTCCCAGAGCAGTACATTCCGAAACCGCTTTTGATGCTGGCCGAACATCCGCTGGGCGGACAGAATGTGCCGTTCAATCAGTTCGACGCGATACGAAAGATCATCGGCAATGCGGCGGCGGATTCTGCCGGGACGGATAGAACAGCGGCAGCGGCTTTGTCTTCCGTCAAATCGTTACTGAATGAAGCGGAGCAAGCGGCACTGGAACGCGGCCAGCGGGCATTTCAAGTAACGGGACAAGGCCCATGGGGGCCGGTGTATGGGAACTTGGCGGGTGATCCTAAAAATGCGGTTGCGCACTTGCTACGAACCGGAACGGGAGAAGTTCCTGGTGGCGTTTCGCATGCGCAAGTGGGGCAACCAATCAGTCTCGTGTACGGAAAGCCGGGCACGGGGGCCAGTGATGGTTATGGCGTTTCAAAACTTGAGCGATTCCATCCAGAGGCGCTGGAAGACCTACAGGGGTTGCTTGATGAGTTGAGAGTCGATCCGAGTAAAAGCGGCGCGAACCGTTTGATTTTGAATAACGCCGCTGATGATCGCGGTGTTGTTAGCCTTGATTGGCAAGGCGACCCGAGGACTTGGTTACTTACAGCGTTCAGGAATGACAAAGGCCCCGTTTCCGGGGCCTTGAGCGGCGCTGGCAAGACTATCGACACTGCCAGCATTGCCGGGGAGGGCAATCACCTCTCCACCGCTGGAAGAACCATAACACAATCGCGTGACCCGCGTCAATACACCGGCATGATGTCTCCCGAGGCGGCTGAATTTCTGAAAACCGCACGACGGATGTATGGCGAGGAGATGGGGCGCTTCAATACCGGCCCTTCAATGGGCATGTTCCGTGAGGGCGCGGATAACCTGCCGCAGATTCAGGGCGGGGAAATTCCGGGACGGTTTTTCAATTCCCGCGCCTCTCAATCAGCGGATATGGATCAGTTTTTGAGAATGCTGCCGGGGGAGACGGAAGCCAAGGATGCCTTGGCCCGGTATGCGATTGCGGATGCTTTAGAGAGCGCCACGAATCAGGGCGGGGAGCTGTCGGCGGCGAAGTACGGTAATTGGCTGAATCGCCGCTCTTCCGCCATTGAAAAACTGTTTGGGCCGGAGGATGTGAATTGGTTGCGTCTCGCACAGCGCGATATGGATCGGGCGACAGACGCGGAGAATCTTGGCCGGGCGGCGGGCAGCAACACGGCGCAGAATCTAGAGGGTTCAAAGCTCCTTAATTCCAGGCTGACGGAGTTGTTGTTCGGCAGCATTCCCTTGGTGAATAAATTTACCGGGCCGCTGCTTGGGGCGGCAAGGATGGGGGCGCGTGACCGGGCAACGCAGGAAGTCGGAGAGGCAATGCTTGACCCGAATATCGCGGCGCGTTATCTGGATATGGCCAAGCGCATCATGACCCCCACGCCAACACAGCAGGGCTTGCGGTATCTGCCAGCAACGATTGTGCCGGGTACGTCGCGCGTTGGGGCGGGTGAGTGAGGGCGCGTTAATGCGCCACGGTCAGCGTGATTTTGAGGCCCATCGCCTTGGCGATGTTGTGCAGTGTGCTGATGCGCGGGTTTCCGTCTGGCGCAAGCGCCTTGTACAGACCGGCCCGCGTTAATCCAGCGTCACGGGCAAGCTGGCTCATGTTGCGCGCCCGCGCAATGTCGGATAGCACCATTGCCATGATGGAGGGATCATCCCCCGCTTCTTCCTGTGCCGCCTCGATATAGGCTGCGATGGCTTCTTCGCTATCCAGATATTCCGCCGCGTCAAAGGCGGTAAATTTCTCGGCCATGATTTACTCCTTCCATTCTGCCGCGATACGTTTCGCGGCTTTGATGTCGGCTTCTTGTGTGCGCTTGTCGCCGCCGCACAAAACAACAACAAGGATCGCTCCGCGCCGCATGAAATACACCCGGTAGCCGGGGCCGTAGTCAATACGCAATTCAGAAAGCCCATCGCCAACCGACTTCACATCCCCGGCGTTTCCCGCTTCCAGTCTGCGCAAGCGCAATGCGATCCGGGCGCGGGCGCGATCATCACGCAAGTTGCGCATCCACGCCTTGAAGGTTTCGCTTTCAATTACCTTGACCATGTGTAAATTATAGTTTTCATGTCGCGGCGTGTCAATTATCGTTAGCGGTTCGGGAGAAGATGTTTTCTTTTTTCCCCTGTTGTACGCCCCATCGTTACAACGAAGGCGGGTACATAACCCTCTCCCCATGAGATAGATTTTCAATAAAGCGAAAGCCAGAGTAAAGAAAAATCCTTGGGCAGGGTTGCGAGGGTTGAGAATGGCGGCATGAAAAAGCGAAAGCCCCGGATGCGGAAACATCCAAGGGCTTTCTGTTTCAACCCCATACCGAACTATGGAGCCGAACTGCGATGAAGTTTATCAAGATGATCGTTACTGGACAACTGGATTCAAAAGGCGCTGATCGTTTTGCCAGAATGGTGGGCGCGGCCTATGTCGTTGCCGCTGTCATGGGTGGAATGGCCGCGCTCATATGGGCTGTGCGCTGGTGGTGAAAAAGCGAAAGCCCCGTCTGCTGAAACAGATCGAGGCTTTCTTGTTCGACCCCTTGGCATGTCAAGGAGAGGAAGTGAATGGATTTTAACGCAGGAGAATGGATTGTGAAAGCACTTGAGTTGCTCAAGGAAAGCTCCGTCTTGCGCCGCATGTATTACTGGACTTTGGCGGTGTTTGCACTTTACGGCTTGCCTGCTCTGGTAAGGGCTTTGCATCAAGCGCGATGAACACATACCGCCCCGAATTCTTCC
Source organism: Zoogloeaceae bacterium (assembly GCA_031277315.1). Taxonomy (GTDB): domain Bacteria; phylum Pseudomonadota; class Gammaproteobacteria; order Burkholderiales; family Rhodocyclaceae; genus Desulfobacillus. The sequence continues at coordinate 2,018 of JAITMP010000027.1, read as the reverse complement.
GCATTGAAGAACTTGTCACTCCGGCCATTTATTCGGCCCGAGGCGAAAGAGCATGGGAGCTATTGCAGGCCCGAGCACTGGTAACGCTCGATCAGTTGAGAAAGAGATTCGGGCCGATCACCGTGAATAACTGGCACATCGGTGGAGCGTATAAAGAGAGCGGACTTCGTGACTACAACACCCCCACCGGGGCCGCTTTAAGCCAGCACAAGTTCGGCGGGGCGTTTGACTGTAAGTCTCGCAATGTGACACCAGAGGAAATGCACAGTTACATCCTCTCTCACCCCAGCGAGTTTCCGTACCTGACCACGCTTGAGGATGTTGCCTACACTCCCTCATGGTTGCACTTTGACGGGAGAAATCACGACAGGAATCAGATTTGGGTGGTTAAGCCATGAACCCCGCAATCCTAAAAATAGGCGCTGTGGCGGCTTCTCTTGTCTTTCTGCTAGTGACGGCTTACCGAATTGGAGGATCGGCAGCACGAGCCGATCTGGAAGCCTACAGAGCCACTGTAGCGATGGAATCACAGAAAGCCGAATCAGAGGCGAGAGAAACCGAACAACTGCGGGCGCAAGCTGCCCAGAAAGCGATTGACGATGCGTATCAGGAACGCGATAAAGTCAGGGCTGATGCCAGTAATGCTCGGGCTGCTGCTGACCGGCTGCGCAAACAGCTTGCCCTCCTCACCAACCAAGCCACCGGCGATACCGGAACTGTCGGCAGCGTCGAGGGTATCGAAAATCAAAGTTCCATCAGTCTGCTCGCCGAACTGCTCGACCGGCATAGCAGAGAGCTTGTCGCAGTCGGAGAGTATGCTGACCAACTCCGGGTTGCAGGAACATCATGCGAGAGACAGTACGACGCCGTGAGTGGGCAGTGATGGGTGGTATAGTACCGTCACTCAAGTAGATTTATTATTCCGAATAGATTTTTCCCGGTGTAATTCCGGTGCAATTTGGTGCAAATCAGTGACATTTCGGGCCTGTCACTGACGGTTTCCCCTCTATGAGAAGGCTGAAAATAATAGCCTTTACTTGCCTTCACACGGCAGGGGTCACAGGTTCAAACCCTGTGCCGCCCACCAGACACACAAAAGGCCCGCAGACAGTTGCGGGCCTTTTCCTTTTTCTTGGCGGCCCGTTTCATGGCATGATAACGGGCATCCGATCAGGTCGTTTCCGCATGACTACGTCCCCTCCGCATTACGAGTTTGCCGAGAAATACGATCCCGAGCACGCGCGGAAGTATTTCCACAAGCACAACACCGGCTTCTGGCGCCGCTTGTCGACCTGGCGCGAGATCGGCATGGCGCGCAAGGCGCTTGTCATGGCAGGACGGCCCGCTTCGGTGCTCGACCTGCCCTGCGGCACAGGGCGCTTCTGGGCCATGCTGACCGAAGCGCCGCAGCGCCGGATTTATGTCGCCGACAACAGTCAGGCCATGATTGACGCCGGCCTCGAACTGCGGCCGCGCGATGTGACGGCGCGAATCGAAAAATCCTTCTGCTGCTCGGCCTTCGACACCGGCTTGCCGGACAATTTCGTCGAGTGCGTCTTCAGCATCCGTCTGCTGCATCACATCCAGCAGAGCGAAGACCGCGTGATGATGCTGAAGGAGTTTGCCCGCGTCAGCGCCGGCACGGTGATCGTCTCGCTCTGGGTCGACGGCAACTTCCGCGCCTGGCGTCATCAACGCAAAGCAGCGCGCAAGGCGCGAAAGCGCGGCGCCGACCGCCCACGCGACCGCTTTCTCTGTCCCCGCGCCGACATCGAGCGCGATTTCGCCGCCGCCGGCCTCGACATCATCGGCCATGCCGATTTCATCAAGTATTGGGACAAGTGGCGTACCTATGTGCTGCGCGTAAAGAAATAGATGACTGATTTCATCAATGCGCGCTGGCAGCCGATCCTCGCCCACAACGGCCTGACGGATTTCGATGCGCTGTGGCAACACAAGGTTGACTGGTTCGAGGAACCGAATCACCGCCGTGGCGGCTGGAGCGGTGTTGCGCGCTG